>NZ_CP095412.1:1965177-2620237 GCF_023016265.1 Blastococcus sp. PRF04-17 | reverse complement strand
ACCATGGGCGACACTGCCGTTGTAGTAGACCCGCGACCCGGGGAACTCCTTCCGCAGGGCGGCGGCGATGAGCTCCCGGCGGCGGCGGGCCTCCTCGAGCTCCTCGGGGCTGACCTGGATGCGGGTCAGGGCCTGCGTCAGCAGGTGTTCCAGGGACGGGTGGGCAGGGACGGGCATGGCGGTCCTCTCCGCGCTGAGGAGCCTCCTCAACGCCGGAACGCCGGTGCTAGCGTGCTGCCCCTACACCCCATGTAGACGGCACCCCGGTTCGCGACCTCCTCGGTCGGCGACCGGGGTGTTCTGCGCTCCGCACGCAAGCCTGCCGCACAGGGGTGACACTTCCCGGCGGTGAGGCTCACCTGCCCCACTGGCCCCAGGGCCGTCCGTCGAAGGGTCCCGATGCTGACGGCGGGATGCACGTGCCAACCCATGTACATGCCAGCGCGGTGTTCTGTCCGGCTACAGGTTTAGAGGGTTCATGCCGAGGAAAATGTAGCCAGACGCGTTGTGCTGTGTACGATTTCCTCGATGAAGGGAGGTGGACAGTGGCCACCACGACGATGCGGAAGACGGCGACTCGCCGGACGAGGGACCAGCGTGCGTGCCTGCAGCGGCTTCCGGCGACGTTCACCTACACCGAGGCCCGCAAGCTAGGCCTGTCCGAGCACAGCCTGTACCGGCTGCGGGACAGTCACCTAATCGAGCCGCTGGGCCGCGGCCTGTACGAGCGGACCGACCTCGCCGGCAGCGAGCCAGACGGCGCAGACCACGACTTGCAGGCCATCGCCGCCCGCGCACCGAAAGCGACGCTGTGCCTGCGCTCGGCGTTGGCCCGGCATGAGCTTATCGACGACATCCCGGCCAACATCGACATCGCCCTGCCGCGCGGCACCCGCGCCCCGGCGCTGGACGCGCCAATCAGCTGGCACCGCTTCGACCCGGCGACCTTCGATCTCGGTCGGGACATCCTCGACCTGGGTGCAGGACGCAGCATTGGGCTCTACAGCCCGGAGCGGTGCATCGCTGACGCGTTCCGGCTGGCCGGCAGTGAAGGACCGGAGTTGGGCAACGAGGCGCTGCGCCGTTGGCTGCGCCGCCGCGGCTCATCCCCGGCCCAGCTACTGAAGCTGGCTGCGCAGCTTCCCCGCGCGGAGTCCTCGCTGCGTCGGTCGCTGCAGATCCTGCTTTGAGAGCCTCACGGGACACCGCGGCCGGGCGCGCCTATCTCGACCTCCAGGCCAAGGCCAAGATGGAGGGGCAACCGACCGCGGCGCTGCTGACGCTGTACGCGCTCGAGGGGTTCCTGGCGCGACTGGCCGCTTCTGGGCACAGCGACAAGCTGGTCCTCAAGGGTGGCGTGCTACTGGCCGCGTTCCTCGTCCGGCGGCCGACCCGCGACGTCGACTTGCAGGCCCAAGCTGTACCTAACGACACCGACTCTGTCCTCGACCTCGTCCGCGGTATCGCCGCCGGCACGCCGGTCGGCGGCGACGACGGTCTGGTGTTCGACGCCGAGGACGCCAAGGCCGAGGTGATCCGGGACGAGGACGCCTACTCCGGCGTCCGGGTCAGCCTCAAGGCCACGCTTCATACCGCGCGGATCACCTTCCACGTCGACGTCAACGTCGGTGACCCCATCTGGCCGGCACCCGAGCAAGTGGCGCTGCCTCGCCTGCTGGGTGGCAGCGTCGCGCTGCGCGGCTACCCGATGCCGATGGTCCACGCAGAGAAGCTCGTCACCGCCATCGCCCGCGGCACCGCCAACACCCGCTGGCGGGACTTCGGTGATGTGTACGTCCTATCCGGCACCCATGCGGTGACCGCGGTCGACCTGCATGCGGCGATGACCACCGTGGCCGCGCACCGACAGGTGCAGCTGCAGCCGCTGAAGGATGTACTGGAAGGCTACGAACTTATCGCGCAGACCAAGTACGCCGCGTGGCGGCGTAAGCACAGCCGAGACGAGCTGCCAGAGCAGTTTGCAGACCTGCTCGACGCGGTGATCGCTTTCGCCGACCCCGTCCTCACCGACGGTGCTACCGGTGGGACCTGGCAGCCGGCTCGCCGCGGCTGGCAGTAGCCGTCCCCACCGGCCGGCCTACCGCTCAGCAAGTCGACGGCCGCGCCACACACGCTCTGGGCACCGGTCAGCACTCCTCCTGCAGCGCACCACCCGTGGTCGGCGGGTGGCCGCGCTCGTATCCCTTGCACAGCTGCCACCACTCTTGCCGCCTGAGTAGTCGGTGACCGCGTGTGCAACGTCGTGGCGATCCGTGTGCAAGCTGGCTGACAACGGTGCAATCTTTAGACTCACCTGCGGCTTTTCATTTCGCCCAAGACCCCGGTGAGCACATCCCGACAGCCAGGAACCCGCCCGCATGGATGCCCATGGCAACAATGCCCACTGCCGAACTCAGCCCCCGCCTGAGCGCTGACGCCCTGTCCGTTCGGGATCGCTCACCCAGACGCCGTCGGCTTCATCAGGTACGTCCTCGACCGGGTCCTCGACGACGAGCAAGGCCCCGAGAACAGGCCGTCAGACGGACCGACGCGGCCGGAAGGCCAGGAACTTGGGGACGGCGTTCCCCCGCTCTCGGCGATCGCGTCCAGCCGCGCCTCCGGGCGGATCGCCGCGCCGAGAAGGCCTTGCAATGGCATCTGGTGAACACCTACCCGGCTTCGCACGGCGTTGCCGGTGAACTGGGGTGCTGCTTGCCAGCCCGCCCTGCGGTGGACCCGGGTGGATGCGGACGCCGTCGGGCAGCCGCTGGGCGGCCGGGGGTGACGAAGCACGGATGGTCGTCCACGTAGACGAAGCACCTCCTGGTGCGAAAGGTGGACGGCTTCGCGCACCTGTCCCGTGCGGCCCTGCGTGGATGGCGCGGTCGGCGGAGGTGAGCTTGAGGTGGGCCAGCAGCCGGTCGAGCGCCGGGGCGGGCACGTCCCGGCAGGACTCGGCGCTACGCCGCGGTCGCCGAACCTGCGAAGTCGCCGTTCACGCCGGTGAGCATCCTCCAGCATCGGCGGGAGGCATACCGGAATTCCTCTGTCCGTTGTGACCGCAAGGCCACCGACGCCCGGGAAGGACGGCATCTGTCGTCCACCCGTGGTCGGGTCTTCAGGCTGTCGCTCGATCTGGGTCGAGTCGGTCCAGCTGCTGCCGTGCAGCCACCAAGGCCGAACCCAGTCCCAGTCTCACCACGAAGACGTCGGCTGCCCGTTCGCTGCCACGACTGGCCGCGGCCTCTACGACCGGTTGAACGTAGGCGGCGAGCAGGACAGCGCCCAGCACGGCGACCGTCCCCCAGGCATGCGCGCCAGTGCTGTGCCCTTCGATGGCGACCCGCCAGATGGCCACAGCGACGACGACCGGTGTGAGGAGCACACCGACGCCGAAGAGCGGGAACCCGTGGCCGAGTCGGACGGCGACCAGGCGGACGGTTCGCCAGGGCCAGGTCAGCCACCACACCACGAGCCCGTGCCGGACGTCGCCAGCAGCATGGTGACCGATCTCGTGTAGCGCCACCGCGAGCAGCTCGTCCTGGGTCAGGTGACCGGCGTGCATCCGTCGCAGCAGGCCGGTGGTGATCGCGATGGAGCGACGTCCGGCGGCAAAGGCGTTCGGCTGGGAGTTCTCGATGACGTACCAGTCGAAGTCTCGCGCCACGGGAACGCCGACGAGTTCGCACCCCGCGCGGTCGCATCGTGCGCGCAGCCACTTCAGCCATTCGGCGTCCCGGCCGGTCGGCGTACGGAAATGGAAGATGGCGCGGACCACGAAGCGCTCCACGCGACGATGCCGCAGCAGCAGCGGCGCGCCCAGGAGCCAAGCGATCAGCGCGATCAGCGTCCACCGGACTAGCCAGCCGAGCGACAACGCCACCAACACGGTGCTGAGCAGCACGGCGGCGCGGCGGCCAACAGCCGGCATGCATCTCTTCGGCGGCCTTCCCGCTTGATCTTCGCCATCTCGACTCCTGGGCTCGTCCAGCCGTGTGCTCCCAGGCTGCACGCGGGGGGTGACAAGATGCCGCGGTCGTGACGGGCGGCGATGCCACCCGGGCCTTTGCTGCCGTCCCCGAAACCCATGTGCCCCGGCTGCACCGGCGGCGGGTCGACTACCGGCGATCCAGCTTCGGCGGGGTGCTCCTCGGTGATCCCCCGCAGCGGGTTGTCTTGGCGACGGCCAGGCCGAATTCGGTCGTCGACATCGGCGGCCTTCAGTGCCTCGAGCACCTCGAGCAGGGCAGACTGGTCCAGGGCCATCGTGTGCTGTGTCCTTCCGCGAGAACCATTGGCGTGGTCTCGCTGACCATCACACGATGGCCCCTCGCACGTGATCAACCACGCGGTCAGTGGCCTGGACTTACACCACCCCGGGGGACGTCACCCGACGACTGGACTCTCGTATCAGCCGGCGGGCTACCCAAGAGGGAGGGCGCCGATACACCGCTGTGGACTTCCCCCGCTGGCCATCGAGAGGGGCGACGGACTGGGGCCTCTATGAGCGCACGGGCGCTGCGGGAGCCAGCTGATGTTCCCAATCCGGTGTTCGCCGGCCCCGTCGCTCGGTCGCCGGTGTCGGACTGGTTGGTCCCTTCCGGATCTACCGTGCCGGCGGGCTTTCCCGGGGGTGTTGTTCCCTCGTGAATGGAGAGGGTGCGAGGCAGCGCGCCGGTACCGGCGGGTCGTTCGCCATGGGCGGCGAGGGCTGCGGCGCAACGACCCGTCTCGGCTGGGCCGGTCGATTGCCGGACAGTCTCGTCTGGGTGATTGATCCTGCGTCCAGGACGGCCATGTGGACGGTCCCTGGTGGCACCCTCAGGGCGTCGGTGACGCGGTCGATGCGGGTCAGCCATCGGGCCGGGGGCAGGGCGGCGATGATGGCCGCCGCCTCGCGGACCGCTTGCGAAACGGCGGAGGGGCCGTTGTCACGGGAGGCCGCCGTGATGCACGCGTCGAGGAGGTGGTGGACGAGGCTGTCTGCGGTCTCGATGGCCGCGCGCAGCGCGGTGGCGCCGTCGCGGTGGAGGAGGTCGGCGGGGTCGAGTCCGTCGGGCAGGGTGAGTCGGCGCGGATCGTCGCCGCGGGCGGTGAGCTGCCAGAAGATGCGTTCGGCGGCCTGCTGTCCGGCGGGGTCGCTGTCGGTGGCGACCAGGATGCCGGGTCCCTCGGCGCGAAGGTGGGGCCGGAGCAGGTCGGCTTGCCGGTCGGTGAGGGCGGTGCCGAGGGTGGCTAGGCCGACGGTGTGACCGTCGGTGGCGAGGGTGACGGCGATGGCGTCCATTGGCCCTTCGACGAGGGCGGCGGTGGCCCCGTCGGCCAGCGCGTGTCGGGCCTCGTAGAAACCGAGCAGGTGCTCGCCCTTGCGGAACAGGTCGGTGCTGGGGGTGTTGAGGTACTTCGGGCCGGCGCGGTCGTCGTCGGCAGCGGCCGGGTTGCGGCGGGCGATGAAGCCGCGGATGGCGCCGTCGGTGTCCCGGATGGGGAAGGTGAGCCGGTCGCGGAAGCGGTCGATCAGTGTTCCGGTGCGCGCCCGCTGGGCGAGGCCGGCGGCGAGCAGCTCGCCCTCGGTGGCGCCGAGGCCGCGCAGGTGGTCGACGAGCGCGGTCCAGCCGGCGGGGGCGTGGCCGGGGCTGAACCGGGGGTCGCCGGCGAGGTCGGTGCCCAGCCGTTGGCGCAGGTAGCCGGGTGCCCAGGAGTCGGGGTAGTGGGCGGTGAAGAAGGCGGCGGCCTGGATGTGGAGCTCGATGAGCCGGTCGCGGCCGACGGCGGCGGTGGCCCAGAAGTGCTGCTCGAGCAGGTAGTCGGCCTCGTCGGCCCCGTCGACTGTGCCGGTCGGAGCGAACGGGTCCGGGGTGAGATACCGGGGCGCGCCGGTCGGCGGCGGGGTGTCGTAGTCGGGGTCGAACGGCGCCTCCTCGCCGGGCAGCGCATCGGCCGGGGCGGCGGTGGTGGCGGCGGCCGGAACGTCGATCGGGTCGAGGTGGTGGGCGTCGTCGGGCGGCTGCAGGTCGGCCGGCAGCGGCTCCGGGGCGTCAAGAGGGGCGGGGTCGGTGAGCGCGGCGATCCGGAAGACCAGCGCCTCGGCCAGCCCGCTGCCGGTCCGGTCATCTACCGCCGCGGCCGGAAGACCGGCGACCGCCGTGGTGAGCAGCTCAACCGGAGCCCAGCCGGCGCGGATGCCGGTGGTGACCGCGGTGACCAGGGCCGGCCAGGCGGGATCGGCCAGCACCCGCCGCCCGTGCTCGTCGGGCAGCAGGTCGAGCAGGGCCGGGCACCAGTCCGGCCGCAGCAGCCCGGCCTGCGGCCCGGTGGGGACGGTGGCGGGGGTGAGGTGAGGGGTCAGCCGCCACCACAGCGCGGCGGCGGGCAGATCGTCGGGCAACGGCCGCTGCGCGGCGACCGCGGCCACCAGGCCGGCGGCGTCGCGGCCGGCGCGGTCGGCGGCGGCCAGCCGGTCGGCCAGTGCGGGCCAGTGCGGATCGCGGCGGATGCGCGGGTCGATGCTGTCGGCCAGCGCCGCCCACACCGAACCGCCCTTCGCCCCGCCGACCGCCGCGGCGGCGTCGTCGAGTCGTCGCTGGTGCTGCCGTTCGGCCGCGGGCAGCCGGGGTGGGCCGGTGGGGCGCCGGTCGCGGTCTGGAACGGCGAGCGCGGCACGCCAGACGGCGAGGTCGGCCCGCAGCGCGGCGTGCGCGGGATCCAGCAGCGGCTGCGCCCAGGTGGGGGCGGTGGCCGCGGTCATCGCGGCGGCGGTGTCGGCGACCCGGGCCGCGCACGTGTCGAGGTGGGTGGCGCGGGCGGCCAGGTAGGGCCCCCAGTGCGGATCGGCGGCCAGCGCCGCCGGCACGCCGGGCAGCCAGGGCAACGGTCCGGCTGGGCCAGGCAGGTGTAGCCGCCAGTCCAGCACGGCCGCCGGATCGGCGGCGCTGTGCAGCTCGCGCGCCTGCACTGCGGCCGTGAGGGCGCGGATCGGGTCGGCGCCGCAGACGGCCAGCAGCGCCAGGTGCCCGCGCAGGGCGGGCCACGCCGCCGCGCTGGTCAGGCCAGGGTGCAGGTCTTCGGCGGCGTTCTCCAGTCCTTCTCCGGTACCCGGTCCGAGGCGGTGCTCGGCGGCGAACCGCAGCGCGTCGAGATAGCGGGCGGCGGCGGTGTGCAGTTGCTCGGCCGGGCCGGCCAGCGCCCGGCCGGCGCTGCTGGCCGAGGTCTGGGCGCCGTCGCGGGCCAGCATCGCGGCCAGCAGGTCGGTGGCGGTCGGCGGGGAGATCGCGGCGGGGCTGATGACGCTGTGCGGGTCCCCGTCGCCGACGGTGGACAGATAGAGGTGGTTGGCGGCTCGGCCGCGGGAGAGCGCCACATACACCAGCTGCCGGGACTCGGCCCCGGTGAGCACGGTGTGACCGACCTCGGCGGTGACGCCCTGCGCGCCGTGCACGGTGGTCGCGTAGCCCAGCTGCACGTGTTCGCGCACGTACGCCGCGGGCAGGGTGATCCGGCGCCCGGTAGAGGTGTGGGTGACGGCGAGCGCGCCGTCGGGACGCACGGCGGTGACGGTGAAGCGGTCGCCGTTCTTCACCCAGTCGACCGCGGTGATCGGCAGCCGCCGGTTGTTGGCCCGAGTTAGAACCGGGTCCCCGGCGCTGGCCCGGGTGCCGTCGGCCAGCACGACCTCGGCACCCGACGGCTCGCCCAAGTTGGCCAGGCGCTCGGCCCGGGCCCGCTCGTTGAGCTGCTGGACGACCTCACGGGTGCCGGCCAGCAGCAGCGCATCGGCGCCGCGGGCGCGGTCGGCGGCCCACGCGGCGTAGGCCTGCTCGGCGCAGGTGGCCAGGTCGCCCACGTGCACCCGCCCGCGGTCCAGATAGAACCCCAGCCCGGTGGTGTCCCCGTCACGGAGGGCGACGGTGGCCGCGGCCTCAGCCGGGTCGCTGAAGCGCACGAGCTGGGTCAGCGTCACCGCCCGGTGGGTGGCGGCGATCTCGGCCAGCACGCCGCCTGCGGCCACCGAGGACAGCTGCTGGAAGTCGCCGACCAGCCGCACCGACCCGCCCCGCCCGAGCACGTGCTCCACCGCGCGGGCCAGCTCGAGCGTGCCGGCCATGCCGGCCTCGTCGATGACCACCAACGTGCCCGGCCCGATTCTGGGGCCCCGGCCCGGCAGCTGCCCGGTGTCGAGGTCCCAGATCAGCTTGGCGAGGGTGTCGCAGCGGCCGCCGATGGCTTTCCGGAGTGCGGCGGTGGCCACCGCCGACGGCGCCAGGCCCAGCACGCTGCCGCCGCTGGCGGTCCAGGCCCGGGCCAGCGCGGCCAGGGCGGTGGTCTTGCCCGCCCCGGCCGGGGCGATCGCCAGCTGCACCCGGGCGCCGCTACCGGCCAGCTCACGCACCAGGTGCGCCTGGCCGGGATTGAGCTCGACGCCGTTGGCGGTGGCCTCCAGCAACGCCAGCTCCACCACAGTCCGGTCGACCCGCCGCCCGTCGGCCCGGCCGGCCGCGGCCAGCAGCAGGGCCTCGGCGTCCAGCACCTGCTGGGAGGTGTAGAGCTGGGCGCCGGCGACGGTGTAGACGCTGGCGCCGTCGCCGCGGCGCAGCTGCGGCGGCTCGGAGACCGGATCCGGGTCGCCGAGCGGAATTGACAGGGCGGGGGAGAGGGCCCGTTGGGTGATCGTGGCGACCGCGGCATCCACCTGCTCGGGCGGAAGAGCCGCCGCGCGGACGACGCGTTCGGCCTCGGCGCGCACATGCCAGACCTGCCACGTGGCCCGCTGCGCGGCGACCGTGTCGAGCACGCGGGCGGCGGCCGTCCGCGTCCACGCCTCGGTGGCGCGGGCAGGAGAGGGAGTCTGGGACCGTAGAACGGCGGAGAGCATGCGGGACAGTGCCGGCGGCCCGCCGAGCACGCCGAGTGCCTCCCGCCGCCAGGCCGCTCGCTGTTCGGCGAGCGAGCGCGGCTCGTGCTTGGCTTCCCGGGTCTCGAGGGTCGCCTGCTGGGCCAGCGCGATCGCCTCGGCCGCCGTGGGCGTCCGTTCGTGCTCGGCCTGAAAGCCTGCCGCCAGCTCGCCGCGGCGGGCCTCGATCGCCTGCCGACGGGACGACCAGGCGGCCAGCAGCCGCGGCTCCATGCCGACGATCTCCCGCACCGGCCGCCGGCCCGCCTCCCGGCCCGGGCGGTCGGCGAACCGGACCCCGAGCCGGGTCACCAGCTGGGCCTCCAGCCGGGTGTCATACCGCTCGGAGGCGGCGACCGCGGCCTTGTACAGCACCCGCCCGTCCAGCGCCCGCCACCGCCCGTCGCGGGTCTGCACCTTGTTGCTCACTGCCACGTGGCTGTGCAGATCCGGATCCCCGGCCCGCGAGTCGCGGTGGGTGAACACCGCGGCGATCAACCCGGCGGTCTCCACCTGACGCACGCCACCGGCACCCAGCCGGGTGAAGCAGGCGTTGTCCTCCAGCCAGGACAGGGCGTCGGCGACCGCCGCGTGGTGCGCGGCCTCGATCTGCTTGGCCACCTCCCGCGGCGCCAGCGCCCACAGCGCCGAGATCGACTTGACCGGGGAAAAGGTCAGGTCGTAGCCGGCCACCGCGGTGGTCACCGGCCGGGAGGCGCGCGCCACGACCCCGGACAACTCACGAGCGTCGCGCGCCGGGCGGCCGTACGCCTCGACGAACATGTCCTTGGCCAGGGCGCTGCGAATGTGCGCGCGGTCTCCAGCCGGGATCGGGGCCGTCCGAGGCAGGCCTCGGGCGGCGTTGAAGGCCGCGAACTCCTCGGAGCACCGAGCCCGAAAGCCGTTCACGGAGCCGGGAAAGGTGGGGAACGGTTGCCCCAGCGCCCCGGCCGCCCGAGCCTCGGCCGCCGACCTCCCCGCGGCCAATGCCTCCTGCTGCAGCCGGGCGGCATCCGGGTGCCGGCCCTGCCCGAACAGCGCCATCATCTGTTCCGCGGTCACCGGCTGCCCGGCCGCCGGCCCACCCAGCCCTGCCAGGCCGGCCCCGGCCCACCGGCCGGGAGCCTCGCCGCGCTGGGAGTAGTAGTCGCCGAGCCCGCCGTGCCCGCGGTCGGTCGCGTCGAACGCCGCCACCTGCCGCGTCAGGTACGTGTAGCCGTCCCCGGCGCTCAGCTTGTGCAGCGACATCACGGCCGGACGGTAGGAACGCAACCTCCAGTTTCTCTGCAGTCGCACCGGATACCGGCCGCCCCTGGGCCGCCTCGCCAGCGTCCGGTTGCTGACGTCCGCCCGCGACCGCGCGGCAGCACACCGGCCCAGCAAGATCATCAGCCGATCCGCGTCGAGGACAGTCTGGAGCCCCAAGATCCAACCTCGTGAACGCCCCTGCACCCGGTCCTCGTACTGGCGACGCGGCCGTGGGGCCGCCGCACGTCGGGGGCGGTCCTCGCCGGCCGGCCTGCGGCGAACTGTCGCATCGGATGCGACACAAAGCGCGGTCCAGCCCAGAGTGCAAGACGTGTGTCGGCTCGTGATCTTGATAGGGGAAGTGATCTCCAGTGGCCGTTGGTGGTTTGGTGGTAGGTCGGATGGCGGTACGGCGGTGGGGTGGGCGACGAGCGGCGGCAGGTCCGTGGAGCGGTCTCGGTACGGGGGAGGGGAGGAGCGTTCGCCCGTGGTGGGAGCCGATGATCTTGCTGGCATCTGCGGACGGTTGCATGCGCCGCCCGCGGGCCTGACCGGTTGCTACTCGCCGTCTCGCACGGGGGACGGGGCGGCCATCTAGGTGTCAGGATCGGTCAGACTGGCAACCCACGTTCTTGTGTGAGAGGCCCCGACCCGCAACCCCTCCCGATGGAGCGGTCGAGTCATACCGGAGATCGTCGCCGTCCGGGGCCCTGTCAGATGGGCTGTGTAAGTGCTCGTGGTCCGAGTCTGGGGCAGCTGCCTCAGTTGGGAGCACGCTGTGACCGTGACCGACGACAAGCAGTCGGACTGGGGTCCGCCGGGTCGGGTGAGCGGCCGGCAGCTGCGTGAGCAGCTGGCTGACGACGCCTGGCTGGATGAGCTGATCGACCGCGCCGAACAGGGCGGGGTGCAGTTGACCGGGGAGGGCGGGTTTCTGCCCGAGCTGGTCAAGGCCGTGCTCGAGCGCGGGCTGGGCGCCGAGCTGACCGACCATCTGGGCTACGAACGCGGCGATCCAGCCGGCCGCGGCTCGCCGAACTCCCGCAACGGCACGACGCCGAAGACGGTGCAGTCCGAGATCGGGCCGATGGGCCTGGACGTGCCCCGGGACCGCAACAGCAGCTTCGAGCCGCGGCTGGTGCCCAAGGGCGAGCGCCGCCTCGGCGGCCTGGACGACATGATCATCTCGCTCTACGCCGGCGGGATGACCGTCCGCGACATCCAGCACCACCTAGCGCGCACGATCGGCACCGAGCTCTCCCACGAGACGATCAGCAAGATCACCGACGCGGTCGTCGAGGAGGTCAAGGCCTGGCAGGCCCGGCCGCTGGAGCCGATCTACCCGATCGTCTACGTCGACGCGCTGGTGGTGAAGGTCCGCGACGGCCACCAAGTGCGTAACCGCTCGGCGCACATCGCCGTCGGGGTGGACCTGGACGGCATCAAGCACGTGCTGGGCATCTGGGTGCAGGCCACCGAGGGCGCGAAGTTCTGGGCCGGGGTGGTCGCCGAGTTGGCCAACCGCGGAGTGCGGGACATCCTCATCGCCTGCTGCGACGGGCTGACCGGCCTGCCCGAGGCGATCGAGGCGACGTTTCCGCACGCCACCGTGCAGACCTGCGTGGTGCACCTGATCCGGGCCTCCACCCGGTTCGTGTCCTACGACGACCGCAAGAAGGTGACCGCGGCGCTGCGGCGGATCTACACCGCGCCGACCGCCGACGCCGCGGAGACCGCGCTGCTGGAGTTCGCCGACTCCGAGCTCGGCCGGCGCTATCCGGCCACCGTGGTGACCTGGCAGAACGCCTGGGAACGGTTCATTCCGTTCCTGGCCTTCGCCCCCGCCGTGCGGAAGATCATCTACACCACGAACGCGATCGAGTCGCTGAACTACCAGCTCCGCAAGATCATCAAGAACCGCGGGCACTTCCCCAGCGACGACGCCGTGGTCAAGCTGCTCTGGCTGGCCATCCGCGACATCGAGGACAAGCGCGCCCGCGAGCGGGCCAAGGAACGCGGCAAGCCCGCCAACGAGCGCACCGCCCCGCCGCACCTGGTCGAGGGCGCGGTCACCCAGGGCTGGAAGCCAGCGATGGCCGCCCTGCTGATCGCCTTCGGCGACCGCCTCGAGCCCTACCTCCAATGAAGATCAACTACGGGTCTTACACAGAGAAGTTGACAGGCTCCCGTCCGGGTCCCCACCGTGGCCCAGGAGGCCGCCCGGGACCTGGTCCGCGCCCGCGAGGACACCCGCGGAGACCTGATGCGGATCCGGCACCGGATCTCCAAGCTGCTGCTGCGCCACGGGCACGTCTACTACGGCGGAGTGGCCTGGACCGGCAAGCAGAGCAGCGGCTGAACCAGATCCGCTTCGACGCGCCCGAGCGGGCCGGCACCCAGGCCGCCTACGACGCCGACCGGGAAGCGCTTGCCCTGGCGGTGCTGCGCCGGGACCGGCTCGACAAGCAGATCACCGGGCTGGCCGCCGACAGCGAGTTCACCGCGGTCACCCGCCGGCTTTGCTGCCTGCGCGGCATCTCCACGCTCACCGGCTTCGCGCTGGCGGTGGAGATCGGTGACTGGGACCGGTTCACCGGTGCCAGCATCGGCGCCTACCTGGGGCTGGTGCCCGGCGAGCACTCCTCCGGTGACTCCCGCCATCAGTTGCCGATCACCAAGACCGGCAACAGCCACGTCCGCCGGCTGCTGGTCGAGGCCGCCTGGCACCACCAGCCCGGCTACCGGATCGGCGCGACACTGACGGCGCTCAGGTGAATTTCCCCAGAGCTGCTCACTGAAAGTCCCCACCCGTGGAGCTCCGCCAGAGACGGCGGGGGCTCCTCCGAGGATGGCGGTCTCTGACCACCGCACCACCTCGAAGGAGCCCTGCCTCTCATGCTCACACGGGAGGAAGACATCGACGTGCACGCGCTACGTCGCCAGGGCTGGACGATCTCGGCGATCGCCCGGCACCTGGGCCGTGACCGCAAGACCATCCGCGCCTACCTCAACGGCCGCCAGGCCGGGGTGCGCGCCCCCGCCGGTCCGGACGGGTTCGGCCCGTTCATCGACTACTGCCGGGCACGGCTGGCCGAGGACCCGCACCTGTGGGCCATGACGCTGTTCGACGAGGTCACGGCGTTGGGCTACGACCGCGCGTACTCCACGTTCACGCGGCAGCTGCGCGCCTGGGATCTGCGCCCGGCATGCGAGCCGTGCGCGCCGGCCAAGGGCGGCCGGCGGCGGTGATCGAGCACCCGCCGGGTGAGGAGACCCAGTGGGACTGGGTCGAGCTGCCCGACCCGCCCGCCGGCTGGGCCGCCACCGGATACCAGGGGAAGGCGTTCCTGCTGGTCGGGGCGCTGGCGCACTCCGGGCGCTGGCGCGGCGTGCTGTGCTCGTCGATGGAGCAGCCGCAGCTGATCGACGCTCTGCACCGCGTGGCCGCCGCGCTGGGCGGGCTGACCCGCAGTTGGCGGTTCGACCGGATGGCGACGGTCTGCCACCCCGCTTCCGGGCGGGTGAGCGCCTCGTTCGCCGCCGTCGCCAAGCACTACGGCGTGCAGGTCGCGATCTGCCCACCCCGGCGCGGCAACCGCAAGGGCGTGGTGGAGAAGGCCAACCACACCGCCGCCCAGCGCTGGTGGCGCACCTTGGCCGACGAGGTCACGCCCGAGCAGGCGCAGGCGTCGTTGGACGAGTTCTGCGCCACCCGCGGCGACGCCCGCCTCCGCACCCTCGGCGGCCGGCGGGGCGCCGTCTCCAGCTTCCTCGCCGACGAGCGGCTCGCGCCGCTGCCGGCGCCGTTCCCCCGCGGTGCTCACCGCCGAGCGGAAGATCTCCGCGCAGGCGCTGGTGGCCTACCGCGGCAACCTCTACTCGGTGCCGCCGGAGCTGGCCGGGACGACGGTGACCGTGGCGCACCGGCTCGGCGCGGACAGCATCGACATCGCCACCGCCGCGGCGCCTGGCCGGCCGCCCACCGTGCTCGCGCGGCACCGGCTGGCCACCGACGGGGCCGGGGTGATGATCCGCGACTCCGGCCACGTCGTCGCGCTGCAGACCGCGGTCCTGGCCGCGTTCAGCACCGCCGCGCCGCACCGGCGCAAGCAGCGCATCCCACCCGGCCCGGCCGCCCGCGCCGCGGCCGACGCCCTCCGCCGACCCTCTTCCAGCAGCGCCACGAGCTCGGACGTCGTGGTCGACCTGGCCGCCTACGACCGGGCCGCCCGAGGAAGGAACACCCTCCGATGAACACCACCGAACCGAGCACAGCCACACCGAGCACGAGCGCGCAGGCCAGCCTCTACCAGCAGCTGCGCGGCCACCTGGCCACCCTCAAGCTGCACACCGCCGCCGAGCACCTGCCCGCCGTGCTCGACGCCGCCCGCACCGAAGGCCTGAGCCTGACCGCCGCCCTCGAGCGGCTGCTGGCCCCTCGAGGTCGACGCGACCGAGGCCCGCCGGCTGGCCGGCCGGCTCCGGTTCGCCTCGCTACCCAGCCCGGCCAGCCTCGACGACTTCGACTACGACGCCGCCCCAGGAGTCGACCGCGCTCTCATCCAGGAGCTGGCGACCTGCCGCTACTTACAGACCGCGACCAACGTGCTGCTCATCGGCCCACCCGGAGTCGGCAAGACCCACCTCGCCGTCGGCCTCGCCCGGGCCTCGGCGCAGGCCGGCTACCGCACCTACTTCACCACCGCCGCCGACCTGGCCGCCCGCTGCCACCGCGCCGCGATCGAGGGCCGCTGGGCCACCACCATGCGCTTCTACGCCGGCCCCACCCTGCTCGTCATCGACGAACTGGGCTACCTGCCGCTGCCCGGCGAGGCCGCCTCAGCGCTGTTCCAGGTCGTCTCCCAGCGCTACGGCAAGACCTCCATCGTGCTCACTACCAACCGCGGAGTCGCCGCCTGGGGCGAGGTCCTCGGCGACACCACCGTCGCCGCCGCCATGCTCGACCGCCTCCTGCACCGCTCCGTCGTGCTCAATCTCGACGGCGACAGCTACCGACTCCGCGACCACCACGCCCGCACCGACACCCTCCGCCGCGCCGCCACCGGCACCCGACGACCGCTAACCTGACCCCGCTCCCGGGTGGGGACTTTCGATGAGCAGACCTGGGGAGATCCGGCGAGCGCCATCAACACTGCGCGCCCGCTGGGCGCAGGCCCCCGCGGCCGCCCAGGCCCGCGGGCATGCCGGCAACCAGCGCCTGCACGCCCGCTGGACCCAGCTGGCCTCCCGGAAGAAGAAGCACACCGTGGCCTGCGTGGCCATCGCCCGCGAACTGGCCGGGTGGTGCTGGTCGCTGGCCACCCTGCCCGAGGGCTGACCGGCGATCACGTGCTCCCGCCCCGCCCACCGGTGGCACCGTCCTCGCCAGGGTCAAGGCCGAGGCCCTTCGGGTGGCCTCCGGCCAGCCTTGACCCCGGCTGCGGGCGACGCCACAGGGCAGCGACGCGGGGGCACTCGGCAAGATCACAGACCTGGCTCGAGCACAGCACCTTCGGGCAGCAGCGCGAGGGGCCCGACCGGCGATACGACTGTGAGCCACGACGATCCCCGCAGACCGTTGTGACGCTCGACCTCAGACACGCCGAAGCGCCCCCGCCGAACGCCGTACTGCGGTAACCAACCCGCGCATATCAGTCTCGACCGCGCGTCGCACCGACACGCTCACCCGACGGCCGCCGACCCCGAGCCAGCACAAGGAAAGGCGCCGCCAGAGCACCCAGCCCTGGCGGCGCCTGACCCTGCCCCTTGACACACCGACTTCACATATCAGTCGTGACAGGTTCGTCCAGCGCCTCGGTCTCCTCCTCGCCCGGCCGGCGCGTCGGGATTGGGTCTGACCGCAGGCACGTAGCTCGACCGGAGCCAGGGTGTAGCCGCAGGCCTGGAGGAACCGCATATAGCGTGCGGTATGGGCCCGTGGGCTGCGCCAGTCCGAGTCGGTCGGTGTGTCGACGACGCCTAAAAACTGACCCCCTCGCGACGGGCGGGTTCCACGCCACGGGATCAACTTTGGGCCGTCGTTGAGACGGTGAACTGCTCGTATCCGGCGAGCACCTGGGCAGCATCAGCGCTCGCTCAGCTGTGTCTTGTCCACGTCGGTGAGCCGCTGCAGGTCTGTGGCGGGATCACCGGAGAGGGGGCGGTCGATCGCCGTGACGCCGGTCGCCCACCCCCGCGGTCATGGGGCGGGGGGTGCACCGGCCGCCGCACGGTACGCGTCGACGGCAGCTCCCAGGTCTTCGAGCGCCTGCCCCAACGCCCCGAGGTCGCCTGACCGCTGGGCCTCGGCCACCCGATCCAGGGCGGTGTCGATGTCGGTCATCGCTTGGGCCAGGGGCGGATCGCCCGGCGCCCCGCCGCCGTGCGCCGGCTCGGGGGTTGGCTCTGTCGGCTGTGTAGGCGCCGGGCTGCCATCAGGCGGCCGTACGTCGGTGCCCGCCGCCGGCACACCCGCTCCCGCGCCGAACACCTGGTCCAGCGCCTCCTCCAAGGTGTCGGCGTAGCCGATCCGGTCGCCGAAGTTGACCAGCACCTTCTGCAGCAGCGGGAAACCGCCCTCGCCGGTACCCCGCACGTAGAGCGGGGTGACGTAGAGCAGTCCGGCGTCGCCGATCGGCAGGGTCAGTAGGTTGCCGAACACTGGTTCGGAGTCCTCGCTGCGGAACAGCGTCAGGTCGGGTCTGACCTGGTTGTTGGCCTCGAAGGCGTTCTGCACCTGCCCCGGCCCTCGGAACGGCGTGTTTCCGGGCAGGCGGAGCACCTGGATTTCGCCGTACGTATCGGGATCGCTCGAAGCTGAGATGAACGCTGACAGGTTCTCCCGCTGGAAGGCGTTCAGCGCGCTGGTCAGCTGGAACGTCGCCTCGTCGTCCCCCGGCCGCTGGGCCAGGATGTAATACGGCGGCTGGTCCTGGTCGGTGTCCTGGGTCGGGTCGTCGGGGATCTGCCAGCGGTTGTTGGCGTTGTAGAAGTCGACCGGGTCGTCGACGTGGTACCGGGTGAGGATCTCCCGTTGCACCTTGAACAGGTCCTGCGGGTACCGGAAGTGGTTCTGCAGTTCGTCGTCGATCGCGCTTCTCGGCTCGATGACGCCCGGGAAGGCCTTCATGTAGGTCTGCAGGACCGGGTCCTCGGTGTCCCACTGATAGAGGGTCACGGTGCCGTCGTAGGCGTCGACGGTGGCCTTCACCGAGTTGCGGATGTAGTTCACCGTCTCGTTCGGCAGTGCTGTCGTTCCGGTGCCGGTCAGCGCGTCGGCCGCCGCCAGGCCGAGCTGCATCTGTTCGGAGTACGGGAACGAGTCCGACGTGGTGTAACCGTCGAGCATCCAGATGATGCGACCGTCGATCACCGCCGGGTACGGGTCGCCGTCTACCTCGAGGAACGGCGCGGCCTTCTCCACCCGCTCGCGAGGGTCACGCACGTAGAGGACCTTCGACTCCTCGTTGACGGCGTCTGAGAGCAGGAAGTTGTGCTCCTGGTAGTGGATGGCGAAGGTCAGCTGCCGGAAGAGGCTGCCGATCTCGACGCCGCCCTCGCCGTCGTAGGTGTTGTTGATCTGGCCGCCTTCTGCGCTGGCGCCTTCGGGCAGGTCGAACTCGCGCGGCTCGGCGCCTTCGGGGGCCCCGACGACGGAGTAGTCCTGGATCAGCTCGCCGTAGTAGATGCGCGACTGTTCGACCTCGATGACACCGCGGACGGGCAGGTCTCCCGTGGTGAAGTTCGGCTCCCCGCCCTCCGTGCCGGCGACGACCTGGTTGGCCGGCGCGGCGACGAAGCCGTTGCCGTGGGTGTAGACGGTGTGCCGGTTGATCCACGTGCCCTGGCTCTCCGACAGGCCCGCGCTGTCGAGCTCGCGGACGGCGACGACGTAGTCGCGGGTCTGCCCGTCGATCGTGTAGCGGTCGATGTCGAGCTTCTCGGGGAAGCCGTAGACGTTGCGGATCTGCTGGCGCGCGGTGAAGGTGTCGGTCAGGACGTTGGGGTCGAGCAGCCGGGCGTTGGGGATCGTCTCGGTGTCGTCGCGCAACTCGGCGAGCGCTGCCCGGGTGTCGACCTCCTCGCCGGTGGCCTGCTGGGCGTAGTTCACGTAGGCGATGTCGTCGAGGCCGTAGGCGTCCCGGGTCGCGGCGATCGCCCGCTCGATGAAGGGGGCCTCCCGCTGGTCGGCGCTGGGCCGGACGACGAACTGCTGCACGATCGCCGGGTAGGCCACGCCGATGATGAGGCTGGAGATGAGCAGGAGCACCAGCGCCGCGGCCGGCAGCAGGAAGTTGCGGAAGAAGAGGTTGGCGAAGAAGGCCAGCGCGCAGACCGCGGCGACGAACACCAGGATCGTCTTGGGCACCAGCAACGCGTTGACGTCGGTGTAGCTCGCGCCGGTGAAGACCTCGCCGCGGTCGGAGAAGACCAGCCCGTAGCGGTCCAGCCAGTAGGCGACCGCTTTCAGCGCCACGAACAGTCCGAGCAGCACTGACAGCTGCACGCCCGCCGCCGATGTCAGTTTCTGCCCCGGGGTCAGCAGGCGCAGGCCGCCGAAGACGTAGTGGGTGAGCAACGAGCCGACCAACGCCAGCAGCAGGATCGCGAAGCCGAAGCCCAGGACCAGCCGGTAGAAGGGGTAGTCGAAGACGAAGAACGAGATGTCGATGCCGAACTCGGCGTCGGTCCGCCCGAAGTCGGTGCTGTTGCGGTAGGTCAGCCAGGTCTGCCAGCTGCCCTGTGCGGTGAAGCCGGCGAACAGGCCGAGGACGACGGCGACGGCGGTGAGCACCAGCCCGCGGCGGGGCTCGAGTGACTGGCGGTAGCGCTCGAGGTTCTGCTGCTCCAGCGACATGGGCCGGAACATCGGCCGGAACCGGTAGGCCAGCCAGATCGACGCCGCGACCACGCCGCCCATCGCGACGCCGGCCACGGCGAACAGCAGCACCCGGGTCTGCAGCTCGGTCCAGAACACGTCGGTGAAGCCGGTCTCCTCGAACCACAGGTAGTCCACGTAGACGTTGGTCAGCGTGCCGATGGCAGTGAAGAGGACGAGCAGGACGCCGACGGCGCCGAGGATCAGCTTCGCCCGCCGCGACAGGGTCGGTACCGAGACGGGGGTCCGCATGGCCACGAGCGCTCTCCTTCTGTTGCACCGAGGTCACGACAAGAGCCGTGGCCAAGTCCGGTCGGACCGGACGCCCGCGGCGCGCTTCGGTCTCCGAGCACGACGCCCAGCGCGCGGGCCGGCCCTTCTCAGCGGAGGGTCAGCACGACTCGCTCGTGTTCGCTGAGGCGGCCGTCGGCGACGAAGGCGACCCACCCGCCGCGCTGGATGACGAGTTCGATGAGCTCGTCGACGGCGTCATCGATGACCTCGGGGTGATCGACGTCGCCGGCGGGGAAGAGAAAGTCGCCGTCGTCGCTGATGCGGGCGGGGTAGACGAGGCTTTCCTCGACGGCGAGCATTTCGGGCCGTTCGGCGCGTGCGGCCAGCCAGGCTGATGGGATGCCGTCGACGACCTTGTTGCGGGACCGGCGTTGGTCGATGAGCTGCATTGCCTCGTCTTGCCGCGACAGCAGGTAGCGCTCGAGTACCAGCCGGATGCGGGGTACGAGGTCGGTCAGCGGGGCCTGGGTGAGGCTGCCGGTGACCGTGCCGGCCAGCCGGGCGGTGTTGCGGGAGATGCGCTCGAACTCGGCCAGCGTGCGTTCGGTGCCGACCAGGACCAGGGGAGCCGGGTGCAGTCGCAGGTAGGTGGCCAGCGCCCGGTCCACCTGTCGCAGGAAGACCTCGATCCCTGGTGCGCTGCGTCGCGCGGGGGTTGGCAGCGCGAGGATGGGGAAGCCGGATCGCGGCGGTGCGGAGAGTCGGTCACCAGAGCCGTCGAGCAGTCGAGCCTCGCGCTCGGTCAGTAGCAGGATGACGTGGCGGGGGGTGCGGTGCAGTCCGCGGACGAGGTCCCGGGTGGCGAAGGTCGGGTCGATCACGACCCGGTCTGTCACCGGGACGGGGAGCCGCACGATCTCTTGCATGTGGGCGTTGACGAAGATGCCGATCGCCCGCCCGGTAGGTCCGGCCAGGGCTCGGGACACCGTGGAGTCGAGCGCGCGTAGCACCCCGTCGCAGTGTTCGGAGGACTCGGCTCTCAACCGTTCCGTGGCTTCGGCAGCCAGCCCGGAGACGGTGCGCGCGTCGGTCCCCGACATGCGCCGGGCCGGTGTCGTGGACGCCAGCAGCGACACTGAGGGATAGCTGCGGACCGACTGGAGCATCACCACGGCGTCGGGGGAGGGGCCGGCGGGTCCCTGCGCCGGGCGGGACGGACGCGAGACGATCGTCATGCCGCCCACGTCCCCAGCGGCTGTGCGTTGTATCGACGAGCCAGGCGCTTGACTGCGCGTTCGAGGACCTGCTCGCGGCGTCGGCCGCGGAGCCCGGCCAGGAGGTGGACGCTGATTACCGGCTTGCCACTCATCTTGGCGGTCTTCGCCAGAATGAGTTGGAGGAGATCCGTGATCTGCCGGTCGGACTCCGCGCCCAGCAGCGCGATGAGGCGGGCGTTCATGATCCAGGGCGGGCGTGGGCGTAAGACGGCGACGCACAGCTGACGGCTCTCCTTCGTCGCCAGTGCGATCGCGGCCGGAAGCGTGATGTGGACGTCGTCCCGATCGAGGATGACGGCCAGGACGCGCGGCGCCCGCTCGGCGGGGGATGTTGCGGTGGCTGGTCCAAGGAGGGTGCGCGGGATGAGGTGGAGGGGCACGGGGAGCTCCAGGAGCGTGTCGGCGAGGTCTTTCCCGGTTCGAAGGAACCGGCCGCGGCCCGGGCCTGGCGGCCGGGACTGTCGGGCAGCGGCACCGCGGATGCGGCGGGTACTCCCCTCGTACGAATGACGTTACCCGAAAAATTCTTCGCTCACAAGGCGAGTTCCTGTGTGAGGAGAAGGCGCAACTTCCCGCGCGCGGCGCGGGGAGTGCTGGAGGCGCGGAGGCATGTGCGGTGAGGTGCTACCGCCCTCGGATTTGCGGCCGCCCACCCTGGCCCGCATCGCCGTCGCTGTCGCCGGCCGCCTGGGTGCGTCTACCGTCGGTCGCGCGGCCATCGTCACCGGCGTTCCGTTGCCCCTCGGTAGAGGGATGCTTACGGTGACTAGATTGTCCATTCGGGTAGTGTGCTTCGCATGACGTCGTCTCCAACGGGATGGACTTTCCTGTCCAATCACGGGCATGTCCTGGTCGCTCTGGCCATCGATCCGGACGCGCGGATGCGCGACATCGCTGAACACGTCGGTATCACCGAGCGAGCGGTGCAGATGATCGTCAAGGACCTGGAGGAGGGTGGCTACGTCATCCGCGAGCGGGTGGGGCGGCGCAATCGCTACACCGTGGTGGGCCAGAGCCGCTTTCGCCACCCGCTGGAGGAGCACGTTCGGGTGGGTGACTTCCTGGCGCTCGTCAACTGGGCCGCGTCGCGGGGGCGGCGCCAGCCCGTCGCGCCGGCGCGTCCTGGCCCCCGGCCCCGCGGCCTTGATCAGCTCCTCCAGTACGAGAACGGAGGAGGCCACGGCTGCGCAGATCAGCCACTGGGTCGCCGTCAGCGCCGTGGTGTCGAACAGGCGTTGCAGCACCGGTACGTGGACCACGAGGACCTGAAGGACGACCACCACGCCGAAGGACGTCCACAGCCAGCGGTTGGTGAACAGGTGCCGGGTGAAGACCGTCTCGCGCTCGGCTCGCGCGTTGAGCGCGTTGAAGAACTGGAACAGCACGAAGGTGGTGAACGCCATCGTGGCGGCCACCGCCGCACCGAAGGCGCCGTCGGCCAGGGCGAGCACCGATAGGGTGCCGGTCGCCATGACCGCGCCGCCCGGAACATGCGCACTAGTCGGGTCCGGTTGAGGATCCGCTCGGTGGATCTGCGTGGTGGCTCGTCCATCAGTCCCGGCCGGGCGGGGTCGACTCCGAGGGCCATGGCGGGGGGCCGTCCATGATGATGTTGACCCACAGCACCTGGAGGGCGGTGAGCGGTGCCGCCAGTCCGGCCACGGTCGCGCCGAGAAAGGACAGGATGGCGCCGATGTTGGTCGACAGTTGGAAGCGCACGAACTTGACCACGTTGTCGTAGATCGATCGGCCTTCGCGGACCGAGGCGACGATGGTGGTGAAGTCGTCGTCGGTGAGGATCATGTCCCCGGCTTCCTTGGTCACCTCCGTGCCGGTGATGCCCATGGCCACGCCCATGTGGGCCGAGCGCAGCGCCGCCGCGTCGTTGACCCCGTCGCCGGTCATCGCCGCGACGTGCCCGCGCGCGGTGAGGGCGGCGACGATGGCGACCTTGTGTTCGGGGGCGACGCGGGCGAAGACGCCGATGTCCTCGACCCGCTTCGACAACTCCTCCGGGGCCATCCGGTCCAGCTCGGCGCCGGTGACGACGGCGCCGCCGATGCCGAGCTCCCGGGCGATCGCGGCGGCGGTGTCACGGTGGTCGCCGGTGATCATCTTGACCGACACCCCGGCTCGAGAGGCGAGGGCGATGGCGTCCTTGACCTGGGGGCGCGGTGGGTCGGCGATGCCGACCAGCCCGAGCAGGGTCAATCCCGTCAGCCGTTCTGCGAGCGCACTGGCAGCCGCCGGGTCCCCGCTGGCGGGTAGGTCGTCCACGAGCGTGGTTGCGGCGGCAAGGACTCGCAGGCCCCGGGAGGCGAGCGCGGAGATGTCGTCGGCCAGCCGCTCTCGCTCGCCGGCGTCGAGCTCGCGCACCCCTTCGGCGGTCAGCACCGTCGTGCTGCGGGTGAGCAGCACGTCCGGCGCGCCCTTGAGGTACACGCGGGCCCGGCCTCCCTCGTTGTGCACGGTGGCCATGAACTTGCGGGCGCTGTCGAACGGCAGCTCGGCGATCCGCGGATGCGCGGCGCGGAGGGTGAGGGCCGAGAGGCCGCTCTTCGCCGCTGCGACGACCAGCGCTCCCTCGGTGGGGTCGCCCACGATGCCTGGGCGGTCGGTACCCGGCGAGAGCGTGGCGTCGCTGCAGAGTACGAGGGGCGCCAGCAGTATGTGGACATCCTCGGCCGGCTGGCCGGTCGCCTCATCGACGAGGGCTCCCCGGGGGGCGTATCCCTCGCCGTCGATGCGGACCCGGCGCCCGGCGAAGGACAGCGCCCGGGCGGTCATCTGGTTGAGGGTCAGCGTGCCGGTCTTGTCGCTGCAGATGACCGTCGCCGAGCCCAGGGTCTCCACCGAGGCCAGCCGCTTGACAATGGCGCCCCGGCGGGCCATCCGGGCGACGCCGAGAGCAAGGGTGAGTGCCAGGACGGCGGGCAGCCCCTCGGGCACCGTGGCCACGGCGAGAGCGACCGCGGAGAGCGCCAGCTCGCCCAGCGACTCGCCGCGGAGCAGGGCGATGGTCGCATAGACGCCGATGGCGATGCCGCCGATGAGGGCGATGCGCTTGCCCACCGAGTCCAGCTGGACCTGCAGCGGGCTCTTGGGCTCCTCGCCGCTCCTCAGCAACTCTGCGATGGCGCCCACCGCGGTCCG
This sequence comes from Blastococcus sp. PRF04-17, assembly GCF_023016265.1. GTDB lineage: Bacteria > Actinomycetota > Actinomycetes > Mycobacteriales > Geodermatophilaceae > Blastococcus_B. The sequence continues at coordinate 2,596,557 of NZ_CP095412.1, read as the reverse complement.
CATGCCGGTGGCGGTCACCAGAAGTTCGGCACGGCCACGCGTGAGTGCGGTGTTCATGTGGCCCATGCCGGTCCGGTCGGCCAGCGGGACCTGCTCGCCCGGGGCGGCGCCGACCGGGGTGGTGTCCTTGGCCACCGGCTGGGACTCCCCGGTCAGCGCGGACTCGTCGACCTCCACCGACTCGGCCACCAGAAAGCGGCCGTCGGCCGGAATGTGGTCGCCGGCCTCGAGCAGGACGACATCACCGGGCACCAGTTCGGCGGCCTCAACGATGCGGGGTGTTCCGTCCCGGCGGACCCGGGCCGTGGCCACCAGCATGTCGCGCAGTGCCTCCAGACTGCGCTCGGCCTTGTTCTCCTGGACGAAGCCGATCGTCGCGTTGATCAACAGGACGACGAGGATGACGATCGTGTCCTTGAGGTCGCCGACCAGACCGGCAAGGACCGCCGCGCCGAGCAGGATGAGGATCAGCAGGCTGCGAAACTGATCCAGGAAGCGCAGCAACGCCGGCCGTCGCGGCTTCTCCGGCAGGCGGTTCTCCCCGACCATGCCCCGGCGTCGAAGGACCTCGCCCTCGTCCAGTCCTCGCGTCGGGTCGACGCTCAGGGCGTCGGCCACCACGGCGGCCGGTTGCAGATGCGGGTCCTGCAGCTGGGCGGCATCCGCGGTAACAGTCGCGGCGGGTGGCGGCGCCTGTGTCATCGAGCAACCTCTCGGTCATCGGCGGACCCGGCGACGGGCGATCGGGGGCCTGGAACGGGGACGGGAGCCTCGACCGTCCCGGGCACCGACCGGGCCGGTGTGCCGGCCCGCGTCGCGCTCCGCCTGCGTGCGGTCCTGCCGGCGATCCCGCGGGGAGCCCACGACCGCGTCCGGGGGTGCACCCGCAGCGCGAACGCCGCGCACCACACCGCCAGTGCCAGCCAGGGGAGCAGATCCGACATCGGGGTTCCCCCTTCCCGTCCGCTTGCCGGTCAGGTCAAGCGGCTACGGAACTAGACTACCGCATGAGCAATCACGAAACAAGTTTCGCATCTTTCTTCGGTCGGGAGGCCCGCGCCACAAGCGCCAGACCGGAGCCGTACAGGACCGCAGTCGTGGCGAGCGTGATCGGCCGAGAGACGTGGTCGACGCCGGACGCCGTGAGTAGTGCCAGTCCGGCGCAGATCGCCGCGACGCCGAGCGCTGCACTGGCCACACGCAGGGGTGTCGCCGGGGCCGCTGCCGCCGGGGGGCGCCGGCCGGGCCGCTCGACGCGGCCGAGAGCCAGGACCAGGACGAGGAGGACGCCCGCGCATGCCAGCACCCATACCGGGCGCAGCGCGAACCAGTCGGCCGTCAGCGGCTCCGGGGCGGCGAGGATGCCACTGAGGTGTAGTGCCGGCGCGGCAACCAGGATCGGCACCATGTGCCACAGGTACAGCGTCAGCACCGTGGCGTTCACCGCTGCCGTCGCCGTCCACACCGAGCGGCGGTGTGTCAACCTGGCCAGTGAGCCTCTGACCAGCAGGACCGCTCCGGCCTGGGCGACTCCGTAGGCCAGCAGTGCCAGCGAGGGAGGGGCGGTGTTCTGGAATGCCGCCCCGGGGACGCCCACCATGGACAGCGGGTAGGGCCCCAGCGCGACCAGTCCCGCCGCCAGCAGTACGCCGCCTCCAAACAGCGCGGCCGGCATCCAGCGGTGAGCCAGCAGGGGGCCCGCACGCCAGGTCACCCCGAGGGTGTACAGGCACATCCACACCAGGAGGAAGTTGACGGCGCCCGCCCAGGCCACACCGGTGGCCAGGCGAAGGACATCGACCGCCAACACGGCGGTACCGAGCGCGAGGGGTGCCCCGAGGCCCCACCGGTCCGCTGCCGCGACCAGTAGAGGGGTCGCGGCCACGACGGCCACGTAGACGGCCAGGAACCACAGCGGGATGGCCGCCACCCAGGCGGCCGTGGCAACGAGCTCGTCGTCGAGCACCAACCGACCGAGGCCGGTGCCGGCCACCAGGGCGGCCAGGAACACCGTCGTCGGTCGCAGCAGGCGGCGCATCCGGTCCGCCAACCAGCCCAGCGGAGGGCGCCCGCGGTCACGGGCGGACTGCCAGGACGCCATGCCCGCGTAGCCCCCCACGAGGAAGAACAGCGGCATGACCTGCACCAGCCAGGAGAGCCATTCGGCGGGCGGCCACAGGCCCAGCGCATTGGAGCCGGTGAGCTCACCGTCTCGCACGACAACGACGACCGCCAGCCAGTGCCCGATGACCACCGTGAGGATGGCGATCGCTCGCAGCAGGTCGACGACGCGGTCCCGGCTGTCGGGTGTGCGCTCGGCGATCGTCCGGATCGACGGGCGGGTGGTGTCCACTGGAAGGCCCTCCTCCGGAGCGCCGGACGGCGCTCGATGAGTAGGGTGGTCCGGTCGCCGTTGTGCGGGTAGCGGCCGGCGGGCTGGCGGAGCCACCGTGCGGGCTGCTTTCGACTCCAGGAACCACATTAGCGAAAACTTCTTCGCCGGTCCAATGGCGTGGTGTGCGGCCGCCCGTCGCCTCGGAGGCGGAAGGACCGGGACCGCAACCGGCGGATCCTAGGACCGGGCCACTCGTTGTGATCGGACAGAAGGTAAGTCGGTTGACGTCCTCGGGCGCCCTGCGAGGGCGGAGGGGCCGCGAGCGGTCTTGGAGTACTCCAGCCAGCTGGCCAGGGGACTGCATGTGGTCGTCGGTGTCGAGCCATGCGCGGGCCCAGCTCACTGCGCCGGTCGATGCGGCCACGGTCGTGCGCCGATACGGTGCCGGCCATGCGTGTCGCCGTCTTCAGTGCCAAGCCCTATGACGTCGAGTCGCTGACCGCCGCCAACGCCGACCACGGGCAGCAGCTGGTCTTCCTGGAGCCCCGGCTGTCACCGGCGACGGCGCCGCTGGCGGCCGGGTGCGAGGCCGTCTGCGCGTTCGTGAACGACGACCTCAGCGCGGCCGTGCTGGAGTCGTTGCACGAGTCGGGAGTGCGTCTGCTGGCCCTGCGGTCGGCCGGCTTCAACCACGTCGACCTGGCCACCGCGGTACGCCTTGGCCTGACCGTCGCCCGGGTGCCGGGCTACTCGCCGCACGCCGTCGCCGAGCACGCGGTCGGTCTCGTATTGACCCTCAACCGCAAGATCCACCGGGCGTACAACCGCGTGCGTGAGAACAACTTCGCGCTGACCGGCCTGCTGGGCTTTGACCTGAACACCCGGACGGTCGGGATCGTGGGCACCGGGCAGATCGGCACGGTCTTCGCCCGGATCATGCTCGGTTTCGGGTGCCGGGTGATCGCCTCCGACCCGGTGCCGGACGAGGAGTGCGCCCGGCGGGGCGTCGAGTACGTGGACCTGCCGCGGCTGTTCGCCGAGTCCCACGTCGTGTCCCTGCACTGCCCGCTGACCGCCGACACGTTCCACCTCGTCGACTGAGGCGCTGGCCCGGATGCGCGACGGCGTCATGATCGTGAACACCAGCCGCGGCGCACTCGTGGACACCGCCGCGGTGATCGCCGGGCTCAAGACGGGGAAGATCGGGCACCTCGGGCTGGACGTCTACGAGGAGGAGGCCGACCTGTTCTTCGAGGACCTCTCCGACCGGGTCGTCCGCGACGACGTCTTCGCCCGACTGCTCACCTTCCCCAACGTGGTGATCACCGGGCACCAGGCATTCTTCACCGCCGAGGCGCTGATCAACATCGCGTCCACCACGATCGAGAACGTCACCGCGTTCGAGCGCGGCGGGCCGCTGCACCGGGTCCTGCCCCCCGCGTCCTGACCGGTCCCGCGGCGGGATCGGGGACTACGTAGTGCGGGCAGTGCTCGCGGTCGCGCCCATCGTCGCCGTGCTCACCCTCATGGTCGGCCTACGCTGGTCGGCGGCCCGGTCCGGACTGCTGGCCGCCGTCGGCACGCTGGCCCTGGCCCTGCTGGCCTTCGGCTTCGGCGGGCCGGGGAGGCCCTACACACCGGCGCTCGGCACCGTGGGGCTGCTGGCCGAGGCCGGGTTCCTGACGCTGACCGTGGTCGCGATCATCGGGCCGGCCCTCGCCATCCACCACCTGCAGCAGTGCACGGGCGCGACCGATGCCCTGCGGGCCGGCCTGGGACGGCTGACCCCCGACCCGCGGATCGCAGCGTTGCTCCTGGCCTGGTTCTTTCCGCTGTTCCTGGAAGGGGCCGCCGGCTTCGGCACACCGGTCGCCCTGGCCGCCCCCTTCCTCGTCGCCGCCGGCTTCCGCCCACTGTTGGCGGTGACCGCGGCGCTCATCGGCCACGCCGCGGGGGTCTCCTTCGGGGCGCTCGGCACCCCGGTGGTGGCGCAGGTCGCCGCAACCGGGTTCAGCGGTGCGGAGCTGGCGCGCGCCACCGCGCCGTACCACGCCCTGCTCGGCTGGGTGCTGGCCGCCGCCGTCGTACTCGTCATCGGTCGGGCGGTGCCCGGTCGACCGGCCCCGTGGGCGTGGGGTGCCCTGGCCGCCGCCGCATTCCTCGTGCCGTACGGGCTCATCGGCTGGTTCGTCGGCCCGGAGCTGCCGACCATCGGAGCGGCGCTGCTGGGCGGCCTGGTGTTCGTCGCGGTGGTCCGGATGGCCCGTGCCGGTGGCGCCGGGCACGGGGAGTCCCAGCAACCGGTGCAGGCGCCGCCGGCGATGAGCCCGCTGCGCGCGGCCGCTCCCTATCTCGCGCTGGTCGCCGTCGTGCTGATCACCCGGCTGGTGCCGCCCGTGCGCGACGTGCTGGTCGGTGTCATCGTCGATTGGGAGCTCTTTGGCGCCTTCACCGGTAGCGTCCGGCCGCTGTACCACCCGGGCCTGCTGCTGCCGATGGCCTTCGCCATCGGCGCCCTTGCGCAGGGTGCGTCGGGTGCCGACGTCCGCCGGGCGGTCGGGAACACCAACCGGATGCTGCTGCCCGTGGTCGTCGCGTTGATGGCGATGGTGACCATCGCGCGAACGATGTCGCAGTCGGGAATGACGGATGAACTGGCCGTAACCGCGGCCGGTGTCGGCGCTGGCTGGCCGTTGCTGGCGCCGGCGGTGGGCGCGCTGGGCACCTTCGTGACCGGCTCGGCGACCGCCTCCAACATCCTGTTCACCGACTTCCAGCAGGCCACCGCGGAGGCGCAGGGGCGCCCCGTGCTTCCGCTGCTGGGCGCGCAGGGCTTCGGAGCGGCGGTCGGCAACATCATCTGCCCACACAACGTGGTGGCCGCGGCGGCGACGGTCGGCTTGAGCCGCCAGGAGGGCGAGGTGCTGCGCCGGACGTTGCCCCTCACAGTCGGCTACGTGGCCCTCGGCGGTGTGCTCGCCTGGTGGTTCACCCGCTGATCCGGTGAGAGCGGCGACGTCAGGCAACCGCCACCGCGTTCCGGAGGTTCCCCCAGGATTCAGGCGCCACGTCGCCGTCAGCACCAGCTGTCGTCCCGCCAGGCTGGGCCGGGCACCGACAACGTCACCGGTCCTGCCGATGGGGACGGCGCGCCGCGATCTCGACCCGGCCGAAGGCGGCCACGAGGGCCGCGAGAACGATCGCCGGCGCGAGCAGCCACAACCACCGCTGCCCCCACCATTCGCCGGTGGGGTGCGACAGCAGGGTGTGACCGAGGCCCTCGTAGGCGAGCACGACGACGAGCAGGGCGGTCATGTGCCAGAGGAACACCGTGATGGCCACGAGGTTGACCGCGACGACGAGCTTCCACACGGCTGCGCGGCGCAGCAGCCTGCTCGCAGCCGGCGCGATCAGCCCCAGCAGGCCGAGCTGGAACACGGCGAGCGCCGCGATCGCGGCGTTCGTCGGGAACATGTTCGAGTCGGGCTCGCCGACCGTCGCCACCATCGGTCGGGGGTAGCCGGCGATCATCGTCAGCGCGACCAGGGCCAGCAGGCCCACCGCGGCGACCCCCAGCCGCTGTCCTGGCGGGCGGGCGCCGACCCGGTGGGTGCGCCACACGTAGCCCAGCTGGTGGCAGAACAGCCACACAGCCGCTGTGGTCACCCAGGCGGCCCAGGCGACGTCCGCAGCGCGGTGCAGGACGTCACCCACGGCGATCAGGCCGGCCAGCCCGACCAGCGCACCCACGCCGAAGCGTGCGTGCACCCTCGCGGTGACCGGCACGGCGGCGATCAGCAATCCGTACACGCCGAGGAACCACAGCGGCACCAGGAAGCCGGGGAACCATTCCCACACCCAGCGGTGTGGGCCGGGCAGCAGTGCCGCGACCAGTTCCGCCGCCAGCCACACCGCCGCCCAGAGGAGGGTGGGGACCAGCAGCCGGCGCAGCCGGACGCCGACGAAGGCTGCGCCCGAGCCTCCGGACGCCTGCACGCGCTGCCAGCCGGCGAGGTTGGCGTAGCCGCCGACCAGGAAGAAGACGGGCATGATCTGCAGCACCCAGGTGGCCAACCAGCCGCCGGGAACGGCATCGATGGGATTGGGCATCGCCAGGCTGCCGTCGGCGGTGCGGTGGATGACCGAGAGCGTCCAGTGCCACACGGTGACGACGACGATGCTGAACGCCCGCGCGGCGTCCACCATGCGGTCACGTGTGTCCGGGGTGGTGCCGGCCAGCAGGTCCAGCTGCCCCGGGGACGCGGATGGATGGGATGGCCCGCGCCTCTCGAGGACTCGGCGAAGGCCGATCACAGCAGCTCCGGGATCTTCTGCTGGCCGCGGTCGTGTGCCCGGCGGAAGCCGATGGTCACGAGCGTCGCGGTGATCACCACGAACAACGAGTAGAGCGCCGGCAGGAGGAGCACCTCCTGCTCCACGGCGCCGGTGAACGACAGCAGCACGATGGTGATCGCCAGCGGCCCGTTGACGATGCCGATCTCGAGGGCCAGCGTGCGCCGGTCGGGCACCCGCATGCGCAGCAGCTTCGCGTAGCCGTAAGCGGCGGCCATGCCCAGCAGCGGCAGGCCGATCGCGCCGGCGTAGACCTGCCACGGCGACTCGGCCAGCAGCTGCCAGTTGCGCGGCACCCAGGTGACCAGCAGCAGCACGATGAACACGACACCGAGCACACTGCCGACCAGCTCGAGGGTCGCCCCGACGTTGGCGGTGCGGCGGCGGACCCACAGGCCCAGCAGCACCGGCAGCACGAGCAGAGCCAGGCTGGCCACGACGTTGCCCGTCGGCACCTGGATGTCCTCGGCCAGCGCGCCGCCGTAGAGCAGCAGCGCCAGCGGGGTGAGCACGACAGCGGTCAGCGTGGTGGCGATCGTGACGACCACGCTGAGCGCCAGGTTGGCCTTGGCAAAGTACGTGTAGAGGTTCGACGTCGTCCCGCCGGGCATGCAGCCGACGATGAGCAGGCCGATCGCCTGCGCCGGTGAGAGGTCCAGCAGCCACGCCAGGGAGAAGGCGGTCAGCGGCATGATCGAGAACTGGCCCACCACCGCCAGCACCAGGTACCGGGGGCGGCGCACCTCGTCGCCGAGGTCGCGAAAGGTCATCGCCGCGCCCATGCCGAGCATGACCACCGCCAGGATGGCGGTGAGCATCGCCTGCTCGAACGGCCCGACCATCGCCGTCAGCCTCCGGCCCGCATGGCGGGTACCGACACGGCGGCCTGGGCCGCCCGTACGTCCTTGCGCAGGACCTTGCCGATCGGCGACTTGGGCAGGTCGTCGGCGAACACCACCTCGCGGGGCACCTTGTACGCGGCCAGCCGCTCGGCCGCCCACGCACGGACCTGCGCCGGCGTCAGCGTCGGATCGGTGCGGACGACGACCGCGCGCACCCGCTCCCCGGACGCACCGGCCGGCACGCCGACGACCGCGGCCTCACGGATGCCGGGATGCGCGGTGAGCGCCTCCTCCACCTCCGTGGGATAGACGTTGAAACCGCTGACCAGGATCAGGTCCTTCTTCCGGTCCACGAGGCGCACGTAGCCGTCGCCGTCGATGACCGCCACGTCGCCGGTGCGCAGCTCACCGTTCCGCAGCGCCGCGGCGGTCTCCTCCGGTCGGCGCCAGTAGCCGGCCATCACCTGCGGGCCGCGCGCGCACAGCTCCCCGAACTCACCCTCCGGGACCGTCCGCCCGGAGTCGTCGGCGCAGCGCAGCACCGTGCCCGGGACGGGCACACCCACCGTGCCCGGCTTCGCGCGCCCGTCGAGCGGGTTGAAGGTCAGCACCGGGGAGGCCTCGGTGAGCCCGTAGCCCTCGACCACCGGGACGCCGGTCACCTCCTCCCACCGCTGCGCCACCGTGGCGTGCAGGGCCATGCCGCCGGCGACCGCGGCCCGCAGCGACGCCGGCGGGTGGTCGACGAACCACCGCTCCCGGCACAGGCCGTCGAAGAGAGTGTTCACCCCGGTGATCCAGGTGACCGGGTGGTTCTCCAGCGCCCGTTTGAGATTGCTCAGCGGCCGGGGGAGGGGATGAGCACGTTGTGCGCACCGCGGCGGTAGAACCCCAGCAGGTTCACCGTGAACGCGAAGACGTGATAGAGCGGCAGCGCGGTCAGCACCCGCTCCCGGCCGGGGCGCACCGCGTCCCCGACGAACCCGAGCATCTGCTCGCAGTTGGCCAGCAGGTTGCCGTGGCTGAGCATGGCGCCCTTGCTCACCCCGGTGGTGCCGCCGGTGTACTGCAGCACGGCGAGGTCGTCGGGGCGCAGGTCCCGCCAGTACCGACGGGTGTTGCCGTCGACCAGCCGCGCCGAGCCCCGGCGGAGTGCCTCCTCCAGCGGCGTGGCGGCGTAGGGCACCGCGGGCAGCGCGCGCTGCCAGTAGCGCTGTACGAGCCGGACGATCCCGGCGACGTAGCCGGGAAAGAACTCCGGAACGCACACGAGCACCACCGGGGGTTGCCCAGCGCGGGCAGCGCCGGGGTCAACCGGTCGGCGAACATGTCCACGACGACGACGGCGGCGACCTCGGCGTCGGCGTACTGCCGCTGCAGCTCCGGCGTGGTGTACAGGGGGTTGGTGTTCACCAGCACGCAACCGGCCTTGAGGACGCCGAAGGCCACGACCGGATACGCCAGGCAGTTGGGCATCTGCACCGCCACCCGGTCACCCGCCGCCAGGCCGAGCTCCTCGCGGAGGTAGGCGGCGAACTCGTCGGCGGCCCAGTCGACATCGGCGAAGGAGAGGCTGCCGTTCATGCCGTTGGGCAGGCAGGTGGTGAACGCCGTCGCGCCGGCGTACTCGGCGACGGTCGCGGCCAGCATCTCGGGGAGGTTGGCGAAGCGCGCCTCGGGCGACCGTGCGGGCCCGGCCGAGATCGGGTCGGACGACGATTGCACGGTCGGGGAGCCGGTCCGTTGCGAGAGCCTGTCCATGGCGATCCCTCCGATCGGGTCGTGGTCGCCGGTGGTGCTCCTCCCTCGACGGGCAGTGCAGCTGTCCGACGAGTGCCATCGGTGGGACCGGGGCGGGCGCCGTGCTCCGGCCTGCAAGGCGGGACGTCGGACGGGGCCATCGGGCGGAGTGACGTCTGTTCGCGAGTCGCCACCTTGCGAAGAACACTACGCGAAAAACAGTTCGCATACAAGGGCTTCCAGATGCGAAGGTCTACCGTTCCGGCGCGGTCGGGCGACGGCCCACCACAGCGGCCAGTCGCCGCTCGGTGGCCGCGAGGTCGGCGAGGTCGAGCCGGTCGCGGTTGAGGACGTGGACCAGCAGCGCGTCGTCGTCGATGCGGAGCACGAGCGTTCCGGGGAGCACGCTGATCACGTCGGCCAGCAGGATCGCCAGGTCGGGCCGGTCAGGGTGCAGCAGGCGGTGGACCACCACCACCGATTCGACCGGAGGCCCGGGTCGCAGCGCGCGCGCGGCGACGCGGCTGCCCTCGCGGACGCAGGCAAGGAGGAACCAGCCCAGCGCGCCGGCGAGTCGCAGCGGGTGGGGCGGGCGGCGCGGATGCGGTGGCGACACCCACAGGCTGGCGGCCGTGGCGGTCGCGACGACCAGGACCGCCAGCTGCGGGCCGACCAGCGTGCTGCCCTCGCTCACGATCCACCACAGAGCCGCCAGCGCGACGCCGCGGGCCACGGCCTCGGCCACCCACCACACCGGCGCCCTCACCACAGCAGCACCCCCGCGAGCACCACCAACACGACCACGGCGAGCGGCCCCACCGACTGCCAGCCCGCCAGGCGCAGGAGCTCTGCGGCACCCCCGGGCCACCGGGACGCGGCGTGCCCAGCGATGGTGACGACGGCCTGGACCGCTCGCCCCGGCAGGCGGCCGGCCTCGTCCAGCGCCCGCAGCGTCCTCACCGCCGCGGGCTCCAGGAGGACGACGACGTCACCGGCCGGCGGCCGCGCTGACCGGCGCAGCGGCCACCGGGCGGCTCCACGCACCGTCAGCACCACCAGGGTCAGGCCGACGAGCACCGGCCAGACCCCCGCCCACACGCTGGCCACGGTCGTAGATGGGTCCACCGCCGGGCCCGCCGCCGTCAGCCCCCACACCAACGTCGGGCCGGCCAGCAGCAGGAGCAGCCATCCGCTGTGCAGGACGCTCCACGGTCGCGGGGCACCACCGAGGGCGGCGAGGGCGAGCCAGAACCGGGCCATCAGCAACACGGTGCCGGCAGCTCCGAGGGACAACACGACCTCGGACACTCCCGCCGCGGCGGCCAGATCCTTCAGGCCGTACTTGGCCACGAAGCCGTTGAGCGGTGGAAGGCCGGCGAGTGCGAACCCGGCCACGCCCGTCCCGCCGAGCGCGACCCATCGCCGGGCGCCCGGCCCGGCGGCCTGGACGACCGGTATGGAGAGGAACAGTGCCGCCTTGGCGGTGCCGTGGGCAACGGCGTAGACGACGGCTACGGTGACCGCGGCGGCCCCGACCGACGCTTCGCGCAGTCCCGCCCCCACGGTCACGGCCAGATAGCCCATCTGGCTGATCGTCGAGTAGGCGAGCTGGACCTTCGGCTCGTCCTGCAGGAGGCCGAGGGCGACCGCACCGAAGATGCCGACCAGGCCGAGCGCCACGAGCCAGGAGCCCAGCTCGGGCAGGCTGTGCGTTCCGATCGGCAGCAGCTGCAGCCACCCCACCAGGCCGGCCTTGACCATTGCCCCGGACAGGACCGCGCTCGCGGGCACCGGCGCAGCCGGGTGGGCCACGGGGAGCCAGCCGTGCAGCGGCACCAATCCCGCCTTGACGCCGAGGCCGGCCACGACGAGCGCCGCCGCCGGCAGGTTCGCCCTGTCGCCCAGCGCCTCGCGGACCGCTGCCATGTCGGTTCCCGCGGCCGCCGCCGCGGCCACCAGTCCGCTGAGCAACAACACCTCGCCGACGAGGGCCAACCCGAGGTAGACGCGGCCGGCGCGCATCGCCCGGTCGGTCCGGAAGTGCACGACCAGCCCGTAGGCGGTCAGCGACATGACGGCGAAGCCGACGTAAAACGTGACGATGTCGGCGGCGGTGAGCAGGGTGACGTTGCCGGTGTAGGTCACCAGGAACACCGCGAGAAAGGCCGGCAGCCGCCGGTCCCCGGCCCGCTCCACCGGCGACACGGCCAGCGCCACCGCGTAGAGCAGGGCCGTCACGCCGAGCAACGGGCGGGACACGTCGTCCAGCTCCAGCCGCACGCCGAGCAGCAGCCAGGGGATCGAGAGGCCGTCCGCCGGCCCGGCCAGGGCCAGCAGCCCCGCCGGGAGGCAGGCCAGGGGGACCACCGCACGGCCGCGGCCCGCGTCGCCGCCGGCAGCAGGAGGCCGGCCAGCGCTAGGGGCGCGGCGAGCGCGGCCACCCACAGGCTCGTCGTCCCCAGCGCGGTCATCCGCCACCCCGCTCGGCGATCTCCACCGCCAGCGCCAGCGGGCTCCACCACGCCCCGGCGAACAGCCCCGCGGCCAGCGAGGCGACCGCGGACACGACCAGCGGAACCACGAGCAGCCACGAGCCCTCCCGGCGCGGGCGGGGCCGACCCGCCCAGGCCACCCCGGCCTCCGGTGCACGCCACCACGCCGCGACGACGATCGGGAGGAAGTAGGCCGCGTTGAGCAGCGTGCTCACCACCAGCACGCCGATCACCCACGGCTGGCCGGCCGAGAGCGCGCCCACACCGAGGTAGTACTTGGTCACGAACCCGGCCACCGGCGGCACGCCGATCATCCCCAGCGCCCCGACGGTGAAGGCTGCCATGGTCAGCGGCATCCGCCGCCCACCCCGCGCAGCTCGGAAACCCGATGCAGGCCGAGCGTCTCGGCGAGCGCCCCCGCGCAGAAGAACAGGGTGATCTTCATCAGGCCCTGGTGCACAAGATGAGCCACCGACGCAGTGGTGCTCACCACGCTCAGCAGCGCCACGCCCAACACGATGTAGGACACCTGGCTGACCGTGGAGTAGGCCAGCCGGCGCTTGAGGTCGTCCTGGGTCAGGGCCCGGACCGACCCGTAGACGATCGTGATCCCCGCCAGCACCGCCAGTGGCAGCAGCACGCCCAGGCGGTCGGCCACGGCCGCCCGTAGACGTCGTGGACCACCCGCACGATGCCGAACGCGCCCGCCTTCACCACCGCGACCGCGTGCAGGAGAGCGCTGACGGGGGCCGGCGCCACCATGGCTCGGGGCAGCCAGCCGTGCAACGGGAAGACCGCGGCCTTGACCGCGAAACCGCCGACGAGCAACAGGAACACGACCTGCATGACCAGCGGCTGCGAGGCGGCCAGCGCGGCCACGGCGGCGGTGCCGCCGGACTCGAAGGTGCCGCCGGCCCCGAGGGCGGTCAGCCACGCCACCCCGACCAGCAGCACGGCGCCGCCGCCGATCGTGTACCGGAGGTACGTCCGCGCCCCGCCAGGGCCAGCGGGGTGCCGCGGTGCGCCACCAGCGGATAGGTGACCACCGTGAGGAGCTCGTAGAAGATCAGGAGCGTCACCAGGTTGCCGGCCAGGGAGATGCCGACCGTGCTCGTCACGCAGAGGCTGAAGAACCCGAAGAATCGACTGCGGTGCGGGGAGTCCTCCAGGTAGCCGATCGCATACACCGTCGTGAGCAGCCACAGGGCCGCGGACAGGGCGATGAACAGCAAGGACAGCTCGTCGAACCGCAGCACCAGTTCGACCCCGGGCGCCAGCGGCGAGGTCCAGGCGAACTGCGCCCCGCCCAGCACCGGCTCGAAGACCGCGACCACGATCGCGACCTTCAGCGTCGCACCGACCAGGTTGACCACGGTCCGCGCGCGGTGCCGCTCCTCCCCGAGCGGGAAGATGACCAGCGCGGTCACCAGCGACGTGGCGAGCAGGGCCAGCGGTACCAGCCCGCCGAGCGTCACCGATCCGCTCCGCTGCCGGTCATCGACGCGGCCGCCGTCGACGGCGTGGACTCGGCGATGCGATCGGGCACGCCGGCACCGGTCAGGCCGAGCACCACGACGAGTGCGGCGAGGATGACGGCCGGCACCTCGCGGCTCAGCGTCGCCGGCCGGGCGCCGTGCGGAGCGTCGGTGGGGCTGCGGTCGAAAGTCAGCCCGACGACGCGCATCACGTAGGCGGCGGAGATCAGCCCGCCGACGACGACCGGCACGGCCCAGTACCAGCGGCCGGTCTGCACGCTGGACTCCAGCAGCAGGAACTTCCCGGTGAAGCCGAGGCTGGGTGGCAGGCCGGCGAGGCTGAGGCCGGCGAGGGCGAACGCCGCCACCGCCACGGGCTGTCGCGCGCTGGCCCCCGCCATGGTCGCCAGCCGGTCACCGCCGTGACCGGCCGCCAGCGCGCCCGCGGCCAGGAACATCGCCGCCTTGGCCAGGCCGTGGGCTACCAGGAGGGTGAGCGCTCCTGTCCAGGCCGTGGGCAAGCCGCCGGGGTCAGCGTCGCCGACGGGTGTGGCCAGGGGGAAGATCAGGAACAGCTGCCCGATCTGGGCGATGGTGGAGAAGGCCACCACGAGCTTGAGCCGCTCCTGGCGCCACGCCATCCACGCGCCCCACACCGTGGCCAGCGCGCCGAACCCGCCGAGCAGCCCCGACGCGGTGACCCCGCCGGTTCCGGGCAGCAGCGTGAACCAGACCTTCACCAGGACGAACAGCGCGCCCTTGACCACCAACGCGGACAGCACCGGGCTGACCGGCGCCGGAGCGCCGCCGTGGGCGTCGGGCAGCCAACCGTGCAGCGGCAGCAACGCGCACTTGAGCATCATCCCGACGGTCACCAGGGCCAGCGCCACGGCCGCGACCGGAGCCGCGCCCGTCGTCCCCGACAAGGTCTCGAACGCGAGGGTCCCCCGGTCGGCGTAGAGCAGGGCGACCGCCAGCAGGTAGAAGAGGGACCCGAGAACCGCCACGAACAGGTAGCGGAGGGCGGCCCGCAGCGCGACGCCACCGGCCAGCGCCACGAGCCCGACCGCGGCCAGTGCGAGCACCTCGAAGCCGACGTAGACGGTGAAGGCGTCAGCCGCGACGTAGATGACGTTGAGCGCGACCCACACCCCGAACCACAGCGGCCAGAAGCCTCCCGTTCGGCGCTCGGCGATCGCGTAGGCGGTCACGGCCAGACCGACGACCGCGGTCATACCCAGCAGAACGGCGGACAGCCCGTCCACGACCAGGGTGATGCCCAGCGGCACCTCCCAGCCGCCGAGCTGCTCGGTGGGCGGCGCCGGGGGCCGCGGAGCGAGGACGACCGCGCCGACCGCCGTGGCGGTGGCGACGGCGCCACCGGCCGCGACGGTCCGCACAGCGCGTCGGGTGCGGAGCACGGTGGTGAGCAGGAGCGCGGCGAGCGGCACCGCTACGACCACGCTGGGGGCGATCACGGGTGGGGCCCGGGGTCCTGCGGGGGCGCGTCGGGTTGCCGCTCGAGGGCCTCGACCCGCTGCACGAGGGCGAGCGCGATCGCGGTGATGCTGACCGTCACCACGATGCCGGTGAGCACCAGCGCGTGCGGTACCGGGTCGGGCTGCTCGGGATCGGCACGCGCGGCGACGCCGGCGAGCACCACGAACACGCCGGTGCCCATGACGTTCACCGCGACGATCCGCCGTATCAGGTCACCGATCGCGACCACACCCACCAGCCCGACGATCGTGAGAACTCCGCCGGTCGCGACGAACAGGACGGCCCCGGTCACCGGAGTGCGCCGTGGGGGTCGGGAACCAGGGCGAGGTAGAACGCGGCGAGGGTGAGCCCGACCGACAGGGCGATCGAGGACTCGATCGTGACGATCGCGATCGTGGCCAGGTGGCCGTAGTCCAGCAGCGCTTCGCCGACGAGCAGGCCGACGATCGCCACAGCGAGGAACACCGCCGCGCCGAGGACGAGCCCGGACGGGAGGGCTCGCGGTCCCAGCGCGGGCGGCTGCCGTCCGGTGAGCACGAGCAGCAGGAGCAGGCCCCCGAGCACCGCTCCGCCGTGGAAGGCGCCCCCGGGTGCGTAGGTGCCGATGTAGAGGACCCACCCGGCCACGACGATCCCGGCCGGAACCGCGGCCCGTACCAGGAACGACAGCGGAGCTACCGCGGCCGGTGGAGCCGGCGCCAGGCCGGTCTGCGGGGTCGGGGCGAGCGCCAGGCATGCCACGGCCGCGACCAGCACCACCACCACCTCCAGCAGCGTGTCGAACGCCCGGAAAGCCAGCAGCACGGCGGTCACGGGATGGTCCACGCCGCTGTCGGGCACCCGCTCCATGACCAGGGCGGGCAGCCTCGTGCGGGGTGGTACGGACAGCACGGCGGCCAGCGCGACGCCCAGGACGGCCGCCGAGGCGACCGCTCCGGCCACCACCGCGGCGACTCGTCGGGCCCCGGAGCGGCCCGGGCTCCGCGGCGACGCCCTCGTGGTGGCCACTCCGGAGGTCGCGGACACCGTCCGGAGCAGCAGGGCGCCGGTCGCCGCAGCTCCGATGGCGACCTCGGCCATGGCAAGGTCCGGAGCCGCCAACCGCGCATAGATCAAACCCACCACCACGCCGAAGCCGATGAACAACCCGACGGCGGGGAAGCGGGCACGTGCCAGCAGGGAGGACACGGCCAGCGCGACGGCGGCGACCGCGAGCAGCCCGTCGAGCACCGTCCCGACTGTGCCGCCGCTCATCGAGCGCCGCGGGAGCCAGCCCGGCCGCGGGCGTGCCCGGCCACGAGCTGGGCGGTGGTCGCCGAGGTGGCCAGGACGACCACCCAGATGAGGGCGAGCTTGAGTGCGGTCGCGACGGAGTCCGCCCGCAGCGCCAGGCCGGCCAGGACCAGCCCGAGGCCCAAGTTCTCCGCGGTGGTCAGTGCGTGCAGCCGGGCGGTGGCGTCGGGGAAGCGCAGCAGGCCGACCGCGGCCGCGGCCACGACCAGCCCGCCACCCAGGAGCAGGACGACGGAGAGGGCCGGGATCACACTCCGCTCGCCTCGTCGCGTCCGCCGGTCACGGCCGGCCCCTCTGCCACGGCCGCCGCGACGCCGTGCCGGCGTTCCCGCGCCGCGAAGGCCGCGGACAGCACGCACGACAACAGCACCAGCACCAGGGCCGCGTCCCGATAGGCCCGCTCCCCGGCCACGTCGGCGAGCACGGCCAGCGTCGCGCCGCCCCCGGTGCTCAGCAGGTACACCCCGGCGATCCGGTCGGTGTCGGTGGGGCCGCGGACGACGCGGACCACGGCGACCGCCGTGCTGGCGAACAGGAGGGCCGCGGCGGCGAGCACGGCGGACTCCACGCGGCACATCCTCGCGCGCTCGTCCTTGCCCCGGCAAGGGGGCTGCCGCTACGCTCGCCGGGTGACGGCCGGGACGATCGTGCTGCTGGTGGGCGGCTTCGTCGTCCTGATCCTCGGCGGTGAGCTGCTCGTCCGGGGAGGGAGCAACCTGGGCCGCGCGGTCGGGCTGTCCCGGCTGGTCATCGGCCTGACGATCGTCGCCGCGTGCACGTCGGCTCCCGAGATGGCGGTGACCGTGGCCGCCAGCCTGGCCGGCAACCCCGGCCTGGCGGTGGGCAACGTGGTCGGCAGCAACATTTTCAACGTGCTCTTGATCCTCGGCGCCTCGGCCGTGGCCGCCCCGCTGATCGTGCGGTCCCAGCTGGTCCGCCTGGACATTCCGGCGATGATCGGCCTGACCGTGGTGCTGCTCGCTCTCGCCCTCGACGGAGCGGTCTCGGTCCTGGACGGCGTGCTGCTGTTGCTGCTGCTGGTCGCCTACACCGCCTGGATCCTGCGCATCGGCCGCCGGACCGAGGCTGCGGGCGCGGCCGGTCCTGGGTCCGCCGAACCCGTCGGCACACCCCGCGGGAAAGCTGTGCTGGCCAGCGTGGGATTGATCGCCGTCGGCGTCGCGCTGCTGGTCGTCGGGGCTCGGTGGCTGGTCGACGCCGCCGTCACCGTCGCCGGCGCACTGGGCGTCAGCGACCTCGTGATCGGCCTGACCGTCGTGGCGGCCGGAACGTCGCTGCCCGAGCTGGCGACGTCGGTCATCGCGGCGCTGCGCGGCGAACGCGACATCGCCGTGGGCAACATCGTGGGCAGCAACATCTTCAACATCGGCTCGGTGCTGGGCGTCGCCGCGGTGGTCAGCGACGGTGGCGTGCCGGTCGCGGCGAGCGTGGTCCGCTTCGACCTTCCCGTGGCGCTCGCAGTGGCGGTGGCCCTGCTGCCCCTGGCATTCACCGGCTTCGTACTCCACCGCTGGGAAGGCGCTCTCCTCGTCGCCTACTACGGCGTCTACGTGGTCTACCTGCTGCTGGACGCCGGCGGCCACGACGCCTTGCCGGCGTTCAGCGCCACGATGATCGGCTTCGTGCTCCCGCTGACGGCCCTGACCCTGCTGACCCTCGCCGTGTACGAGTGGGGCCGCCACCGCGGTACGGCCGCAATCGCGCGGCACGGCGACGGCGACGACGGTCCCTAACGAAGGCGGCGACCCCGCGGCCGAACTCGCGCGCCGAACGTCACGACAGGCGTAGGCCAGGGAGTGGGGTATCTGCACCCGGTCATCCGCGGTGCCAGGTCGAGCTCTTCGCGCAGGCAGTCGGCGACGTGCGTGCCGCCGACCGACGAGCCGCTGGTGGGGTCGATCCCGTCCACGTGAGTTCCTCTGATCGGTTCGACAGCAGGGCTGGCCGGGTCATCACTCGGGTACGTGGAAATCGAAGCCGGGACTGCGTGGGCGAGCCGGCGCGGGCTCGGTGATCGCGAGGACGGTGACCTCGCCCGCCCGAGCGAAGACGAGCCGCAGCGGCACGGAGTGGGCCGATCCCAGCGGCTCGGTCAGTCCGGTGAGGAGGAGGAGGTCGTCCGGCTGGCCCACGTGCACGGTCTCGTCGGCCGGCAGGGGGATGCTCACCGCCGACTGCTGCGGCGGCGGCGCCTCCGAGACGTCGGCAGGCGTCTCCTCGACGCCCGCCGACTTCCCGGCTGCGCCGACCGTCGCGCCGGTGAACGGGTCGCCGATGACGCCGATCAGCTCGTCGGCGTCCCGCCCGCTGTTGACGATCGCCATCGTCAGCTCGACCGGGTCGCCCGGGTCATGCACGCCATCGGCCGGGTACGCCAGTTGGACGGCGCGGATGGTGATGTCCCCGATCCGGCTGTGACCACCGGTCCGGTCGCGGTCCTGCGTGGCGGTCTGGGTCACCTGGCCGGCGCCGCAGGCGCTGAGTGCCGCGGATGTCAGCAGCAGCGCTGCCACGGTGCCGGCTCGTCGGGTGCGCGTCATCGTAGGGCCCTCCGCTCGGCTTGCGGGCTCGGTCACGTCGGGGGTCTCGTGTGGCGATGGGCGACCGTCGTCCGGCCGTCCGGCAGCTGCGACGCCGACAGACCCGCCTGCTCCAGCACGGCGGCGACCGCGGCGGCCAGGTGCGCCGGGTGGTACAAGGGGAGGTCCTCGACCAGGTCACCGAGATCGTCGAAGCACTGTTCGGCGTCCGGCGCCGTCCAGAAGAGGT
This sequence comes from Blastococcus sp. PRF04-17, assembly GCF_023016265.1. Classification (GTDB taxonomy): domain Bacteria; phylum Actinomycetota; class Actinomycetes; order Mycobacteriales; family Geodermatophilaceae; genus Blastococcus_B. The sequence goes on along the minus strand of NZ_CP095412.1, from coordinate 2,577,737 downwards.
AGGACCGGGCACCGTCCGGGAAGCGGCGGCCGAGCTCGTCCTCCAACCGGCGGCGTGTCCGTTCCGGATCACGGCCGGGCGCCGGGGTCGCCAGGATGCCGTGCCGCCGGAGGACGGCGGCCGCCAGCTCGAGGCGGGCTCGCTGCGGCGCCTGGACGATCCAGCACGGCGGCGGCGGGAAGGTCGCGGGATCGGGGCAGTAGGCGCACAGCGAACCACCGGATCCAGCGGCACGGCGCTGCTGCGCCACCGTGGCGGTCACTGCCCTTGTCCCAGCGAATAGCCGGGCTGCCCGCCGAACCGGTGGAGGCCCTCGGTCTTGATGAAGTCGACCCCGGCCCGCTCCAGGAAGTACAGCAGCTGCAGCACGTGCTTGTGGTGGGCGCAGCCGGGTGCCGGGGCGATGAAGCGAGCCCGCCAGTGGTCGGTGCAGAACGTCTCCGGCAGCCCGTCGGGCCAGACCTTGACTCCCCGGTTGGAGATCATCTGGAGCTTCAGGTAGGAGTCCCTGGACGCCTCCCGCAGGATGGCAGCGAGTGCGTCGGGGGAGGTCCCGGCGTCGTGGACGAAGATGTCGACGCCGTCCATGGTCTTGCGCTCGGGCGTGCGCGGTGCGGGCTTCTGACGCGGCACCGCCGGTGGGAGCGCGGCGTAGCGCACGGGGTTGAGAGTGCGGGGGCGGTCGCCCAGTCGGGCGACGATCGCGTCGGCAAAGGCCTGCGTCCCGAGCGGCGCGCGCCCAGCGGGGGCGATGTCATACGTGGCCGCGCCGGCCTCGAGCGTCGCGAGCCATGCGTTGTGCACCCGCTCGGCGACCTCGGCCTGCCCGACGTGGACGAGCATCATGACCGCTCCCATGAGCAGACCCGAGGGGTTGGCGACGTCCTGGCCAGCGCGGCGCGGAGCCGAACCGTGGATGGCCTCGAACATCGCGACCTGGTCGCCGATGTTGGCCGAGCCGGCCAGGCCGACCGAGCCGGCTATCTGCGCGGCGACGTCGGAGAGGATGTCGCCGTAGAGGTTCGGGGTGACCACGACATCGAAGGCCTCCGGGGTGTCGGCCAGCTTGGCGGCCCCGATGTCGACGATCCAGTGCTCGTTCTCCAGGTCGGGGTACTCGGCGGCGATCTCGTCGAAGACCCGGTGGAAGAGCCCGTCGGTCAGCTTCATGATGTTGTCCTTGGTGAAGCAGGTGACCTTCCGACGGCCGTGCCGGCGGGCGTGCTCGAAGGCGTACCGGACGATCCGCTCGCAGCCGGGCCGGCTGATCAGCTTCAGGCACTGGGTGACCTCGTCGGTCTGGCGGTGCTCGATGCCGGCGTAGAGGTCCTCCTCGTTCTCCCGGATGACCACGACGTCCATCCCCGGGTGCCGGGTGGGGACGAACGGCGCGTAGGCGACGCAGGGCCGCACGTTGGCGTACAGGCCCAGCGTCTTGCGCACGGTCACGTTGAGGGACTTGAACCCACCACCCTGCGGTGTGGTGATCGGTGCCTTGAGGAACACCTGGGTCCGCCGCAGCGACTCCCACGTCGAGGGCTCGATGCCGGCGCTGTGCCCCCGCCGGTAGACCGACTCGCCGATCTCGATTTCCTCGACCGCGAGCCGGGCGCCGGCCGCGTCGAGGATCCGCAGGGTCGCCTCCATGATCTCCGGGCCGATGCCGTCCCCGCGGGCCACGGTGACCGGGACTCCGGCCGCCGCCTCGCGTCGTGGCTCGTCTGATGTCGCTGCGGCGTGTCGCTGAGCCGTCGGGGTGCCGGTCATCGGGTCACTCTCCCTTGGTCCCGGACTTCTTGTACCGCAAAGTATTACGCGAAACGAGTATCGTGTAAAGGGTGGAGTGGAGCCCCTCCATGAAGTGGCCCGTCGGGTGTGTCGATCGCGATCGGGCGCCGGGACGACGGGGGGATAGACGCATCCCTCTTCAAGAATTAGGTTACGCTTTTACGCCGCGACTCAGCGGGAGGCGGGACGTGTGATGCACGGTGTGCGGGTCCCGGACCTGCCCGGCTGGCGCCCCCTGCGGCACCGCCGAACTCAGCGAGCCGGCCGGCGCGGCGCCCCCGTCGACGTGATCGCCCGGCCGGGGGCTGCGCGCGGTGGTCCGCCGTGATCCTGATCCTCGCGCTGGCGGCCATGGCGGTCATGGCCGGGCTGGCGCCGCTGCTCGCGCGTCGCGCATGGGGACGAGACACCGGCTACGCCCTCGCCGGCGGTTTCGTCGGCGTGGCCATGCTCCTGGGGTCGGCGGTACCGCGCGTGCTGGACGGCGGCACCGTCGAGTTCGCCACCACGTGGCTGCCCTCGCTGGACGTCGCCTTCGCGCTGCGGCTCGACGGGCTCGCGCTGCTCTTCAGCCTGATCGTGCTGGGCGTCGGCGCGCTGATCATGGCCTACTGCCCACGCTATCTCGGTCCGACCGGACGGCACGGCGCCGTCTACGGCCTGCTGACCCTATTCGCCGGGGCGATGCTCGGCCTGGTCCTGGCCGCCGACGTGGTGCTGCTCTTCGTCTTCTGGGAGCTGACCACGTTCTGCTCCTTCCTCCTCGTCGGGATGACCGGCGGCCGGGCGACGCGGCCGGCCCGGCGGGGGCTGCTCGTCACCGCCGCCGGTGGGCTGGCCCTGCTCGTGGCTGTCGTCCTGCTGGTCGAGGTCACGGGCACCACGGATCTCGCAGCGATCCTGGCCGACCCCGACGAGGTGCTCCGCTCGCCGCTCGCCGGGACCATCGCGGTCCTGGTCGCGCTCGCGGCGTTCACGAAGTCGGCGCAGGTGCCGCTGCACTTCTGGTTGCCCGGAGCCATGGTCGCGATGACCCCGGTGAGCGCCTACCTGCACGCGGCGACGATGGTGAAGGCCGGCATCTACCTGCTCATGCGGGTCTCACCGGTCTTCTCCGGCCTGCCGGCCTGGTCAGCGCTGCTGGTCTCGGTCGGGCTCACGTCGGCGGTCGTCGGTGCTTTCATGGCGCTGCGCCAGCACGACCTCAAGGCCATCCTCGCCCACTCGACGGTGAGTCAGCTCGGCTTCCTCGTCGCGGCGATCGGCGTAGGCACCTCCACCGCGCTGGCGGCCGCCATGCTGCACACCTTCGCGCACGCGCTGTTCAAGGCGACGCTGTTCATGCTGGTCGGGATCATCGACAAGGAGACCGGCAGTCGCGACATTCGGCAGTTGTCGGGGCTGCGGCGGGTGATGCCGGTGACCGCCACGGTCACCGGCCTGGCCGGGCTGTCGATGGCCGGCGTCCCGCCGCTGCTGGGCTTCGTGAGCAAGGAGTACCTCTTCCAGGGCCTGTTCCAGGCCGACTTCGCCCCCTGGGCGGGCCTCGTGGCCGGCGTGGTCGGCGTCACGGCGTCCGCGCTCACCACCGCCTACGGACTGCGGATCTTCTTCGGCGCTTTCGGGGGGCCGACCCGCCAGCCCGACCTGTACGAGCCCTCGCCGGCCTTCCTGGCTCCTGCGGTCGTGCCGGCCCTCGTCGGCCTCGGCCTGGGGCCGGGCATCAACCTCCTGAACCCGGTCGTGGTCCGCGCCGGTGCCGACGTGGTGTCCGACGAGCCGGTGCGGGCCTTCCAGTTCTGGCATGGGCTCAGCCCCGAGATCGTCATGTCGGCCATCGCCGTGAGCACGGGACTGGTCCTCTACCTGCGGCGGCGGAAGGTGGACCGGCTGCTCGACCGGGTGCCGGTGCCCGACGGCGGCGCGATGTTCGACCGCGCGCACGACGCCGTGCTCGCCCTCGGCCGTGCGGTGGGCCGACCGGACCGTGCCGAGGGCCTGGCCGGCCACCTGGCGCGCCCGCTGCTCGTGGTCGTGGCCCTCGGGGGCGTGGGTCTCGCCGCCTTGGAGCAGATGCCTGAGCGGGGAGACACAGACACCCCGCTGGACTGGCCGATTGCGGCGCTGGTCGCGCTGGCCGTCGCCGGCACGGTCGTGGCCCGCTCGGCGCTGGGAGCGGTCGCGCTGCTCGGCTTCGTCGGGCTGCTGGTCTCCGTCTGGTTCCTCCTGGCCGGCGCACCAGACGTCGCTCTCACCCTGCTGCTGATCGAGGTGCTCACCGCGGTCGTCATCGTGCTCGTGCTGGGCGGACTGCCGCGGCGCCTGCCACCCCTCGATCGCCGTCGCCTGCTGCCCGCTGCCTCCCTGGCCCTGGGCTGCGGCCTTGCGGCGGCGGGCGCCACCTTCGCGCTGACCGGACGACGGGATCCCTCTGCCGCCGGCGAGTTCTTCCTCCGCACCGCCGAGCCCGCGACGGGAGGCACCAACGTGGTCAACACAATCCTGGTCGACTTCCGGGCCATGGACACCCTCGGCGAGGCCGTCGTGCTGGGTGTCGCGGCGCTGGGGCTGCTCGCGCTCCTCGGCCATCGCACCGAGCGGTCGGCCCGCCGCGGGTCGTCCGAAGCCGCTCGGTACCCGTATCCGGCGGCGCGGACGTGATGCTTCAGGTGACCGCGCGCCTCCTCGTTCCCGGCGTGGTGCTGCTGGCCGCCTTCCTGCTGTGGCGGGGGCACAACGAGCCCGGCGGCGGGTTCATCGCGGCCCTGGTCGCCGGCGCCGCCGTGGCCCTGTTCCAGCTTGCCCACGGGCGCCTGCCCCGGTGGTTGCGAGCCGACGCGCTGGTGGGAACCGGCCTGCTGCTCGCCCTCGGCACCGGTCTGCTCGCCGCGGTCCTGGGCGAGGCGTTCCTCGCACCGTTCCACCTGCCGCTGCTCGGCCGGCTGGGGATCGGGTCGGCACTGCTGTTCGACACCGGGGTGCTGCTCATGGTGCTCGGGCTGCTGGTCGTCACGCTCGAGCGACTCGGCGGCGGCGCGGCGGCCCCCGACCCGTTGCACCGACTCGAGTCGTTGCCGGTGACGCCGGCCACGCGCGGCCCGGTGCCGCGCTCCGCCGGCGCCCACTTCGCGACGACCGGCCGTCAGGTGTCGCCATGAGCGCGGCGGTGGTCGTGGGTCTGCTGGTCGCCGGCGGGGTCTGGTTCGTGCTGCAGCGCGGGATGCTGCAGGTCGTCTTCGGCTTCGTGCTCCTGAGCCACGCCGTCAACGTGCTGATGCTCTCTGCCGGAGGCACCGACCGCCGCGGAGTGCCGTTCGTCGGCCGCGGCGATCCGGCGGCCACCGCCGATCCGCTGCCGCAGGCCTTCGTTCTGACGGCGATCGTCATTGCCTTCGGCATCACCGTCTACCTGTTGGCGTTGGTTCGAGCCGAACGCAGCGGCGACGCCGACGGACCCGGCGACAGAGGCGACCTTGCCGACGATCCTGCGCCCGCATCCAGCGGGCGGTCGGCGCCTGCCCAGCAGAAGGTGCGCGCCGGGGGCGCCGGGACGCACCCGACCGGAGGTGCACCGTGAGCGCGACGCTGCTCGTCGTACCCGTCGCCGCGCCGCTGGCGGCCGCCGGTGCGCTCGTGCTGGCCGCCCGTCGGGCGCCGGGCGGCTTCTCGCTGCTGATGCGGACGGTCGGGTGGGGGGCCACCTCGCTGGTGCTGGTGGTCGCCGTCGTCCTGCTGGCCGCGGCGCTCGACGGGGGCATCGCCACGCTACGGCTGGGCGGCTGGCCGCCCGGAATCGCCATCGTGCTGGTGGCCGATGTGCTGAGTGCGGTGCTGCTGGCGGTCACCTCGGCGCTGGTGCTGGCGAGCCTCGCCTTCGCCGCGGCTACCGGGGAGGACGAGGGATACTTCGTGCCGCTCGCCCTGGTTCTCTCGACCGGTGTCTACGGCGCGCTACTCACCGGCGATCTGTTCAACCTGTTCGTCTTCGTCGAGGTCATGCTCGTGCCGAGCTACGTGCTGCTCGTCGCCGCCGGGGGCGCTCGGCGATTGGCGGCCGGACGGCGGTACCTCGCGGTCAACCTCCTCGCCTCCACCCTCTTCCTGGCCGGTGTGGGCCTGCTCTACGGGGTCACCGGCACGGTGAACCTCGGCGAGCTGGCGGGAGCCGCCTCCGTACCGGCGGTCGGAGTCGCCGGTGCCGTTCTCATGGTCGCCCTGGCCGTCAAGGCCGCTGTCGTGCCGCTGCACAGCTGGCTGCCCGGCTCGTATGCCGCCGCGGGGCCCGCGGTGGTCGTGCTGTTCTCGGGGCTGCTGACCAAGGTGGGGGTCTACGCCCTGGTCCGGGTCTACTCCGTGGTCTTCGACGGCGACCAGCGCTGGCTGTGGCTCATCATGGCCGCCGGCGTGACGACCATGGTCGTCGGCGTGCTCGGCGCCGTGGGGGAGGGGTCGATGCGGTCGGTGCTCACCTTCCACATGGTCAGCCAGATCGGCTACATGGTCGTCGGCCTGGCGCTGTTCACCACGGCGGGGCTGGCCGCCGGCATCTTCTTCCTGGTGCAGTACGTGCTGGTGAAGGCCGCGCTGCTGATGTGCGCCGGCGCGGTGGAGGTCGGCTACGGCACCGACGAACTTCATCGCCTCCGCGGGCTGGGACGGCGGGAACCGGCGCTGGCCGTCGCCTTCGGCATCTCGGCGCTGGCCCTGGTCGGCGTTCCTCCGTTGTCGGGCTTCGTAGCCAAGCTGTACCTGCTCGACGCCGTCCTGCACGAGGCGCACTACGTGGCCGCGGCGGCCATCGCCGGGGTCAGTTTCCTCACCCTCACCTCCATGCTCAAGGTCTGGAACGCTGTCTTCACCCAGCCCGCACCGGGGCCCGGCGGGCCCGGCGCGGCGGCAGCGGCCGGAGCCGAGGAGCCGGCCCGACACGGGGCACACGTGGCCGTGGCGGCACCGGCCGGGCCTCGGACCGGGGTGCGCCCGGTGCTGGTCGCACCGGCGGTCGTGCTGGCCGCGCTCGCGGTGGTGCTGGGCATCTGGGCCGAGCCGCTGCTGACCGTTGCCGAGGAGGCGGCCCGCGGGCTGGTCGACACCACGGCCTACGTGACGGCGGTGACCTCGCCGTGACTCGCGCCGTGCCGCCGGACGCCGACCGCGGGCCCGACCGGGCCGGCCGGTCGCGGGCCACTCGGATCGCCGTCTTCTGCGGCTCCTACCTGCTGCGCTTCCTGCGGGCGAACCTCGACGTGGCCCGCGTGATCGTCGCCCGCCGTCCGAGGCTGGCCCCGGCCGTGGTCGAGATCGAGCTGCGGAGCCGGACGCCCGCCGAGATCGCGACCCTCATGGGCCTGATCACGCTGACGCCCGGAACGATGGCGCTCGACCTGGCCGCGGACCGGTCCCGTCTGACGGTGCACGGCATGCAGGCGCCCGACCTGGCTGCGTTCCGTGCGGACCTGGGCGTGCTGGAGGAGCAGATGCTCGGTGCGATGCGCTCGACCCGGCGCCTTGGGGAGCGCAGAGCAGGGAGTGGCCGGAGGTGACCGACGTGGTGCCCCACCTGCTGCTCGATGCGGCTCTGATCCTGCTCGCCCTCGCCCTGGCGCTGGCGATGGTGCGCGTCACGGTCGGCCCGACCGACGCCGACCGGGCGCTCGCGGTCGACTTCGGCTTCGCCGCGTTCATCGCCGCGGTCGCACTGCTGGCGGTGCGGCTCGACGAGCCCGTGCTCCTCGACCTGGTGCTGGTGGCCACGCTGGTCGGATTCCTGGCGACGATCGCTATCGCCCGCCTGGTCACCCGGCGGTCGTTGTGACGCCGCAGGCGGTCGGGGGCGGCCTGCTGGTGGTCCTCGGCGTTGCGTTGATCGGGCTCGCCGCCCTGGGCCTGTTCCGGATGCCCGACGCGTACAACCGGGCCAACGCGGTCACCAAGGCAGCGGGTCTCGGCGTGGTGTGCGTGCTCCTCGGCGTCGTCGTCCTCTCCCCGAGCGTGTCGTCGGTGCTGACCCTGCTGCTGGCCGCGGTGCTGCAGCTGTTCACCGTCCCCATCGCCGGCCTGGCGATCGGCGAGGCCGCATGGCGGGCGGGGGCGCCGCTGGTGGCCGGCACCCGGCAGGATCGCCTCGCGGCGGCGCCCGTCGGGGACCCTCCCGGCGGAGAACGGTCGGAGCGGCCGTCCGGCTGAGCCCAGCGGGCGCGGGCCGGCAACGCTCGTGCGGAGGCCCGCCCCCGTGACGGGCGCGCGGGTGACGCGAGAGCTCGACGGAGCGCACGTGCACCCACCCGTGCTCGGCCGGTCGGCCCTCTCGGCGGACCGCCGGCCATGCCGAGGGGATGCCCAGGGCGCGCTCGGTCATCGACCCCCAGCTCGCCGTGGCGGGCTGCGTCCGGGAAGGACCCACGGACCCCGGTCAGGCGGCGGGTCCCGAGCCGGCCACCGCCTGGTACGCCTCGACGGCGGCCCCCAGCTCTTCGAGCGCCTGGCCCAGCGGGCCAGGTCGCCGGAGCGCTGGGCGTCGGCCACCCGGTCCAGGGCGGTGTCGAGGTCGGTCACCGCCCGGGTCAGCCGCGGATCGGCCGGGGTCCCGCCGTCCGCCGGTGCGGGGAGCGGTTCTGTGGGCTGCCCCGGGCTCAGCCCTGCCCTCAGGCGGCGGTACCCCGGTGTCCGCCGCCGGCTCATCGGCTCCCGCGCCGAAGACCTAGTCCGGGGTCTGCTCCAGGGTGTCGCCGTAGCAATCCGGTCTCCGAAGTTGACCACGCGTCATTACCGCAAGACATTATGCGAAATACACATCGTATAAAGATGCCTTGGACCTGCCGGATAGCGACTCCGGGGTCAGGGCGGCGGCCAGCGCGCCGACGGTCTGCCCATTGCAGGCGGATCGGTGCGGCTGGACGGTCGGCTGGCTCGATCTCGGCGTGTCTGCGTCGGGGCGGCACCGGCTTCCCTGCCGTCGGGGTGGCTGGAACTGTCTCCCCGCTCCTGGTCCGGACATGTCGACGAGTGGGGGAGGCAGCTCCCGGGCAGGGGCCCGGCCACGAGTCGGTGACGGCTGGACTCACCGGGGGCGCCGGCGATCGACGCGTGCCGATCGTCGGCGCAGTCTGGGGGTGAGCCCCGCTGCCACGCAGGGCTCACCCCGAGGCTCGGCCGCCCGTGATCAATGCGCCGAGGGCGCCACGGTGGCGCGGTACTGGCGCCAGCCGCCATGGAGGGTGATGTCCGGGTGTCGCTCGGCCATCTCCCGGGAGTAGAGGATGCCCGGCACGACCCGGCCGTCGGCGAGCTGCACGGGGCCGCGGTGGAGGCCGGCGGGCTCGTTCTCGATCACTTTGAGCAGCACATCGGTGGGCACCTGGTAGAGCTCACCGGAGATCGACGCGCCCTCCTCGGCATCGCCCACCTCGTACATTCCGGGGTGCACGTCGCCGATGCTGTGCATCCGGTACCTCGGTGCGGTGGCCGCCTCCTCCAGCAGCTCGGCGCCGGCGAGGTTGCCGTGCTGCTCCAGGCCGCGCATCAGGGTGCCGTTGACGAACAGCAGCTCGTCGTCCAGCGCCGTGTCGACCTCCCGTCGCGAGTACCAACCGAAGCCGGCCAGCAGCAGTGCGAGGAAGGCATAGCCGAGGCTCACGCCGGGGGAAGCGTTCCAGCCGACCTCGAGCGCGTTGATCAGCCCGACGAACGACAGCGCCGCGCCGATGCCCGCGGTGATGGCAGCGGCGTACATCCGCCGGTCGATGACGAAGCAGGCGATGGCGCCCAGCACGATGCCCACGAGCACCGCACCCTGCCCCAGCAGCTTGAGCCCGTCGTACACCACGCCGCCGGAGACCAGCGTGGCTACGCCCACCTCCTGCACGGAGGTCCCGGCCGCGGCGAGGGAGTTGTCGATCAGCCCGGTGGCCCACTCGGCCAGGCTCGGGATCATCGCCAGCACGATCGCCGGGGCGTAGCGACGGGCGCTGACGTTGAACGCCTGGGCGCCGATCACCAGACCGATGAAGAGCAGCACCGGCACCAGGGCCTGCATCGGGAAGATGGCCAGGAAGGTGCCGACCAGCCCGGTGAAGCAGACCACGGCGACGACGACGCCGGTGACCAAGGAATAGCCGATCCGTCCGCCCACCGCCTTCCAGCCCGGGTGGCCGATGTAGACCGCCGGCGGGAAGGGGGAGCCGAGGAACGACCCGACGATCGCGCCGAGGCCGTCGGCGGAGAGCACCTGCCGCACCGAGTACCGGTCGCCGGCCGCCGCGGCCGACTCCACGTTGGTCATGCCCTCGGTGAAGTTGTAGATGCCCAGCGGGATCGCCGAGGCCAGTAGCGGGGTGATGTCGCTCAGGCCGGTGAGCACGTCACCGGTGGGGAACGGCAGGCTCACCGCCAGGTTGGCGATCGACTCGCTGACCGCGCTCGGCTGGAGAATTCCGCTCCACCCGGCCAGCACGGCGATCCAGGCCACCGCCGTCGCCAGGAGCACGGCCACCAACCCGACCGGCGCGTCGCCGGGCAGCTTCCGCCCACCCAGCCAGCCGATCAGGATGAACGCGAATGCGATGAACGCGATCCACGGGGCCTGCCACATCTGCGCGGCAGGGCTCATCGAGATGAACGTGATCGAGATCCCGGCCAGCGCGCCGAGCAGCGCCGCCCGGGGGATCCATCTGCGGATCCAGGGGCCGAACATGGCGCCGAGCAGCACGATGCAACCGATGATGAACGCCCACGCGAGGCCCGCCCGCCAGGCGGCCAGGGTGTCGCCGGTCGCGAGGGCCACCGGCAGCATGACGACGAAGACCACGATGAAGGTGTGCGGCACGCTCGGCCCGAAGGGCAGCGCGGTCACGTCGGAGCGGCCCTCCCGCTTGGCCAGGCTGCGGGCGAGGAACGCGTACCAGATGTTGCCCAGGGGCAGGGCGATGCCCAGCGCCGGCAGGATTCGGCCGTACACGGTCTCGCTGGGGATGTTCACCACGACCAGGCAGAGCCCGGTCAGCACGATGACGTTGAGCAGCACGTTCGTGCCCAGGCCGAACAGGCCGTTCCAGTCGCCCTTGACCCACCACTTGGGCCTTGCGGCCCGGCCGACGGCGGGAGGGGTGGTCGTGCTCATCACATGTCCTTCGCGGGTACTGGGATCGAGTCGAGCGCGCCGAGCACGTCGGTGGAGGTGGCGACCCAGCCGACGATGGCGCCCTGGGCCTTGAACATGGCCAACGCCGACTCGTGGAACTCAGGGAAGTACGAGCCGGTGCCGTCAGAGAGGATCAGTGCCTCGAAGCCGCGGTCGTTGGCCTCCCGCACGGTCGACTGGACGCACACCTCGGTGGTGACGCCGGTGACGACCAGCGAGCTGATGCCCCGCGCCCGCAGGATGGTCTCCAGGTCGGTGGCGTAGAACGAGCCCTTCCCGGGCTTGTCGACCACCACCTCGCCGGGCAGCGGGGCGAGCGCGGGGACGATGTCGTGGCCCTTCGAGCCGCGGACGAGCAGCCGGCCCATCGGGCCCTCCTCGCCGATGCGCAGCGACGGGTTGCCCCGGTCGCGCTTGGCGGGGAAAAGGTCGGTGAGATCCGGCCGGTGACCCTCGCGCGTGTGGATGACCGGCCAGCCCCGCTGACGGAAGGCGGCGAGGACGGCCCGGGTGGGCTCGACGGCGGTGCCCAGCCGTGAGACGTCGTTACCGAGTGACTCGCCGAAGCCGCCGGGCTCGACGAAGTCCCGCTGGAAGTCGATGCACAGCAGCGCGACATGAGCCGGGTCGAAGGTGTAGGGGAAGGGTTCGGCCGGAACGGTGATCATCGGGGTTCTCCTGCTTCCTCGGCGCGAAGCGCCGGTGACAGCGCGGGACCGGGGTGGTCCGGCGACGTAATGGAGGTGCCGGCTCGGCCGGCGAGTGCGTCGCGCAGCCGGGGCAGCGAGGTGATGACCGCGCGCCGGCCGCCGCCGGCCAGGAAGGACAGGGCCGACTCGACCTTGGGGCCCATCGACCCGGCGGGGAACTCGCCGGCCTCGAGGTGGCCGCGCAGCTCGTCGGGACCGACCTCGGCCAGCGCCCGCTGCTTGGGCGTGCCGAAGCCGACGTACACGTGGTCGACTCCGGTGACCAGCGCCAGGGTGTCTACGGCAGCGGTCACGGCCAGCAGCGCAGAGGCGCGGTCCTTGTCGATGACCGCGTCGACGCCGCGCCACCCGCCGTCCTCCCGCAGGACCGGGATGCCGCCGCCGCCGGCGGCCACGACGACGGCGCCGGCGTCGACCAGGACCCGAATCTGGTCGGCCTCGACTATCCGTGTCGGGCGCGGGCTGGCGACGACCCGCCGGACAACGCCAGCGGATGTCTCCGCGACCGTCCACCCCTCCTCGGCCACCCGCCTCCGGGCCACCTCGGGGGTCATCTGTGAGCCGATCGGCTTGGTCGGCTCGTTGAATGCCGGGTCGTCGACGGCCACCTCGGCGTGGGTGAGCACGGCCACCGCGCGCGCCGCCAGCCCCCGCCGCTCCAAGGCGCTGTCGATGGCCACCGCGAGGATGTGGCCGATGCCGCCCTGCGAGTCGGCGACGGCCAGCCACAACGGCAGCTCCGGCAGCCCTTCGATGCCGGCCTCAGCCGCGACCAGCTCCCCGCGGCGCAGGATGAACCCGACCTGCGGGCCGTTGCCGTGCGTGACCAGCACCGACCAGCCGTCCGTGACCAGGTCGGCCACTTGCTCGGCGAAGGCCGTGGCCCGCTCCTGCTGGCGCGGTATGGAGCCGGCCTCGCCGTCGAGAACCAGCGCGTTGCCGCCGATGGCCACCAGCGCGGTGCGGCTCATCGGGCGTCCCGCGCCTCGGTCAGGGCCTGTACGACGTGTGCGAACACCCCTCGCGGATCGGTGACGATGCCGGTGTCGAGCACCTCGAGCACGTCGACGCCGCTCGGGCTGCCCACGAAGTCCAGGGACGGCGGCAGCGGGGCCCGGTGCGGCGTCAGCCTGATGCGCCGAATCGCCTGGGCCGTGGCCAGCGCATCGTCGGGTGTGCCGCGGATGAGCCTGTTGGTGACGGGGGAGGCGGTCATCGCGAAGCCGCCGCTGCCGAGGGTCCAGATGATCGCCGGGCCGCCCAGCTCGGGGCTGGCGTCCTCGGCGCCGAAGCCCGCAGGCTCGGCGGAACCTGTGAGAGCTGTGAACCAGCGATCGCCCCGGCCGGCCACCCGCGGCATGGACTCCACGCCGTTGTACGCCATGGCGGTGACCGGGGTGGCGTTCTCCGCGCCGATCGAAGCGTCCAGGACTCCCCTGGCCGAAGCAATTGCGGCGCGGTGGACGGGGCCCGCCCTGGGGCCCGATGCCGGTGCCGCGGATCGCTTCGCCGTCGAGGTCCTGGTCATGGGGCCACCCTTCGAACCTTCGAGCTAGCCCGAGACTAAGAGTATTACGCGAAAATCGAATCGCGTAAGGGGCTGCCGTCCGGCAGAGTGTCCAACCGGTGACTCTGGCGGTGCAGGGGCGAGCAGGGCGCAGCCCGTCTCGCCGCGTTCCGAGGCACCCGGACCAGCCGGGGGCAGCCCGGGTGGCCAGGGCAATCTCGAACGCGGAGCGGCAGGAGTGCGAGTCTTCCGTCTCCACCCGGGGCCGCATCGTCACGCGGTGTTCTTTCGGAGTCAGGTTGTGTAGTTGGAACGCGCCCGAGCGCGGTCGATGCGGCAGGAGAATAGAGCGAAAAGGTCTACACGATTCCCACTTCGGTTATACAGTGACCGGAACCCGAGAGAGGCGATCGTCATGACGAGCACCGGTGTCCCCGTCAGGAGCGCGGGCAGTGCCCGCGCTGGGTTTTCGTACCCAACCCGCGAGCGGTGCGGGTCCCGTGAAGCCGGCGGGAGGGTGCCGGTGACGAGACCGGCGCAGACGACCCCCACGGTCATCGCGCTCCTCCGAGATGAGCCATCGGACATCCCGGTCATCAGGATTGCCGCGCGGCGGGCCCATTCTGTGAGTGTGCCGCTGCTCGTCGTCGTGGCACCGGGCCAGGGCACCCAGCACGGCCGCCTCCAGGGTGGGCGGCAGAAGAGCGAGGCGCCGCCCGTGGCGGCGGCAACCGCTCGTGTGCACACGACCCTTCAGCAGGCAGGCGTGACGGTGAGGACGAGCCTCGCCATCCTCCACGCCTCGGTCAACCCGGTCCACCAGCGGAAGCATGCGGCCGACGTGGCGGTCCGCACGGCAGCACGGCTGCAAGCGGACCTGGTGTCTGAGAAGTCCGTCGGGCTGGAGCTAGATCATCCGTTGCTCACGCCGGGAGGCGCCCTGCTTCTGGAAAAACGCCTCGAGCGCTGCCGCACGGAGCTTGCCGACCTCATCACAGGTGGGCATGGAAGTAAGGCACTCGAGATCACGACGCTCATCTGGGACGAACTGCGCGGATTGGAGGCCGTCCTGCTTTCCGCCAGGATCCTCGCTCACCGAGGTTCCCTCCCGTGGGTCGAGCTGGGCAGTCGAGTTCGGGTGGAGACTCCAGAAGGCGAGTTGACGGTGTTGATCGTTCATCCGATCGAGGCAGTCTTGGACGCCGAGCGCATCTCGAGCCTCAGTCCGTTGGCCCAGGCCCTTCTCGGTCGCTGCGCCGGTGAGATGGCCGAGGTGGCCGCGCCATGCGGTCACTACCGCGTCCGAATCCTGGCCGTGGGCGCCGGCGAGCCGACGGCGAGAGGGCGTGGGCGCACTCTCGATCCTGTCAGGCGGTGAGGGTTCGGCACGGTCACGACGTCGGGGTACTCCGACCTCCCGCCTCGGTCGCTCGGTCGCGCATGGCCGATGGGCCGGTCGAGTCGGCAGACCTCGACGCCCTCGACGTCCTGGGTGATCCGCCTGCTTCCCCCGCCGAGGAGAATCGATGGCAGTACGGGCAGGACGTCGAGGACCGCGAGCTCCGGCCCAGTCGAGCGTGCTCGACGTCATAGACCTGCCGGACGCATGTCCGTGGCCGTGCCAAAGTCCCCACTGGTGGCCATCGAGAAGTCCCCGCTGATGGCCAGGTGAAGGTCCCCGTCCCTCGCTCGTCGTGTCGATCGTGAGCTGAGGCCCTGGGCGGTGACGGTGGCGGTGTCTAGCCAGTCACCGCACCGCCCAGGGGAGCTCCATTGAAGTCTGCGAGGGATGAGTTGGACGTCATCACCGCCTACCGCGAGGTGGGCAGCTACCGGGGAGCGGCCGCGATCTGCGGCACCACCCACAAGACGGTGAAGCGGATCATCGAACGGCACGAGGCCGGCGGGCAGCGCCCGGTCCGGCCGCCGCGGCCGGCGAACTATGAGGTCGTGCGCGATCTGGTGGCCGGCACGGTCAAGAAGACGCACGGGCGGATCAGCGCCAAGCGGCTGCTGCCGACGGCGCGGGCGGCCGGGTATGAGGGGTCGGCGCGCAACTTCCGGCGGCTGATCGCGGCCGAGAAGAAGGCGTGGCGGCAGGCCAACGCCCGCAGCCGCCGGCCGGCGGTGTGGGCGCCGGGTGAGGTGCTGGCCATCGACTGGGGCACCCTCGGCGGGCTGCACGTGTTCTGCGCGGTGCTGGCGTTCTCCCGGGTTCGGTTCGTCCGCTTCGCCACCGACGAGCGCGCCGAGACCACCCTGGGGCTGCTAGCCGAGTGCTTCGAGGTCCTCGGCGGGGTGCCGAAGGTGGTGCTGGCCGACCGGATGGGCTGCCTGAAGGGCGGCGTGGTCGCCGACGTGGTGGTGCCGACCCCGGACTACGTGCGGTTCGCCGCGCACTACCGGTTCCGTCCGGACTTCTGTCGGGCCGCCGATCCGGCCAGCAAGGGCATCGTGGAGAACCTGGTCGGCTACGCCAAGACCGACCTGATGATCCCGCAGGCCCCGTTCGCCGACCTGACCGCGGCGAACGCGGCGGCGGCCGCCTGGTGCGACGAGGTCAACGGCGTCGTGCACTCGGAGATCGCCGCGATCCCGGCGGCTCGGCTGGAGACCGAACGGGAACTGCTGGGCGCGATGCCCTCGCTGCGGCCCAGCATCGGACGCACGACGCTGCGCAAGGTCGACAAGCTGTCCTGCGTGCGGTTCTCCTCGGCTCGCTACTCGGTGCCGACCGCGCTGATCGGCACCCAGGTCGCACTGCTGGCCGCCGACGGCCGACTCACCGTGGTGGTGCCGGGCACCGGTGAGGTCGCCGCCGATCACGCCCTCGTCGCGCCGGGCGAGGCCAGCGTGCTGGATGAGCACTACGGCGGCCCCCGCCGGGCACCGCAGCGGGCGGCCCGCCCGAGGACGGCGGCGGAGAAGGCGTTCTGCGCCCTCGGCCCGGTCGCCGAGCAGTGGCTGGTCGGCGCCGCCGCGGCCGGCAACACCCGCCTCGGCCCCGAACTGGTCGAGCTGGCCGCCCTCGAGGCCTCCCACGGCCGCGAGGCGCTGACCGCCGCGCTCGGTCGAGCGGTCGCCTTCGGCCGCTGGCGCGCCGCCGACGTGCGTTCGATCCTGGCCGCCGGCGCCGGAGTCGCCGATGTCCGCCCCGCCGGGGAAGCCCTGGTCATCCCGCTGCCAGCCACGGCCACCCGGCCGCTGGCCGCCTACTCCCTGGACAGCCTGCGCGGCGGGGACCACTCCACTGACGGCTCGGCCGCGGCCACCGGGGCGGGGGCATGACCGCCACCGCACCGGCGCCGCTGCCGGCCGACCTGGAGGGCGGGCTGCGCCGGCTCAAGCTCGCCGCGATGCGCTCACTTGCCCCCGAGCTGCTGACCACCGCCAAGACCCAGCGCTGGGCACCGGAAGAGTTGCTTCGCGCCCTGGTCGAGGCCGAGATCGGCGCCCGGGACGCCTCCAACACCCGGCTGCGGCTGAAGGCCGCCGGCTTCCCGATGCTCAAGACGATCGAGGAGTTCGACCTGACCGCGAGCAGCATCCCCGCTCCGACCTGGGCCTACCTGACCAGCCTGGAGTGGATCCGCGCTCGGGAGAACCTCTGCCTGGTCGGCCCGGCCGGCACCGGCAAGAGCCACACCCTGCTCGCCCTCAGCCACGCCGCCGTGCTCGCCGGGCACCGAGTCCGCTACTTCACCGCCGCCGACCTGGTCGAGAACCTCTACCGCGGCCTGGCCGACAACAGCGTCGGCCGGGTCATCGACACACTGCTGCGCAACGACCTGATCATCGTCGACGAGGTCGGCTTCGCGCCGCTGGACGACACCGGCACCCAGCTGCTGTTCCGGTTCGTCGCCGCCGCCTACGAACGCCGCGCTCTGGGCATCGGCTCGCACTGGGCCTTCGACCAGTGGGGCCGGTTCCTGCCCGAGCACACCACCGCCGTCAGCCTGCTCGACCGGTTGCTGCACCACAGCGTCGTCATCGCCACCGACGGCGAGTCCTACCGGATGCGCCAAGCCCGCACCCGAGGAGGTGACCGCCCCACCACACGCTGATCAACCGCGAGGGGCGGGGACTTTCACCTGGCCACGAGCGGGGACCTCAGCTTGGCCGTTGACAGACGCATGTCGGCGGAGATGGTGAAGGCCTGGTCCTCTGGTCGGCGGTTCTCCGCCACCGCGGCAGTCACCCCACGCCAACCGGAGTGAACGATCGCAGCGTGTCAGGCAGACCGGTTCACGGGTGCGTGAACGCGCGCGCTTTCGGCTGCACCACGACAATCACGGAGGTCACCGACCCGTGGGTGAACCACACTGTCAGGTGAGTATTTCGACGCCCTTGGGGGTGGTTCGCTGCCCCGTGTCCACCGGCACCACGCCGAGGGGGGATAACGAGCGTCGCCATCACGGGTCAGGGTCTCGACGAGGCCCTGCGCCGGACTCGAGCCCGCGAAACGCGGGAGAGGGTGATGCAACCGTCACCGTCAGCCTGCCGGCGCCGGAGGAAAGCGCAGGAGCACGGCGACGAACGCGGCGTAGCCGGCCAGCAGGAGCACCCCTCGGCCACGACCGAGCCGCCCGGACCGGCCGGGCGTCGCCAAGGCCAGCAACCCGACGCCGGACGCCGAGGCCGGCCGCGGCCTCGGCGGGCGGCACGTCGATGGGAGCGAGCAGCGCGGCGACGGCGACGACGATCAGCCCGTTGAACAGCAGGCTGCCCAGCACCAGCCCGAACCCCATCCCGCCGTGACCTCGCCGCGCTGGCCACCACGGCGGTCACCAACTCCGGCGGTCACCAACTCCGGCGTCCACGTGCCGATCGCGACCAGCGTCGCCCCGACGGCGAAGTCGTCCATGCCCAGCCAGGCGCCGATGCCGCGGGCGGCCGCGACGACCAGGGCAGCGGAGGCCATCAGAAGGCCGAGGCCCGCCACGGCGGCGGCCCCGGCGGGAAGTCCGCGCGCCCGGCGCGGGGTGTCGTCGGCGCGCCTGGTGCGCAGCGTCTGGTGCAGCACCAGGCCCAACCATCCGCCGAAGGCGACCAGCAGCACTAAGTCCGTCGCCCCGGTCCAGCCGCCCGAGGGCGGCCAGCACTGCGGTGAGCAGGGGAGCGATGAGCGCCGCCGTCAGGTCACGCCGCACGGCGCGGCGCGGCACGGCCAAGGACGCGATCGCCGCGGTAGCGCCCAAGACCAGGCCGAGGTTGGCGACGTTGGCGCCGAGCGCGTCGCCGAATGCCAGTTCCGGCCGCCCGGCCGTGGCCGCGGCCACCGCCACCGAAATCTCTGGACTGGAGGTGGTGAAGGCGGCGACCGTGGTCGCGATGACGGCCGCGGGTACCCGTGCCCAGGCCGCCAGCCCGACGGCCCCGCGCACGAACAGTTCCCCGCCCGTGGCAGCCAGCGCGAGCCCGGCGAGGAGGGCCAGGAGGTCGCTCGCCGCCATCGGCCCGCAGGGTCAGGTGGGGGGGCGGTATCGGGCGAGCAGCCCCGCGGGGATGCGGGTCAACTCGTCGTCCGGGAAGTCGGCCAGTAGCTGCCAGGCGGCGTCGAGGGTCTCGGTGATACTGCGTCGCCCGGCGCCCTGACCGACGAACTCGGCCTCGAAGGCGTCGGAGAACGCCAGGAAGCGGCGGTCGTCGTCGGCGAGCGCCCCCTCGCCGACGATGGACAGCAGCCGGCGCACCTCGATTCCGCGGGCGTGGCAGGCGTAGAGCTGGTCGGCCACCGCGCGGTGGTCCTCTCGGGTCTTGCCCCCGCCGATGCCGGCGTTCATGAGCCGGGACAGTGAGGGCAGGACGTCGATGGGCGGGGTGACCCCGGTGCGGTGCAGCTCGCGGGAGAGCACCACCTGCCCTTCGGTGATGTAGCCGGTCAGGTCCGGCACCGGGTGGGTGATGTCGTCGTCGGGCATCGACAGGATGGGCAGCTGGGTGACCGAACCGGCCCGCCCGCGCACCCGGCCCGCTCGCTCGTACAGCGTGGCCAGGTCGGTGTACATGTAGCCGGGGTAGCCGCGGCGGCCGGGCAGCTCCTCGCGGGCGGCGGAGATCTCGCGCAGCGCCTCGCAGTAGCTGGTCATGTCGGTGAGCACCACCAGGACGTGGAGCGCGTGCTCGTAGGCCAGGTGCTCGGCGATGGTGAGCGCCACCCGGGGGTGAGGATCCGCTCGACGGTCGGGTCGTCGGCGAGGTTGAGCAGCAGCACCGAGCGCTCCAGCGCGCCGGTCGCCGCCAGCTGCTCGGTGAAGAAGTCCGCGGTGCGCCGGGTGACCCCCATCGCGGCGAACACCACCGCGAAGCCGGCGTCGTCGCCGGGCACGCGCGCCTCGGTGGCGATGCGGGCGGCCAGCTCGTCGGCGGGCAGGCCGTAGCCGGAGAAGACCGGCAGCTTCTGCCCGCGCACCAGGGTGAGCAGTCCGTCGATGGCCGAGACGCCGGTTTCGATGAACTCGTCGGGGTGGTCGCGGGCCACCGGGTTCAGCGGCATCCCGCCGACGTCCCGTTCGTCCTCGGGGATCGGCTCGGGGCCGCCGTCGCGCGGGCGGCCGGCGCCGTCGAGGATGCGGCCGAGGTAGTCGCGGCCGACGCCGGTGCGGGCCGGCCGGCCGCGGGACAGCACCGTGGTGCCCTCGCGGCCGATTCCCGCGGTGCCACCGAAGACCTGCACGACGGCGCGCGAGCCGTCGACCTCGAGGACCTGACCGCGACGTGTGACAGGCGCGCCGTTCGTGTCGCCGGCCGCCTCCACCTCCACGAATTCGCCGTAGGCCAGGTCGTCGGCGCTGTCGATCACCAGCAGTGGGCCGGTGATGCGCGCGACCATGGTGTGGCCGATCGTGTGGAGCGGCTCGGTCGGGGCGGCGGGAAAGGCGGTCATCGTGTTGCCTCCAGAGCGGTCCGCACCCGGGCGGCGAGCATGGGTGCCTCGGTGACGGCCTCCTCGGCCGTCCACTGCTTCATGCCGGTGAGTTGCCCGAGCGCCGGCGATGCGACCAGCGCAGCCGGGTCCGCGCCGCGGGCGAGGGCCACGGTCATGGCCGTGTGGGCGACGCGCAGCGCCCGAAGCATGGCCGCCGACTTGGCCGGCGGGCAGCTGGCGTCACGCTCGTCGAAGGACGACTGCTGCAGGAAGGCCTCCCTGAGCAGCCGGCCGGTGCGCAGCACCACGCGTTGCTCGGGGGCCAGCGCCTCCACGCCGAGCAGCTGGACGACGTCCTGCAGGGAGCCTTCCTGCTGGAGCAGCGCGAGGGCCCACGCGCGCAGCTGCGACCAGTCGGGGGCCACCTCGCGGTCGAACCAGCCGACGACGTCGTACTGGGAGAAGCTGCGGGTCCAGTTGACGGCCGGGTAGTGCCGCTGGCGGGCCAGGGCGGTGTCCAGGCCCCAGAAGGCGCCGGCCAGCCGCAGGCTGTTCTGGGTGATCGGCTCGGAGAAGTCGCCTCCGGCCGGGGACACCGCGCCGATGACGGTCACCGAGCCGGTGCGGTCACCGTCATCGCCGGAGCCGCCCAGGCACACCACCCGCCCGGAGCGCTCGTAGAAGCTGGCCAGCCGGGAGGCCAGGTAGGCGGGGTAGCCGTCCTCGGCGGGGATCTCCTCCAGCCGGGTCGACACCTCCCGCAGCGCCTCGCCCCATCGGCTGGTGCTGTCGGCCATGAGGGCCACGTCGTAGCCCTGGTCGCGGAAATACTCGGCGTAGGTGATGCCGATGTAGATGCTGGCCTCGCGGGCGGCAACGGGCATGTTGCTGGTGTTGGCGACGAGCACCGTCCGCTGCATCAGCGGCGCCCCGCTGCGGGGGTCGACCAGCTCGGGGAACTCCTGGAGTACCTCGGTCAGCTCGTTGCCCCGCTCGCCGCAGCCGACGTAGACGACGACATCGGCCGATGCGTGCTTGGCCAGCGCCTGCTCGGTCATCGTCTTCCCGGTGCCGAACCCGCCGGGAATGATCGCGCTACCGCCGGCGGCCACCGGGAACAGCACGTCGAGCACCCGCTGCCCGGTCACCAGTGGCCGGTCCAGGGAAAGCCGTGCGCGCACCGGCCGCGGGTCGCGCACGGGCCACCGCCGCAGCATGGGCAGCGGTCGCCCGTCGATGTGCACCACTGCGTCGGTGACCGTGGCCGGACCTGCCTGCACGGCGGTGACCACGCCCCCCGCCCCGGGCGGGACGAGTACCCGGTGCTCCAGTGCCGGTGTCTCCGCCACGGTGCCCAGCACGTCGCCCGGACCGACCCGCTGACCCGGGGTCACCGCCGGGCGGAAGTCCCAGTGCCGCGTGCGATCCAGGCGCGGCGGGTCGGCGCCCCGCGCGATGAACGGCCGCGCGACGCCGCCGTCCGGGCCGGCGCCGGCCAGCTCGGTCAGCGGCCGGCCGGTGCCGTCCACGATGCTGCCGAGCAGCCCCGGCCCCAGCTCGGCCAGCAGTGGGGCACCGGTGGACACCACGGGGTCGCCCACCTTCAGTCCGGTGGTGTCCTCGAACACCTGCACGGTGACCGCGTCGCCGTCGATGCGGATCGCCTCTCCGGGCAGCCCCTCGGAGCCGACACGCACCACGTCGAAGAGCCGGACGCCGGGCAGCCCGACGGCGGTGACGACGGGACCGGAGATGCGTTCCAGTCGGCCGAGGTGCGCCCGAACCTCTTCGATTGCCGGTGCGATGTCGGCGGTCATGTCCGGTCTCCTTCGGGCGTGAACGTGATCTCGTAGCCCACGGAGCGGGCCAGTAGCTCCTGCATGCGCGCCCGCCGTGACCCGGCCGCGGTGTCGTCCTCGACGGGTAGTGGGATGATCAGGGGGACGGTGCTGGCTGCCCACTCCGTGCGGACGGATGCCGGGAGCGCGGCCCAGGTCCGTTCCGCGACGGCGATCACCCCGCCGAAACCGCCGGTGAGCTCGGCGTCGACCAGTTCTCGGACGACGGCGGGATCGCGCTCGGCGACGGTCCGGGTGCCGGCCAGCCGGAAACCGGCCGCGGTCTCGTCCGGGACGATCGCCAGCAAGTCGCCGGGCCACCCCTCCGGCGGCGCGGACGCCGGCACCGGAGCGCTCCTGCCCGTTCCAGCCCCGACGGAGGGAACCGATGGGGGCGCCGGTTCGCCGGCGGGAGCCTGGGTCACCAGCCGGCGGAGGGCGAGGGCCTCCTCCTCGACCGCGGCGACGTAAGCCAGGGGGATCGCCACGCCGAGGGGGTCTCCGGTGCGGAATCCGAGCACGGCCTCCGCGAGCAGGAGTCGTTCGAGCCCCTGGCCGAGTCCGGTCAGGTCGCCGGTGTTGACGGCCCGGGTGAGTTCGGACCGCCAGGCGGCGGCGCGGCAGCAATCGGGTCGCTGCCGCCGCCGACGGCCACCAGGGTCCGAGTCGGAATGGCCCCGGGAGGAAGCAGGTGTGCCCGCATGTCGGCTGGGTCGGAGCCGTTCTGGCTCACGCGCAGCGCCGCCAGCAGGTTGGCCGCGTCCCGCTCCGCGGCAAGAAATCGACGCAGCGGGGCCACCGGCAGACCAGCCTCGGACAGCAACCGCTCGCTCCGGGCCATGGCGACCCGGGCGACCGCCGCCTCCAACTCGGCGAGATCGTCGTGCAGCAGGTAGCGGTCCCAAGCCTGCTGTGCCGCCGTGGCGGTTTCCGGATCGGGCAACCGCGCGGCGGCCAGCCGGTGCACGACCGCCTCAGCTTCCTCGGCCACGACGTGTCGGGCGGCTGCCGGGGTCAGAGCGCCGACACCGTGCAGGGCGGCCAGCACCTCGTCGTCGGGCAGGTCGTGCGCCGCCCCGCGGAGCAGCGTCAGGGTGTCGGCCAGGTCGTAGCGGGCCAGCAGCGCGCCGACCACTTGCCCGGCCTCACCGCGGTACACGTCGCCCACGCCTCGCAGCGCGTGCCGTCGACGTTCTTCGACTGCGGCCAGTAGCGCCTGGCGGCTGACCGGGCCGGGGGCGAGGAGGGGCCCGTACACCGTGGCCCGTAGGTGTGCCGCTAGGCCGGTGAGGTCCTCTCCGGCCAGCCGGGCGACCTGCTCGCGGTCGAGCAGGGCTGCCCGGCGGGCCCGGAGCCGGGTGTTGCCCATGACGAAATCCGGACGCCTCATCGCCGACCTCGTGTCGGAGGTCCGCCGTCGGCTGTGGCGGGGCGGGACCAGTGCGCGGCGATGGCCGCCCGCTGGCCGGGCCAGGCGGCCTGCAGCCGCGCCTCGAGGGTGTTGTCGATGAACCGGCCACCGGCGTCGGTCACCATGCAGCCGCCCCAGGTCTCGAGGTCCGGTCGCACCTCCAGCCCGCCCCGCTGTCTGGCGGCTAGCTCCCGGGCGAGATCGCCGTCCCGGGGGTCCACCCGTACGGTGACCGGCGCGGCAAGGGCATCGAGAGCCTCGGTGAGGCACCGGGTCAGCAGCCCGCCGTAGCCGGGGCTCTCCCGCACCACGGCCAACCGGTCCTGCGTTCGCTCGAGTACCTGGTGCAGGGCCTGCTCCCGGGCGGTACGCAGGTGCGCGGCCGCCTCGGCCCGAGCTTCGGCGAGCACGCGGTTCGCGGTCCGCGTGCCTCGTGCCTGGGCGTCGGCGAGGGCCGCGGCCCGAACTGCGTCCGCGTCGGCCCGCGCCTCGCCGGTGATGCGGCGGGCCTCGTCCTCGGCCGCTCGACGTACCCGGTCGAGTTCGGCCGCAGCGTCCCCGTCGAGGGAGCGGAGCAGATCGGTCAGGCTCACGTCAGCCGCCGAGCAGCAGGATGATCATCGCGGCGACGGCGAAGCCCAGGATGACCGTGGTCTCGGGCAGCGCGACGAACAGGATCGCCCGGCCGGTCAGTTCCGGTTTCTCCGCGATGGCCCCCATCGCCGCGGCGCCGATGCGGGCCTGGGCGATGCCGGCGGCCAGGGCGGCGAGCCCGACGGCGAGGCCGGCGCCGATGGCGAGCAGTCCGATTTCCATGGTGATCTCCTGTTCTAGGGGTTGGTCAGGACCGGGCTGGTTCGGCTGCGGCACCGGCGACCGGCTGCGCCGGTGCCGGGATCGGCGGAGGCGCGGGCGGTTCCGCCTCCGCCGGTCGAAGGGGGGCGGCGTGCTCGCCGGAGGGGCGGGCAGCCCGGCACCAAGCGGCGAGAACGGGCGACCGTTGCCCTCGTAGAACTTGCTGAAGAACTCCACGTAGTGCAGCCGCAGCGCCTGGACCATCGGGCTGAAGGCGGCCAGCGCCAGGTTGAGCGTGTGGAAGAAGACCGCGATCAGCAGCCCCAGGACGATCGGCGCCTGACGGGCCAGCTCGTTGGCCACGATGGCCAGGTACACCGAAGCCAGGCCGACTGCGGCCAGCCGAAGGTAGGAAAGGATGTTGCCGATCGTGCCGATGATCTCGAGCGGGCCGAGCAAGAACCCCAGGGTCCCGTGCACCACCGAGGCGAGCACGATGCCGACCACCACTGCGGCCACGGCCGGGGTCATCAGGCCACCCGGCAGGAACCCCACGACGACGCCGGCGACGGCGAAGAGGCCGAAGAGCACCATCAGGGTGCCCAGCCGTTCGACGGCATGACCCGCGTGCCTTGCTCGGACCGCCGTCCACAGGCCGAGCAGCAGGCCGAGAACGACATGGGCGGCCCCGACGCCGAGCACGAACAGCAGCAGGGGCTCGAGAGCGTCAGGGCCGCCGCGGTAGAACCACAACGCCGGCATGCCGAGCGCAGAACGGCCGAAGTCGCCGAAGAGCTCCCCGAACAGGGCGCCGAAGATCGTCGACCACCACCCGCCGGCCACCAGGATGCGACCGGCGTCGTCGGCGGGCCCGCTGCGGGTCCCCCAGCGGCGGCGGATGCCCCATCCGGCGGCGACGAGCAGGAGGCCGTAGCCGATGTCCCCGACCATCATTCCGAAGAGCAGCGGGAGGACCACCGCCATGAGGCCGGTGGGGTCCAGTCCGCCCTGGGCCGGCCAGGAGAGGAACCCGACGAGCCGCTCGAAGGGCCTGAACACTCGCATGTTGCGCAGCAGCGTCGGCGGTGTTCCGGCGTGGTCCCTGGCGCGGAGTTTGATCACCACGACCGGCCGGTCGGTCCCGGAGAGGGCGCCGGCCACCGCCACGGTGCGGGACCTCGGAATCCACGTGCGGAGCGCGAACGTTCGGGCGCCTACGTCGGCCTGGCCGGCGGCTCGCAGCCGTTCCAGTCGCGCGGTCAGCGTGCCGCGCGCCAGGCGCAGTTCTCGCAGCCTGGGTGCCAGCGTTTCGCGGATGGACCGCTCGGCGGCCGCCAGCTCCGCGGGGAGCGCGGCGAGACGCTCCTGCATCGCTGCCACCGTCGAGGCGAGGGACCGGAGGGGGTAGGCCCCCGGCAGGCTCAGCCGGGCGATGTGGTCGCGACCGAGCAAAGTCTCCACTTCGGCGGTGGCGCTGCTGGGCACGAGCAGGAGGCAGCCGACGGTGGTGTCGTCGACCGGTGCGGCTACGAGCAGGAACGTCCGGCCGAGGGTGCTTTCCAGCTCGGCGCGCAGCTCGCCGGTGAGGGACCTGTCGGGGTCCTCGAGCATCAGCGCGATGGTGGTCAGGTGCAGTTCGGCGAGTTCGCTGTCGGAGAGCTCGGCCAACTCGGGCACGAGCGGCAGCAGCGCGGTGAGCGACGCCGCGCTGCGCGGCAGCGCGTCCGCTTCGGCTCGCAGCTCCTCCAGCGCCGACAGGCCCGCGGCCAACCGGTTCTCCTCGCGGAGGACGAGTTCGGCCAGCTCCGCGGTGGACGGCTCGACGGCGTCGGGCGCGGTGAGCAGCGGCGACGGATCGGCTGGTTCCGCCAGGGTGAGCAGCCGCTCCACGCGGTCCAGCAGGCTGGCTAGCTCGCGCTGCTCGGCATCGGCCCCGGCCGCTGGATCGGGTGCCTCGAACCGTGCGCTCGGCGATCCGGGGGCCTGGCTCACCTCGGCGACGCGCAGGTGCTGCAGCCGGCGCAGGACGTCGTCCAGCTGCTCCCGGTGGCCGAGGATCTCCAGCTGGATCATGGGAACGAGCACGTCAATCCTTTCGAGGATGGCGAGTGAGTGCGTCGGACGTCGAGGATTCCGCCGGAAGGCGGTCCTCGAGCGAGCCCGGGGCGACCCTGGCGAGCAGGTCGGCCACGTCCGCGTCCAGCCGGGCAGCGGCCACCTCGCGCAGCTGCGCCGCGGCGTGCTCACCCGCGGCCCGCACGGCAAGGGCCTCCTGCTCGGCCGCGGCGACCAACTCGGCCACCCGGCGCTGCGCAAGTTCTTCGGCCTCGACGGTCGCCGACTCGCGCAGAGTCCGCGCCTCGGCGGCGGCCCGGTCGGCCAGCTCGGAGGAGGCGCGGGCGGCGGACAGCCGCTCGCCGATCTCGCGCTCGAGCTCTCGGACGGCTCGGAGAGACTCGGTGGTCATCGACTGCTCCGCGAGCGCGCCTGGGTCCGCCGCCGCGCCTGCGTCCGGGCGCGCTTGAGGCGAGCGATCTCCTCGCGCTCGCGTTCGTCGAGCGCCAACGCGATACGGCGGGCCTCCCCGCGCAGCCGCGGGATGACCACGTGCTCCAAGCCGTTGACCTGCCGCGTGGTGCGGGCGATCTCCTCGGCCAGCCGGCGCACGGTCAGCTCCAGCGCGGCGAGGTCGAGCAGCGCATCGACCTCCTCCTCGAAGGCGTCGGCGGCCGCGTCGACGTGCGGGTCGACGAGCGTGGTCTCGTAGCCTCGGGCGCCGGGCGCCCGCCGCACCTCGGCGTGCTCGGCATCGACGACCACGACGCCGGCGACGGCGGAGTCGGTCAGCCGCACCCCGATTCGACCGGCCGCCGCGAAGGACGCCGACTCGACGGCCGCAGTCCCGAGTTCGGCGCGTGCCCGGTCGAGCCGGCGGTGCGCCTGCGCGGCATCGCGGGCCAGCTCCTCCAGGCGCTGCAGCAGCGACGTGCTGCGGGCCTGGAAAGCGCGGACGAGCGCCGTGCGCTTGTCCTGCAGTAGGTCACGGCCCTGGACGGCCAGGTTGGCCCGACGGCGGCGGGCCAGCAGCTCGCTGCGGGTGGCACTCGGTGCGTCCACGGGGCCTCCAGATGGGTCCAGTGCGGGCTCTTGGCGCCGCTGCTCCTGACCCTGATCCGATCGAAACGCAGCATCGGAGCTCGGAGTGAGGAGGCTCGGTCAGCGGGTATGCGATCCATCAAACACGAATCACGCTTCGTCTGTCAAGGCGGTCGTCTCGACTGAGGTCTACGTCTCCTCGCTGCTGAACGCCGCCAGGAACTGGCGCACGGTGCGCACATCGCACACCTCGCTCCCTACTCGAGCGTCGGGGTGGATGGTGTAGCGGTTCCGGCGACCCACCCGCACGCGGTGAAGAAGGTTGGCGTCCTCGAGGTCTCGGAGCAAGGTGAGGGCAGCGCGAGGCGTCACCCCCACGACGCTCGCCAGATCCTGGACGCGCGCGTCCGGCCGCTCGGCCACGGCCAGCAGTAGGCGCGCGTGATGCGTCAACAAGGTCCATGACCGAGCCGGCAGGGGGTCCGGTCGGCGCGCGATCCTGTGTTGTCGATCGGCATCGTGCTGGGCCTGCCCTTGCTGGGTCTCCGTCATGATCGGCCTCCCGGTGGGCTGTTGTCACTGGCGCGGGTCTGTCACCGTGAGGGGCTCCGGCCCGCGCCCGCCGACGGAAGGCCGCGCGGCGGCCAGGACTCACGCAGTGATGAGGTAGCGGCCGGTGCTTGCGGGCGACTAAGAGAAGTGTGGCCCGAGGAAGCCTGGCACGCAAGTTGTTACGCGATTCAAACTTCGCTAGTATGGGTCATCTTTCCGCAGAGAGGTGGTTGCGAGATGGCCTACCAGTGCCCGTTGTGCGGACTCCGCTTCGGTCACCGCACGATGCTCGAGCTCCACGTCCGCGAGGACCATCGCCGTCAGCGTGGTCCGGCTCCTGTCGAGAGCCCACCGGTGCGAGGAGGCCCGCGATGATCGACCTTTCGACGCCGATTCCCGGCGGCACCGCCGACCTGGCCACGGCGCTCACCGTGCTGGTCTGGCTCGTCCTCGCCATCCTGCTCATCGCAGCCATCGCCCGCTGGGCAGGGGCACCGCCCGAGGGCCGCGACGACTCGCGCGTTCCGGCCGGCCGCCCAGCAGGCGGAGACCCAAGGCCACGCGTGGCTGCAACCTTGCTTCCCGGCCGGCGGGCCTGCGTACCTCTTGGATGCCCATGTCGCCGGCGGGCGGTCCACTTGCAGGCGCGGAGGTCCAGGCGGCGACGCAGATCCTCGGTCGATGTTCACGCGACCCGCGGTCCGCGTCGTAAAGCTGGTCGAACGCGGGTTTGAGCCGAGTGCGACCACCATCGCGGTTCGACATCTGGGTGTCGAGCTGAACCCGCCGCTGTGACCTGGCCATCATCGGCGTGCTGGCCGGGTGGCGCGGTGCGCACCATGCCTCCCATGCCCGCGCTCACCGCTTCGCTGCCGACGCCGGCCCTGCCCACAGCATTGCTCCTCCACCGATGACCGATCCGGTGAGCGCGCTACACCACGGTTGACCGGGACGTCATCTCATCGAGCCAGGAGTGGGACCAGAGGCCCCGCGCTGTCGTGCGGAGGGCCGCTGTTCCGGGGCCATGCGTGGAAGGAGCCGGTGCGTCACTCGGCCTCGCTGACGTCCCGGCCCGCCCGTCTCCCGGCCTTATCGAGAAGGATGGCCGCACCGCTGTCGGCGGCCGCGTGGAACGGTCGCAGCACGACGTCCACCCCGGCGGCCTCGAGCAGCTCCGCATCGTGGTCGTTGTGCGCGGTGAGCGCGACCGAGCCGGCGTAGTCGGCGTGCTCGAGCCCGTGCAGCAGAGCCAGGCTGACCGACCGGTCGGGCACGGTGCTGACCACCCAGGATGTGCCATGCAGCGGCAGCGCGTAGATCAGCTCTGGCTCCTCGGCATCGCCGTACAGGGTCTGGGCACCCTCCTCTTTGATGTCCTCCAGGACCTGCGGGTCGGTGTCGACGACGAGGACACGAACATCACGAGCGAGTAGCTGCCGCACGAGCCGGCCTCCGTAGCGGCCGCCCCCGACCACCACCAGATCGACGGCGGCGGCGCCCTCGCCGGAGTCCACCCCGTGCCGCGGCCGACTGCGTTCGAACACAGACAGCATCGGCGCCAGGCGTGCGAAGAGTGGTGCCGAGTACAGGATCATGTACGTCGACAGGGCGATCGTGACGATCCCGACGACAGTGATCAGCCGAACGGTGTCCGCGGTGATGTGTCCCAGGCTGAGCCCGAGAGCCGCCAGGACCAGAGAGAACTCGCTGATCTGGGCGACGGTGAGTCCGGCGAGGAAGCTGGTTCTTTTTCGGTAGCCCATCAGCCCCATGATCACCAGGACGATCAGCGGGTTGCCGATGAGCACGAAGAGCGACAGCACCATGGCGGCCACCAGTTGGCTGGCCGCGTCGGTGAAGTCCAGTCGGGACCCGAGGTCGATGAAGAAGAACAGCAGCAGGAAGTCCCGGAGGCTGATCAGCCGCGATCCGATCGCCTCCCGGTAGGGGGTGGCGGCCAGGGAGATGCCGCCGAGGAAGGCCCCGACCTCGATGCTGAAGCCCAGCCAGTCGCCGAGGCCGGCCAGCGCGATGCCCCACGCGAGGGCGAAGAGGACCAGCAGCTCCTTCGATCGGGCCATCCAGCCCAAGGCCGGCCGGAGCAGGTACCGCATGGCGAGGAGGATGCCGCCGACGAACAGCACACCCTTGCCGAGGACCAGCGCCAGATCGGCGACCAGGTTGTCGCCCTGCCCTGCGGTGCCGAAGGCGGTCAGCAGGATCATCACGAGGACGACGACGATGTCCTGGACGATGAGGAAGCCGACGGCGATGCGGCCGTGCAGCTGGTCGATCTCGCGTTTGTCGGACAGCAGCTTGACGATGATGATCGTGCTGGAGAACGTCAGGGCGACGGCGACGTAGATCGCCTCGACCGAGGACAACCCCAGCATCAGCCCGAGCCCGAACCCGACGATCGACGTGAACGCCACCTGCCCGAGACCGGTAGCAACGGCGACCGGCCCGGTGGTGCGGATGAGGTGAGGGTCGAGCTTGAGCCCCACCAGGAACAGCAGCAGAGCGATTCCCAGCTCGGCCAGCAACGCGACCTGGTCGTTCCCCTCCACCCAGCCCAGTCCGACCGGGCCGACGAGGATGCCCACGGCGATGAAGCTGATGATCAGCGGCTGGCGGAGCTTGACCGCGGCCGCGGCGACCACCGCGGCCACCGCCAGCAGTGCGGCGATGACATGGAAAGCGTGCTCGAACACGGGTGGCCTCCTCGGCCGATCGACCGTCGCTGGTGGGCGGGGGTCAACGGTCCTGGCGGCCGACGGGGACGGTGTCCGGTGCGACGCCTGCGGTCGCCGCGCCTCACACGGCGTCCCGGAGTTGATCCAGGCGGCTGCGGCGGGCGGCGACGACGAGCTTGTCGCCGGCTTGGACGCTTCGGCCCTCGTCGGTCTCGACCAGTTGCGGGGTCGCATCGCAGATCACACCGAGCAGAGCTGCGTCCGGGCCCAGCCGTCGGACGATGTCGCCGGGGGCCAAGCCCAGCGCCGCCGAGCCGCCGGCGATCGTCACCGTCTCGACGACGACCTCTGCCTGATCTGGCGTCGTCGTGGGAACGGCTTGGGCGGTCTCGAGGGTGAAGCGCGCCCCGGTGAGCAGTGCCGCCAGCACGGACGCGTGCTCGGCAGGTAGCCGGACGGTCGTCAGCGGTTCGTCCAGCCGGGGGTCGACGAGGACGAGGTGCGTGGGACCTCGGTCCTCCACCACGACCACGACCTGTCTGCCCTGGTCCGCGGGCAGGCTGTAGCGCCAGCCGATCCCCTGCAGTCGCTCGGCTTGCACGCGCACGTCAGTCATGGCGCCTCCCGGTAGCCGGCGCCGGGGCAGGGTGCGGGGCCGGTGGGTGCCGCCCGCCGCGGGTGCCGTGCACGGCGCAGCCACTTCTCGACCTCGACAACCGCGAACACGACAATCCCGACGGCGGTGATCAACGCCCACCAGGTGGGGTCGATCGGGGCGCTGTGGAACAGGCCGTTCATCCACGGCGCGTAGGTGAACAGCAGCTGCAGGCCCAGCATCGCCGTGAGGCCGGCCGGCACCCAGCGGTTGCTGAACAGCCCGACCCGCCACATGGGCCGGTCCAGCGACCGGCAGTTGAGAAGGTAGGCGACCTGCACGACGACGAACACGTTGACCGCGACAGTGCGGGCGACCGCCACCGAGTTCCCCTGGCCGAGCGACCACTCGAACAATCCGAAAGCGCCGACCAGCATGAGAGCTGAGACCAGCGCGATCCGGCCGGCGAGGGAACGGGTCAGCAGCGGGCGTGACGGCGGCACCGGTGGGCGGCGCATCACTCCAGCCTCCGGCGGTTCGAAAGCCAGCACGAGGCCCAGAGCCACGGCGGTGGTCATGTTCACCCACAGCACCTGTACCGGCAGGATCGGCAGCGTGGTCGCCAGCGCGATCGCCGCCAGGATGACCAGTCCCTGTCCGATGCTGGTCGGCAGGATGAAGGTGATGAACTTGCGCAGGTTGTCGAGGACGCCGCGGCCCTCCTCCACGGCGGCCTCGATGGAGGCGAAGTTGTCGTCGGTGAGGACCATGTCGGCGGCCTCCTTGGCCACCTCGGTCCCGCCCTCGCCCATCGCCACGCCGATGTCGGCGCGCCGCAGCGCGGGGGCATCGTTGACGCCGTCGCCGGTCATCGCCACCACGTGATCGGAGGCCTGCAGGCTTCGCACCAGGCGCAGCTTCTGCTCCGGGCTCACCCGGGCGAACACCGTCGTGCCGGCCACCAGGTCGGGGAGGTTCTCGTCCGGGCAGGCCGCCAGCTCGGTGCCGGTGACGACGGTGGGGATGCCGCCGTGCCCGAGGGCGAAACGCTCCGCGATGGCGCGGGCGGTGCCGGCGTGATCGCCGGTGATCATCTTGACCTCGATGCCGGCCTCCCGGCAGGCGGACACCGCGGTGATCGCCTCCGGTCGCGGCGGGTCGAACATCGCCTGCAGACCCAGCAGCGTGACCCGGCCATCGAGCACCTGCTCGGTCAGCCCGGTCGTGCCCGCCGGCAGCTCGACCCGGCCGATCGCCAGAACCCGCAGCGCCCGCCCGGCCAGCTCGTCCGCGTGGGCGTGCACTGCGTCGGCGTCGACGGCGAGCAGCGAGCCGTCGCGGTGGAGCTCGTGCGGGGCCATGGCCAGTAGCCGCTCGACTGCCCCCTTGATGTAGCCGACGACCCGACCGGACTCGTCCGGGTGCAGCGTGGCCATGTACCGGCGGTCGGAGTCGAAGGGCATCGCGTCCACGCGGGGCGACCGCCTCCTCAGCCGGGCGGGGTCGAGGCCGCCCTTCTCCGCCGCCACGAGCAGCGCTGCCTCGGTGGGGTCCCCGGCCACCTCGCGTCGCCCGGCGACCCCGGTCAGGTGGGTGTCGTTGCACAGCGCTCCGGCAACCAGGCACTCCCGCAGCGCCGGGAGAAGGTCCAGGTCGGCGGCGCCGCCGTCGTCGAGGACCTGGCCCTCGGGGGCATAGCCGGTCCCGGTCACCGGGTGGTGCCGCCCGCCGGCCACGATGGTGGTGACCGTCATCGCGTTGGCCGTCAGCGTCCCGGTCTTGTCGGTGCAGATCACCGTGGTGCTGCCCAGGGTCTCCACCGCCGGTAGCCGGCGGATGATCGCCCGCCGGCGCGCCATCCGTGCCACCCCGATCGCCAGGGTGATCGTCACCACCGCGGGCAGTCCCTCCGGGATGGCACCGACGGCCAGCGCGACCGCCGCGGTGAGCATCTCGTCGACCGGCTCACCGCGTACGGTCCCGAGCGCGAAGGCCAGCGCCGCGAGCCCCAGGATGATCACGGTCAGCGCCCGGCTGAACCGGCCGATCTTGCGGGTCAGCGGGGTCTGCAGCACCTCCGCCTCACCGACGAGCCGATGGATGCGCCCGATCTCGGTGTCGGCACCGGTGGCCACCACGATCCCGTGGCCGCGACCGCGGGTGACCAGGCCACCCGAGTACGCCATGTTGGCCCGATCGGCCAGCGCGGTCTCGGCCGGCAGCGCCACCGGCAGCTTCTCCACCGGCACCGACTCCCCGGTGAGGGCCGACTCGTCGATCTGCAGCTCGTGCACGGTGACGAACCGCAGGTCTGCGGGCACCCGGTCCCCGGTCTCCAGGACCACCAGGTCGCCGGGGACGAGGTCCTCGGACGCGATCCGGTGCCGCACCCCGTCCCGGACGACGGTGGCCTGGGTGCGCACCATCGCCATGAGGGCTTTCAGGGCCTGTTCCGCGCGCGCCTCCTGCACGAAGCCGATGCCCGCGTTGATCAGCACCACGGCGAGGATGACGCCGGCGTCGACCACCTCTCCCAGGAGCAGCGTCGCCACCGCGGCGGCCAGCAGCACGTAGATCAGTGGATGGTGGAACTGCACGAGGAAGCGGACCAGCGGACCCCGGCGATGGACCCGGGGAAGCGCGTTCGGGCCCTCCAGCTTCAGCCGGAGGGCAGCCTCGTCGCGACCCAGACCGCGCTCGTGGTCGGTCTCGAGCAGCAGCACGATCTCGTGCACCGGCAGTTCGTGGTGTTCGCCGCGCGCAGGTGGGCGGAGCGTCCGTTCCGGCGAAGCCATGACTCAGCCTCGTCGGCGGCCGCTGTGCCGGGGGAGGGACCTTCGTCCCGGAGCTCAGGACCGAACGCAGGGTCGTCCGGCCCTCAGCTGTCCGGTCCCGCCGTCACCAGGGCAGGTCCGGGGCGTTCGTCCCGCGGTTCGGCGACCGTCGACCCTGGGCAGCTGGTGGCCGGCGGACGAGGGTGGATGCGACCTGTCCACCTCGGGAGGACGCGCAGATGCCGACCGTGCTGTTCGTGATCCTCGTCGTGCTGCTCTGGTCGATGGTCGGGCTCGGGGCTGCGCTCGTGTTCCTCGGCCGGCACGGATACCGCGATGGCGCCTGGTACTTCCTCGGAGCCGTCCTCGGGCCGCTGTTCGTGCCCATCGCGATCGAACGTGGCCGTCGGGGCAGCCGGGTGCTCGAGCGCACGTCCGCCGAGGGTGCGGTTCCCGCGGGCAAGGTGGTCGTTCTCGTGGGTGTCGACGGCTCGGCGGAGTCCGACCGGGCCGTGCGCGACGTTGCGGCGCTGTTCGGGCCGGCACACGCACGCATCGTCCTGGCAGCCGTCGCCGACCCGAGCATCGGCGAGTTCGGCGACGACACCGGGCAGCAGAAGTGGCACGACCTGCTCGCGGAACGGGCCAGATGGCTCCCACCGGACGGACCCGCGCCCGTGCTCGAGGTCCTCTGCGGCCAACCGGACCTCGTGCTGCTCGAAGCCGCCGAGGTCGAGGAGGCTGATGCCGTCGTCATCGGCCGCCGCGGCCGGGGGCTGTCCCACCGGCTACTGGGCAGCGTCGCCGAATCACTGACGCGACGCGCGACCATCCCGGTGCTTCTCGCCGGACCGGCGTCCCGACGCGCGGGCACTCTCATGGACGAGCGCGCTGCGGAGTCGCCGAGGTGAACTGATCATGACGCCACGACCAGAGTCTGCCGTTCGGTCACCCGCGGAGGGATGCACGACCTTTGTGGGTGGCACGCGACGGACAACGGGCGAGCCTGCGCGGGGTGGTGACTGAGGTGGCGAAGGTCTCCCGAACCTCTGAGTCGGTAGATCCGCTTTCCGGCGAAGAACTGGCCGCACTTGACGCCTGGTGGCGGGCGGCGAACTACCTGTCGGTGGGCCAGATCTACCTGATGGACAACCCGCTGCTGCGCGAACCGCTGCGGCCCGAGCACATCAAGCCGCGGCTGCTGGGCCACTGGGGCACCACGCCGGGGTTGAACTTCGTCTACGCCCATCTCAACCGGGCCATCACGGCGCGCGACCTGGACATGATCTACGTGATGGGCCCCGGCCACGGCGGCCCCGGCCCGGTCGCGGCCGCCTGGTTGGAGGGCACCTACAGCCACTACTACCCGGACGTCTCCCAGGACGGCGCGGGGATGCGGCGGCTGTTCACCCAGTTCTCCTTCCCGGGTGGCATCCCCAGCCACGTCGCGCCGGAGACGCCCGGCTCGATCCACGAGGGGGTGAGCTGGGGTACGCGCTCACCCACGCCTACGGCGCCGCCTTCGACAACCCCGACCTGGTCGTGGCCGCGATCGTCGGTGACGGCGAGGCGGAGACCGGCCCGCTGGCGGGCAGCTGGCACGCCAACAAGTTCGCCGACCCGGTCACCGACGGCGCTGTCCTGCCGATCCTGCACCTCAACGGCTACAAGATCGCCAATCCCACCGTGCTGGCCCGCATCCCCCGCGGGGAGCTGATGGAGCTGATGCGCGGGTACGGCCACGCGCCGTACCTCGTGGAGGGCGACGACCCCGCCGACATGCACCAGCGGTTCGCCGCGACCCTCGACCGCTGCCTCGACGAGATCGCCGAGATCCAGCGCCGCGCCCGCGAGGAGGGGGTCGCCGAGCGCCCGCGGTGGCCGATGATCGTGCTGGCCTCGCCCAAGGGCTGGACCGGCCCGGACGTCGTGGACGGCCTGCAGGTGCAGGGCAGCTGGCGCTCCCACCAGGTGCCGTTCAAGAACGCGCGGGAGGACGCCGCCACCGGGCGGTGCTCGAGGAGTGGCTGCGCAGCTACCGGCCCGAGGAGCTGTTCGACGACGACGGCGCCCCGGTGCCCGCCGTCCGGGACCTGCACCCCGCCCACGAGCGGCGGATGAGCGCCAACCCGCACGCCAACGGCGGGAAGCTGCTGCAGCCCCTGCGGATGCCGGACTTCCGCGACCACGCGGTGCCGGTCGACGCACCCGGCACCGGTGCGGTGGAGTCGACCCGGGTGCTCGGTGAGTTCCTGCGCGAGGTCATGCGGGAGAACAGGACCACGTTCCGCGTCTTCGCCCCGGACGAGAACAACTCCAACCGGCTGGGTGCCGTCCTCGAGGTGACCGACCGGGCGTGGATGGCGGAGCGGCTGCCCGGCGACGACTCCCTCGCGCCGGACGGCAGGGTCATGGAGGTGCTCTCCGAGCACATCTGCCAGGGCTGGCTGGAGGGCTACCTGCTCACCGGCCGGCACGGGTTCTTCTCCTGCTACGAGGCGTTCATCCACATCGTCGACTCGATGTTCAACCAGCACGCCAAGTGGCTGAAGACCACCAACGGCATCCCGTGGCGGCGGCCGATCGCCTCGCTGAACTACCTGCTCACCTCGCACGTGTGGCGGCAGGACCACAACGGCTTCTCCCACCAGGACCCGGGCTTCATCGACCACGTGGTCAACAAGAAGGCCGACGTCATCCGGGTCTACCTGCCGCCGGACGCCAACACGCTGCTCTCGGTGGCCGACCACTGCCTGCGCACCCGGCAGTACGTGAACGTCATCGTCGCCGGCAAGCAGCCGGCGCTGCAGTACCTGGACATCGACTCCGCCGTCGAGCACTGCACGAAGGGCATCGGCATCTGGCCGTGGGCGAGCACCGACGCCGGCGCCGATCCGGACGTGGTGCTCGGCTGCGCCGGTGACGTGCCGACGATGGAGACCCTGGCCGCGGTGCAGATCCTCCGGGGGTGGTTCCCCGACCTGCGCATCCGCGTGGTGAACGTGGTCGACCTGATGCGGCTGCAGGACGACCGGGAGCACCCGCACGGGCTGTCGGACCGGGAGTTCGACGCCTACTTCACGACCGACAGGCCGGTGATCTTCGCCTACCACGGCTACCCGTGGCTGATCCACCGGCTGACCTACCGGCGCACCAACCACGCCAACTTCCACGTGCGCGGCTACGTCGAGGAGGGCACGACGACGACACCCTTCGACATCTGCGTCATGAACCGGATCGACCGCTACAACCTGGCCATCGACGTGATCGACCGGGTGCCGCGGCTGCGCACCGTCGGCGCCCACGCCCGCGACCGGCTCCGCGACATGATCACCGAGCATCGCCAGTACGTCCGCACCCACGGCGAGGACCTGCCGGAGATCCGGAACTGGCAGTGGGCCCCCGACGCCGGGCCGCAGACCGCCGGCGCCGACCCGATCCGCGAGCCCGAGGCGTGAGGGTCCTCGTCGTCAACACCGGGTCCAGCAGCCTGAAGCTGGCCCGCACGGACGCCGACGGCTCGGTCACCGCGGCCACGACCGTGGAGCACTGGCGGGGCGAGGGCGACCTCGCCCCGCTGGAGGAGTTCCTCGCCGGCTGCGGCCCGGTCGACGCGGTCGGGCACCGGGTGGTGCACGGCGGGCCCCGGTACGGCGGGGCCGCGCGGGTCGACGACCTGCTGGTCGCCTACCTCTACTCGATCAGCCACCTCGCGCCGCTGCACAACCCCCGCGCCCTGGCCGGGGTCCGCGCGGTGCGCGACCTGCTGCCCGAGGTACCGGCGGTGGCCGCCTTCGACACCGGCTTCCACGCCACCCTGCCGCCAGCCGCCCGCACGTACGCCCTGCCCCGCGAGTGGAACGAGCGGTGGGGGCTGCGGCGGTACGGCTTCCACGGCCTGTCGCACGCCTACGCGGTGCGCCGGGCGGCGGAGCTCGTCGGCCGGCCGGCCAGTGAGCTGCGGATCGTCTCGGCGCACCTGGGTGCCGGGGCGTCGCTGACGGCGGTGCGCGGGGGCGTCTCGGTCGACACCACGATGGGTTTCACGCCGCTGGCCGGCCTGGTCATGAACACCCGGCCCGGCACCGTCGACCCCGGGCTGGTGCTCTGGCTGCTCGAGCACGGGCACGTCCCCGAGCAGGAGCTCGGCGACGTCTTCGAGCACCACGCCGGGCTCAAGGGACTCAGCGGCACCGACGGCGACCTGCGCGACGTGCTCGCCGGCCGAGCCGCCGGGGACACCGACTGCGCGCTGGCCTTCGACGTCTACCTGCACCGCCTGGTGCGGGAGACCGCGGCGATGACCGCTGCGACCGGCGGCCTCGACCTGCTGGTGATGACCGGCGGCGTCGGCGAGCACTCCTGGCAGGTGCGCGAGGCCGTGGCCGCGGAGCTGGGCCACCTCGGGCTGGGTGTCGACGCCGACCTCAACGAGGCCACGACCACCGACGGGGACATCAGCACGCCGGGCGCCACCGCGCGCACCGTCGTCGTCACCGCACGCGAGGACGTTGAGATCCGCCGTCAGGTGCTGGCCGTTCTGGGCGGCTGACCCCGGCCACCCCGTCGGTCACTAGTTAGGACGACGAGGCGCTGGGTCGCGTCAGCGCGAGGAAGCGGTCAAGGGTGCCGTCGATGCCCGTGCCGAACGGCTGCTGATCGACGAGGACGACGAGGTCGAACAGCCCCTCGCACCTGGGCGGTCGTTGACCGGACGCAATGTCGCGAGACACCTGCGAACCGTGTCCCGCGACTTGGTATCCGGAGCGAGTGACAGGAATCGAAGCCGCACGGTCAGCTTAGACGGCTGACTTCTTTGGGAACTACTTGCCCTGCCAACCGCCCAATCAGGCTGGAGTCGCGCCTTCCGATTGCCTCAGCACCGCACCCATGGCGGCGGCCAGAGCGGCATCTCGCTCCCTCTTCCCCTTTCTCTTGGAGGGCCATGCCGTGTGCCAGCGTGTGTGCCATCGCGGGCCGTCCACGGCTATCCGCAGCCGTCCGCCCCAGACCGCCTCGCCCGGCTGACCTGCAAGTCCGTACGTCAGCGGACCACCCCGGACCCCGCCCCTGCGAACTCGTAATGAGAAGGTCGTCGGTTCGATTCCGACAGGCGGCTCCACCTTCCTCCACCTTCCTCAGCCTTCCGGCCGGTCGGTCAGAGTTCCCTCGCCCGGAGAGCGTGACGGACGTCTCCATCCAGTCCGGCCCCCGGGACGCCGACTTGCCTGGTGGAGATCGGTGAGTCCGGCTGCGACCGCTGCCGCGCCGCTCCACGTCCGCGGGCGCCGGAACATGGCGGCCCCGGGAAGGCACGACGATGACTAGCAACAAGCGCCCCTCGCGCCTGGCGTTCGCAGCGCTCGCCGGCACCGTGCTGCTCAGCGGCTGCGCCACGCCCGGGAGCGGCGACGAGAACACGCTCGACCCGGTCAGCATCGCCATCGGTGAGCCGGGTGCACCCCTCGTCCCCGGCAACACCGTCGAGGAGTACGGCGCCCAGGTCCTGGAGTCCCTGTGGACCGGGCTCGTCGAGTACGACGCCGACGGTGCGGTCAGCTACACCGGCGTGGCGGAGTCCGTCACGTCCGACGACAACGTCACCTGGACGGTGGCTCTCCACGACAGCTGGACCTTCCACGACGGGTCCCCGGTGACCGCCGCGTCCTTCGTCGACGCCTGGAACCACACGGCCTACAGCCCGAACGCGCAGGCCGGCTCCTACTTCTTCGCCAACATCGAGGGTTACGGCGACCTGCAGGCCCCGACCGACGACGCCGGCGACCCGACCGGCGAGCCCGCCGCCCGCGAGCTCAGCGGGCTGACCGTGGTCGACGACACCACCTTCACCGTGACCCTGGTCGCGCCGTTCGCGCAGTTCCCCGTGACGCTGGGCTACAACCCGTTCTTCCCGCTGCCCGAGTCCTTCTTCGACGACCCCGAGGCCTTCGGCGCCCGCCCGGTCGGCAACGGGCCGTTCGAGGCGGTCGGCGCGTTCGTCCAGGGCGAGGGCCTCACGGTCCGCGCCTACGACGAATTCGCTGGCGAGCGGGCCGCCTCGGTCGAGGCGCTGGAGTTCCGGGTCTACGCCGACACCGACACCGCCTACACCGAGGCGCTGGCCGGCGAGCTGGACGTCCTCCCGCGCATCCCGGCCGACGCCGCCGGCACCGCCACGGACGAGTTCGCGGGCCGGTTCGTCGAGACCGCGGCCTCCGGCTTCACCTTCCTCGGCCTGCCGCTCTATCAGGAGCGCTACGCCGACCCGCGGGTCCGCCAGGCGCTGTCGCTGGCCATCGACCGGGACGCGATCACCGAGAACATCTTCTCCGGCACCCGCGAGGCCGCCGACTCCCTGGTCCCGGCCGCCGTAGACGGCCACCGCGACGCCGCCTGCGACTACTGCGTCCTGGACGTCGACCGGGCCAACGAGCTGCTCGACGCGGCCGGCTTCGACCGGTCGCAGCCGATCGAGCTGTGGTTCAACGCCGGCGCCGGCAACGAGGCCTGGATGCAGGCGGTCGGCAACCAGCTGCGCACCAACCTCGGCGTCGAGTACGTCCTGAAGGGCGACCTGGCGCCGCCGGAGTACGGGCCGCTGCTGGGCACCCAGGGCATGACCGGGCCGTTCCGCATGGGCTGGTCGATGGACTACCCGAGCCCGCAGAACTTCCTGGAGCCGCTGTACGCGACCGGCGCCGGAGCCAACTTCGCG
Source organism: Blastococcus sp. PRF04-17 (assembly GCF_023016265.1). Lineage (GTDB taxonomy): Bacteria > Actinomycetota > Actinomycetes > Mycobacteriales > Geodermatophilaceae > Blastococcus_B. The sequence continues at coordinate 2,537,256 of NZ_CP095412.1, read as the reverse complement.
TTCTACAGCAACCCGGAGTTCGACGCGCTGCTGGCCGAGGGCAACGCGGCCCCCACCGGTGAGGAGGCGATCGGCTTCTACAACCGGGCGGAGGACGTCGTCCTCGAGGACATGCCGGTCATCCCGCTGTTCTTCGACGTGACGCAGTCCGTGCACTCCGCCGACGTCACCGACCTGGTCGTCGACGTCTTCGGCCGGGTGGACACCGCGGCGCTGACCCGCGCGGGCTGAGCCCCGCACCGACGAGCGGCCCTCGACTTCCGCGGAGGTGGGGGCCGCTCGTCGTCGTCCGCGCCGCAGGTGGCAGCCTCCCCGGCAACGGCGCGCGGAGGAGGAGCACGTGGTCCAGTCGGTGATGGTCGGGCGGACGGGTGGACCGGAGGTCCTCGAGCTCCGGGACAGCGAGCAGCGGGAGCCCGGCCCGGGCGAGCTCCTGGTCGACGTCGAGGCGGCCGGCGTCAACTTCATCGACGTCTACCAGCGCGAGGGCCGGTACCCGATGGACCTGCCGTTCGTCGCCGGCTGCGAGGGCGCCGGCACCGTGCGGGCCGTCGGTCCGGACGTCGACCTGCGCCCCGGCGCCCGGGTGGCGTGGGCCATGGTCAACGGCACCGGCTACACCCAGCGAGCGGTCGTGCCGGCCGATCGCGTGGTCCCCGTCCCGGACGGCGTGACCACCGAGCAGGCCGCGGCCGTGCTGCTGCAGGGGGTCACCGCGCAGTTCCTCTGCACCAGCACCTGCCCGGTGCAGGCCGGCGACCAGGTCCTGGTGCACGCGGCCGCAGGCGGCGTCGGGCTCCTGCTCACCCAGATGGCGGCCGGCCGGGGCGCCCGCGTCATCGGCACGGTCTCGACCGACGAGAAGGCGCGGCTGGCCCGCGCGGCCGGCGCCGTGCAGGTCGTGCGGTACGACCACGAGGACGTCGTCGAGCGGGTCCGCGAGCTCACCGGCGGGCGGGGAGTCCGCGTCGTCTACGACGGCGTCGGCCAGGCCACCTTCGATGCCAGCCTCGCCTGTCTGGCGCCGCTGGGCACGCTGGCGCTCTTCGGTGCCTCGAGCGGCGCCGTGCCGCCCGTCGACCCGATGCGGCTGGCTCAGGGCGGCTCGCTGTTCCTGACCCGCCCGACGCTGGCGACCTACGTCGCCGACCGTCCGGGCTTCCTGGAGCGCGCGGCCGACGTGTTCGAGCAGGTGCGCAGCGGTGCCCTCGACGTGCGCATCGGCGGGCGCTACCCCCTCGCCGACGCCTCCCGGGCGCACGCGGACCTCGAGGCCCGCCGGACCAGCGGGAAGTCGCTGATCATCCCTGCCTAGTGGTGCGGAGCGTCGGTCTTCGCGCGCTCCAGCGAGGCCAGGATCTCCTCCTCGGCCTCGCCGCGGCCGACCCACTCGGCGCCCTCGACCGACTTGCCCGGCTCGAGGTCCTTGTAGGTCTCGAAGAAGTGCTGGATCTCCAGCCGGTCGAACTCCGGGACGTCATTGATGTCGGTGAGGTGGGCCATCCGCGGATCGGTGGCCGGCACGCACAGCACCTTGTCGTCGCCGCCCGCCTCGTCGGTCATGCGGAACATGCCGAGGGCGCGGCAGGTGATCAGGCAGCCGGGGAACGTGGGCTCGTCGAGGATCACCAGCGCGTCCAGCGGGTCGCCGTCCATGCCGAGGGTGTTCTCGATGTAGCCGTAGTCCGCCGGGTAGCGGGTGGAGGTGAAGAGCATCCGGTCCAGGCGGATGCGTCCGGTCACATGGTCCAGCTCGTACTTGTTCCGCTGGCCCTTCGGGATTTCTACCGTCACGTCGAACTGCACGCGCTTAGTGTGACCTACGGCGACCTCCGCGTACTCGGCGGAGGTCTTTCTTGGGGGTGGGCACCATCGCGTCGACCGGTTCGACGATCGTCCGGGCGAAGACCGGGCGGTTCCGTCGGCGCCTCGCCATGGGCGTCGTCGGCCTGGTCCTGCTGCTCGTCGGCGGGGTCGTCGGCGTCGGCGTCCTCCTCGGCGGGAACGACGACGACGGCGGCAGCGAGGCGGTGGCCATCCCCGAGGCGGAGCTGCCCGAGCTCGGCGACGCCGTCCCGGTCCTCGCGTCCCTGTCCGCCGACGCGCCCGCCCCCGACCCCGCCGTCCTCGCCGGACAGCTGACCCCGCTGCTCACCGCACCCGGCCTCGGCACCGGCGTCTCGGCGCAGGTCGTCGACGTCGCCACGGGGGAGTCGCTGCTCGACCTGGACGCCGCCGACCCCGCGACCCCCGCGTCGACCGCCAAGCTGCTCACCGCGGCGGCCGCGCTCACCACGCTCGACCCCGCCGAGACGTTCGAGACCACCGTCGTCGCCGGTGCCAGCCCCGGCGAGGTCGTCCTGGTCGGCGGCGGGGACCTCACCCTCTCCCGGACGGCGCCCTCGCAGACCTACCCGGGTGCGCCGACCGTCGCCGACCTGGCCACCCAGGTGACGGCCGCGCTGCCCGCCGGCACCCCCGTCACCCGCGTGGTCGTCGACAGCTCGCTGTTCAGCGGTCCGCTCACCGCCAGCGGCTGGGGCGCCGGCGACGCGCCGTCCAGTTACGCGGCCCCGGTCACCGCCACCGCCGTCGACGGCGCCCGGCTGAGCCCGGGCTCGCTGGCCCGCAGCGGCCAGCCCGGCCTGGACGCCGGAGCCGCCCTCGCCGATGCCCTCGGGGCGCCCGACGCCGCCGTCGTCCTCGGGCAGGCGCCGGCCGGTGCGCAGACGCTGGCCACCGTCTCCTCGGCCCCCGTCGGGCGACTGGTGGAACAGATGCTGTCGCAGTCGGACAACATGCTGGCCGAGGCCCTGGCCCGGCACGTCGCGCTGGCCCGCGACAAGGAGGCCAGCTTCGCCGGCGGCGCCCAGGCCACCACCGAGGCGCTGTCCGCGGCCGGCATCGACGTCACCGGCGTCTCCCTCGCCGACGGCAGCGGCCTCTCCCGCGAGAACCGCGTTCCCGCCTCGGTGCTGACCGCCGTCGTCACCGCGGCCGCGGACGGCACCCTCGGCAGTGCCTCGGCGCTGCTGTCGGGGCTGCCGGTCGCCGGGTACGACGGCACGCTGTTCGACCGCGGGGACGCCGAGACCGCGCCCGGCACCGTCCGCGCGAAGACCGGCACGCTGCAGGGCGTGCACGCCCTCGCCGGCACCGTCGTCACCCTCGACGGCCGGCTGCTCGCCTTCGCGGTGGTCGCCGACGGCTCCCAGAGCGAGCAGGCCGCCGAGGACGCCCTGGACGACGTCGCCGCCTCGCTGGCCAGCTGCGGCTGCCGCTGAGCGCCGGGCACGAGCGCCGCGCCGCGTACCGTGAGGCGATGAGCAGCGCCTCCCTGGTCGACTGGAACCTCGCGGGTCGCACCGCCCGGAAGCTGATGGCCGCCGGCCCCTCGACCACCCGCGAGGAGGCCGCTGCCGTCGTCCGCGACCTGCACGACAAGGCCGCCGTCGCCGTCGCCCACGTCGAGGGGCTCACCGGGCTGCATCCCGCGCCGGGCGGGATCGTCCCCGAGGTCGCCGTCGTCGACCGGCCGGGCTGGGTGGACGCCAACACCAGCGGGATGGCGGCGCTGCTCGACCCGCTGGTGCAGGCGCTCACCGAGAAGCAGGACACCCGCCCCGGCCCGCTGGCCACCGCCATCGGCTCGCGGGCCACCGGCGTGCAGGCCGGCGGGCTGCTGGCCTTCCTCTCCTCCCGCGTGCTCGGCCAGTACGAGGTGTTCGGCACCGGCGGCCGGCTGCTGCTGGTCGCCCCGAACATCGTCGCCACCGAGCGGAAGCTCGGCGTCGACCCGGGCGACTTCCGGCTCTGGGTCTGCCTGCACGAGGTCACGCACCAGCTGCAGTTCACCGCCGTCCCGTGGCTCAAGGGGCATCTCGAGGCCGAGATCGCCCAGTTCGTCGACGCCACCGACCTCAGCTCCGAGGTCCTCCGCGAGCGCCTGCAGGACGTGCTGCGCAGCGTCGCCGACGCGGTCCGCGGGGGCGAGGGGGAGTCCGAGGGGCTGCTGGCACTCGTGCGCGCGCCCGAGCAGCGCGCCGTCCTCGACCGGGTCACCGCCGTGATGAGCCTGGTGGAGGGGCACGCCGAGTACGTGATGGACGGCGTGGGGCCGGACGTCGTGCCGACGGTGAAGACGTTGCGCAAGCGGTTCGCGCAGCGCCGCAAGGGCCGCGGCCCGCTCGACCGCGTGCTGCGCCGCATGCTCGGGCTCGAGCAGAAGATGAAGCAGTACGCCGAGGGCCGGGTCTTCGTCGGCGGCGTCATCGACCTCGTCGGCATGGAGGGCTTCAACCGGGTGTGGGACGGGCCGCACAACCTGCCCCGCGTCGAGGAGCTCACCGCACCGGCGACCTGGGTGGAGCGGGTGCTCGGCCGCCCGGCCATCGCCTGACGGGCGGGCGGGCAGGGCATGGCCGGCCCGCCGCGGGCGGTGGCCGTCCTCCGCCACGCCGTGCGCTCCGGCCTGCTCGAGTCGACGCGGCCGGTGCTCGTGGCGTGCAGCGGGGGAGCCGACTCCGTCGCGCTCGCGGCCGCCCTGGCCTTCGAGGGACGCGCGTTCGGCGTCCGGATCGGCGGCGTGACGGTCGACCACGGCCTGCAGGCCGGGTCCGCCGAGCGGGCCGAGGGGACGGCGGAGCTGCTCCGGGGACTGGACCTGACCCCGGTGCTCGTCCGCACGGCCGAGGTCGGCGCCGAGGGCGGCCCCGAGGGGGCCGCCCGCGCCGCCCGGTACGCCGCCCTCGCCGACGCCGCCCGGGAGTGCGATGCCCGGGTGGCCCTGGCCCACACGCTCGACGACCAGGCGGAGACGGTGCTGCTTGGGCTGGGCCGCGGATCGGGCCCCCGGTCGGTGGCGGGCATGGTCGAGGAACGGGAGACCGACGGCGTGACCTGGTGGCGGCCGCTGCTCGCCGTCCGGCGGTCCACGGCCCGGCAGGCGTGCGCCGACCAGGACCTCCCCGTCTGGGAGGACCCGTGGAACGCCGACCCCGCCTACACCCGGGCCCGGCTGCGCAGCGAGGTGCTCCCGCTGCTCGAGGACGTGCTCGGGGGCGGCGTCGCGCCCGCCCTCGCCCGGACGGCGGCGATGCTGCGCGAGGACCTCGACGCGCTGGACGCGCTCGCCGCCACCGCCCCCCGACCGTCCCGGCTGCCCGCCGCCGACGTCGCGCACCTGCCGCCGGCGCTGCGACGCCGGGTGCTGCGGCTGTGGCTGCGCGACCACGGCGTCCCCGACCTGCAGGCGGTCCACCTGGACGCCGTCGACGCGCTCGTGGCCCGCTGGAAGGGGCAGGGGCGGGTGGACCTCCCGGGCGGCGCAGGCGTGGTCCGGGCGTCTGGCAGGCTGGTGCTGCAGCCCCCCGACGGCCGGGGCGGCGCCCCGCGGAACCCAGCCGACGAGATCGAGGAGCCCTCCCCGTGAGCGAGTCCGTGAAGACCACAGGGGCCCTCGGTCCCGACCACGGGTACGGCCCGGACATCTCCCACGTGCTGCTGAGCGAGGAGCAGATCCAGGCGAAGATCGGCGAGCTCGCGGCGCAGGTCGCCGACGACTACGCCGGCAAGGAGGTCCTGCTCGTCGGCGTCCTCAAGGGCGCCGTCCTGTTCATGAGCGACTTCGCCCGCGCCCTCCAGCTGCCCACCCAGATGGAGTTCATGGCCGTCTCCTCCTACGGCTCGGCGACCAGTTCGTCCGGGGTCGTCCGGATCCTCAAGGATCTCGACCGCGACATCACCGGCAAGCACGTGCTGGTGCTCGAGGACATCATCGACTCCGGCCTGACCCTCTCCTGGCTGCTGAAGAACCTCGGCGGACGCAGCCCCGCCTCGCTGGAGGTGTGCGCCCTGCTGCGCAAGCCCGACGCGGTGAAGGTGGAGGTGCCGGTGAAGTACATCGGGTTCGACATCCCCAACGAGTTCGTCATCGGCTACGGCCTCGACTACGCCGAGCGGTACCGGGACCTGCCCTACATCGCCACCCTCAAGCCCGAGGTCTACGCCTAGGAGCCGTTGATCATCGGCGGATGGCGGCCCCCGTCGGCCGTGTCGACCAGCCATTTGCCGATGATCAACCGAGGGAGGGGTCCACCCCACCAGCGGGTCAGACAGGACGCGCGCACAGCGGATCCACAGGCCGCCCGGTGTACCGTCGAGCCCGACGACGCTGCTCCCAGCGCCGGGGTCCACGCCCGGATCGCAGGCGGCGTCCCCGGACGATCAGGAGGGTCGACGGGCAGGCCGGCCCCCGGCGCCCGGCATCGGTGTATGGAACGTAAGAAGATCTTCCGCTCCGTGTGGTTCTGGGTCGTCCTCGTCGTCCTCCTGGCCCTCACGTTCTCCTCCTTCTTCCGCGGCAACGGCGGCTACACCGAGGTGTCCACCTCGACGCTGCTGGCCCAGTTCTCCGAGGGAAACGTCGAGTCGGCGACGATCAACGACAAGGAGCAGACGCTCGACGTCGAGCTGCGCAACGAGGTCCAGGGCACCGACAAGATCACGGCGTCCTACCCGATCGGCGCGGCGGAGGACGTGTTCGACCTCGTCTCCGGCGCCGGGGACACCAGCGCGGTCGACTTCGACACGAACGTCACCCAGGAGAGCCTGCTGGTCAGCCTGCTGGTCAGCTTCCTGCCGTTCCTCATCCTCCTGCTCCTGCTGTTCTGGCTGTTCAACTCCATGCAGGGCGGCGGCCGCGGCGTCATGCAGTTCGGCAAGTCCAAGGCCAAGCAGGTCACCAAGGACACCCCGAAGACGACCTTCGCCGACGTCGCCGGTGCCGACGAGGCGATCGAGGAACTGCACGAGATCAAGGACTTCCTGTCCAATCCGGTCAAGTTCCAGGCCGTCGGCGCGAAGATCCCCAAGGGCGTGCTGCTGTTCGGCCCGCCCGGCACCGGCAAGACGCTGCTGGCCCGCGCGGTCGCGGGCGAGGCGGGGGTGCCGTTCTTCTCGATCTCCGGCTCGGACTTCGTCGAGATGTTCGTCGGCGTCGGCGCCAGCCGGGTCCGCGACCTGTTCGAGCAGGCCAAGACCAACGCCCCGGCGATCATCTTCGTCGACGAGATCGACGCAGTCGGCCGCCACCGCGGCGCGGGCATGGGCGGCGGGCACGACGAGCGTGAGCAGACCCTCAACCAGATGCTCGTCGAGATGGACGGCTTCGACGTCAAGGGCGGCGTGATCATGATCGCCGCCACCAACCGGCCCGACATCCTCGACCCGGCACTGCTGCGCCCCGGCCGCTTCGACCGGCAGATCGCCGTCGACCGGCCCGACCTGCTGGGCCGCAAGGCGATCCTGGCGGTGCACGCCAAGGGCAAGCCGCTCGCGCCCGACGTCGACCTGGAGACAGTCGCCCGCCGGACCCCGGGCTTCACCGGCGCGGACCTCGCCAACGTGCTCAACGAGGCGGCGCTGCTGACCGCTCGCACCAACGGCTCCCTGATCACCGACGAGACCCTCGAGGAGGCGATCGACCGCGTCATCGCCGGCCCCGAGCGCAAGACGCGGGCGATGAGCGAGAAGGAGAAGAAGGTCACCGCCTACCACGAGGGCGGGCACGCGCTCGTGGCACACGCGCTGCCCAACCTCGACCCGGTGCACAAGGTGACGATCCTGCCGCGCGGGCGCTCGCTCGGGCACACACTCGTGCTGCCCACCGAGGACAAGTACACCCAGACGCGCTCGGAGATGATCGACACCCTGGCCTACGCGCTCGGCGGTCGCGCCGCGGAGGAACTGGTCTTCCACGAGCCCACCACCGGCGCGGGCAACGACATCGAGAAGGCCACCTCCATGGCCCGCGCGATGGTCACCCAGTACGGCATGAGCGCCAAGCTGGGGGCGGTCAAGTACGGCAGCACCGACGCCGAGCCGTTCCTGGGCCGCGACATGGGCTCGCGTCCCGACTACTCCGAGGCCGTCGCCGCCGACATCGACGCCGAGATCCGGGCGCTGATCGAGGCCGCCCACGACGAGGCCTGGGAGATCCTGGTCGAGTACCGGCACGTCCTCGACCAGCTCGTGCTCGAACTGATCGAGAAGGAGACGCTCTCCAAGGAGGACATGGCGCGGATCTGCGCGCCGGTCACCAAGCGCCCCTCGCTCGCGCCCTACAACGGTTTCGGCAAGCGGACGCCGTCCGACCAGCCGCCGGTGCTCACGCCCGCCGAGCGTGCGGCGCAGAACGGCAACGGTCGCCCCACCACCGACCCCACGCCGGTGGGTGACGTCGGAGCGCCGGTCCAGAGGTGAGCGAGCTCGCGAGCTCACGCGGAGAGGCAGTAGCGCCGCGAATGCGACCGACGAGCGGCAGCGAGGAGGACGCATGAGCGAGGTGCCGGCGGAGCCGGAGGACCAGCTCCTCCGGCGTGCGGGCGAGGTCGACCAGGAGCGCGCGGCCGCGGCCGTCCGCGAACTGCTGCTGGCGGTGGGCGAGGACCCGGACCGGCCCGGCCTCCGGGACACCCCGGGGCGGGTCGCCCGTGCCTACGCCGAGACGTTCGCCGGCCTGCGGCAGGACCCGTACGACGTCCTGGCGACGACGTTCGACGAGGACCACGACGAGATGGTCCTGGTCAAGGACATCCCGATGTACTCGACCTGCGAGCACCACCTGGTGCCCTTCCACGGCGTCGCCCACATCGGCTACATCCCCGGCTCCGACGGTCGGGTCACCGGCCTGTCCAAACTGGCCCGGCTGGTCGAGGTCTACGCCCGCCGCCCGCAGGTCCAGGAGCGGATGACCAGCCAGATCGCCGACGCGCTCGACGAGGTGCTCAAGCCCCGCGGCGTGCTGGTGGTCATCGAGGCCGAGCACCTCTGCATGGCGATGCGCGGCATCCGCAAGCCCGGATCGACGACGGTCACCTCGGCCGTGCGGGGCATCTTCCGGGACAACGCGCCGACACGGAGCGAGGCGATGAGCCTCATCCTGGGCAAGTGACCGGCCTCCCACGCCCCGGCCACTGCGTCGTGATGGGCGTCCTCAACGTCACACCGGACTCGTTCTCCGACGGCGGCTGCTTCTCCGACGCCGCGACGGCGATCGCGCACGGGCTGCAGATGCACGCCGCCGGGGCCGACTACGTCGACGTCGGCGGCGAGTCGACCCGGCCGGGCGCCGACCGGGTGGACGCCGACGAGGAGTGCCGCCGGGTGCTGCCGGTGGTCCGCGAGCTCTCCGCCGCGGGCGTGCGCACCAGCGTGGACACCACGCGCGCGGAGGTCGCCGAAGCGGCGATCGAGGCCGGTGCCGCGCTGGTCAACGACGTCAGCGGTGGGCTGGCCGACAAGAACATGGCCGAGCTCGTCGCCGAGACCGGCATCCCCTGGGTGCTCATGCACTGGCGCGGCCACAGTCGCGAGATGTACGCGGCCGCCCGCTACGGCGACGTGGTGACCGAGGTGTGCGCCGAGCTCACCGCCCGGGTGGAGGACGTCGTGGCCGCGGGTGTCGCCCCGGAGCAGCTGGTGCTCGACCCCGGCCTCGGGTTCGCCAAGAACGCCGACCACAACTGGGCGCTGCTGGCCGGCCTCGACCGCCTCGTCGGGCTCGGGTTGCCGGTGCTGGTCGGCGCCTCCCGCAAGTCGTTCCTCGGCCGGCTGCTGTCCGACGCGGACGCCAACCCGCGCCCGGCCGAGCAGCGGGACGCCGCGACGCTGGCCACCACCGTGCTGGCCGCCGAGGCGGGAGTGTGGGGGGTGCGGGTGCACGACGCCGCGGCCTCCGTGGACGCCGTCCGCGTGGTCGCCGCCGTCCGCGGAGCGGGCAGGGGGCGCCGTGGTTAGCGTCCGGCCCGACCGCATCGAGATCCGCGGCCTGCGCGCGCACGCCCACCACGGCGTCTACAAGCGCGAGCGGGAGCAGGGGCAGCTCTTCCTGGTCGACGCCGTCCTGGAGCTGGACACGCGGCCGGCGGCCGCCCGCGACGACCTGACGGTCACGGTGAATTACGCCGAGATCGCGCAACGGCTGCACGCCGCGCTGGTGCACGAGCCGGTCGACCTGCTGGAGACCCTCGCCCAGCGGCTCGCCGACGTCTGCCTCGGCTACTCCCTCGTCGACGCCGTCGAGATCACCGTGCACAAGCCCGACGCCGACCTGGGCGTGCCGTTCGGCGACGTCGTGGTGTCGATCCGGCGACAGAAGGACCCGTCCCTCCCCGCGGGCCCCGGGGACGGGCCGACGAACGCATGACGAAACGGATCCTCCCGTGACCCGGGCGGTGCTCTCGCTCGGGTCGAACCTCGGTGACCGGGCCGGTGCCCTGCGGACGGCGATCGCCGCCCTCAAGGACGACGGGCTGGTGGCCCGCTCGACGCTGTACGAGACCCCGCCGTGGGGGCCGGTCGAGCAGGGGGCCTACCTGAACGCGGTCGTCGTCGTGCGCGGTCCGCGCGACGCCCGTGGATGGCTGACCCGGGCACACGAACTGGAGCAGGCGGCCGGACGCACCCGCGACGTCCGCTGGGGGCCGCGCACCCTGGACGTCGACGTGGTCACCGTCACCGACGACGACGGCACACCGGTGCTCTCGGACGACCCGGAGCTGACGCTGCCGCACCCTCGTGCGCACGAGCGGGCGTTCGTCCTGGTGCCGTGGGCGACGTTGGAGCCCTCCGCCGTGGTACCGGGTCGGGGCCGGGTCGCCGACCTGGTGGCCGCGTTGCCGCGCGAGGACGTGGAATCGGTCGTCCGCTGGGAGCACCTGCATTGAGGCCCGTCCCGCGCCGCGACCTGGCCGTCCTGGCGGTGGGCCTGGCGGTGGCCGCATGGCTGGTGGTGCGTGCCGTGTACGGCGCGCTGCCGCCGCTGCAGTGGTGGCTGCCCACCCCCGTGGCCGTACTGGCCCTGGCCGAGGCGCTGGGGGCGCGGACGCTGAAGATCCGGCTGACTGCCCAGCGCGAGGCGCGCTCGGCCGTCCACCGGCCGACAGCGGCACCTCAGCCGCCGTTCGTCCGGCCCGTCGAGCCGATGCTCGTCGCCCGCCTGGCCGTGCTGGCGCAGGCCAGCGCCTACGTCGGTGCCGTCTTCACCGGCGTGTGGGGCGGGGTGCTCCTGCACGTCGGCCCGGCGGTCGGGAGCCTGCAGGCCGCCGGTGAGGACACCGTCACCGCGGCCATCGGGCTGGTCAGCTCCGCGGCGCTGGTGGCGGCCGCTCTCTGGCTCGAGTCCGTCTGCCGCGTGCCGCCGTCCTCGACCGACGACGAGCCCGCACCGGGGGTGTCGGCCTAGCAGCCGTCAGCCGGGGCGGCCGGCCGCAGGCGTGCGGCCCGCCGGGTGAGGTGGTCGCGCTCGGCCGTGTTCGACGCGGCGCGTGCCGCCGCGGCGTAGAGGTCGGCGGCCTCGGCGAGCCGACCGGCCTTCTCGTGCAGGTGGGCCGACGCTGCCGCGTAACGGGGCAGTGCCTGGTCGAGCTGCGCCAGGGCCGCCAGCCCGGCCGGGGCGCCGTCCGCCTCGCCGACGGCCACGGCCCGGTTCAACCGGGCCACGGGGGAGTCGGTGAGCGCGACGAGTTCGTCGTACCACTCCACGATCTGCACCCAGTCGGTCTCGTCGAACCGCCGGGCGTCGGCGTGCAGGGCGGCGATGGCCGCCTGGGCCTGGTACTCGCCGAGCCGGTCCCGGGCCAGCGCGGCCTGCAGGATCTCCACGGCCTCGGCGATCATCGCCGTGTCCCACCGGGTCCGGTCCTGCTCGGCGTGCGGGACCAGGCGGCCGGCGGCGTCGGTCCGCGCGGCGCGGCGCGCGTGGTGCAGCAGCATCAGCGCGAGCAGCCCGGCGACCTCTGGGTCGTCGACCACCGCCGCCAGCTGCCGGGTCACCCGGATCGCCTCGGCGGCGAGGTCGACCTCGCCGGAGTGTCCCTCGTTGTAGATCAGGTAGAGCACCCGCAGCACCGTCGCCAGGTCGCCTGGCTCGTCCAGCGACACCTCGGCGATGCGCCGCTTCGCCCGGCTGATCCGCTGCGCCATCGTCGACTCCGGCACGAGGTAGGCCTCGGCGATCTGCCGCGTGGTGAGCCCGCCGACCGCCCGCAGCGTGAGCGCGACCGCCGAGCTCGACGTCAGCGACGGGTGCGCGCACAGGAAGTAGAGCCTCAGCGTGTCGTCGGCCGAGGGCACGGGTCCCGGCGGGGGCTCCAGGTCGTAGGCGATCTCGCGGCCCTGGCGAGCCCCCTGGGAGCGGAGCAGGTCCAGGCGCTTGCGCCACGCGACGGTGACCAGCCAGCCCTTCGGGTCCCGCGGCGGGTCCGTCGGCCACGTCTCGACGGCCTTGACCAGGGCCTCCTGGACGGCGTCCTCGGCCGACGCGAAGTCCGCTCCGCGCCGGACGAGGACGCCGATCACGTCCGGGATCAGCTCCCGGAGCCGCGAGTCGTCCACGCCGTCACTCGGTGACCCGGGGCGGCGCGCCGAGGAAGGGCCGCACCTCCAGCCACTCGTGGATCGGCTTCCCCCCGGCGCCCGGCGCCGCCGACAGCTCGCCGGCGAGCTCGACGGCGCGGTCCCAGGAGTCGACGTCGATGACCATCCAGCCGGCGATCAGGTCCTTGGTCTCGGGGAAGGGACCGTCGGTCACCGGCGGCCGGCCCTCCCCGTCGTAGCGGACCCACGCACCCTCGGGCGCGAGCGCCTGCCCGTCGACGAACTCACCCGACTCCCGGAGCTTGGCCGCGAAGTCGTTCATGTAGGCCACGTGGGCGTCGATCTCCTCGGGCGCCCACCGGTCCATCGGTACGTCGTTCACGGCTGCCGGTGCGCCGCGGTAGTGCTTGAGCAGCAGGTACTTGGCCATCGTGGATCTCCCTCGTCCGTGCGGCCCATCCTGGCCGCCGCACCACGGGGACGGAGCCGACCAGCCGTTCTCGACACCACGTGGGAGAAGATTTCAGGCGCGGGTCGCGCCGGCCACCTCGGGTGCGGAGCCCTCGACCGAGCGGCGCAGCGCGGCGTGCAGCGACTCCGGGGTCAGCACGCCCAGGAACCGGTCACCGTCGAGCACCGCGACCCAGCCCGCCTCCATCTGCAGCATGGTCGAGAACGCCGTCTTCAGGGACGAGTCGGCCGGCACCCAGGCATCCATGCGGCGGGCGGCCGTGCCGACCGTGCCCGGTCCCGATGCGCGCTCGGCCGACAGCCAGCCGTGCAGGTTCCCCAGGTCGTCCAGGACGACGGCCCACCGGGCGCCGGAGCGCTCCAGCGCGGCCCGGGCCTCGGCCATCGTCTGGGCGAGCCGCACCACCGGTGGCTGCTCCAGGTCCGCGGCGTCGATGCCGGTCACCGCCAGGCGCTTGAGACCCCGGTCGGCGCCCACGAAGTCGGCGACGAACGCGTTGGCCGGCCGGCCCAGCAGCTCGGCGGGCGTCGCGTACTGCTCGACGTGCCCGCCGACGCTCATCACCGCGATGCGGTCGCCGATGCGCACGGCCTCCTCGATGTCGTGGGTGACGAAGACGATCGTCTTGCGCACCGCCTGCTGCAGGCGCAGGAACTCCGACTGCAGCCGCTCCCGCACCACCGGGTCCACCGCGGAGAACGGCTCGTCCATCAGCAGCACCGGCGGATCGGCGGCCAGGGCGCGCGCGACACCGGCCCGCTGCCGCTGGCCCCCGAGAGCTGAGCGGGGTAGCGGTCGCCGTGGACGGCGGGGTCGAGGCCCACGGTCAGGAGCAGCTCGTCGACCCGGTCGCGGATGCGGCGCTTGTCCCAGCCCAGCAGCCGGGGGACGGTGCCCACGTTCGCCCGCACCGTCTGGTGCGGGAACAGCCCCACGCTCTGGATGACGTAGCCGATCCGGCGGCGCAGCCGGTCGGGGTCGACGCGGGTCACGTCCTCGCCGCCGAGCAGGATCCGCCCGGTGGTCGGCTCGATGATCCGGTTGATCATCTTCATCGTCGTGGTCTTGCCGCAGCCCGAGGGGCCGACCAGCACCGACAGCTCGCCGGCGGCGAAGGTGAGGTCGAGCTCCGCCACGCCGACGGTGCCGTCGGCGTAGACCTTGCTCACGCCGTCGAGCCGGATCTCCTCGGCCGCGCCGGACCCGGTCGGCGGCCTCCCCGACGGCCTCCCCGACGGCCTCCCCGACGGCCCGGTCTGCGCAGTAGCGTCCACGGGGTGACCCTCCTGGGAAGCGCCCGCTGGTGAGCGCGCTGTCCGGCCCGGTGCTCGCTGCGGACGAGGCCCCGAACCCGTGGTTCGACGGAACCTACGTGGTCGAGAACTGGTCCACCATTCTGCGCTACGCCGGCGAGCACGTCCGGCTCACCGCCGGCGCCGTCCTGCTCGGAGCGCTGATCGCCCTGCCGCTGGCGCTGCTCGCCCGACGGAGCCGGCTGCTCTCCGGCTCGATCCTCGGGCTGTCGACGATCGTCTACACCATCCCGTCGCTGGCCATGTTCGCCTTCATCTTCCCCTTCACCGGGCTGTCGGCGACCACCGTGCTCATCGGCCTGGTGGCGTACTCGCTGGTCATCCTCGTGCGCAACTTCCTCGCGGGGCTGCAGGGCGTGCCCGACGACGTGCGGGAGGCGGCGCGGGGCATGGGCTACGGATCGGTGCGCCGGTTCGCGCAGGTGGACCTCCCGCTGGCGCTGCCGGCGTTCATGGCGGGGCTGCGCATCGCCACCGTCTCGACCGTCGCGCTGGTCACCGTGGGGGTCCTCGTCGGTCACGGCGGTCTCGGTCAGCTGATCACCGGTGGCTTCAACGCCAACTTCTACCGCGCCCAGATCGTCACCGGCACCCTCGGGTGCGTGCTGCTCGCCCTGGCCGCGGACGTGCTGCTCGCCGGTGTCGAACGCCTGCTGACACCCTGGACCCGGGCGGTCCGGTCGTGAACGCCTTCGGCGAGGCCGTCGTCTACCTCAACGACCCGTTCAACTGGACGCGGCCCAACGGGATCCTGGACCTGCTGGGCGTGCACCTGGCCATCTCCGCGGTGGCCGTCCTGGCGGCGATGGCGGTGGCGCTGCCGATCGGCATCGCGCTGGGCACCAGCGGGCGCGGCGGTGGCGCCGTCGTCGTCCTGTCGAACGTCAGCCGCGCCGTCCCGACGCTGGCGCTGCTCACCCTCTTCGCCGTCAGCGACATCGGCTTCGGCAACCGCGCGGCCACCATCGCGCTCGCCGTCTTCGCCTTCCCGCCCATCCTCACCAACACCTTCGTCGGGTTCCGCGGGGTCGATCCCGACGTGCGGGAGGCGGCCCGCGCCATGGGCATGCGGCGCGGGCAGGTGATCCGCCGCGTCGACCTGCCGCTCGCCCTGCCGCTGGTCATGACCGGCATCCGGACGGCGGCCGTGCAGGTCGTCGCCACGGCGGGTCTGGCGGCGCTGGTCGGCGGCGGTGGGCTTGGCCGGCTGATCACCCTCGGCTTCGGCCAGCAGAACTACGGGCTGCTGATCGCCGGCGCCCTCCTGATCGCCGCGCTGTCGCTGCTCACCGAACTCGTCCTCGTCGTCGGAAGCTGGCTGGTCTCGCCCGGGAGGCGGCGCCTGCCGTTCCTGCGTCCTCGGTCGCAGGCTGTCGCCACGCCGGAGCCGACCGCCTCCGGCATGCCGCTCTGACGTCCCGGCGGTAACGGAAGGGCAACGCGTCGCCGGAGATCGATTGCGCGCAAGCGATCTGCGCGGTTGCATGTGCTCCGCGGGAGTCCTCCCGCCAGACACGCGTGGTGGAAGACACCGCCACGGGACACAGAAGGCGGGGCGTCACGCCATGCGCGCACGCAGTTCGATCATCGCTCCCCTGGCTCTCGCGGTCGCCCTGACCGCGGCCTGCGGCGAATCCGGTTCCTCCGGCACCGGCGGCAGCACCGACAGCGACACGACCCAGGCCTCGGGCGAAACCTGCGCCCCTGTCCCCGGCGACCAGCTCGTGGTCCTCGAGGACGACAAGGCGCTGCAGAACGCCGACAACGTCATCCCCGCGGTGCACGCGGCCACCGCCGAGGCGCAGCCGGCGCTCCTGCCGGCGCTGAACGCCGTCTCGGCGGTCCTCACCACCGAAGACCTGGTGAACATGAACGCCGCCGTGGACGTCGAGCGGCAGAGCGCCCAGGACGTCGCCGCCGCCTGGGTCGAGGAGAGCGGGGTGACCGAGGGCCTCGAGCAGGGCAGCGGCGCCATCGCCGTCGGCGGAGCCGGTTTCACCGAATCCGTCGTGCTGGCCAATGTGTACGCGAACGTGCTGACCGCCGCCGGGTTCGACGCCACCGTCCGGGAGGTCGGCAGCCGCGAGCTGTACCTGGAGGCGCTGAAGGCCGGTACGGAGATCCAGGTCTTCCCCGAGTACCTCGCCACCGTCACCGAGTTCCTGGAGGGCGACGAGGCCAACCAGGTCGCCAGCGGTGACGTCGACGCCACGCTCGAGGCGCTGCAGCCGCTGGCCGCCGAGGCCGGGCTGGCCTTCGGCGAGCCGGCCGACGCCGTCGATCAGAACGCCTTCGCCGTCACCACGGCTTTCGCCGAGCAGGTCGGCGTCACCACGCTGTCGGAGCTGGCCGAGGCCTGCGACGACGGCTCGCTGGTCCTGGGCGGCCCCGCCGAGTGCCCCGAGCGTCCCTACTGCCAGCCGGGGCTCGAGGAGACCTACGGTCTCGAGTTCGCCGAGTTCCGGGAGTACGGCGACACCGGCGGACCGCTCACCAAGGCCGCCATCCAGCAGGGCGAGGTCTCGATGGGCCTGGTCTTCAGCTCCGACGGCGCGCTCGCCCAGGACTGAGCGGAGTGCCACGGGCGCGTTCTCCGCGCCCTGGCACTCCGCTCAGTACCAGCCGCCGGGGGTAGCCGCTCGCCCGCGTCGACCGACGCGGTCGATCGGTTGCCCTCCGGTGCGAGCGGGCAGGACCAGCGCGGGTCGTAGGCGCACGACGGGTGGTAGGCGAAGTTCAGGTCCACGACCAGCCGCCCGTCCTCCCCACCGAGGTCTGCGCCCTTGATCGTGTCCAGCAGGTAGCGGCCGCCGCCGTAGCTCGTCGTCCCGGCGGTGCCGTCCCGCAGTGGCAGGAAGACGCCGCCGCCGTAGCCGCTCACCCACCAGAGGTCCAGCCGGCCGGGACCGACGATCTCCACGGCGGCGAACCGCTCCAGGGCGACGACGCCGTCGTCCGCGGTCGGCACCGCCAGCCGCGTGGCATCGGCCGGCAGCACCGCGGCCTCGAAACGCAGATCCGGGTCGTACGGGGCGTACGGCAGCCCGCGGAACCTGCCACGGACCTCCGGCCCCAGCGGCGACTGCGGATGCCCGGCGAACAGCTCGTCACGGCCGTCCCGCCAGGTCCGCCACCCCCGTTCGGGATCCCGGGCGCTGCGGGCGGCGGCGTACAGCTCGGCGACCCGACGCCGCCAGTCGAGCAGGTCGAGGCTCACCCACCCACTGTCGCAGCCACCTCGTTTCCTTGCCCGGACTCGGAGTGCGTCCGCCGCTACGCTTGGGCCATGCCCCGCCGTGAGGACGACGTCGTCGCTCCTCACCGTGGCGCCCCCGCGACCCGGACGCTCATCCAGGCCGGCGGCTTCCTCCTCGCGGCGGCCGCGACGCTCGCGGTGTTCTTCACCGACAACCCGAAGCTGCTCAAGGTCGCGGTGCTCGCGGTGGCCTGGGCGTTCGTGCTGGCCACGTACGCCGCCGGACGGCGCACCGCCGACAGGGTCGCCGCACGGGCCCGCGAGGCCGAGCTGCGCCATGCCTACGAGACCGAGCTCGACCGCGAGGTCGCCGCCCGACGCGAGTACGAGCTGGAGCTCGAGAACGAGCTGCGCCGCGAGGCCGAGGACTCCATGCGCGAGGAGCTCGACGCACTCCGCGGGGACATCGCCGCTCTCTCGGGACTGCGCGACGAGGTCGCCCGGGTGGCGCAGCTGCGCGGCGACATCGCTGCCCTGACCGATCTGCGCGACGAGGTGGCGCGCGTCGCGGCGCTGCGAGACGACGTCACCGCGCTGACCTCCCTGCGCGACGACGTCGCGTCGCTGGCCGCCATGCGCGAGGAGCTGGCCGAGCTCGCCGAGCTGCGCGCCGACATGGGCCGGTTGCGCGCCGAGCTGACCGAGCAGCTGTCCAGCGAGATGCTCGTCGAGCGGATCGTCATGCGGACCCAGGCCAGCCGGCTCTCCGGCGACGCCAACCGGCTGGAGGCCCCAGGCCGCGCCCTCGATGCCGGATCCTCGTGGGAGGAGGCCGGCCCCCGCGGGAGCTGACCGGCGGCTGGCCGGCCGTCCGCCTCGACGAGCCGCACCCGCCGACCCAGCAGTTCGAGCAGGTGCGGGTCGAGCGGTCGACCGCGCGGCCTCCGGTGCCGGCGCCCGAGCCGGGTCGCTGGGACGCCCCGTCCACCGCGGCGTTCGGCAGCGTCGCCCCGCCGCCGGCGTTCGTGCCGCCGTCCGTGGCCGCCTACCGGCCGCCACCGGTGCCGCCCGCCCAGCCCGAGGAGCCGGCGTCGGAGCCGCGTCTCTGGTCGTCGACGGAGCAGCCACCGGCCACCTCCGCCTTCCCGCTGTCCGTCCCTCCGCCGGTCGACCGTCCGCCGGAGGAGCCGCCGTCGCCCCTGGAGTGGCTCGCGGCCCGCTCGCTGCTCGACCCGGCCGCGGCATCTCCTCGCCGGCGCCGCGGGGACGACGAAGGCCCCGTGCCCGAGGCCGCCGGCGCCACGACCACGCAGCGGCCGGTCGTCCCGGCGGGTCCGCCCCCGGTCCGCATCGACGACCGGGGCGGGTACCGGGTCGCCGTCCGCGACGAGCCGGCGGCCGACGGACGGCCCGGACCCGGCCAGGAGAAGCGGCTCGACCAGATCCTCGCCGAGAACGGGGTGGCCCCCACCGCCGGAGGCCGGCGGCGGCGCCGCTACCGGGACGAGGACGAGCCCGACGACGTCCTGGCCCGGGTGCTCGGCCGGGGCTGACCACGCCCTACCGGCCGACCGACAGCCGTCCGCCGTCGAGCACCAGGGTCTGGCCGGTGACCCAGCCGGCTCCCTCGCCCAGCAGGTAGGCTGCCGCCTCCCCGACGTCGGCCGGTTCCCCGAGCCGCCCGGCGGGGTACCCCGCGGCCACCTCGGCCTCGCGCCCCTCGTAGAGGGCACCGGCGAACCGGGTCTTCACGACGGCCGGCGCCACCGCGTTGACCCGCACCGCGGGGCCGAGCTCCACCGCCAGCTGGGTGGTGAGGTTGATGACCGCCGCCTTGCTCACGCCGTACGCGCCGATGTTCTCGGAGCTGCGCAGGCCCGCGACCGAGGCGACGAAGAGCACCGAACCGCCGTGCTCGCGCATCCATGCGCGCCACGCCTCCTGGACCAGGCCCAGCGACGAGACGACGTTGGTGTCGAGGATCTTGCGGAAGGCGTCGAGCTCCAGGTCCACCATGGGGCCGTAGACCGGGTTGACACCGACGTTGCCGACCAGCATGTCGAGGCTGCCGAAGGTCTCGACGGCCGTGCGGACGGCCTCGGCACGGTGTCCGGCGTCGCCCGCGTGACCGGGGACGGCGACGGCCACCTCCGGACCGCCGAGCGCCTCGACCGCCTCGGCGAGCGCCTCCGGCTTGCGCGCGGTCACCACGACCCGGGCTCCCCGGTCGACCAGACTCTGCGCGATCGCCAGCCCGATCCCACGGCTGCCCCCGGTCACCAGCGCCGTCCGCCCGTCCATGCTCCTCATGCGGCCCACCGTAGGGACGCGCCGAGCCACCCGAACGAGGGGTCGCGCACGGGCGGGTGAGCGACGACACATGCCGCAGCCGTTGCGGGAGGCCGGAACCGGTCACAGACTCGCCTTCGGCGTGCCACCCGCGCGACACAGCCGGTTGCAGCGGGACGACGCCACTGCAGGACCGCACCACCAGCACGAGCTCGACGGCTTCCAACGACGGGAGCCGCTCCCGACGTCCGGTACCCGCGAGGGACTGGAACGAGAGGTGCACCGATGCCTGCTCGCCGCAGGACCCATCGCGCCGCCGGACTCGATCCGGCGGCCACCGCGCCCGCCCGCCTCCGCGTGGGCGTCATCGGCGCGGGCCGTGTCGGCGCCGTCCTCGGCGCCGCGCTCGCCGACGCCGGCCACGACGTCGTCGCCGCCTCCGGGCTGTCCGCCGCCTCCGCCGAGCGCGCCGCGCGCCTGCTGCCCGGCGTGCCCCTCGTCCCCGCCGACGAGGTCGTCGCCGCCTCCGACCTGGTCGTCCTCGCCGTTCCGGACGACACCCTGCCCGGTCTGGTGGCCGGCCTCGCCGAGACCGGCGCCTGGCGGGCCGGTCAGCTGGCGTTCCACACCTCCGGCGCGCACGGGCTCGCCGTGCTGACCCCCGCCGAGCGCGCCGGCGTGCTGCCGCTGGCGCTGCACCCCGCCATGACCTTCTCCGGCGCTCCCGAGGATGCCGACCGCCTGCCCGGCGTGCCGTTCGGCGTGACCAGCCGCGAGGAGCACCGCGCGGTCGCCGAGACCCTCGTCCTGGAGATGGGCGGCGAGCCGTTCTTCGTCGCCGAGGCGGACCGGAAGCTGTACCACGCGGCGCTGGTCACCGGCGCGAACCACCTGGTCACCCTCGTCGCGGAGGCGGCCGACATGCTGCGCGGCGCCGGCGTCCCCGACCCCGCCCGGGTGCTGGCGCCGCTGCTGACCGCCGCGCTCGACAACGGACTCCGCCGCGGGGACCGCGGCCTGACCGGCCCGGTCAGCCGTGGCGACGTCGGTACGGTGCGCGACCACCTCGAGACCCTCTCCGAGCGGGCGCCGAAGTCGGTGGCCGCATACGTCGCCATGGCCGAGCGGACCACCGAGCGCGCGCTGGCCGCCGGCCGGCTCAGGAAGCACGAGGCCGCGCCGCTGCTCGACCTGCTGGCCGGCAACCTCGACGAGGACACGGCGGGGTCGCGGTGACCGGCCGGCCCGTCGTCGCC
This sequence comes from Blastococcus sp. PRF04-17, assembly GCF_023016265.1. Classification (GTDB taxonomy): domain Bacteria; phylum Actinomycetota; class Actinomycetes; order Mycobacteriales; family Geodermatophilaceae; genus Blastococcus_B. The sequence continues at coordinate 2,516,352 of NZ_CP095412.1, read as the reverse complement.
GAGACGGTCGCGGACCTCCGCAAGCTGGTCGACGACCTTCCCGGCCCCGTGGCCCTCGTGCCCACCATGGGCGCGCTGCACGAGGGGCACCGGACGCTGGTGCGAGCCGCCCGGGAGCGGGCGGCCACCGTGGTCGTCTCGGTGTTCGTCAACCCGACCCAGTTCGGCCCCGGCGAGGACTTCGACCGCTACCCGCGCACCTGGGACGCCGACCTCGCCGCCCTGGCCGACGAGGGCGCCGACGTGGTCTTCCACCCGCCGGTGGAGGAGGTCTACCCGCCCGGCGCCGCCGGCGTCGCGGTGGACCCCGGCCCGCTCGGCTCGGTGCTGGAGGGCGCCGTCCGGCCCGGGCACTTCGCCGGGGTCCTGACCGTGGTGGCCAAGCTCTTCGGTCTCGTCCGCCCGGACGTCGGGCTGTTCGGCGAGAAGGACTACCAGCAGCTCACCCTGATCCGGGCCATGGCGCGTGAGCTCGCGCTGGGCGTCGAGGTCGTCGGCGTGCCGACCGTCCGGGAGGACGACGGCCTGGCGCTGTCCAGCCGCAACCGGTACCTCGCGCCGGAGCAGCGGGCCGCCGCCGTCACCGTGTCGGCCGCGCTGCGCGCCGGAGCGGCCGCCGGGCCGCGAGGAGCGGATGCCGTCCTCTCGGCCGCCCGTTCGGTGCTGGACACCGAGCCGTCGCTGCTCCAGGACTACCTCGAACTCACCGATCCAGATCTCGGGCGGCACCGACCGCCGGACCGGCCCGCCTGCTCGTCGCCGTCCGCGCCGGCACCACCCGACTCCTCGACAACATCGCCGTCCAGCTGGGAGAGCCCCGATGATGCGCACGATGCTCAAGTCCAAGATCCACCGTGCGACGGTCACCCAGGCCGACCTGCACTACGTCGGCTCGGTGACCATCGACGAGGACCTCCTCGACGCCGCCGACCTGCTGCCCGGTGAGCAGGTCGCGATCGTCGACGTCACCAACGGCGCCCGGCTGGAGACCTACGTCATCCCCGGCGAGCGCGGCAGCGGCGTGATCGGGATCAACGGGGCAGCGGCGCACCTCGTGCACCCCGGCGACCTGGTGATCATGATCAGCTACGGCGTCATGGACGAGACCGAGGCGAAGAGCTACCTCCCCAAGGTCGTGCACGTCGACGGAGCCAACCGGATCGTGGAGCTCGGTGGCGACCCCTCGGCGCCCGTCCCGGGCGCGGCCGACCAGCAGCGCAGCGACTTCGGCGTCCCGATCCGGTGACCGCGTGCTGCTGACCGTCGACGTCGGCAACAGCCAGACCGTCCTCGCGACCTTCGACGGCGACCATCGCATCGACTGCTGGCGGGTGACGACCGCGCCCCGCGCCACCGCCGACGAGCTGCGGATGCTGTGGCGCGGCCTGCTGCGCGACACCGAGATCACCGGGGTCGCGGCCTGCTCCACCGTCCCGGCGCTGCTGCCCGCGCTGCGCCAGCTGCTGGACTCCCTCGACGTGCCGGTCGTCCTCATCGGACCCGGCGTGCGCACCGGCGTCCCGCTGCACGTGGACAATCCGCGCGAGGTCGGTGCCGACCGCGTCGTGACCGCGCTGGCCGCGCACGAGCTGTTCGGCCGCTGGCCCGACGGCCGTGGCCGGCCGGTCGTCGTCGTCGACTTCGGCACGTCGACCAACGTCGACGCCGTCGGTCCCGACGGCCAGTTCCTCGGTGGCGCCCTCGCCCCGGGGGTCGAGGTCAGCCTCGACGCCCTGGCCACCCGCGCGGCCCAGCTGCGCTCGGTCGAGCTCACCTGCCCGCCGCACGCGATCGGCAAGAACACGGTCGCCGCACTGCAGTCCGGCCTGGTGCTCGGGTTCGCCGGCCTGGTCGACGGGCTCGTCAGCAGGATCGCCGCCGAGCTGGTCGGGCAGTTCGGCGCCGCGCCGGTCGTCGTCGCCACCGGCGGGCTCTCGTCCCTGGTCGTGGACAGCTGCCGCTCCATCGGGGAGAGGGAGCCCGACCTCACCGTGCACGGGCTGCGGCTGGCCTTCGAGCGGCACCAGGCCAGGTAGTTCCGCGTCGTCCGCCGTCCGTAGGCTCTCGGACCGTGAGCGACGGACCCATCGGCGACGACGGCGGCAGCGAGGAACTCCCCGAGCAGATGCGGGTGCGCCGGGCCAAGCTCGACCGGCTGCGGGAGAACGGCATCGATCCGTACCCGGTGACCGTCGAGCGGACGACCACGCTCGCCGCCGTCCGCGCCGCCCACCCCGACCTCGAGCCCGACGCCATGACCGGCGAGACCGTCGGCGTCACCGGTCGGGTGATCTTCTTCCGCAACACAGGGAAGCTGTGCTTCGCCACCCTCCGGGAGGGCGACGCCGAGCTGCAGGTGATGCTCTCCCGGGACCGGGTGGGCGAGGAGTCGCTCGCGGCCTGGAAGGCCGACGTCGACCTGGGGGACCACGTCCTGGTGACCGGGGAGATCGGGACGTCGCGCCGCGGGGAGCTCTCGGTCTTCGCGGACTCCTGGCAGCTGACCGCCAAGGCGCTGCGGCCGCTGCCCGTGGCGCACAAGCCGATGAGCGAGGAACTGCGGGTCCGGCGCCGGTACGTGGACCTCATCGTCCGGGACGAGGCGCGGCGCACGGTCCGCCAGCGGGCCACCGTCATGTCGACGCTGCGAGCCGGTCTGACCGCCCGGGGGTTCCTCGAGGTCGAGACGCCGATGTTGCAGACGGTGCACGGGGGCGCCGCCGCCCGGCCATTCCGCACGCACATGAATGCCTTCGACCTCGACCTCTACCTGCGCATCGCACCGGAACTCTTCCTGAAGAGGTGCATCGTCGGCGGACTGGACCGGGTGTTCGAGATCAACCGCAACTTCCGGAACGAGGGAGCCGACAGCTCCCACTCGCCAGAATTCGCGATGCTGGAGACGTATCAGGCCTATGCCGACTACCAGGTGATGGCCACGTTGACGCGCGAGCTGATCCAGGAGTGTTCGTCGGCATTGTTCGGCGACCACGTCGCGCGCCACCACGACGGGACCGAGGTGGACCTGTCGGGTGAGTGGCCGCAGCTGCGGCTCTACGACGCGGTGTCCGACGCGGTGGGCGAGGAGATCACGCCGCAGACCCCGGTCGAGCAACTGCGGGCGGTCGCCGACAAGCACGACGTCGGCGTCGATCCGGCGTGGTTGCCCGGCAAGGTGGTCGAGGAGCTGTTCGAGGCCCTGGTGCAGCACGCGCTGCAGGCACCCACGTTCGTCGTCGACTATCCGCTGGACACCTCACCGCTGACCCGCGCGCACCGCTCGGAGCCGGGCCTCGCGGAGAAGTGGGACCTCTACATCGGCGGTGTCGAGCGGGCCACCGCGTACTCGGAGCTGGTCGACCCGGTCGCGCAGCGGGAGCGGTTCACCGCGCAGGCGGCGCTGGCCGCGGCCGGCGACCCGGAGGCGATGGCGCTCGACGAGGACTTCCTGGAGGCGCTCGAATACGGGATGCCCCCCACGGGCGGCATGGGCATGGGCATGGACCGGCTCATGATGACGCTGACCGGCCTCGGAATCCGCGAGACAATCCTGTTCCCGCTGGTGCGTCCGCTTTCTTCTCAGTGAAACCAGGACGGTCCGCTTCCCGTCGGTTTTCCTTGAAACTCGCACCTTTAGCCACGCGATTGGGCATAATGGTGTCGCCGTGTGCGGCAATGGTATGGTCCCCACAACGGGGAGACAATTCCAGTCCGGCAACAGCCGTTGCGAGAAGTGAGGATCCTTAATGGCGCGCAAGGTCCAGGTCATCCTGAGCGACGACCTCGACGAGAACCTGTCGGCCGACGAGACGGTCAGTTTCGCACTGGACGGCACGTCGTACGAGATCGACCTGGCGGACAAGAACGCCAAGGAGATGCGCGACGCCTTCTCCCGTTACATCTCGGCCGCGCGGAAGGTCGGTCGCGGCTCCCGCGCGTCCGGCGGCGGCCGATCCCGCGCCACCGGTGGCCGCATGGACCGCGAGCAGGCCGGCGCGATCCGCGACTGGGCCCGCAAGAACGGTCACGCCGTCAGCGACCGCGGCCGCATCCCCGCCAGCGTCGTCGAGGCCTACGAGGCCGCGCACTGAGAGAGCACCCGTGACGTCGCAGCACCTCTGAGGTTGCTGCGACGGCCCGCGCGTGTCAGCGCCGATCGGCCCGGTCCCCGCTCCAGGGGGCCGGGCCGTCGTCGTCCCCGGCCCCACGTCCTGCGGAGTGCCAGGGCGCGGGATCGGCGTCCCTCGCACTCCACCTGCGGTGATCTGCGCCGCCGCCTCCGTCCGCTGACGGCGTAACGCCGGGGGAAATCCGGGCGGCCCCGCGCCGGTTGGACCGGACAGCCACCCCACGCCTCTGTCGCACGCCGACAGGACGTCGTGGTCCGCGACTACAGTGGAAAGACCGGTGCCCCCCAGCGCCGACGGATGTCGGGTGCTCCTTCCCTGGACGGGGGAGAGCAGTGCCGGACCAGCCGGTCGAAGGAGAAGCAGCAGATGTTCGAACGGTTCACCGACCGAGCCCGCCGTGTCGTCGTCCTGGCCCAGGAAGAGGCCCGGATGCTCAACCACAACTACATCGGCACCGAGCACATCCTCCTGGGTCTGATCCATGAGGGTGAGGGCGTCGCTGCCAAGGCACTCGAGTCCCTCGGCATCTCGCTCGAGGGCGTCCGCCAGCAGGTCGAGGAGATCATCGGCCAGGGCCAGCAGGCTCCGTCCGGCCACATCCCCTTCACCCCGCGGGCGAAGAAGGTGCTGGAGCTGTCGCTGCGCGAGGCGCTGCAGCTCGGCCACAACTACATCGGCACCGAGCACATCCTGCTCGGCCTGATCCGCGAGGGCGAGGGCGTCGCCGCCCAGGTCCTGGTGAAGCTCGGCGCCGACCTCAACCGCGTCCGCCAGCAGGTCATCCAGCTGCTCTCGGGCTACCAGGGCAAGGAGCCGGCCGCGGCCGGCGGCCCGGCCGAGGGCACCCCCTCGACCTCGCTGGTGCTCGACCAGTTCGGCCGCAACCTGACCCAGGCCGCGCGCGACTCCAAGCTCGACCCGGTCATCGGGCGGGCCAAGGAGATCGAGCGGGTCATGCAGGTCCTGTCCCGGCGGACCAAGAACAACCCGGTCCTCATCGGCGAGCCCGGCGTCGGCAAGACCGCCGTCGTCGAGGGCCTGGCCCAGGCCATCGTCAAGGGCGAGGTGCCCGAGACGCTCAAGGACAAGCAGCTCTACACGCTGGACCTCGGTGCGCTCGTCGCCGGTTCCCGCTACCGCGGTGACTTCGAGGAGCGGCTGAAGAAGGTCCTCAAGGAGATCCGCACCCGCGGCGACATCATCCTGTTCATCGACGAGATCCACACGCTCGTCGGTGCGGGTGCCGCCGAGGGCGCGATCGACGCCGCCAGCATTCTCAAGCCGATGTTGGCCCGCGGTGAGCTGCAGACCATCGGCGCGACCACGCTCGACGAGTACCGCAAGCACCTGGAGAAGGACGCCGCGCTCGAGCGCCGATTCCAGCCGATCCAGGTCGGCGAGCCGACGCTGCAGCACACCATCGAGATCCTCAAGGGCCTGCGCGACCGCTACGAGGCGCACCACCGGATCAGCATCACCGACGCGGCCCTGGTGGCCGCGGCGACGCTGGCCGACCGGTACATCTCCGACCGCTTCCTCCCCGACAAGGCGATCGACCTGATCGACGAGGCCGGTGCCCGGATGCGGATCAAGCGGATGACCGCGCCGCCGGACCTGCGCGAGTTCGACGACCGGATCGCCGGCATCCGCCGCGAGAAGGAGTCGGCGATCGACGCGCAGGACTTCGAGAAGGCCGCGTCGCTGCGCGACAAGGAGAAGACGCTCCTCGCCGAGAAGGCCGAGCGCGAGAAGCAGTGGAAGGCCGGCGACATGGACGTCGTCGCCGAGGTCGACGACGAGCAGATCGCCGAGGTGCTGGCCAACTGGACCGGCATCCCCGTCTTCAAGCTCACCGAGGAGGAGACGACCCGTCTGCTCCGCATGGAGGACGAGCTCCACAAGCGGATCATCGGCCAGGAAGAGGCCATCAAGAGCGTCAGCCAGGCGATCCGGCGCACGCGTGCGGGCCTCAAGGACCCGCGCCGTCCCGGTGGCTCCTTCATCTTCGCCGGCCCCTCCGGTGTCGGTAAGACGGAGCTGGCGAAGGCGCTGGCCCAGTTCCTGTTCGGTGAGGACGACGCGCTCATCCAGATCGACATGGGAGAGTTCCACGACCGGTTCACCGTGTCGCGCCTGGTCGGTGCCCCTCCCGGCTACGTCGGCTACGACGAGGGTGGCCAGCTGACCGAGAAGGTGCGGCGCAAGCCGTTCTCGGTGGTCCTCTTCGACGAGATCGAGAAGGCGCACGCGGACGTGTTCAACACGCTCCTGCAGGTGCTCGAGGACGGCCGGCTCACCGACGGCCAGGGCCGGATCGTGGACTTCAAGAACACGATCCTGATCCTCACGACCAACCTCGGTACGCGGGACATCTCGAAGGCCGTCGGTCTGGGCTTCCAGGTCGGCAACGACACCCAGAGCAACTACGAGCGGATGAAGCTCAAGGTCAACGAGGAGCTCAAGCAGCACTTCCGGCCGGAGTTCCTCAACCGCATCGACGACATCGTCGTGTTCCACCAGCTGACCGAGAACGAGATCATCGAGATCGTCGACCTCATGGTCAACCGGGTCGAGACCCAGCTGGCGAACAAGGACATGTCGCTCGAGATCACCCCGGCGGCCAAGAAGCTGCTGGCCCAGCGTGGTTTCGACCCGGTGCTGGGTGCCCGTCCGCTGCGCCGGACGATCCAGCGCGAGATCGAGGACGCGTTGTCGGAGAAGATCCTCTACGGCGAGCTGACCGCGGGTCAGATCATCGTGGTGGACGTCGAGGGCGAAGGGACCGACGCGAAGTTCACCTTCCGCGGCGAGGCCAAGCCCATCGACCTGCCCGACACCCCGCCGGTCGCCCTCTCCGGCGCCGAGGGTGGGTCCGACGAGGAGGGCCCGGCCGCCGACGCCAAGTAGTCCTCAGCACGACCGAAGGGGCCGTTCCCACCGCGAGGTGGGGCGGCCCCTTCGCCGTCCGCCCCCGCCCGCGCCGTCCCACCCCGACGATCAGCCGCCGCCCGCGCCACGATCAGCTGCCCTGATCATGCGGCGTCCTCCCTCACCGCACGACGTGAGGGAGGACGCTCGACGATCAGGTTCCCTGATCCCCGACGGGGAGGCGGAAGAGGCCGTCGGGTGTCTGCTCGACCAGACCGTCGGTGATCAGCGAGTCCAGGCACCGTGAGCGCTGGACCGGGTCGCCCCAGGCCGCATCGAGCGCCGCCGCATCGACGGGCTCGTGCGCCGCCCGCAGGACGTCGAGCAGCTTCCCGCGCACCTGCCGGTCGGTGCCGGCGAACTTCTGCCCGCGCCGAGCAGGCCCGTCGTGCGCGGGCGACCCCGCCAGCCGCCACGCGCACCGGTCCCGCACGGGACAGATGCCGCAGCGGGGCGTGCCGGCGACGCAGACCAGCGCGCCGAGCTCCATCGCGGCCACGGAGAAGCGCCGGGCGCGGTCCGGGTCGGCCGGCGTCAGCTCGAGGACGTCGGCGAGGTCCGCGGTGCGGGCGTTGCCGGCCTCGGCGCGGCCGTGCAGCACGCGGGCGACGACGCGACGGACGTTGGTGTCCACCACCGGCTGCGGCTGGCCGAAGCCGAAGCACGCCACGGCGCGGGCGGTGTACGTGCCGATGCCCGGCAGCGCCTCGAGCTCGGCCACGGACGAGGGGACGACGCCGCGGTGCCGCTCGACGATCGCGGCGGCGGCCTCCCGCAGCCGCAGCGCCCGTCGCGGATAACCGAGCTTCCCCCAGGCGCGGATGACGTCGGCGGGCGCGACGGCGGCCAGGTCTGCCGGGCGGGGCCACCGGTCCAGCCACTCGCGCCAGACCGGCTCCACCCGCGCCACCGGCGTCTGCTGCAGCATGACCTCGCTGACCAGGACGGCCCACGCATCCACGCCGGGACGGCGCCAGGGCAGATCGCGGGCCGCGACGGCGTACCACTCGACGATCGCCTCGCCGGTCGACCGGCGGACTTCCTGGGGTGTCACGGGAACCCAGTGTGCCCAACCGCTGCCAGCGGCGTGCCGAGCCGGTCCGTCCGCCGGCGACCACTAGCGTTCGCGGCGTGTGGCACCCGGTCGGCGCGCTGCCCGCCCGCGTCTACTGGCGGCGCAGACTCGTCGTGCTGACCGCCCTGCTGGCCGTCCTGGGCGGCGGCACGTGGCTCGGGATCACCGTCATCGACCAGGACGACGCCGGTGCCGCCGCCGGGTCGGCCGCGTCCGGGCCACCGCCGCGGACGCCCGAGCTGGACCGCGTCGTCCCCTCGGTGGCCAGGGTGGCCATGCCCAGCCCGCCCGCGGTCCCTCTTGCCGCGCCGGACGCCAGGGAGACGGCTGCCGCTCCGGCCGGTCCCCGGGCCGGGGACCCCTGCACGGACAGCATGGTCGAGGTGACGGTCCGCTCGCCGGGGACTGCAGCCGTGGGCAGCAAGCCGACGTTCGAGCTGGTGGTGCGGAACGTGTCCGCCGTTCCCTGCGTGCGCGCCCTCGACAAGGAGCTGCAGGAGATGCAGCTGCACGACGGGGGCGGCAACCGGGTGTGGGGCAGCAACGACTGCTTCCCGGAGGAGAGCGACGACCTCCGCACGCTCGCCCCGGGGAGGCGGTGTCGACCCCGCTCGTCTGGGGAGGGCTCACCAGCCAGCCGGGCTGCGCCGGGCAGCGAGTGCCCCCGCCGCCGGGCAACTACCTGCTCAGTGCTCGCCTGGACACCGCGCTCTCGCCGCCGGCACCGCTGACCCTGGGCTGACGTGGGACAGCAGGGCGTCCTCCCATGGCTGTTCCCCCGGCCGCACGAGGTCGCGATCGTCGAGGCGGTGCTTGCCGCAGTGGAGGATCCGAGGGTTGAGGTCCTGGCCCGTCAGTTCGCGCGGTCGCGCGTCCGGCGCCGGAGGACGCGAACGGCCCTTCGGGTGGAGCAAGAGTGGACGACCGGCGATCTCGTGGATCTGGACGAGGACCGGACGAGCGACTGGGTCCCGACGACGACCACCCGCGGAGTTCCCGTGCGCGTCCGGCTGCAGGTGTCGGCCGGCGGGTTCCTGACCACGCTCGAGATGGAGTCCGACGCGCGGCTGCCGCGACGGCCGCAGGTCGACACGCGAGCCCTGCGTGCGGCCTCCCGGGGTGCGCTCGACCTCGCCGGGCCCACCGAGCTGCCGGGACTGCGGGCATGGCTGCGCGACTGGCTCGGGTCACTGCCGCAGATGTGCCCGGTGACGGCGGTTCCGGGCGGTCCGGCGGCCCGTGCTGTCCTGGAGTCGCACGGGACGCCGCCGGCGGAGCTCGCGGCCCTGGTCGACCGCTACGACGGGCTGCGCGTGGGCAGCCGGCGGATCGTCGCGGCGAGGGAAGTCCTGGTCGTCGACCTGGCCGGCACGGCCTACTGGGTCATCGACGAGGACGACGGCTCCCACACGGTCCTGGACCCGCGCACGGGCCGGGTGCTGACCGTGGACAAGGGCGACGACCGGCCGGTCGATTCGGGGATCGGCCTGCGCGAGTGGTTCCGGGCCGGCTGCCCGTCGGCCTGAGCTCAGCTGTAGCGGTCGAGGATCGAGGTCTCGGCCAACCGGGAGAGGCCCTCGCGGATGCCGCGGGCCCGCGCCTCGCCGACGCCCTCGACGGCCAGCAGGTCCTCGATGGTCGCCGCGAGGAGCTTCTGCAGCCCCCCGAAGTGGTCGACGAGCCGGTCGATGATGCCCGACGGCAGCCGGGGCACGCGGTTGAGCAGCCGGTACCCGCGCGGGCTGACAGGGGAGTCGAGCGCGTCGGGCGACGTGGGCAGGCCGTAGCAGCGGGCGACCGCGGAGAGGTCCAGCAGCTCGGTGGCGGTCAGCGCCCGCAGGTCGGTCAGCACCTGCTCGATCGTCCGCGGACGACGTCCCCCGCCCGGCATGTAGTCGCGGACGAGCAGGCCGCGGTCCTCCTCGACACCGGCCAGCATCTCGTCGAGCTGCAGGGCGAGCAGCCGACCGTCGGTGCCCAGCTCGACGACGAAGCCCTCGATCTCGTCGGCGATGCGCCGCACCATCTCCAGCCGCTGGCTCACACTCATCGCGTCGCGGACGGTGACGAGGTCCTCGATCTCCAGCGCCGACAGCGTGCTGGCCACCTCGTCGAGGCGGAGCTTGTAGCGCTCCAGGGCCGCCAGGGCCTGGTTGGCGCGGGCCAGGATGGTGGTCGGGTGCTCGAGCGTGTACCGCCGCCCGGCCACGTACACGCTGATGATGTGCATCGACTGGCTGACCGAGATGACCGGGAAGTCGGTCTGCAGGGCGACCCGCTCCGCGGTGCGGTGCCGGGTGCCCGACTCCTCGGTGGGGATCGTCGGGTCGGGCATCAGGTGGACGCCAGCTCGGACGATCCGCGTGCCGTCGTAGGAGACGATGACCGCGCCGTCCATCTTCGCCAGCTCGCGCAGGCGGGTGGCCGACAGCGCGACGTCGAGGGCGAACCCGCCCGTGCACAGCGACTCGACCACCCGGTCGTAGCCGAGCACGATCAGCGCACCCGTGCGGCCGGCCAGGATGCGCTCCAGGCCGTCGCGGAGCGCGGTCCCGGGGGCGATACGGCCGAGGAGTTCGCGCAACGCGACCTCGGGATCCACCTCGGTGGGCACGAGCGCTCCTGACGGTCGAGTGGTACGGGGGCCGAGTCTACGTGGCGCGGGCCAGGGGAGTCGCTGCTCGGGTCGTGCCGACCCGGCCCGCACCCCTGCTCCGCGCCGCTTAACGAGACTCTAGAGAGCTAGAACAGCCGGTGGAAGGCGGCGCCGAGATCGGGGACCTCGACCAGCCGCATGCCGGGAGGTGCAGCGCCGGCATCGGGCGGTACGAGCGCGACCTTGTAACCCTGCCGCGCGGCCTCGGCGAGGCGTCGGCCCGTGCCGCCGACGCGGCGGATCTCCCCGGACAGCCCGACCTCGCCGATCGCGACGACGCCGGAGGGCAGCGGGCGGTCCTTCTGCGCCGAGGCGATGGCCAGGGCGAGTGCCAGGTCTGCGGCCGGCTCGGCGATGCGCACGCCACCCACCGAGGCGGCGAAGACGTCGGCGTCGGCGAGCTTGATGCCGCCTCGGCGCTCGACGACCGCGTTCACCATGGCCACCCGCTGTGAGTCCAGCCCGCTCACCGCCCGCCGCGGTGAGCCGCCGCCGCCCGACCCGGCGACGAGGGCCTGCACCTCGGCGAGCAGGGGCCGGCTGCCCTCGAGGGTCACCGTGACGCAGCTGCCGGGCACCGGGGCCACCCGCCGGGACACGAAGAGCGCCGACGGGTCGGGCACTCCCACGACGCCGGAGTCGCCGATCTCGAAGCAGCCGATCTCGTCGGCAGGACCGAACCGGTTCTTGGTCGCCCGCACCAGCCGCAGCGTCGAGTGCCGCTCGCCGTCGAACGCGACGACCACGTCGACCAGGTGCTCGAGCGTGCGCGGGCCGGCGATCGCGCCGTCCTTGGTCACGTGTCCGACCAGGATCGTCGTCATGCCGCGGCTCTTGGCCACCGCGGTCAGCGCGCCCGCCACAGCCCGCACCTGGCTGGCGCCGCCGTCGGTGCCGTCGACGGCGGGCGAGCGCACCGTCTGCACGCTGTCGAGGATGAGCAGCGTCGGCTCGACCTGCTCCACGTGCGCCAGGACGGCGGACAGCTCGGTCTCGGCCGCCAGGTAGAGGTTCTCGTGCAGGGCGCCGATGCGTTCGGCCCGCAGCCGCACCTGGCCGGCGGACTCCTCACCCGAGACGACCAGGGCCGGGCCGCTGCGCTCGGCCACGCGGTGGGCGACCTCGAGCAGCAGCGTCGACTTGCCCACGCCCGGCTCGCCGGCGACGAGCAGCACCGCTCCGGGGACCAGCCCGCCGCCCAGCACGCGGTCGAACTCGTCGATGCCGGTGGGGACGGCCCGTGCCCCGGCGAGCTCCACCTGCGCGATGGGACGGGCCGGAGCGGTGACCGGCCCTGCCGCGACGGCGCGGAGAGCGGCCGCAGGCGCCCCGAACTCCGCGATCGTGCCCCACGCCTGGCACTCGGGACAGCGACCGACCCACTTGGCCGACGTGTAGCCGCACTCGGTGCAGCGGTGGGCGGGTCGAGCGGTCTTCACTCCGGAGGCAGCCACACGGCCGACGCTAGCGGCCGGCACCGACAGTTCCCGCGAGCTGACCGAGGGTCAGTTGTCCTCGGCCGACTCCCGCTCGCGGGCGGTGTCCTCGACGCCCTCCTCGGAGTGCCCCTCCTCGTGGTGGAAGTCGAAGGCCTCCTCGCGCTCCCGGGCCTCGTCGGGGGTCGCGACGGTCACCCGCAGCTCGACCTCCCCGGCCTCCTCGAAGATGAGGGTCAGCGTGAGGTACTGGCCGGTGGTGAGGCCCTCGTCGAGGTCGGTGAGGGTGATCTCCGCGTCACCGTCGGAACCGACGAAGACGGTCCGGCCGGCCGGGATCTCGAGCTCGTCCTCGCCGTCGGCGTCGATCTCGGCCTCGGCGAAGCCCTCGCCCTCGATCCCGGTGAGGGTGTCGGCCGCACGGCCGGTGTTGACGATGGCCAGCCGCAGGTCGGCGTCGTCGCCGTCGTCGTAGCTGCCGCCGCGCGGGCTCTCGAGCGCGGCCTGGCGCAGGGTGATGTCGCCGACCTGGGCCTGGCCGCCGGTCTTGTCCCGGTCCTGGGTGGCGGTCTGCGTGACCTGACCTGCGCCGCACGCGGTCAGCGCGGCGGGGGACAGAAGCAGCACGCCCATCGTGGCGGCGCGCAGCGCGCGGTTCACAGCCGTCGACCTCCAGCAGCAACAACAGGGTCCGCGCCGGCGGGATCGCCGAACGCGGGTCGAGCGGAGCCTAACGGGCGGCCGGGGGACTCCGCCCGGAGGGAAGGCCCGCGGACGGCGCGTCCTGTCTCCCGGGGCGTGCCCGGTGGTCCTCCGGAGCCGACCTGCCGATGAGAAAGGAGTCACCGACCACCAGGGGAGGGCGCGATGCGGACGGGTGTGGTGTTCGACGACGTCCTCGTCGCGGCGCAGTCAGGCGCGGGCTGGGCGTTCGAGGTGCTCTACCGCGATCTCTCCCCGGCCGTCACGGGTTACCTGCGGCTGCACGGAGCGGCCGAACCCGACGACCTGGCCAGCGAGACCTTTCTCGGGGTGTTCACCGGTCTGGCCGGCTTCCGGGGCGACGAGGATGACCTGCGCTCCTGGGTGTTCACCATCGCCCACCGCCGGCTGGTCGACGACTGGCGCCGGCGCAGCCGCCGTCCGCAGGTGGCCGACGACCCCGGTGACCTCACCGAGCACGTCGGCGGCGACGTGGAGGACGACGTCCTGCTGCGCATCGGTGCCGAGAGGGTGCACGAGCTCTGCGGCACCCTGCCCGGCGACCAGCGGTCGGTGCTCCTGCTGCGCATCCTCGCCGACCTCACCGTCGAGCAGGTGGCGCAGGTGCTCGACCGGTCCGTCCCCGCGGTGAAGGCGCTCCAGCGTCGGGGACTGCGCAGCCTCCGCGACCGCGTCGACGCCCGGCCCGGGACGACTCCGGAAAAAACTTCTCGGAAGAGCGCACCCCTCCCAGCCCGTCCGGCGATGACAGGGGCGAGATGACCACGCCAGCCGACGACACCGCCGTCGAGGACGCCTTCGAGGCCTACCTCGCCGGCCGGCCCGTGCCGGAGGAGGCGGCCGGACTGGCCGTGTTCGCCGAGGCGGTCCGGGCGACGGCCACCGAGCCGGGGCGGCCGAACGCCGCTCTGGCGCAGCTCCTGGCCACCGGTCTTCTCGCCGACCAGTCGAGTCCGTCCGCCCGGACGGCCAGATCGGCCGGGACCCCGCCGTCGCGCAGGAGATCCCGGACCCGGAACCGGAGACGTTTCGCCATGATCTTCCCCGCCATCCTCGCCAAGCTGCTGTCCGCCGGTGCCGTGGCCCAGGCCGCCACCGGAGCCGGCGTCGTCATCGTGGTCGCCGTCGGTGCCGGTGCCACCGGTGTTCTCGGTGAGGAGGTCCAGGACTCGATCGTCGGCACCGTCGCCGCCGAGGACGAGACGGCGACCGAGGACCCCCTTGCCGCCGGGGAGGAGACGCTTCCCGAGGCCGCCACGGACGTCGACCCGGCGGACGCGGGCGCGACCCAGGGCGAGGAGTCCGTCGACGCCGCGCCCCTGGACGAGGTCGCGGTGGCCGCTCAGGCGTGGGTCGACAACGGTCCGGGCGACTACGACAGCTTCGGGGAGTGGGTCAGCACGGTCGCCGGCGACCGCGTCATGCGGGCCGAGCTCGACGAGATGGGCCTCCGCTTCGGTGACGTGGTCAGCGCGTGGGCGCAGAAGAAGGGAATGAGCCGCGACCAGCTGCAGTCGGAGCTCGAGTCGGTGGGCGTCGAGCTGGACGCGGCCGCGGACGTCACCGCCGAGCCCGGGACCGGCGCCGCGTCGGCCCCCGCCCCGAGCCAGCCCCGCACCCCGGGGAACGGCAGGGCCGACGACAGGAGCCCGGGCAACGGTCCCGGGGCGGCAAACGGCTCCCGTGCCGGCAACGGCAACGACAACGGCAACGGCCCCGGTGCCGGCAACGGCGGTCGGGGCAACGGCCGCAACTGACGACGAGGCGGCGGACGGCGAGCCCCGGCCGCCGCCTCAGGTGAGGGTGGCCCCGCCGACGAGCAGCAGGACGACGTCGGCGACGACCAGGAGCAGGATCGCCGGGAAGGCCACGCCCCGGAACCGCGCCGAGCCGGCCAGGGCCGCGATCACGACGGCCGGGACGGCGAGCGCGAGGACCAGCCAGCCGGCCGCCGACGGCGATCCCTCCGGCCCCGTCACGAGCAGCACCGAGGCGGCGCCGAGGAGCAGGGCGCACAGGACGGCCGACGGCCGGGCCCCCAGGCGGTGCGGCAGTCCCCGGACGCCGGTCGCCAGGTCGTCCTCGAGATCGGGTGCGACGTTGGCGAAGTGGGCGGCCGCGCCCAGCGCGCCGCCGGCCGCCACCAGCCACCACGGGGCGACCGGCGCGCCGGGTGCCGCGGACACGACGCCGGCGGGCAGCGCCCCGAAGCCGGTCACGTAGGGGACGGCGGACAGAGCTGTGCGCTTCAGGCCGGCGTTGTAGGCCCACCCGCTGGCGACCAGCACGAGCAGCAGCACTCCGGGGACGAGGCCCAGGAGCAGGGACAGGCAGACCGCCAGGACGACGGCCACGACGGCCGCCGCACGCAGCCGGGAGGGCGTCACCGCACCCCGGACGACGGGCTTGTCGGCCCGGTCGACGGCCCTGTCCCGATCCGCGTCGAGCCAGTCGTTGCTCCAACCGATGGACGCCTGACCTGCGAGGACGGCAGCGCAGAGCAGTGCCGCCCGGTGGGCGGGCAGCCCCGCGGCGACGCCCAGCAGGGTCGCCACGACCGTCACCGCGACGGTCGGGCCGAGGTGCGTGGCCAGCGCCATGGCCTGCAGGACGCCCAGCGGGCCGTGGCTCGGGCGAGGCACACCAACCACCGCTCTGTCAACCCCTCCGACGCACCTGACCGGCCTTCTGACCTGCAGATTTACTGCCCGCTCCCGATCCGTTCGTCAGTCTGCCGTGGTAGCCTGGCTCCAGCGAAAGGGGTCACATCCACATGGGCTTCACTGTCGGCGAGACCGTCGTTTACCCGCATCACGGCGCGGCGCTCATCGAGGCGATCGAGCAGCGGACCATCAAGGGCGTAGAGAAGGCATACCTCGTGCTCAAGGTCGCTCAGGGCGACCTCACGGTGCGCGTGCCGGCTGACAACGCGGAGATCGTCGGCGTCCGTGACGTCGTCGGTCAGGAGGGGCTGGACCGGGTCTTCGAGGTCCTGCGCGCGCCCCACACCGAGGAGCCGACCAACTGGTCGCGCCGGTACAAGGCCAACCTCGAGAAGCTGGCCTCGGGCGACGTGAACAAGGTGGCCGAGGTCGTGCGCGACCTCTGGCGCCGCGACAAGGACCGTGGCCTCTCGGCCGGTGAGAAGCGCATGCTCTCCAAGGCTCGTCAGATCCTGGTCAGCGAGCTCGCGCTCGCCGAGGGCACCAACGAGGACAAGGCGGAGATCCTGCTCGACGAGGTCCTCGCCTCCTGAGCGTCCCGCACGCTCAGCACCACATCAGGGACACCCGGACCACTCCCGTGCACGCTGTCGGCATCGTCGCAGCGGCCGGGAGTGGTTCGCGTCTGGGGGCAGAACTCCCGAAGGCGCTCGTGCCGCTTGCCGGCCGGCCGCTGGTCGGCTGGGCGGTGGAGGCGCTGCAGGCCGGAGGCGTGGACGAGGTCGTCGTGGTCGTCCCGCCGGCCGAGCGCGCCGCGTTCGCCGAGGCCCTGCCCCCCGCCGTCGTCCTCGTGGACGGCGGTCCTTCGCGCACCGCATCCGTCCGGGCGGGCCTGGCCGCCGCCGGCTCCGCCGCGGGCGTCGTCCTCGTGCACGACGCGGCGCGACCGCTCACCCCGCCCGCCGTCGTGGAGCGCGTCCTGACCGCGCTGGCCGACGGCGCGGCCGCCGTCGTCCCGGTCCTGCCGGTCGTCGACACCACCGTCGTGGTGGACGGCGACGGCGTCGTCACCGGGACGCTGCCGAGGGCGACGCTGCGGCGCGTGCAGACGCCGCAGGGGTTCGACCGCGCCACCCTCGTGGCCGCCTACGCCCGGCTGGCCGACGACGCGGACCTCACCGACGACGCCGCCGTCGTCCGCGCCGCAGGCGTCTCGGTGGCGACGGTCGAGGGCGACGACCGGTCGGCCAAGGTGACCGTCCGGCACGACCTCGACCTCGCCGAGCTGCAGGTCCGCCGGTGAACTCCCTGCCCCGGGTGGGCGTCGGCACCGACGTGCACCCCATCGAGCCGGGCCGCCCCTGCCTGTTGGCCGGGCTGGAGTGGCCGGGCGTCGACGGCTGCGCCGGGCACTCGGACGGCGACGTCGTGGCCCACGCCATCACCGACGCCGTCCTCTCGGCCGCCGGCCTCGGCGACATCGGCGGCCTGCTGGGCACCGCCGACCCGCGCTGGTCGGGCGTGCGGGGCACGGCGGTCCTGGAGCACGTCCGTGCCGTGCTGGACGAGGCCGGCTGGCGCGTCGGCAACGTCGCCGTCCAGTTGGTCGCCACCACCCCGAAGGTCGGTCCCCGGCGGAGCGAGGCGGAGGCCGTCCTCTCGGCCGCCCTCGGCGCGCCGGTGAGCGTCACCGCCACCACCACCGACGGCCTCGGCCTGACCGGCCGCGGCGAGGGCCGGGCGGCTGTGGCGACCGCGCTGGTCGTCCGGAGCACCTCCGTAGACTCCGACCGGTGAGCCTCCGCCTCTACGACACGGCCGCCCGCGCGGTCCGCGACTTCACGCCGCTGCGTGCCGGCGAGGTCTCCGTGTACGTCTGCGGGCTCACCGTCCAGGGCCCACCGCACGTCGGGCACGTGCGGGCGCAGGTGTCGTTCGACGTGCTTCGCCGCTGGCTCACGGCCTCGGGCTACGACGTCACGTTCGTCCGCAACGTCACCGACATCGACGACAAGATCCTGGCGAAGTCCACGGAGCACGGGGTGCCGTGGTGGGCGTGGGCGTACGAGAACGAGCGCGCGACCACCCGCGCGTACGACGCCCTCGGCATCCAGCCGCCCACCTACGAGCCGCGGGCGACCGGACACGTCCCCGAGATGGTGGAGCTCATGCAGCGGCTCATCGACCGCGGGCACGCCTACGCCGTCGACGGAGATGTGTACTTCGACGTCCGCTCGTTCCCCGACTACGGCTGCCTGACCGGTCAGAAGCTCGACAACCTCGAGCCGGCAGCCGACACCGACACCGAGGATCGCAAGCGCGACCCCCGCGACTTCGCGCTGTGGAAGGCACACAAGGACGGCGAGCCCGACACCGCGTCGTGGGCCACGCCGTGGGGTCGCGGCCGCCCCGGCTGGCACCTGGAGTGCTCCGCGATGGCCGAGCGCTACCTGGGCCCCGAGTTCGACATCCACGGCGGTGGGCTGGACCTGCGTTTCCCCCACCACGAGAACGAGCAGGCCCAGTCCCGTGCGGCCGGGGACGGGTTCGCGCGGTACTGGCTGCACAACGGCTGGGTCACCCTCGGCGGCGAGAAGATGAGCAAGTCGCTGGGCAACACCGCCCTGGTCGACGAGGTCGTCACGCGGGTCCGCCCCGTCGAGCTGCGGTACTATCTCGTCGCGCCGCACTACCGGTCCACGATCGAGTTCACCGACGCGGCGCTCGAGGAGGCCGGGGCGGCGTACCGGCGGATCGAGTCGTTCGTGAAGCGCGCGGCCGAGCGGGTGGGCGCGGACGCCGGCGAGCGCGAGCTGCCGGCCGACTTCCGCGAGGCCATGGACGACGACCTGGGCACCCCGGCCGCCGTCGCCGTGGTCCACGACGTCGTGCGCCAGGGCAACACCGCGCTGGCCGACGGGGACGACGCCGCGGTGGCCGACGCGCTCGGCTCGGTGCGGGTCATGCTCGGCGTGCTCGGCCTGGATCCGCTCGACCCGCGCTGGGCCGCAGGCGGCGACGAGAGGCTCGGCCAGGTCACCGACGGGCTGGTCGCGCTGGCGCTCGAGCAGCGGCAGGCGGCCCGTGCCCGCAAGGACTTCGCGGCGGCCGACGCCATCCGCGACCAGCTCACCACCCTCGGCGTCTCCGTCGAGGACACCCCGCAGGGACCCCGATGGGAGCTGAGCCGCTGATGGCCGGCAACAGTCAGCGCCGAGGCCGCACGACCGGGGCCGGCAAGAAGGGGGCGACCGCAGGCACCGGCGGGAAGAACCGCCGCTCGCTCGCCGGCCGTGGCGCCACGCCGCCCGCTGAACAGCGCACCGGCCATCCGGCCCAGCGCAAGGCGCAGGCGCAGGCGCGCCAGCGCGCGGACCGGGCGCGGGCCCGCCAGCGCGCCGAGGAGGCACCGGAGCTGCTGCTCGGGCGCAATCCGGTCGTGGAGGCGCTGCGCGCGCAGATCCCGGCCACCGCGCTGTACGTGGTCACCGGCGACACGCACCGCACGACCGACGAGCGGATCGCCGAGTCGCTGGCGCTCGCAGCCGACCGCGGGCTGCCGCTGCTGGAGGTCGGCAAGGCGGAGTTCGACCGGATGTCCGGCGGCGCGCTGCACCAGGGCATCGGCCTGCAGGTGCCGCCCTACGACTACGCGCACCCCGACGACCTGCTCGACGCGGCCCGCGACTCCGGTCGCCCGCCACTGGTCGTCGCGATGGACGGCGTCACCGACCCGCGCAACCTCGGCGCCGTCGTCCGGTCGGCGGCCGCTTTCGACGCGCATGGCGTCGTCGTGCCGCAGCGTCGCTCCGTCGGGATGACCGCATCGGCCTGGCGGACCAGCGCCGGCGCCGCAGCACGGGTCCCGGTGGCGCGCGCGGTGAACCTCGCGCGGGCCCTGGGCTCGTACCAGGACGCGGGGCTGCAGACCGTCGGCCTGGCCGGGGACGGCGACGTGGACCTCGAACAGTACGACGGCTTCGCCGATCCGGTCGCCCTGGTCGTGGGTGCCGAGGGGAGCGGCCTGTCCCGGCTCGTGCGCGAGCGGTGCGACGTCGTCGTCCGCATCCCCATCGGCCGGGACACCGAGTCGCTCAACGTCAGCGTCGCCGCCGGCATCGCCCTCTACGCCGCCGCGGCGGCCCGCCGGGGATGATCAGCTGACCTGATCATGGAGCGTCCTCCCTCACGGTGTGCGGTGAGGGAGGACGCCTCACGATCAGGTGACCTGATCCCGGCCTTAGCCCAGCAACTGGGCGACCGTGTAGATCACCAGGCCGGCGAGCCCGCCGACCACGGTGCCGTTGACCCGGATCCACTGCAGGTCCCGCCCCACCTGCAGCTCGATCCTGCGACTGGTCTCTGCGGTGTCCCACCGCTGGACCGTGCTGGCCACCAGGTCGGCGAGGTCGCCGGAGAACCGTTCGACAGGTAGCCGGCGATGCCGTGCGCGTGCCGCTGCACCAGCTCGCGCAGCGTGGGGTCGTGCTGAAGGGAGTCGGCGAGTTGGCCGATCATGCCGCCACACGCGTCCGCAGCTCGGAGGCCGGGTCGGCCGCCGCGGTCAGGACGGCGTTCTTCGCGTTGGTCCACAGCGACCCCGACCAGGTGCGGACGGCGGGGTGCTCCAGCAGTTCGGTCTTGAGCTTCTCCACCCGCCCCGCGGTGCGGGGTCGGTGCCCAGGGCTGCACGTACACCTCAGCCGCGCGTCGTAGGAGCGCGCGCAGCTCGTGCCGGGGGTCGACGCCCACCTCGGCGAGGAAGGTCTGCAGGCCGGGCGAACACCCGGTCGAACACCTTGTCGTCGACCCAGTCGGGCACCCACGCCGGGGACGCGTCGCCGAGCTGGGGGGCCCGGAACACGACGCGGTTCTCCTCGAGGAACCGAGCCAGCAGGCGCAGTGCAGCCGACAGCACGTCCTGGTGCCGGTCGCCCTCGACCACCAGCTCCAGCACCCGCGCGAGCACCGGCGCTGCCGGTGTCTCGTGCAGCTTGCGGTCGACGATCGCGGCGACCGCGGGCTCGAGGTCCTCGTCGCGCAGCAGCTGGGTGAGGGCGGTGACCACGGCCGAGGCGTCGCCGGCCAGCCGCTCCGCCCGGCCGGGGGAGGCGAGGAAATCACCGAGCCGCCGGGGACGTCGATGGTCGTGAGCTTCTCCTCGACGACCGCGCGGGTCAGGAAGTTCTCCTGGACGAAGGTGCCCAGACTCGCACCGATCTGGTCCTTCTTGCGCGGGATGATCGCCGTGTGCGGGATCGGCAGCCGCAGCGGGTGCCGGAACAGCGCGGTGACGGCGAACCAGTCGGCCAGCGCCCCGACCATCGAGGCCTCCGCCGTGGCCCGCACGTAGCCGACCCAGGCGCCGGCGTCGTCCCCCAGGAGGACGCAGGCCAGGAACACCACGGCGGCGGCCAGGAACAGCCCGGTCGCGAACCGCTTCATCCGGGCCAGGTCGCGGGCCCGCTCCGGGTCGTCGAGGGAGCCCGTCAACGCGAGGGTCGGGCGGGGTGCCGGCACGTTCCCGAGCCTAGGGATCCCACCCGACCCTGCTCGGGTGCGGGCCTCAGTCCACCGAGCCGAGGGTCACCTCGACGGTGGTCGTCTCGCTGCCGCGGCGGACGGTCAGCGTGACCTCGTCGCCGGGCGCCTTGCTGCGGATCGCGGCGGTCAGCTCGGTGGAGCTGGTCACCGGGCGGTCGTCGACCGCGGTGATGACGTCGCCCTCGCGGATGCCGGCGTCCTCGGCTGCGCTGTCGGGCTGCACGGAGGCGACCTCGGCGCCGGTGCCGACCCGGGAGTTGGGCCGGTCGGACGCGGTGCCGGCACTCACCCCGAGGAAGGTCCGTGTCGCGGAGCCGGTCTCGATGATCTCCCGCGCGATCCGCTGGGCGTGGTTGCTCGGGATCGCGAAGCCGACGCCGATGTTGCCGCTCTGCGAGGACCCGCCGGGGATGCCGGAGGCGACGGTGGCGATCGCGGTGTTGATGCCGATCACCTCGCCGGCGCCGTTGACGAGCGCGCCGCCGGAGTTGCCGGGGTTGATGGCGGCATCGGTCTGGAGCGCGTCGATGACGGTCGCCTCGTCCTGCGTGCCGCCGGTGGCCACGGCCCGGCCGGTCGCGCTGATGATGCCGTCGGTCACCGTGTTCGACAGGCCCAGCGGGGCGCCGATCGCCACCGCGACGTCGCCGACCTGCACCTCGTCGGAGTCCGCGAACGTCGCCGGCGTCAGGCCGGAGGCGCCGTCCAGGCGGAGCACGGCCAGGTCGGACGCCGGGTCGGTGCCGACGACGGACGCGTCGTAGAGCGTGCCGTCCGCCGTCCGCACCTGCACGCTCCCGCCGTTCGCGGCTTCGGCGACCACGTGGTCGTTGGTCAGGACGTAGCCGTCGTCGGTGAGCACGACGCCCGAGCCGCTGCCGGAGTTGCTGCCGCTGGACACGTAGATGGTCACGACGCTCGGCGCCGCCTTGGCCGCCGCGGCGGTGGCCGTGGTCGCCATCTCCGGGTTCTCGATCGTGACGCTCTGCGCAGCGGCGCCCGATCCGCTGACGACAGTCGGCTCGTCGAGGAGCGTGACCACGCCCGCGCCCGCGCCACCGCCGATCAGGGCACCGGCGACGAGCCCGGCCAGGCCGATGCGCACCCGCCCGGCGCGCCGTGGCGCGACCGGCGAGGAGGGCGGCCCGCCGAGCGGTTCCGCGGCAGCCGGGTGGCCGCCGTAGCCGGGGTGGTACGGCGTGGTCGGGGCCTGCGGGGCGGCCCACCCGACGTGCTGGCCCGGGGTGGGCGCGGTGTGCTCGCCGGGCCCCGCCTGCGGGGTGGTCGCGCTCGCCGAGGGCTCGGGGGACCAGGGCGGATTCCCCGTCGACCCGCCCCCGGCCGGACCGCGTCCCGCCGCCGGACCGTAGCCGTGTTCGCTCACAGTTCTCGTCCTCCTCGCGCCGGCCGTCCGGCCTGGCGATGACTCCACTGTGCGTGGCGCCTCTGGTGCAGCGCTGGAGGCCGGCTGTGAGATTCCTGCGAGGCCCGATCAGGTGAGGACGCCGCCCAGCCCGGCGGCGTGGTGTCCTCCTGCCGGTGCGAGGGTCAGCCGAGCGCGATGATCTCCTCGCGCGGATCGAGCTCGGGGCGGTGCACCCGCGGGATCAGGGCCATCGGTGACGTGCAGTGCCGCAGCAGCCAGCGGTGGGGGCCGTCGAGGTTGCGGTGCAGCAGGTCGCCGTGCCCGGCGCTGATCACGAGCAGCGGCGAGGGGCAGGTCGCGCCCAGCACCTCGTTGGCGCGGGCGCCCGGCAGGTCCGTGCGGTCGACCTGCATGCCGGGGTAGCGGCGCTCCCACTCGGCCGGGTCGTCCACCCAGCTGGCGGGGACCACCTGGCGCGCCGGGCGGGTCTGCAGCACCGACAGGGGGACGTCGCGGCGCTGGGCCTCGTCGGCCGCGAAGTCCGCCACCGCTTCGTCGTCCCCGCGCTCGCCGACGCCCAGGACGGCGACCACCGGCCGCCCGGCCGGCTCGGTCCGGCGCCGCGGCACCACCACGACCGGTTGCGGCGATCGCGCCGCGACCTTCATGGCGACCGAGGCGAGCACCAGCTCGTCGGCGGCCCCCGTGGCCGAGCTGCCCAGCACGAGCAGCTGCCCGGCGGCGGCCGCCCGCAGCAGGGCGGTCGTCGGGTCGCCGGGGACGACCTCCGTGGCGGACCGGACCGCCGGCGCCGTGTGGATCGCGGCGGTGTAGGCCTGGGCGGTGATCCTGCGGGCGCGCGCCAGCTCGGGCGGCGGCTCACCGGTGTCGCCCCGCCTGCTCAGGTAGGGAGCCGCGTGCACGATCCGGAGCGGGGCGCTGCGGCGCTCGGCCTCCTGGGCGGCCCACTTGGCGGCCCCGATGCCGCACTCCGATCCGTCGACGCCCACGACGACCTCGCGGACCGGGGGATCGTCGCCGGCGGGCCGGTCCTCCTCCTGGGCATCCGGCTGGGCGATCGGGGCGATCGGCGTCGGCATCGACACAAGGCACCTCCGGCGGGCAGGTGGTTCCGTCCACTCTCCAGGGTCCTCGCCCCGTGGGCGGGAGGGAAGACCCCGGAAAAGCCGGTGTGCAAGAGGGTGCTCGCAGGGGTAGTCCCAGGGCCCTGTCCCTCGGACGCTGGAGTCTGCCTCGTGCGCCACCGCGGTTCGCTCAACCCCGTGCTGCTCTGGTCCGGCGTCGCGTGCGGCGGTGTCCTGGGCGTGGTCGGTGGACTCTCGTTGCAGGGCCCGGGGCTCGTGGCGGTCGCCCTGGCCGGCACGCTCGCGGCCTGTGCCGCGGCGGGGATCGCCCGGGAGGCGAAGGGCGGGGACCGCCGCTCGACAGTCGAGGCCGCCGTGCAGGCCGCTGCGTGGACCGTCGGCGTCCTGCTCGTGCTGTCCGGCATCACCACCCTCGCCGGCGGCGGCGTGGCCGCGCTCGTGGTCGGGACGGCGCTGGCTGTCTGGCTGGTCCGGGCCGCGCTCCGCGCCCGCCAGGCCGGTCCCGACGCCGTGCCGACGGCGTCCTCCCTTCCTGCCCACGAGCTGCTCCGGCCGTCGTCCCGGCCCGAGACGGCTCGGATCGAGCGCAGGGCAGTGGTCCCGGGCGGTGCGGCCCTGCTGCCGCCGGTGGAGACGCTGGACACCACGACCCTCGGCCAGGAGTGGCTGACCACGACGGTGGCGCTGGCCGGCCGGCTCACACCCAGCACCCGGCAGTCGCTGGTCGGCCGACGCGCCGACGTGCTCGACGAGTTGGAGCGCCGCGACCCCGATGGCTTCGCCCGGTGGCTGGCAGCCGGTTCCACGACCGGCAGCGACCCGGCCGAGTACGTGCGCGGCGGGCCCGTCCACGACGGGCCGGCAGCCGACACCGCCTGAGCTCCGGCGCCGCTGCCGGGAAAAGGGTCGATCGCGGGTCGCCGGTGTGGCACCGTCGCCGGTCGTGCCTGCTGATGCTGTCGTCGTGCGCCGCGCCGGACCTGCCGATGCGCCGGCCGTCGCCGACGTGTGGCTGCGATCCTTCGACGCCGCCCTGCCGACCGTGCGACGGGCGCATCCCGACCACGAGGTCCGCGGCTGGATCCGCGACGTGCTCGTGCCGCGGCACGACGTGTGGGTGGCCGAGACGGACGGCGCGGTCGTCGGCGTCCTGGCGCTCTCGGACGGCTGGCTGGACCAGCTCTACCTGGACCCCGACTGGCGGGGGCGCGGCATCGGCGACCGCCTCGTGGAGGTGGCCAAGCTGCGGCAGCCGGCCGGCCTGCAGCTGTGGACCTTCCAGGTGAACGAGCCCGCGCAGCGCTTCTACGAGCGGCACGGCTTCGTCGCCGTCGAGCGCACCGACGGCGCCACGAACGAGGAGCGCGAGCCCGACGTGCGCTACGTCTGGCGACCCCAGGACAGCTGACCGCCGCCGGCCGCGGCAAATGCGGTCGGCGGGACGTGGTCCCGTGCGTTGTCCCTATCCTTGGTCCGGGACTCGATTCCGAGATCCGCCGACGTGGCGCAATTGGTAGCGCACCCGACTTGTAATCGGGCGGTTAGGGGTTCAAGTCCCCTCGTCGGCTCGCACTGTCCGTGCTGACGCGGCGCGCCTGCTCGCCGCCGACGGCCGCGGATGCCCGAAGTCCCTGGACCGACGTCCGTTCGCGGGGCAGGATGTCCGGGTGATCGGGGCGGTGGACGTGCCCTACATCGGGCGCGAGCGCCACCGCGCGGCAGTGGCGGCTGCCTTCGCCGAGCCCGGGCACGTCGTCGTGATCTGCGGCGAGGCCGGCGTCGGCAAGTCCTCCCTCGTCGCCGCCGAGCGCGCCGCCGCGACCACCGACGTCATCGAGGGCTCCTGCCTCGAACTGGCGGGCCAGCCGCTGCCGCTGGCGGCGCTGGAGCAGATCTTCTTCGCCCGGGGCGGCTGGCCCGAGTCCGCCGACGGGGCCGACCAGCAGTCCGCCGAGCAGCGCCTCCGGGCGATCCGCACCTGGGCCGACGCGCTGGCTCCCTCCGGCGCGTCGACGACCACGACGCTCGTCGTGGACGACCTGCAGTGGGCCGACGAGACCACGTGCGACTTCCTGGTCTACCTGGCGTCGACCGCGGTGCGGCGCCGGCTCAGCCTCGTGCTGACGCTCCGGGACGACGAGACGCCGCGCACCGAACGCGTGCAGCAGGCCGTCGCCCAGCTCAACCGGCTGCCGGGGGCGGCGTGCGTGGAGCTGCAGCGTCTCGACCGCGAGGAGACCCGGCAGCTCGTCGCGGCCCTGACCGGCGACGAGGACGTCGACGTAGATGCGTGGTACCGCCAGACGCAGGGCAACCCGTATCTGCTCGGCGAGCTGGTGCGGAACCCCGGCTCCCGCCGGGTCAAGGACGTCCTGCTCTCGCGGGTGCGGACCCTCGGGGAGCGGGCGGCGGAGCTGGTCCGGGTCGCCGCGGTCTTCGGTCTGTGGGTCTCCGACGAGCACCTCTACCGCGCCTCGGAGATGCCCCGGCGCGACTACGCCGCCGCCGTCCGCGAGGCGGTGGACGCCGGCGCGCTGGTCGTGGAGGGCGGTGACTACGCCTTCCGCCACAGCCTGATGTGCGAGGCGGTGCTCGGCGAGCTGCTGCCGTTCGAGCGGCGGGAGCTGCACGAGCGCGCCGCCCGGACGCTCGCCGCCGGCGCCGCGGACGACGTCGTCACCGCCGTCGCCGTGAGCGTGCACTGGGAGGCGGCGGGCGAACCGCAACAGGCGGCCGAGTGGAGCCTGCGCGCGGCCCGCAAGTCGCGGCGGCTCAACGCCTTCGCGGAGGCCTGGGGCCACTACCAGCGGGCGCTGCGCTTCGACCGGCGCGGAACTGACCCGGCTGCGCGGCTCGACCTGGCGCTCGAGGCCGCCGGCGCGGCACGCCTGGCGGGCGATCCCGAGGCGGCGGCCGGCCTGCTGGAGGAGGCGCTGCGGGGCAGCGAGGTCTCCGGCGCCGACCGGGCCAGCGCGCTCGAGCGGCTGGGCTGTTTCCTCTGGGAGGCCGGCCACACCGCGCGCAGCCGCGCCGCCTACGCCGAGGCAGCGGCCTCCCTCGAGCCCCAGGTCACCGCCTGCCACGCCCAGGTCTGGGGGGCGATGGCCCGCGGCGCGTTCATCATGGCCGAGTTCGACGAGGCGGTCCGCCTCGCCGACCGGGCGGTATCCGCGGCGCGGGAGCACGGCACCACCGCCGTCCTGGCCGACGCGCTGACCACGCGCGGCACGGCGGGGGCGGTCAACGGCGACTCGGCGGCGATCGAGCTCCTCCGCGAGGGCGTCGCGCTCGCCCGGGACGTGGAGGACCGCGCCGTCCTCTGCCGCAGCTACGCCAACCTGATGGTCGCCTACGAGATGTGCGGCATGCCGGAGCAGGCGGCCGCGGCCGCGCTGGAGGGTCTGCGCCTGCTGCCCGAGTACGGCCTGGAGCTCGCCGTCGGTGCGGCGCTGGCCTGCAACGCCGCCAACACGCTGATCCGACGCGGTCACTACGACCGCTGCGCCGCCGTTCTGGCCGAACTGCTCGACGGACGGGCCGTCCAGGGGCAGGGCTTGCACCTGCACCTGGAGCGCGCCGAGCTGCAGCTCCGCGTCGGGGACCCGGCAGGAGCCCGCGCGAGCCTGGCCGCCGCCGCGCCTCTCGAGGAGGCCGACGAGCCCGCCGTGGTCGCGGCCGTGGCCACCGTCAGGGCCGAACTGCTGGCGCAGGAGGGCGACGCGGCCGGGTGCCTGCGGACCGTCGACGAGGCCCTCCGCCGGCTCGCCGGCACGCAGGACCGTCGATTCGCGACCGAGCTCCTCGTCGTCGCCCTGCGGGCCGAGGCCGACCGGCGTGGTCCCGTGCCCGGACGGGAGGACGGCGAGGACGCCGCGCGGCTCGCGCACCTCGAGGCCGAACTGGCGCGGGTGACGCCCGAGAGCGCCGACGACGTCGACCACGCCGCCCACCACCTGACCGCGCGCACCGAGCTCGCCCGTGCGCGGGGCACCGCCCGAGCGGAGCACTGGGCCGGGGCCGCCGCCCTCTGGGGGACCGCACTGCGGCCGCGCGAGCAGGCCTACTGCCTGTTCCGGGAGGCCGAGTGCCACGTGACCGAACGGCGCCGGGAGAAGGCCGCGGCCGCGGCGACCGCCGCCCGGGAGATCGCCGACCGGATCGGCGCCCTGCCGCTGGTCTCCGACGTGGACGCGCTGCTGGCCCGGACCCGGCTCTCGCCGGCACCGGCGCCCCGGAGCCCGGTGGAGGAGCGGCCCTACGGCCTCACCGAGCGGGAGGTCGAGGTCCTGGCCCTCCTGGGCACCGGCGCGACCAACCGCCAGATCGCCCGGAAGCTGTTCATCAGCGAGCGCACGGTGGGTGTTCACGTGTCCCGTGTCCTGCATAAGCTCCAGGTCACGAACCGGGCGCAAGCGGCGACCCTTGCGGCGAAGCTCGCCCGGTAGCTGCCGGCCCGCCGCGGAAGGACGCCATGTCGCCGTTCAAGCTCTCCCTCATCAATCCGGACAACGACGATCCGGACGAGACGGTCGAACTCGACGACAGCGTCGTCCAGGAACTCAAGAAGGTCGTCGACGCCACGCCCGAGCTCACCATCGGTGACGCCCTGCGGGAGGGTGTGCAGCACGTCGTCCGTGCGCGCCGGCGTCCTGAGCTCTAGTAGGCGTACCGCAGGCTGGGCTCCAGCTGCGCGCGCAGGGCACGCACCGCCCGACCACGCAGAGGCCCGAGGCTGCCCCGCGGGATGCCGAGCTCGCGGCTGAGGGCGTCGTAGGACTCCGGCTCGCGCAGCAGGGCGTGCACGATGCGCTTCTGCGTCTCCGGCAGGTTCTCGACGGCCTCGTCGAGCGCCCGGCGCAGTTCGGCGTCCATGAGGTCGGCCGCCATGTCGCGCTCGTCGGGGGCGACGTGGTCGGCGACGTCCTCGGTCGGGACGGCACGCTGCTGCGTGCGGAGGATCGCCAGCGCCTCACGGCGGGCGGTGGTGGACAACCAGCCCGGCAGGGCACGCGGGTCGTTGATCCGGCCGGCGCTGCGCAGCAGGAGCACCCACGTGCGCTGGACGGCCTCGTCGACGTCGGCGTCGCTGCGCAGGACGACCCGCGCGGCCGCACGGAGCAGGCCCTCGTAGCGGCGCACGGTCGACGCCCAGGTCGCCTCGTCACCGGCGGCCAGCGCGTCCAGCGGACCCCGGTCGACCAGGGCGGGAACGGGGACGGTGGCGGGGGCCTCGTCGTGGGCGAGAACGGTCATCGGGGCTCCTCGGGGAGTGGTGTGCGAACACCCCGAAGTCTTCGAAGAACGCCCAGGTCAGAAATCCGTCGGACGACGTATTCGGCCCCGCCGGAAGTACGTACGTACGTCGGCGCGTATCCACCGACGGGCTACGTATCTCCTCCTCCGGAGGGTGCTCGGGACCCACAGGGGGACCGGTTCGTGCCAGGGTCGTGCCGCCCGGACGACGGACGACGAGGAGTTGACGTGAGCGACCACGTGTACCGGTTGAGCGAGATCGTCGGCAGCAGCCAGACCAGCGTCGACGACGCGATCCGCACGGCGATCCGCAAGGCGGCGCAGACGGTGCGGAACATCGAGTGGTTCCAGACCGACGAGATCCGCGGCCAGGTCGTCGACGGCGACGTCGCCTACTTCCAGGTCCGCCTGAAGATCGGCTTCCGCGTCGATTGAGGCCCCGTCCGGAGGCCCGCCGCGAGCGTGCGAGCGGTGACGGGGACGGGGTCCTTTCTCAGTCGAAGCTGCCGGCGCCGTTCCTCCGGTAGGGCGAGCGCCGCTCGAGGCGTGCCCGCTCGGCGCGCTCCGCCCGCAGCCGGGCCACCTCGCCCGGTGGGTAGCCGGCCTTGCGGGCGCGGTGCTCGACCGTCTCGGTCATGAAGGCGATCGAGAAGAACAGGCCCAGCAAGAGGCCCCCGGCGGCGGCCGAGATGCGGTAGCTCAGCGGCACGGGAACCGCGACGAGGCAGAGCACGACCAGGGGCAGCAACTGCACGAAGGCCCGGGCCAGGTGCCGCAGGATCCACGTCGGCGCGGTGGTGTCGGCCAGCACCCAGGGCGAGAACTCACGGGGCAGGCCGCCGCCGAGGGCGTACCACGTCCAGCGGAGGGGGCCTGGCCGGCGCGGGTGCACGCCTACGACGGTAGGCCGATCGGGTGGCACGTTGCCGCCGTCCCGTCGCGGGTGCACACTCCCGGCACCGTTCGTGCAGGAGGTCCGCGGGAGGGTTCAGTGCAGATCAGCCAGCTGCTCCGTCGGAAGGGCCGCGAGGTCGCCACCATCGACGCCACCGAGACGGTGCGCGCGGCGCTCGCGCTCCTGGCCGAGAAGGGGATCGGCGCCCTCGTCGTCTCCTCCGACGGGCGCACCGTCGAGGGGATCGTGTCCGAACGCGACGTCGCGCGCGGGCTGCACGAGCACGGCGCGGGGCTGCTGGCCGAACCGGTGTCCGAGGTCATGACGTCGCAGGTGCACACCTGTCCGCCCACGGCGAGCGTGCACGACCTGGCACAGACCATGACCGACCACCGGGTCCGGCACGTGCCCGTGGTCGAGGACGGTGGGCTGGTCGGGATCGTCTCGATCGGGGACGTCGTCAAGGCGCGCCTGGACGAGCTCGAGGACGAGCGCAGGGCGTTGGTCGACTACATCCAGACCCCGTAGCGCGGTGGCCCTCCCGGGGGCCACGAGTACGGTGCGGCGGTGGACGAGCGTCGCCTGGGAGTGCTCTGCGGCCTGGCGGCGTACACGCTGTGGGGACTGTTCCCGCTCTACTTCCCGCTCCTGAAGCCGGCCGGCGGCCTGGAGATCGTCGCCCACCGGGTGCTGTGGTCGCTGCTGTTCGTCGGACTGCTGCTGACCGTCGTCCGGCGCTGGTCGCACGTGCGGGCGCTGGTCACCGACCGCCGACGCCTGCTGGTGCTCACCGGCGCGGCCGTGCTCATCGCAGCCAACTGGCTGGTCTTCGTCTACGGCGTCAACTCCGGCCACGTCGTCGAGACGTCGCTCGGCTACTTCATCAACCCGCTGGTGAGCGTGCTGCTCGGCGTCGTCGTCTTCGGCGAGCGG
Organism: Blastococcus sp. PRF04-17; assembly: GCF_023016265.1. Taxonomy (GTDB): domain Bacteria; phylum Actinomycetota; class Actinomycetes; order Mycobacteriales; family Geodermatophilaceae; genus Blastococcus_B. The sequence goes on along the minus strand of NZ_CP095412.1, from coordinate 2,485,644 downwards.
CTGCGCCCGCTGCAGTGGGCCGCCGTCGGCATCGCGGCGGTGGCGGTGACCGTGCTCACCGTCGACTACGGGCGGCCGCCCTGGATCGCCCTCACGCTCGCGGCGACCTTCGGGTTGTACGGCCTGATGAAGAAGATCGTCCGGACCGAGGCGGCACCCGGCCTGTTCGTCGAGACGCTGCTCGTGGCGGTCCCGGCGGCCGTCGTCCTCGGGGTGCTGCACGGCAGCGGTGGCGGCACGTTCGCCCGCGAGGGCGCCGGGCACGCGCTGCTGCTGCTGGGGTCCGGCGTGGCGACCGCCGTCCCGTTGCTGCTGTTCGCGGCGGCCGCCCGCCGGATCCCGCTGTCGACCGTCGGCCTGCTGCAGTACCTCACCCCGCTCATGCAGCTGGCGCTCGGGGTGTTCGTGTTCGACGAGCCGATGCCGCCGGCCCGCCTGGCGGGGTTCGCCATCGTCTGGGTCGCCCTGGCGGTGTTCACCGCCGACATGCTGCGACACGCCCGGGCAGCCAATCGCCGGTCAGCAGTCGAGGCCGTTCCCGCCGGCCTCTGAGTTCCCACGGGCACCACGGGTGCCCGTACCCCGGGAGCTGACGGGGTCGGGGCGAGGAGTCGCGGAACTGTCGGTGGCCGGGTCTACGGTCGTCGACGAGCCGTACCGGGCACCCGGCGCGGTCCGGTACGGCAGGAGAACGACGACGCATGACCGAGAACCTGCCCTCCGCGGTCTCCCCACCGCGGGTCGATGGGTCCGGGGGCGCGTCCGCGCAGGTCGGAGGCCCGGGGCTGTCCCGGCGGGAGCACGAGATGCTCGCCTTCGAGCGCCAGTGGTGGCGTCAGGCAGGGGCCAAGGAGACGGCGATCCGCGACCGGTTCGGCGTCACGCCCACCCGCTACTACCAGGTGCTCAATGCCCTGGTCGACCGGCCCGACGCCCTCGCGCAGGACCCGTTGCTGGTCCGGCGGCTGCGCCGGGTACGACTCGCGCGGCAGCGAACTCGCATCCCCCAGGGTCCTGTGCAATGAGACCTGCACGCGTTAGATTTGCTCACTGTGGGCAGGCACACGGAGTCAGGCAGTGACGGACTGGACTGGGGCACGCCCCCTGCCGCTGCCGGTCGACGCCGTACGGATGCGCCTGACGCGCTCTGGCGCGGCGCTCCCTCCGGACTGAACGCCTCTTCCGGGCGCGACGCCTTCGACCGTCGCCCCGCAGCTCGCAGCACAGCCGGCGAGTCGCCGCGGCGTCCCCTCCAGCGCCCCACCGCTGCCGCTGTGAGCGCTCGCCATCCCGACGCGCCCCGCCAGCAGTCGCGGTCCCGGCTGCCGCTGCCGCCCGTGCCCGCCGCCTCCCGTCCCGCCGGTGCGCGACCGGCTGTCCGGACGCCGAGCACGACGGCCGCCCCGTTCCAGGCGGTTCCCTCCCCGGAGCCCCGGGCCATGGAGCTCCCGCTGGACGACGTGCCGGCCGTGCCGCCGGCCGAGCGCCGCAAGCGGGCGCGCACGGCCGCGACCGCCCCCGAGCGGCCCCGCAGCACCTGGCACGACGCCCAGTCGGCGCTGGCCACCACCGGGCCGTCCGGTGTCCGCTCCTCGGACGCCGCGCCGCGCGTTCCGCGCCAGACCACTCCCGACGGCTCGCCCGCCCCCGCCTACGGCGACTGGACGAAGCCCAAGGCCCCCAGCGACGCCGCCCTCCTGGACGACGGACTCCCGCTGGCTCCCGCCGGTCTCGAGGCTCCGGGCACGACCGCGATCCCGGAGCGCTCGGTCTTCCGCCGCGGACGGCGCTCCGCCGAGCCGGTCGAGCAGTTCGCGGACGATCGGTTCGCCGACGACGGCTACGCCGACGACGGCTACGCCGACCGCTACGAGGCCGACCGCTACGAGGCCGACCGCTACGAGGCCGACCGCTACGAGGCCGACCGCTACGAGGCCGACCGCTACGCCGACGAGCGGCTCCGGCTCCCGCGCGCAGCTCCGGGCCCGCCACCGGAGGCCGGGCCGCGATGCGGGCCGAGCGCCAGGCCAAGGACGCCGCCCGCCGCAAGGCGCAGAAGCAGAAGGGCTCGGCTGTCGCCGTTCTCGAGGAGGACGAGCCGCGCAAGCCGCGCCGGGTGCTCAAGGGCCTCATCGCGATGACCGTCGTCGCGCTGGGCGTCCTCGGCGTGTACACGGTCGTGTCGCCGGAGACCGAGCAGGTATCGGCGCAGACGCCGGCCGGCGGCGACGCGTCGTCGCGCAGCGTGGCGCCGCCCAGCGAGCCGCTGCCCGAGCTCGAGGTCGCGCCGCTGGAGGTCGCGGAGCCCACGGCGGTGGCCCCCATCCGGCTGCCCGTCACGGTGCTGAACTCCACCGACATCAACGGCCTGGCCGCAAAGATCGCGGGAGCCGTGACGGCCGGCGGCTGGGAGTCCCCGGGCGTGGGTGCCTACACCGGTGGGGACATCGCCGCGTCGACCGTCTTCTTCACCGAGGGCGACGAGAACCAGCGCCAGGCCGCGCTGCAGTTGATCGAGCAGTTCCCGCAGCTGCAGGGCCCGGCACCGCGGTTCTTCGAGCTGCCCGCGGAGGTGCCGGCGCCGGGCCTGGTCGTGGTCGCGACGGGCGACTGGCAGCCCTGATCCGGCTTCCGCGCTGAGGCCGGGGGAGGGGCGCTCCACCCTCGCCCGCGGTGGCGCAGCCGGTCACCGGAACACGCGCCGGTCGTCGTCCGTTGGCACGCTTCGTGCGCCCCTCTCGCGGGCTCGTGCGTCCCCGCCCGCGCTCCGGCGCCCGCCTGACGCTCGCTGCCCTGGTCACCGTGCTGCTCCCCAGCGGCCTGCTCGTGCTCGCCCCTCCCGCCGTCGCCGCCGCTGACGTCGCGGTGGAGGAGGCGCGGGTGCCCTCCGGCTCCGGCGACGACGCCGTCGAGCTGGACACCTCGCTCTACCTGCCGCCCGGCGACGGCCCGGCGCCCGCGGTGGTGCTCGCGCACGGCTTCGGCGGCAGCAAGGAGTCGATGGCCGACGACGCCCGCGATCTCGCCGGGCGCGGCTACGTCGTCCTGACCTACTCGGCGCGCGGATTCGGCGCGAGCACCGGTCGGATCGGCCTGAACGACCCCCGGTACGAGATCGCCGACCTGTCCACCCTCCTCGACCTGCTCGCCGAGCGGGACGAGGTCCAGCTCGACGGCGACGGGGACCCCAGGGTGGGCGTGGCCGGCGGCTCCTACGGCGGCGCGCTCGCCTTGCTCGGGGCTGCCTACGACGACCGGGTCGACGCGATCGCGCCGCAGATCACATGGAACTCCCTGGCCGCCGCGCTCTTCCCCTCCCAGACCGGCACGACGGACGCCGGGACCGTCGCCGCCACCCCGCAGGACGTCGACGCCGGCGTCTACAAGCGGCTGTGGGCGGGGCTGTTCTTCGGCGTCGGCTCCGTGCCCACCGGCGACAGCCTCCTCGGCTCGCTGGGCGGTTCCACCGGTGGCGAGGACGGTGACGACGGTACGGCCGGGCCCGACGCGGGGACGGCGCGCAACGGCAACGGCGGAGGTGTCGACCTCGACGTGTCCTCCCTGGACCCCGCCCTGGTGACCGAGGCGCTGACCTGCGGCCGCTTCCGTGCCGACATCTGCGCGGCCTACCAGGTCGCCGCCGCGAGCGGCACGCTCACGCCCGAGATCGCCGACGTGCTCGACCGCAGCAGCCCGGCCGGCGTCCTCGACCGGATCGACGCGCCCACCCTGCTGGTCCAGGGGACGCGGGACTCGCTGTTCGGCCTGGGACAGGCCGACGCCAACGCGCGCGGCATCGCCGCGAACGGCACCCCGGTCAAGGTCGTCTGGTTCACCGGCGGGCACGACTCGTCCGCTTCGGACCGCGTGACCGAGAGCCTGCGCGAGCAGGTCGCCGGCTGGTTCGACTTCCACCTGCGCGGCGAGGGGGAGGACCCGGGCACCGGCTTCCAGTTCCCCGCGCCCACCGCCGTCGCGACCGGGCAGTTCGTCCAGGGCGGCGGCAACCGGGTCGTCGTCACCGACCGCTACCCCGGCCTGGACGGCGACGAGCCGGCCGAGCGCAGTGCCGTCGCGCTGTCCGGACCCACGCAGCCCGTCGTGACCCCCGCCGGTGGGACGCCGGCCGCCCTGACGACCGTGCCCGGGCTGGGCGCGGTGACCACGGCGCTGGGCGGCGCCACGCTGGAGATCCCCGGTCAGTTCGCCGCCTTCGAGAGCCGGCCGCTGGACGCCGCCGTCGAGGTCGTGGGTGCACCCACCGTCGAGCTCGCGGTCTCCTCGCCCAGCGGCACCGCCACGCTGTTCGCCAAGCTCTACGACGTCGCCCCGGAGGGTTCGACGACGCTGCCCGCAGGGCTGGTGGCCCCGCTGGCGCTGACCGACCTGTCGACCGACCCCACCCAGCCGACGACGGTCGAGGTGACGCTCCCGGGGATCGTGCACCGCTTCGAGGCGGGCCACACGATGCGGGTCGTCGTCTCCTCCACCGACCAGGCCTTCGCCCTGCCCGCCGAGTCGGCCGTCTACTCCGTCGCGCTCGCCGGGGGAGCCTCGCCGACGGGTCCGCCGACCTCGCCGTCCCGCTCGTCGAAGGCCGCACGGAGAGCGCCGCCGGATCGGCGCGTTGGTGGGTCCTGCTCGGGGTGCTCGCCGGCCTCGGCCTGGTCGGCTGGGCGGCCGCCGTGCTGTGGGGGCGCCGCCGCCAGCAGCAGCTGTCGGCGGTCGAGCCCGACGGCGAGGAGGTCCCGCTGCGGTTCGAGGGCGTCACCAAGGCCTACAAGGACGGGTTCGTCGCCGTCCGCGATCTGTCCTTCGAGGTGCGACGTGGCCAGGTGCTCGGCCTGCTCGGCCCCAACGGTGCCGGCAAGACGACGTCCCTGCGGATGCTCATGGGGCTGATCCGGCCGACCGAGGGACGGATCAGCATCTTCGGGCACGCGGCCGGGCCGGGGGCACCGGTCCTCTCCCGGCTCGGCTCGTTCGTCGAGGGCACCGGCCTGCAGCCGCACCTGTCCGGTCGCGACAACCTCACGCTCTACTGGGCGGCCACCGGCCGCCCGGCCGAGGACGCGCACATGGAGGAGGCCCTCGAGGTGGCCGGCCTCGGCGCGGCCATCGACCGGCCGGTGCGGCGCTACAGCCAGGGCATGCGCCAGCGGGTCGCGATCGCGCAGGCGATGCTGGGCCTGCCCGACCTGCTCGTCCTCGACGAGCCGACCAACGGGCTCGACCCGCCGCAGATCCACGCGATGCGGGAGGTGCTGCGGTCCTACGCCGCGACCGGCCGCACGGTGATCGTGTCCAGCCACCTGCTCAGCGAGATCGAGCAGACCTGCAGCCACGTCGTGGTCATGGCGAAGGGGCAGAAGATCGCCCAGGGCACCGTCGAGGAGATCGTCGGCACAGGTGGGGCCGTGCTGGTCGGGCTCGCCGACGAGGCCGAGACCGATCGGGCGATCGAGGTGCTCGAGGGGCTGCCCGGCGTCACCGCGGAGCGCACGGACGAGGGCCTGGTGGCCGACCTCGACGGCTACGGCCGGTCGGCGGCGCTGCAGGCGCTGGTGTCGGCCGGCATCGAGGTGGACCAGTTCACGCCGCGCCGGCGGCTCGAGGACGCCTTCCTGGCACTGGTGGGGGAGTCATGACCTGGACCGACCAAGCGACCGGAACCGCGGTTCCGGTCGCTCACGTGCAGCCCAGCGGCGCGGTCGCCGGCTACTCGCCGAGCCGGACGCTGCGGCTGTCGGTGGAGCTGCGCCGCCAGTTCAGGCGACGGCGGACCATCGGCGTCCTCGCGCTGATGATCGCCCTGCCGCTGATCCTCATCGGCGCCCTCCAGCTGGGCGGCAGCGAGGAGGCCGCGGAGAACAGCCGGATCAACCTGGTCGACGTCGCCACCGCCAGCGGACTGAACTTCACGCTGTTCGTGCTGTTCGCGACCACCGGCTTCTTCCTCGTCGTGGTGTACGCGCTGTTCTTCGGGGACACCGTCGCCAGCGAGGCCCAGTGGGGGTCACTGCGGTACACGCTGGCGACCCCGGTGCCGCGCATGCGCCTGCTCCGGCAGAAGTGGATCGCCGCGTTCGTGCTGTCCGTGGGGGCGCTGGTCGTGCTCACCGCGGTCGCAGTGGTCGCCGGCGGCATCGCGTTCGGCTTCGGCGACATCCGAACCCCCGTCGGGGTCACGCTCGCCCAGGGCGAGGGGATGCTGCGCCTGGGCGGGATGCTCGCCTACCTCGCCGTCCACCTGCTCGTCGTGGGCACGCTGGCCTTCTGGTTCTCGACCATCACCGACGCGCCCTTGGCGGCGGTCGGTGGCGCGGTGTTCACGATGTTCGTCTTCGCGATCCTCGACCAGGTGGAGCAGCTGGGGGCGATCCGGGACTGGTTCCCCACCGCCGAGGAGTACGCCTGGACCGACCTGCTGCAGTCGCCGGTCGACTCGGGAGACCTGTTCCGCGGCGTGATCCAGTCGCTGGTCTACGCGGCGATCTTCACGGCCCTGGCCTTCCGTCACTTCGCCCGCCGCGACGTCACCTCGTAGTGGAGTGCCACGGGCGCGCTTTCCGCGCCGTGGCACTCCCTTAGAGCGAGGCGAGCACCGCCTGGGCCCAGCCCTCGCCCATGGGGGCGTCGGTCACCACGGCATTGGGGACGGCGCCCAGCAGGTCGGCCATGCCGTCGGCGTGCGCGCCGTTCGCGGTGATCCAGAGCCGGCCCACCGCCGGCGCCATGTCCAGATCGCTGACGCTGTCGCCGATCGCGACGGCGTCCCGCGGGTCGATGCCCCGCCGCTCCAGGTCCCAGGCGATCGCCGCGCCCTTGGAGATGCCGCGCGGCATCAGGTGGTAGACGCGCGGCGGCAGCGCGTCCTCGTCCAGGGTCATCCGGGACGTCGCCGGGATCGACCCGTTGTCCTTGAGCGTGAGCCACCCGGCGCCCTGCGCGTCGAGCCACGCGTCGACGGCGAGGGGGTCCACCCGGCCGCGCAGCAGCGCGTCGGTCTGGTGCGTCACGTGCCAGGGGGCGTGCCACTCCAGCCGGCCGGGGTGCTCGGCGACGAGCCGCTCGACGACGCCCAGCTCGGCCATGACGTCCATCGGCGTCCGCCCGGCGTACCCGGCGGGCAGCTCGCCGGTCAGCCGGTGGGTGTGCCGGCCGACGTCCCAGGTGATGGTCGCGCCGAGCTCGGCGATGCCCCCGTCGGCCGCGAAGATGCGTCCGGCCTCGATCACCTGCTCGAGCGTCCGGCCGCTGACCAGCACCAACGGCACCTCGGCGCGGTGCAGGGCGAGCAGGCCGGCAGCCGGGTCGGCGGTCAGCTCCCTCCGGGCGGTGTGCCAGAAGGACCCCCGCGGGCCGACCATCGTGCCGTCGAGGTCGGTGTAGACGATGCGGGCGGTCACATCTCACATCCTGACCACGCTCCGGAGTTCCCCCGGCACTGGGTACAGTTCACGGCGTTCCACTCATCCAGAGGGGCAGAGGGACACGGCCCGACGAAGCCCCGGCAACCGCCGCCTGCGCGCGCGCAGCGGAAGGTGCCAATTCCGTCCCGCACGGCTCGACGGCCCGCTGCGGGGAAGATGAGGAGGTAGTCGTCGCATGACTCTGACCGCTCCGGGCTCCGTCCAGGCAGATTCGTCCGCCGGGGGCCCGATCCCCCCGTGTCCCGCCCGCGGCCTGGTGTGCCGCAACTGCGGGGCCACCTTCGGGCTGATCGCCGAGCACGCCTGCGCCGAGTGCTTCGGCCCGCTCGAGGTCGACTACGACCCCGAGATCATGCGCGGGGTCACCCGCGAGCAGATCGAGGCCGGGCCGCAGAACATCTGGCGCTACGCCGGACTGCTGCCCGTCGGCCAGGACCCGGCCGACCGCGTGTCGCTGGACCCCGGCCTGACGCCGCTCGTGCGCGCCGACCGGCTGGCCGCCGAGCTCGGCCTCACCGGGGGGCTGTGGGTGAAGGACGACTCGGCCAACCCGACCCACTCCTTCAAGGACCGCGTCGTGTCGCTGGCCGCCACCGCCGCCAAGGGGCTCGGCTACAAGAAGATCGCCGCCGCCTCGACCGGCAACCTGGCCAACTCGGTGGCCGCGCACGCCGCCCGCGCCGGCCTGCCGTCGTTCGTCTTCATCCCGAGCGACCTCGAGCCCGGCAAGGTCGTGCAGTCGGCGGTCTACGGCCAGACGCTGGTCGCCGTCGACGGCTCCTACGACGACGTCAACCGGCTGACCAGCGAGCTCGCCGACACCGACGAGTTCGAGGACACCGCCTTCGTCAACCAGAACGTCCGGCCCTACTACGCCGAGGGCTCCAAGACGATGGGCTACGAGATCGCCGAGCAGCTCGGCTGGCGGATCCCGGCGCAGGTGGTCATCCCGATGGCGTCGGGCTCGCTGCTGACCAAGGTCGACAAGGCGTTCCGCGAGCTGACCGCCGCGGGCATCGTCGAGGCCACGGAGTGGACGATCTTCGGCGCGCAGTCGGCCGGGTGCGACCCGATCGCCACGGCCTTCGAGCAGGGCTGGGACGTCGTCAAGCCGGTCAAGCCGACCGGCATCGCCAAGTCGCTGAACATCGGCAACCCGGCCGACGGCCCGTACGCGCTCGATGCGATCCGCCGCACCGGGGGGTGGGTCGGGCGCGTCGGCGACGAGGAGATCGTGGCCGGCATCCGCGACCTCGCCCGGACCACCGGCGTCTTCGCCGAGACCGCCGGTGGCGTCACGGTGGCGGTGCTCCGGCAGCTCGTGGAGGACGGCCGGCTCGATCCCTCGCGCGAGACCGTCGTCCTCAACACCGGCGAGGGGCTGAAGACCCTCGACCCCCTGCTGCCGGTCGTCGGGCCGACCCACACGGTCGAGCCGTCGCTGAAGTCGGTACGGGCGGCAGGGCTCATCGAGTGAGGGCGTAGGGTTCTCCTCCTCACCGGACCGGGCGACGGCTGTCGCCGGATCCGGCCTTTTCCCTGCGTGTGACTACTGCCACCTGGCAGTTCCTGATGTACCTTCTCGCTCGGTTCGAGTTCCACGTTCGTGTTCGGCGGGCGGAAGAGCGAGACCTCGCTCCACCACCCGCGGTGGGGTGACCGCACGCACGAAACGTGGGAGCACACGTGGCACAGGGCACCGTGAAGTGGTTCAACGCCGAGAAGGGCTTCGGCTTCATCGCCGTCGACGGCGGTCAGGACGTCTTCGTCCACTACTCGGCCATCCAGATGGACGGCTACAAGAGCCTCGAAGAGGGCCAGCGGGTCAACTTCGAGGTCGTGCAGGGCGCCAAGGGCCCCCAGGCGGACAGCGTCACCGCCGCCTGATCGCACCAGCCTGGCGAAGGCCCGGTCCCCACTCGGGGGCCGGGCCTTCGTGCGTTCGCAACGGACCTTCGCCGGATCGTCGACTCCTCGCCTCGCACCGCGGGGAAACGACCACGCCGCGAAGGTGAGGGTCGCGGGAACAGCCTGCGCCGACCCCCCGTTCTTGCACTCGCAGGGGTCGAGTGCCAGACTCGTTTCTGGCACTCGGGGCTCCTGAGTGCCAATCAGGTCGGAGCGGTGAGGCACCGGTCAGTGGGCCGACGGAGCGTCCACGCCACTGGTGTCGTCCGTCGCGGGCGCCGAACCCGGCCGTGCAGCGATCAATGCATGGAGGACATCACCACATGGCCAAGATGATCGCGTTCGACGAAGAGGCGCGCCGCGGCCTCGAGCGGGGCATGAACACCCTCGCCGACGCCGTCAAGGTGACCCTCGGCCCGAAGGGCCGCAACGTCGTACTCGAGAAGAAGTGGGGTGCCCCCACCATCACCAACGATGGTGTGAGCATCGCCAAGGAGATCGAGCTCGAGGACCCGTGGGAGAAGATCGGGGCCGAGCTGGTCAAGGAGGTCGCGAAGAAGACCGACGACGTCGCGGGTGACGGCACCACCACCGCCACCGTGCTGGCCCAGGCGCTCGTGCGCGAGGGTCTGCGCAACGTCGCCGCCGGCGCGAACCCGATGGCCCTGAAGAAGGGCATCGAGAAGGCCGTCGAGTCGGTCAGCGAGTACCTCCTCTCGACCGCCAAGGACGTCGAGACCAAGGAGCAGATCGCCGCCACCGCGTCGATCTCCGCCGCCGACCCCGCCATCGGCGAGCTCATCGCCGAGGCGATGGACAAGGTCGGCAAGGAAGGTGTCATCACCGTCGAGGAGAGCAACACCTTCGGCCTCGAGCTCGAGCTCACCGAGGGCATGCGCTTCGACAAGGGTCACCTGTCGGCGTACTTCGTGACCGACCCGGAGCGCATGGAGACCGTGCTCGACGACCCGTACATCCTGGTCGTCAACAGCAAGATCAGCTCCGTCAAGGACCTGCTGCCGCTGCTCGAGAAGGTCATGCAGTCGGGCAAGCCGCTGGCGATCATCGCCGAGGACGTCGAGGGCGAGGCCCTCGCGACCCTGGTGGTCAACAAGATCCGCGGCACCTTCAAGTCCGTCGCCGTCAAGGCCCCGGGCTTCGGCGACCGCCGCAAGGCCATGCTGGCCGACATCGCCATCCTCACCGGTGGCCAGGTCATCAGCGAGGAGGTCGGCCTCAAGCTGGAGAACGCCGACCTGTCCCTCCTCGGCCGTGCGCGCAAGTTCGTCACGACCAAGGACGAGACGACGATCATCGAGGGTGCGGGTGACCCCGACCAGATCGCCGGCCGGGTGAACCAGATCCGCGCCGAGATCGAGAAGTCGGACTCCGACTACGACCGCGAGAAGCTGCAGGAGCGCCTGGCCAAGCTGGCCGGTGGCGTCGCCGTCATCAAGGCCGGCGCCGCGACCGAGGTCGAGCTCAAGGAGCGCAAGCACCGCATCGAGGACGCCGTCCGCAACGCCAAGGCCGCCGTCGAGGAGGGCATCGTCGCCGGTGGTGGCGTCGCCCTCGCGCAGGCGACCACCGTCGCGTTCGAGAAGCTCGAGCTCGAGGGTGACGAGGCGACCGGTGCCAACATCGTGCGCGTCGCGCTCGAGGCGCCGCTGAAGCAGATCGCGATCAACGCCGGCCTCGAGGGTGGCGTCGTCGCGGAGAAGGTCCGCAACTCCGACACCGGGACCGGCCTCAACGCCGCCACCGGCGAGTACGTGGACCTGGTCGCCAGCGGGATCATCGACCCCGCCAAGGTGACCCGCTCGGCGCTGCAGAACGCCGCCTCCATCGCGGCGCTCTTCCTCACCACCGAGGCCGTCATCGCCGACAAGCCGGAGAAGAACCCGCCGGCCATGCCCGGCGGCGACGGCGGCATGGGCGGCATGGACTTCTGATGAAGGACCACGTCGCCCCCCACGACGCGCTCCGCGCGCCGCGGGTCCCTGCGACGTAGCCGTTCCATCGCCTCACCTCCGGCAGGGGCGGTCCGCATCCGTGCGGGCCGCCCCTGTCGGCGTTCCGGGTCGTCCGCCGACCGCTTCAGGGGTGATGTGCATGCTTCTGGAGTCCTGCAGGACTCCCGGAGCGTGCACGAGACCCCGGAAGCGCGGTCAGGCGATCACTCGGGCGAGAAGACGCAGAACTCGTTGCCCTCGGGGTCGGCGAGCACGTCCCACTCGATGGCGTAGTTGGGCGTGGTGTCGACGTCCCGGGGCCGGATGAGCGTGGCACCCAGCGTGAGCAGGGCGTTCGTGTCGCCGATGACGTCGAAGTGCATCCGGTTCTTGACGATCTTCGGCTCGGGCACCGGCACGATCCACATCAGCGGCCCGGCACCCGAGGGGTCGACGATCGGCACCGGCCAGTCGGACGGGCGGGTCCAGTCGTCCTCCGGCGGTTCCACCTCGTCGCGACGCACGTAACCCAGCGCGACGCACCACCAGTCGGCCAGCGTCTGGTGGTCACGGGCGTCGAGGCAGAGGTCCTTGAACCGAGCCGGTGCGTCAGCCATGACTGCGGAGGGTAGGCGACACCCCGTGACCGTGATCATCGGGACGTCGGGCTGGCAGTACCGCGACTGGCGCGGCGCCTTCTACCCGCCGAAGCTGCCGCAGCGGCTGTGGCTCGAGCACTACATCCAGTACTTCGCCACGGTCGAGAGCAACAACGCGTTCTACCGGCTGCCCGAGCTCGAGACCTTCCGGAAGTGGCACGAGCGGACGCCGGCGGACTTCCGCTGGGCGGTGAAGGCCAGCCGCTTCCTCACCCACATCAAGCGGCTGCGCGAGCCGGAGGAGCCGGTCGCCCGGCTGATGGAGCGGGCCGCCGGTCTCGGGCCGAAGCTCGACACGATCCTGCTGCAGCTGCCCCCCACGCTGAAGGCCGACACCGACCTGCTGCGCGACTGCCTCGCCCGCTTCCCCGGCGGCACCCGGGTGGCGGTCGAACCGCGGCACGAGAGCTGGTGGACCGACGAGATCCGCGGGCTGCTCGAGCGGTATGGCGCGGCGCTGTGCTGGGCCGACCGCGACGAGCGGCCGGTCGCGCCGCTGTGGCGGACCGCCGACTGGGGTTACCTGCGCTTCCACCACGGGGCCGACGGCTGGGGCTACGGGGGCGGGACCTTGCAGCTGTGGGCCGACCGGCTGGCGGCCACCTGGACCGACGACGAGGACGTCCTCGTCTACTTCAACAACGACCCGGGCTGCAACGCGGTCATCGACGCCGTCCGCTTCGCCGACGCCGTCCAGCGCGCCGGGGGGACGCCGACCCGCGTCCCCACCGCCGACCAGGCCACCGGGCTCGCCTGGGACCCGGCCCAGAAGACCCCGGGGCTGCCGGCGACCGCCTAGCCCAGGACCCTCGTGTCCTCGGCGTGCCGGACGCCGATCTGCTCCGCGGCCTCCCCCAGCAGCGCCTGGACGGCGAGGGTGTCGGCGAGCGGCATGACCGCGCTCTCCGTCCGCCCGGCCCGCACGCCGTCGGTGACCTCGATCAGCTCGTGGGCGTACCCGGCACCCAGCGGACGCCGCGTGATCGTCTCCGGCTCGGCGCCGACGCGGTGCAGCACGATCGTGTCGGGGTGGTGGAAGCGGGGGAGGACGTCGATCCAGCCCGCCGTCCCGAAGACGCGGGCCTGGCCGGGCAGCGCGGTGCGCAGGGAGGTCATGAGCGTCGCCGCCCGTCCGTCGGCGAACTCGACCAGCAACTGGGCGTCGGCGTCGGCCCCCGAGGGGAAAAGCGACCCGGTGGCGAGGACCCGCTCCGGGGTCCCGAGCAGCATCTGCGCGAACGAGACCACGTAGACGCCCACGTCGAGCAGGGCGCCGCCGCCCAGAGCCAGGTCGAACAGCCGGTCCGCCGGGTCGTACTCCGGTGCGATCCCGAGGTCGGCCTGGACCGAGCGCACCTCACCGATCGCGCCGTCGGCGATCAGCTCACGCAGCGCGACGACGGCCGGCTGGAACCGCGTCCACATCGCCTCCATGACGAACAGCCCCGTGGCCCGCGCGCGGTCGACCACCTCCGTCGCTCCGGCAGTGGTCGCGGTGAACGCCTTCTCCACCAGCAGCGCCTTGCCGGCGTCGAGGGCGGCGAGCGCGACGGCGTGGTGCTGCGGGTGCGGCGTGGCGACGTAGAGGACGTCGACATCGGGGTCGGCCACGATCTCCGCGTACGAGCCGTAGGCACGATCGAGGCCGTGCCGCGCCGCGAACCCCTCCGCCCGCTCGAGGGAGCGGGACGCGACGGCGACCGACCGCGCCCCGTCGACCACCGCGAAGTCGGCGACCACCTTCTCCGCGATGCGACCCGGCCCGACGACTCCCCAGCGGATCTCGTTGCTCACGGCGTCGACGCTAGCCGGGCCGGGCAGACTGCCACCCGTGGCCGTGCTGATCGACACCCCCGTCTGGCCGTGGCGGGGGCGGCGGTGGTCGCACCTGGTCAGCGACGAGTCCTACGACGAGCTGCACACTTTCGTCGCCGCCGAGCTGGGCATCCCGCGGCGGGCGTTCCAGGGCGATCACTACGACGTCCCCGAGGACCTCTACGACATCGCGGTCTCGGCCGGCGCCGAGCCGGTCGGGGCGCGGGAGCTGCTCAGCCGGTTGCAGAAGGCGGGGCTGCGCCGCCCGAAGCGCGGCTCCGGAGCAGGCTGAGCTCGGCGGTCATGTTCGCTCGCGCGCGCGGCGTCCAGTCCTCCGCCACCGCGGGCAGCCGGTAGAGCGAGGGCAGGGCCAGCAGCCGCTCCAGGACGGCGATGCGGCCGGAGGTGAACTCCTCGTCGGAGAGGTGGCCGTACTCGAGGCGGATCGCCGACGCGTAGGCCGCGTAGGCGTCGGGCGGGCTGGCGAGGACGGCGAGGTCCGCGTCGCACAGGACGGCGCCGTCGGCGTCGCCGGGCTCGGGGTCGTGACCGGCGGTCAGCAGCACCAGCCGGGCAACCTCCTCCACCCGCTCGTCGGTCACCAGGCCGCGCAGCCCGACGCGAGCCCGCTCCGCGCTGACCTGCTCGTTGTCGGTCCGTCCGGGGTCGTAGGCCACGTCGTGGTACCAGGCGGCCAGCCGGACGGCGTCCGGGTCGTCGGCGGCGTCGGCCAGCCGGTCGACCAGCCCGAGGACGGCGGCCAGGTGCGCGAGGTCGTGGTAGCGCCGGTGCGGCTCGCTCCAGGCGCCGACGAGGAACGCCCACTCGGTGCGCGACGTGGGGGAGTCTCCCGCGACGGTCGCCCACGCCTCGAAGTCGACCGGCCCCATCACCGCACCCCGCACGACCGCACGGCCAGCAGCGCGAACGCCCGGGCCGCGGTGACCACCTCGGCCACCGGCACCTTCTCCATCGGTCCGTGCGCGAGGCGGAGGTCGCCCGGGCCGTAGTGCAGCGTCGGGACCCCGGCCGCGGCGTACTGCCGCAGGTCGGTGCCGGCGGCGACCGCACGCTCCTGCGGCATCCCGCCGCCGGCGTCGGCCACGGCGCTGCGCACCGCCGGCAGCAGCGGGTGGCCCGGAGGGAGCTGTCCGCTGGCGAAGCTGCCGCCGATCCAGGTGAGCCGCACGGGGTGCTCGGCCAGCCACGGGTGGCCCTCGCAGATTCCGGCCAGCCGGACCTCGAGCGCCGCCCGCGCCTCGGCCACCGGCTCGCCCAGCCGGACGCCGTACCGCCCGTCGGCCACGAGGCGATCGGGCACCGAGCTGGCCCAGTCACCGGCCTGGAGGCGACCGATGGACAGGCCGTAGGGGTAGGGCGCCTCCCCGAAACGCGGATCGGCGCCCTCCTGCCGCTCGGCCTCGAACTCCTGCAGCCGCGCGTGCACGTGGGCGAACAGCTCGACGGCGCTCACGCCGCGGTCGCGCATCGCGGCGTGCGCCGCGCGGCCGGTCACCTCCAGCCGGAAGGTGAGCGCCCCGGCGTGCGCGGTCACGACGGCCTGCGCGGTCGGCTCGGGGATCACGCACAGGTCGCCCAGGTGGCCGCGCCGGATGGCGGCCCAGGCGCCGAGACCGCCGTCCTCCTCGCCGACGACCCCGTGCACCGCCAGCGGCCGGACCAGCCGCACGCCTGCCGTCCGCAGCGCGGCCACGGCGGCCAGCGAGGCGACCACGCCGGCCTTCATGTCGCAGGCACCGCGGCCGTGGATCGCCCCGTCGACCAGGCGCGGGACGAACGGGTCGCCGTCCCACAGCGACAGGTCCCCCGGCGGGACGACGTCCGTGTGGCCGGACAGGACCAGCGCGGGCCTGCCGGCCTCGGCCGCGGGCATGGTGCCGACCACGCCCCAGGCCTCGATGCGGTCGACCTCCTGACCCGGTGCGTCGGCTGCGGTGGCCGCCTCATCGAGGTCGATCTGCCACACGTCGACGTCGCAGTCGAGCTCGCGCAGCCAGCCGGCGAGGACGTGCTGGACCTCCACCTCGGCATCGGTGCCGTCGACCGACGGGATCGCGATCAGCTGTGACAGGCGGTCGACCACCCAGCCCTCGTCCACCGCGGAGAGCACGCGGGCCTCCGGATTGGTGAGTTCGGGCCCTGCCTGAGACATGGCCGGAGTCTGGCACGCGCTAGCTTGACCGCCGTGACGCAGCCGCCGCCCCCGCCGGGCTGGTACCCCGACCCCGCCGGTGGAGCAGGCGCCCGCTGGTGGGACGGGCAGGGCTGGACCGACCACGTCCAGCGGCCCGCCGCACCGGTCCAGGTTCCTCCGCCGCCCGTCCCGGTGCAGCACGGGCCGTCGTTGTACGAGCAGCCGGTGCTGATCGTGTCGCAGAAGACGAAGCTCGTCGAGCTCACGAACGAGTACGCGGTCATGGACGGCGAGGGCCGGCAGATCGGCGCCGTCGTCCAGGTGGGACAGAGCTCGCTGAAGAAGGCGGTGCGGCTGCTCTCGAACCTCGACCAGTTCCTGACCCACCGGCTGGAGGTCCGGGACGCCCGCGGCCCGGTGCTGGTGCTGACCCGGCCGGCCAAGGTGATGAAGTCGCGGGTCGTCGTGGAGCGGCCCGACGGTGCGCCGATCGGCGAGATCGTGCAGGCCAACGTCTTCGGCAGGATCCGCTTCGACCTGGTCGCGAACGGGCAGCTCGTCGGCGCGATCCAGGCGGAGAACTGGCGGGCCTGGGACTTCGCGATCACCGACGCGGCAGGGGTGGAGGTCGCCAGGATCACCAAGACGTGGGAGGGCCTGGCCCGCACGCTGTTCACGACGGCCGACCGGTACGTCGTCCTGGTGCACTATCGGTTGCCCGAGCCGCTGGGCAGCCTGGTGATCGCCTCGGCCCTCACCGTGGACACGGCGCTCAAGCAGGACGACCGCGGGCTGAACTGAACTGGTGTCCTCCGGACAGCACCGCGGCCAGGTGCCGTCTCCCAGCTGCGTGGAGCCCCGCACTCGGGCCTGCGCGGGACCCTCCGGGCCCCACTCGGCCCGACGCGAGTCGTCCTCGGGGCGGAGTAGCCTCGTGGATGTCCGGGCCGGGTGCATCGTGCCCCCGGGTGCCATTTGGTTACCGCCTTCACGGACTACCGCCCCGACCTCGGTCGGGGGCCTGGAGCCGTGTTGTGCATCTCGCCGCGAGGCGGCCGTCATCCGGTCCGGACCCCGAACGCACGAGAGCCCCCGTCCGGCCGGACGGGGGCTCTCGACGTGCGGGGTCAGTAGGTCTCGTCGGTGGTGGTCCGCTGGACCGGGCCGGACGCCGGCGCGCCGTACCCCTCGGTCTGGGTGACGCGACGGCGGGAGCGAGGGCCCCACACGGCCATCTCCAGCACGATGCCCAGCGCGCCGACGATCATCAGGATCCAGCCGACCACCTGCAGGTCGACACCGCTCACGTCGACCCGCAGCGCGAAGGTGAGGATCGCGCCGAGGGCGAGCAGCACGATGGCAGTTCCGAGCCGCATCTCTTGACTCCCTTCATCACGGTTCCGCCTGCCCTGCGGGCGTGCCGGACCGGCGGCGGTCGCCGCAGGTGGGGCGTGCCCCGGACCGGTCGGTCCAAACCGGCCGCCACCCGCCCCATCCCTCCATCGGGTGTACCTAAGGGGCTGGTCACAGCCTCAGATCCGCCGGGACGGCGAGAACTGCGTGATCGCCCGATGCCGGGCGCACCACCTCAGCACGACCGTGGTCCCCGTCGCCAGGAGCCGCCTGGCACACCCGAGAGGACACGGCGATGACGCTGCACTACAGCAACCCGGCACTCGACGCGGAGCTGGCGTACCGGCGCGAGGTGCTCAAGGCTGCCGGTCGCGGCACCCGCACCACCCGCGGCAGCTGGTTCCGCAACCGGCGGCGGGCGCGCTGATCGCGCCCGCCGCCCCGGCGGGCACCGGGCCCGGCCCGTCAGTGGTCCGTGCCACGATCGACGACGTGCCACGCTGGGACGACGCGCCGCTCGTGGGGCGGGCAGAGGAGCTGGCCCGCCTGCTGGCGCACGTCGACCGCGCGGCCGCGGGGCGGTCCACCGCGGTCCTGCTGGCCGGCGACGCAGGGGTGGGCAAGACCCGCCTGCTCGACGAACTCACCACGCGCGCCGCCGACCGCGGGGTGCGGGTGCTCACCGGCCACTGCGTCGACCTCGGCGACGTCGGCCTGCCCCACCTGCCCTTCGTCGACCTGCTGCGGCCGGTGGCGGCCGATCCCTCGCTGGCGCCGAACGCTGCGGCGAATCCCGTGCTCGCGGCGCTGCTGGCCGGGCGCCCGGTGTCGGTCCCGGCGGTGGCGGAGGGGCGCGATCTGAGCCGGCCGCTGCCGCACCGCGCGGCGCCGCAACCGGTCGACGACGGTCGGCTGCAGTTGTTCGAGTCCGTCGCCGGGCTCATCTGCGAGCTGGCGTCCTCCGGGCCGCTGCTGGTCGTGCTGGAGGACGTCCACTGGGCCGACCGGTCCAGCCGCGACCTGCTGCGCTACCTCCTGGCCCGGCTGTCCGACGAGCCGGTGGCCCTCGTCGCCTCCTACCGGGCCGACGACCTGCACCGCCGGCATCCCCTGCGGCCGCTGCTCGCCGAACTGGTGCGGCTGCCGAGTGTCGAGCGCCTCGAGCTGAGCCCTCTGCCCGACGCCGAGGTCCGGGCACTCGTCCGCCGCCTCGCCGGGCACGCCGGGTCGCTGTCCGAGTCCACGATCGCCGACGTCGTGGCCCGCGCCGAGGGGAACGCCTTCTACGCGGAGGAGCTGCTGGCAGCGGGGTTGCACGGCCAAGCGCTGCCGCTGGCCCTGACCGACGTCCTGCTGGCCCGCGTCGAGCAGCGCTCGCCCGCGGCCCAGCAGGTGCTGAAGATCGCGGCGGTCGCCGGTCGCCGGGTGCGCCACGAGCTCGTGGCCGCCGTCGGCGGGCTGGGCGACGCCGATCTGGAGGCGGCGCTCGCGGAGTCGGTGCACCACCACCTGCTGGTCATCTCGGACGACGGTCGCTACCGCTTCCGGCACGCGCTGCTGCGCGAGGCGGTGCTCGCCGACCTCCTGCCGGGCGAGCGGGTTCGCCTGCACGCGGCCATCGCCGCCTACCTCACCGCCCAGCCCGGCGCGGGCACGGCCGCCGAGCTCGCGCACCACGCGCGGGAGAGCAACGACCTGCCCGGCGCCTTCAGCGCCTCCCTGGAAGCCGCGGCCGCAGCCCGTGGTCTCGGTGCGCCCGCCGAGCAACTGCAGCATCTCGAGGGAGCTCTGGCACTGTGGTCGGCCGTGCCCGACGCCGCGGACCGCGCCGGCCGCGACCAGGTGGCGCTGCTGCTGGAGACCGCCGCCGCGGCGCGGATGGTCGGGGAACCGCAGCGTGCCGTCGCGCTCCTGCGGTCCGCCCTCCAGGTGCTCGGCCCCGATGCCGACCCGGCCGTGCGGGCGCGGGTCCACTACACGCTGGCCCAGGCCATGGTCCGGGTCAAGGACGTCGCCGGTGCGTACCGGGAGAGCGCCGCGGCCATGGCACTCGTGCCGGCGCAACCGCCGTCGAAGGAGCGCACGTGGGCCGCGGCGACCCACGCGCGGATGGCCTACTCGGTCGGCGCGATGGAGGAGGCGGAGGCCGCCGCCGAGGAGGCGCTCGCCGCGGCCGACGCGCTGGGCTTCGACGGCGCCTGGTCGGACACCGCGGTCACGCAGGTCCGGGCGCGGCCCGGAGCCGACCCGGCAGTGGTGCGTGCCCGCCTCGACGAGGCGCTGGACCGGGCCCGTCGGTCGGGCGACGTCGAGGTCGAGATGCGGGTGCTCTACAACCTCGCCACCGTCGCTTTCGAGGCGGGCGACATCGACCGGACACTGAGCTGGACCCGGCGGGGCACAGCGCGGGCCCGTGACCTGGGGGCCGAGTGGTCCTACTACGCGGCCGAGGTGCGCCACCTGCACGTGACGGCCCTCTACATGACCGGCGCCTGGGACGAGAGCCTGGCCGAGGCCGACGTGCTGGCCCGGGTGCCGGAGATGTCGGCGCACGTCCGGGCCGACGGGCTCCTCGTCCTCGTCGGGCGGGGTGACCCCTCGGCCCGCGAGCGCGTGGAGTGGGCTCGGGGGCTCATCCCACGGCTGAGCGCCCACATCCTGCTGGACCTGGTCACGGCGGCGTCGGAGGTCGACCTGGCGGCGTGGGAGGGCGACGCGCGGACCGCGGTCGACGTCGCGCGCGCGACCTGCCGGCGACTGCAGCAGGAGTGGGACGACGACCACCTCGGCGTGCTGCGCCTCGTCGGCACTGCGCTCCAGCCGGTGGGGGACGCCGCGGCCGCGGCCCGCCGGACCGGCGACACGGTGGGCGCCGGGGGGTGGGTGGAGGCGGGGCAGGAGCTCCTCGACGCCGCCGGTTCCGCGGTCGAGGTCTACGAGCGCAACTACGGCGCCACCATGGGCGTGGAGGCGCAGGCCTGGCAGGCACGGGTGGCGGCGGAGGGCGCCCGGCTGCACGGGGACACGGCGGTCGGGTTGTGGCGCGCCGCGGTCGACGCGTTCGCCTTCGGGCACGTGTACGAGGAAGCGCGTTCTCGGTGGCGGCTGGCCGAGGCGCTGCTCGCGGCGGGGGAGCGTGAGGAGGCCGCGGTCGAGGCGAAGGCGGCGCACGAGGTCGCGGTGCGCCTGGGCGCCGCGCCACTGCGCGAGGCGGTCGAGGCACTCGCCCGGCGGGGCCGGCTCGACATCGGCGTGGCTGCGGCCCGTCCCGCCGACGCGTCGGTCGTGTTCACCCCGCGCGAGATCGAGGTGCTGGCCCGGCTCGCGCAGGGCCGGACGAACCGGCAGATCGGTAGCGAGCTGTACATCAGCGAGAAGACGGCCAGCGTGCACGTCAGCAACATCATCGCCAAGCTCGGCGCCAGCAGCCGGACGGAAGCGGTGGCCATCGCCGCCCAGCGCGGCCTTCTGCCCTAGCTGCCGCAGATCGCGCCGAGTGAGGCCCGGAGGGCTTCGCGCAGGCGCGATGGAACGGCTCCGCGGTCATGGGGACGGCTCCTGGCCGCGGTGCGATCCGGAGGATCGCGATGTCACAGCATCGTGCGGAGGCGCTCGCGGCGGGCGCGGAGGACGTCCACGGAGGCGGACGCCGACGGCGGGCCGGGCACCGACTGCCGCAGCTGGGTGTGGATCACCGCGTGGGGCTGCGAGCTGCGAGCGGCCACCCGTGACACCAGGCGGTTGATCTCCCGGCGGAGCTCCGCGGCGTCGCGCCACGACCGGCCGGCGTCGTCCTCGTCGGGGTGGTCCTCGACGAGCATGAACTCGCCGCCGTCCTCGGTCCGGTGGGACTGCGCGATGCGCAGCCGCAGCTCGTCGTCCCGCTTCGCGAGCAGCTCGGCGGTCTGGGCGGGTGTGAGCAGGCCGGGGATGCCGAGGAACTCCTCGTCCTCGGGCTCGACGAGGACCGGGCCCGAGCCCTCGCCGGTGTGCGCCGTCCCGCTGTGCAGGACGTGCGCGAACCGGGCGTCGGCCTCGAGCGCCTCCACTGCGTGAGCCCGTCGGGATCCTTCTCCTTGGGCGGCAGCGGCTCGAGGTCCAGCTCGTCGCCCTGCTCGGTCTTGGGCGGCGGCATGACGTGGTTGCGCTGCTCCTCCATGGCGGCGGCCAGCGCCAGCAGCGGCCGGACGGCGGGCAGGAAGACGGTCGCCGACTCGTGGGACGCCCGCGCGCGGACGACGCGGCCCACGGCCTGCGCGAAGAACAGCGGCGTCCGGTACGAGGTCATCCAGGCCAGGACGGCGGCCCGTGGGACGTCCACGCCCTCGGAGATCATCCGCACGCACACCGCGATGCGGGCCGAGCCGACCGAGAAGCGCTCGATCTTCTTCGACGCCTTCGGGTCGTCGGACAGGATCAGCTCCGGCGCCTTGCCGGTCACGCGCCGGACGATCTTGGCGTAGGCGCGGGCGTCGTCCTGGTCGCTGGCGAGGATCAGCCCGGCGGCGTCCGGCATGCCGTTCTCGCGCAGGTGACTGATCCGGTCGTCCATGGCGGCGATGACGTGCGGCACCCACTGGCCCTTCGGGTCCAGCGCGGTGCGCCAGGCCTGCATCTCCACCGACCGGGTGCCCGCCTCCGACAGCGACGCGGCGACCACTTCACCCGCGGAGTTCCGCCAGCGGGAGGTGCCGGTGTAGGCGGCGAAGACGACCGGCCGGACCACGCTGTCGGCCAGCGCCTCCTTGTAGCCGTAGGTGTAGTCGGCTCGGCTGACCAGGCCGATCCCGCCCTCGCCGTCGTCCCCTTCGAAGCTGTCCTCCTCGTAGCGCACGAAGGGGATGCGCTCGTCGGCCTTGGTGCGGAACGGCGTTCCGGTCAGGCAGAGCCGGCGAGCGGCGAAACCGAAGGCCTCCTCGACCGCCTCGCCCCACGAGAGACCGTCGCCGGCGTGGTGCACCTCGTCGAGGATCACCAGCGTCTTGACCGCCGTGGCGCGGGCCGCGTGCAGCATCGGCTTGCCTGCGACCTGCGCGTAGGTGGTGACGTAACCCTGCGTGCCGGCGCGCACCGGTCCGACGGCGTTGGTCAGGTTCGGGTCGAGCACGATGCCCATCAGGTCGGCCGCCTCGGCCCACTGGAGGCGCAGGTGGTCGGTCGGGGCGACGACGACGATGCGGGCGACCTCCCGTCGCTGCAGCAGCCGCGCCGCCAGCGTGAGGGCGAAGGTCGTCTTGCCGGCGCCCGGGGTCGCGGTGACCAGGAAGTCCTTCGGTGACTGCTGCTCGTAGCTCTCGAGGGCCGCCTGCTGCCAGGCCCGGAGCGGTCGGCTGGACGTCTGCGGGCTCGAGGCCGCCGCTCGTGTTGAACTCCCCATGTCGGGAGCCATTCTGCGTGGCCCGGGGGAGACACGCCCAGCGGTCGCCTGCCGCGCGCCCCGGTCGCCGCCACGTATGGCCGTCCGCGCGTACCGCGCTGACCTGCAGAAAGACGGTCGTCGCGCGGCGGGTGTGGCGATCGTCATGTCCGGAACGGACCGGCTCGTCACTCCCGTCGGTCACGGGACTCCCAGATGTCCCGGAGGGAGGCGGAGCGGTCGGCCACGGCATCCGGAGGCGCGACGGGAAGGGGACGCTTCGTGACTCGCCCACCTACCGTGTGGCCGCATGACCCGGTTCGTGATCGACGCGGCCACGCTGCTGCGCCTGGTGGCCGACGGGCTGACCGTGGCGCCTGAGCACCAGCTGGTCGCCCCCCAGGGACTCCGCTCACACGCGCTGGACCTGCTCTACGCCGCCGTGCGGCGTGGGGAGCTGACCGAGGAGGAGGCGTTGGACCGGCACGAGGCGATGACCGGCATCAAGGTGCGCCTCCTCGGCGACCGCGTCTCCCGGGCCGTCGCCTGGAAGATCGCGCGGGAGCACGGCCTCGACTCGACGAGTGCTGCCGAGTACCTGGCGCTCACCCGGCTGCAGGCGGACTTCTTCGTCAGCGTCGATCCCGCAGCCCGCGCCAGGGCGGACGGCGTCGTCCCGGTCGGCACCGTGGACCAGCTGCTCTCGGCGGAATGAGCACTCGTCCACTGTTCGTCGGCGGAGTCAGCGGCGCCGCGCGAGAACCAGCACCCTGCCCGGATCAGGGGAGAAGACGGCGGTGGCCCCGTCGGACACCCACCAGGCCAGCTCGTCCTCGGCGGCCCCGGTGGGATCGTGCCCTGCCCAGTGTGGCAACCACAGCCAGTACCGACCGGTCCGCCAGTCGGAGCCGTCGACGGTGGTGAATCTCAACCGGTCCTGCAGGTCCGTGACGTCCACCCGTACCCGCGCCCAGGAACGGGAGTCCAGCAGGCGCGACATGTCCTGGGACCTGGTCAGTCGGACGAACCCGAAGGGCGCCAGGAGGGCGAGAACCAGCGCCGGCACCAGGACCCACCCCGTCCAGTCCGGTCCGTACAGCGCGTCATCGATGATGAAGCGGTCGGGATCGGCGGGGTCGTACCAGACGTCCACGACGTCGCCCGCCACGTAGTCGGCCGCGAAGCCCCCCAGAGTCACGTCGCGGGACTCCGTGGAACCTCCAGCGGTGAAGCGCACCGAGGCTGCGCCGTCGCTCCACTTCGAGTCCGGCTCCACCCACTCGACGGTCCCGACCGTGGTCACCCCGGTCCGCCGTAGCTCGTCGTCTGCCCCGATGTCCACGGAGAAGGCGACGACGACCCCGCCGATGCCCACCGCACCCAGGCCGGCGAGCGCCCATGCGCGCCGGCGGGCCTGCCGCATCGCGGTGGCCGTGCGGGGGTCTTCGAGCGCGCGGCCGAAGCCCTCAAGCGCCGTCCGCGTCTCCAGCTCCGGGGCGGACCTCAGGCGTCGTCGCCACGCGAGCTGGACGAGTCGCCCCCCGCCGAGGATCGACGGCGGCAGGCCGACGGCGAGCCCCATGCCCACGTAGGTCCCCGTGAGCGTCGGCTCGCCGGCGTCCGGCCACCCCGACACCCGGACCTCGAACCGGCTGCCCGGCGGCTCGTCATGGCAGTCGGACTCCCCGCTGAGCCGACGCCCGGACGGGTCCTCCCAGACGACGTCGCAGAAGCCGGCGCCGGCCCCGTCGGTCACCGTGACGGTCGCCCAGTAGCCGGTGAGGAACAGACAGCCGACGAGGAGCATCCAGAGGCTGCCGAGCGTCAGGAACCCGATCGCCCACCAGGGACGTCGAGATGAACCGGACCGCACGGGCAGAGGATCGGCGGACGGCGGTTCCACTGGAGCCGAGTCAGTCAGTCGGCCGGCCCGTCCACCCAGTCGGGGCCGTTGACCTCGCCGATGCCGGCCAGGTCGGCGGCGTCGACGATCGTGTACGCGTACCCCTGCTCGGCGAGGAAGCGCTGCCGGTGCGCGGCGTACTCGGAGTCGAGGGTGTCGCGGCTGACCACCGTGTAGAAGTGCGCCTGCCGGCCGTCGGCCTTGGGGCGCAGCACCCGGCCGAGCCGCTGCGCCTCCTCCTGTCGCGAGCCGAACGTGCCCGACACCTGGACGGCGACGGCGGCCTCCGGCAGGTCGATCGAGAAGTTCGCGACCTTGGAGACGACCAGCGTCTTGATCTCCCCGGCGCGGAAGGCGTCGAAGAGCTTCTCCCGCTCGCGGTTGGTGGTGGATCCCTGGATCACCGGGGCGTCGAGTGCCCGGCCGAGTTCCTCGAGCTGGTCGAGGTAGGCGCCGATCACCAGCTTCTGCGCGTCGGGGTGCCGGTCGAGCACGCGGCGGATGACCGGAAGCTTGGACGCGGCGGTCGCCGCGATCCGGTACCGCTCCTCGGGCTCGGCGACCGCGTAGGTCATCCGCTCCTCGTCGTCCAGGGAGACCCGCACCTCGATGCACTCGGCCGGTGCGATGTATCCCTGCGCCTCGATGTCCCGCCAGGGCGCGTCGTAGCGCTTCGGTCCGATCAGCGAGAAGACGTCGTCCTCACGACCGTCCTCGCGGACCAGCGTGGCCGTGAGGCCCAGCCGGCGGCGGGACTGCAGGTCGGCGGTCAGCCGGAAGATCGGCGCGGGCAGCAGGTGCACCTCGTCGTAGACGATCAGACCCCAGTCCTGGGCGTCGAACAGGTCCAGGTGGCGGTACTCGCCCTTCCGGCGGGTGGTGATCACCTGGTAGGTCGCGATGGTGACCGGGCGGATCTCCTTGCGCTCGCCCGAGTACTCGCCGATCTCCTCCTCGGTCAGCGACGTGCGGGCGATCAGCTCGCGCTTCCACTGCCGTCCGGCGACGGTGTTGGTGACCAGGATCAGCGTGGTCGCCTTCGCCTCGGCCATCGCCGCGGCACCGACCAGCGTCTTCCCGGCCCCGCAGGGGAGGACGACGACGCCCGAGCCGCCGGCCCAGAAGCCCTCCACCGCCTCCTGCTGGTAGTCGCGCAGGTGCCAGCCGGACTGGTCGAGCTCGATCGGGTGCGCCTGGCCGTCGACGTAGCCGGCGAGGTCCTCGGCCGGCCAGCCGACCTTGAGCAGCGCCTGCTTGAGCCGGCCGCGCTCCGACGGGTGGACGACGACGGTGTCCTCGTCGATGCGGGCGCCCAGCATCGGGGCGACCCGCTTCGAGCGGACGACCTCCTCCAGCACCGCCCGGTCCGACGTGGTGAGCACCAGCCCGTGCACCGGGTTGTTGGCCAGGGTCAACCGGCCGAAGCGGTCCATCGTGTCGGCGACGTCGACCAGCAGCGCGTGCGGCACCGGGTAGCGGGAGTAGCGCACCAGCGCGTCGACCACCTGCTCGGCGTCGTGCCCCGCGGCGCGGGCGTTCCACAGCGCGAGCGGCGTCACCCGGTAGGTGTGCACGTGCTCGGGGGAGCGCTCCAGCTCGGCGAACGGCGCGATCGCCGCGCGGCAGTCCTTCGCCAGCGGGTGGTCGACCTCGAGCAGCAGGGTCTTGTCCGACTGGACGATGAGGGGACCGTCGGTCACGGATGGCCTTTCCGGCAGGGGGACAGCAGGGGGTTCACAGAGCTCAACCGCCGTCGGCGGTCGAGGCTTCCTCCTCGACGAGGGCGACGGAGGTGATGCGGTGCACGGCGAACGTGCTGTTCTCGCCGCGGCGCTCGTCGTACCCCTGGAGGAAACCACCGACCAGTGACACGGGGCGGACCACGCGCTGGCTGCCGCTCCCTGGGCGTCGACGTAGCCCAGCCAGATCGGCAGGCCGGCGCTGACGGCGCGGGACAGCAGCTCGAGAGTGCTCGCAGTGGTGACGCCGGGGATCTGCCGCACCGCCTCGCCCCGCCGCGCCGACAGCGCCGCGTCGCCGGCCCGCATCTGGCGGACCGTCGCGTCGAGCTCGTCGTCGTTCAGCGGCCTCGGGGCGGGCGAGTGCTCGGCCCCGGGACGGCGCCCTGCGGCGCGCGGACGAGCCGGCGGCCGGGTGAGTACGGCGCCGCCCGGGTTCTCTCCGGCCGGTGCGTAGCCGGCCTCGCGCAGCGCGGTGAGCACCTCGTCGGCGCCCAGCCCGCTGACCAGCACGCCGGGTGCGAGCCGGCGCAGCTCGGCCGCCGCCGTCCGCCGGTCGTTGAGCACCTGCGAGAGCAGCCCGTGGTCGTCGGAGCGGACGTAGGACTCGATCGCACCGACCCGCAGCCGGCCGTGCTGCCGCGCCACGTCGTCGATCAGGTAGTCCAGCGCCTGCGGCACCGGGGTGCGCGACGAGCGGGCGAAGAAGTCGTGCAGGTCGGCCGCCGACCAGCCGGCGTCCAGGGCGCGCCGGACGCTGGACTCCGACACGCGGAACACCGTCGCCCCGCCCGAGGACTCGACGTCGGCGACCACGGCCAGGGTGTCGGCGAGCTCGGAGACGAGCGGACCCGGAGCGACCAGCGAGAGGTCCGGCTGGGCGAGCACGTGGTCGACCGGGGCGGGCAGCAGGCCCCGCATGCCGTCGGCGGCGCCGTCCTCGCCGGAGCTCAGCAGCCCGCGCCCGGCCGTCGACAGCACACCGCCGACCAGCACGCCGAGGCGGGCGGCCTCGCTGAGCATCGCCGGCACCGGCGCCAGCCGGTCGGCGCGCCGCGGGGTCCGCCACCGCAGCAGCGAGACGAGGTCGTCGGGCGCCAGGCCCGAGCCGGCCGGGTAGTCGGCGAGCAGGGTCAGCGCCGAGCGCCTGATCGCCGGAGCGGTGTGCCGCACCAGGTCCGGCGAGAGCGGGTTCGCGGCCTTGCCCGCGACGTCTCGCTGGCCGACGAGCGAGGGCAGCCGGGTCGCGGCCAGCCAGCCGGCCGCCAGCACCGCCCAGCGGTCGGCCAGGTCCTGTTCCCGCCAGAGGTCGTAGGCGCGGGTGGGCAGCCACTCGTCGCGGTGCGCGCCGCCCACGTCGAGCAGTCCCGCCGCGTAGGCCAGCTCCAGCAGCCAGCCGGCCTCCGGCTCGGGCACGTGCAGCTCCCGCGCCAGCCGCTTCTGGTCCCGCACCCCGACACCGCCGCTGCGCAGCAGACCGGCGGGCTCCTCCTCGAGCAGGGCGAGCAGCTCGCCGATCCGCCCCACGCTCTCCAGCGCCGCGCCCGCGGCCCGGCGGTCGGTGGTCGCGGTGTCCGACCTGGTCGCGGCCGGTTCCGGACGCAGCCGCGGCGGTCCGTACGGGTGCCCGCCGCGCAGCTGCAGCCCGAGCTCCCGCGGGAGCTCGACGTTGAGGGCGTCGATGCGGGCGAGCAGGCCCTTCTGCAGCAACCGGCGAGCCGGGGTCCTCGCGCCGTCGGACCCCGTGTCGGGCAGATGCCCCACGGGCCGCTCCCCGGCCAGCCGCTCGAGCACCTCCCGTTCGTCGGCCTCGAGCTCGGCCACCGCGGCCGCCAGGTCGGCCGGCAGCTGCAGCCGCAGCTCGGTCGCGCGCCGGCCCAGGCCCGCGGGGTAGCGGACGCCGCGGCGCACCGGATCGGGGGCTCGCAGGACGTCGTCCCCCCACAGCAGCGCCCGGCCGGTCAGCCGGTCCAGCGACGTCGCCAGGACGGCGTCCGGCACGTCGGGCAGCGCGGCGGCCACGTCGCCGGCCGTCATGCCGTCGGTCTGGGCCAGCAGGACGACGTCCAGGACCTGCAGTGTCGCGGCGTCCAGTTCGTCGAGGGCGCGGTCGACCGACACGGGGACGGCGAGCCGGCTGGCCAGGGCCACCAGGTCCGAGGGCGCGGGGCGGGCCACGTCGGGACGGGCCACCAGCAACGCGCTCAGCTGCTCGTCGCTGCGGGTGCGCAGCCAGGCCGCGAGCGTGGCGGGAGGTTCCGTGGGCATCCGGTCCACGCTACGACGTCCCTGCCATCGGCTGCTGAGAGCATGGGCAGATGGACCCCCAGACCCGTGCCGCTCTCGACGGGTACCAGGCGGGCGCGCTGCGCTGGCTGGCCGGCGGGGTGATCGCCGTCGTCCTCGGCGTCCTGCTCGGCGTCGCCACGGTGGCCGTCGTCAGCAGCAGCGGGCAGCGCTACCCCGCGGTGGGTCTGGTGGTGGTCGCGCTGGTGTTCGTCGGCCTGGTCGCGATCGCCGCGGGGGCCGGTGCGCTGCTGCGGACCGTGCGGTGGCGCCGCGCCCTGCAGCGGACCGTCTGGCAGTACGGGCGGCTGCGGATCGCCGGTCCGGCGATCATCGCCTTCGAGCCGGCCGGCTACGACGAACTCGACCCGGACGACGAACCGGTGCGGTTGAAGCTGCTCAGCACGGCCGTCTGGCGGACCCGCGCGGTGCAGGCGCTGGACGGCGCCGAGGTGCGCGCCGCGCCCGTGGGCGACCGCCAGTGGGTGATCACCGCCGACGGCCTCGAGACCGTCTACGGCGCCGGTGTGGTCACCCGCAGCAGATGACCCGCGCCCTCACGGGGGAGAGTGCGTGCGCGTGGGTAGGGGTGCACGAGAAGATGACCCCAGACCGAGCAGCACCGTGCAGACGCAGGTGCACCTGGACACGGAGGCGACATGGCCAAGCGCAAGACGCGCAACCCGCACGAGGTGGAGCCCACCTGGGGACAGTCGGACGACGGCGGCCCGCCGCTCACCGAGCTCACCAGCGTGAGCGCCGGCGCGCTCTCGCCGTTCGGCGAGGACCACAGCTTCCCGCTGCCGCCGCACCGGATCCGCTACGCGCACCCCACCGACAAGCCCAACCGGGCCGGCATCCAGCTCGTCGACTGAACCTCGGTGGAGTGCCAGGGCGCGGAAAACGCGCCCCTGGCACTCCACCTCAGGCCTTGGCCTTGGACGTCGGGGTCAGCCGGACGATCAGCTTCGAGACCAGACTGCCCAGCACCACCCAGACCAGCGCGGCCAGCCCGGCGTTGATGGCCTCGGCGATCTTCGGGTCCGAGGGCGTGAACAGGTCCTTGGTGAACCAGCCGAACGTGTTGCGCCAGTCGGCGGCGAACTGGACCAGCCCGTTGCGCGGGTTGGCCTCGAAGAGCACGAACACCGCGTAGACCACGATCACCGCGGCGATGACCGAGCAGACGACGCGGACGATCGTGGCGAGGAGCGAGAAGATGCGGGCGGCGCCGTTGCTGGCCATGCCCGCATGATCCAACAGCGGGCCGTCGTCCGCGACCGGTCGCTGCAGCTCAGGCCGGTCCGCAGGGCACGACGAGCGCGCGGTGGTCCGACAGCGGCATCCGCAGCGCCTCCGCCGGGCCGGTGGCCTCCAGCGCTCCCCGGACCAGCACGTGGTCGAGCTGCCGGCGCGGCTGGTCGAAGGGGAAGGTGGGCGCCGTGGCGACCGGCCGCAGCCCGCTGACACGGGAGGCCTGGCGCTGCTCCATGTTGAGGTCGCCGATCAGGGCCAGCGGTTCGCGGGTGCCGGTGAGCGACCGCACCAGCCGGCTCAACTGCAGCGCGCTCCACCCCGGCACGAAGGACAGGTGGGTGTTGCACACGGTCATCTCGCCGAACGGGCCGTCCAGGACGGCGGCGACCGCGACCCGCGGCTCGTCGCTCACCCACACCGGCTTGCGGGAGCCCTTGAACCACATCGGCACGCTCGCCCGCAGCGCCGGCAGCCGGACCACGCGCCACGAGACGACCGGGTAGCGGCAGATCAGCGCGATCCCGTAGGTCGCCGAACCCGGCTGCTCGTCACCGGTGGCGGCCATCCACGTGCCGCCGGGGGTGCCTGCCAGCGCCGCCACGAACTGGTGCTCCCCGGCGCCCATCGCCTCGGCGGCGACGGCCGTGAGGTCGGCGTTCATCGACCGCGGCTGGTCGCGGTCGACCTCCTGCAGACCGAGGACGTCGGCGTCGAGGCTCTTCACCGCGGCGGCGAGCCGGTCGACGTCCACCTCCCCGTCGTCCATCGACCGCCCGTGCAGGATGTTGAAGGTCGCGATGCGCACGTCTGCCCCTGTGCCCGCCCGCGGCCGCTTCTACCGCCCGTGTGCGTGCAACCGGCGGCGGCGGGTAGCAGCACCCGCGTGCAGCCAGACGACCGCGACGAGATCCGCGACCTCCTCAAGCGCACCGCCGTCGCCCTGAAGCAGGGAGAGGTGCCCTTCGCGCTGTGCGGCGGCTATGCCGCCTGGGTGCGCGGCGCCCCGGAGCCCGACCACGACGCCGACTTCCTCGTGCCCGCGGCGGAGGCGGAGCGGGCCGCCAAGGTGCTGGCCGAGGCGGGGCTCGACGTGCAGGAGCCGGCGGAGGACTGGCTGACCAAGGTCGTCTCCGGGGCGTCGTTCGTCGACGTCCTCTGGCGGGCCTGCGGGCACCCCGTCGAGACCGACCTGATCGAGCGCGCCGAGCAGCTGCCGGTCCTCTCGGTGCACATGCCCGTGCTGCGGGCGACCGACATCCTCGTCACCAAGCTGATGACGCTGGACGAGCACTACTGCGACTTCTCCCGGATGCTGCCCGTGGCCCGGGCGCTGCGGGAGCAGGTCGACTGGGCCGAGGTCCGTCGATCGGTGGAGGGCAATCCGTTCGCCGAGGTGTTCCTGGTGCTGCTCGACCGGCTCGAGGTCGTGCCGGAGGTCAGCCCGGCGTGAGGATCGCGGCCGCCGCCACCACGGCCGTCAGCACGACCAGTCCGGTCAGCACACCGAGCGCGCGCGGGGCGACGACCCGGGCGCCGGCCGCCACCCCGCGGGTGAGCCGTCGGTAGCGGACCGGTGCCAGTCCGCCGAGGACGGCCAGGCCCGCCAGCGCGACGACGCCGGCGGCCACGAGGAACACCGCCCGGTCGCTGATCAGCGCCCGGTGCGCGAGCAGGCCGGCGGCACCCAGGATCCCCAGCCCGGTCCGCTGCCAGGCCAGGTCGGTCCGTTCCGGGGCGACCCCCTGGTCGGTCACCGGCCGAGCACCTCCACCCCGACCAGGACGGCGACGACCACGACGACCGCGGCGACCGCGGCCGTCATCGCCGGCACCAGGGGACTCCCCGGCAGCGGCCGACCGCCGGCGATCGCGGCCTCGTTCGCGCGCCACCGGCGGTGACCGGCGAGGGCGGCGAACAGGCCGGCGAGGACGAGTCCGAGGGCGACCGCACCGCTTCCCCAGCGCACGCCGAGATCCGGCGCGTAGGTGGCCACCGCCACTCCACCGGCGACGAGGGCCAGCCCGGTGCGCAGCCAGGCCAGCAGCGTCCGCTCGTTGGCCAGGGTGAATCGGTAGTCGGGATGACCGGAATCCTGCGGAGGCTGTGCCACCCGGCCAGGCTAGGGCGCCCAGGAATGCGCGGGCCCGCGCGCCGGGACGGCAGCTAACCTGTCGTCGAGCGGCGCGCGGCGCCGTCGTCCTCCCGGCCCCGTGCCGGACCCGGCAGCGAGCAAGAGGGATCAACGTGCCCACCGGCAAGGTCAAGTGGTTCAACCCGGAGAAGGGTTTCGGCTTCCTCGCGCGCGAGGACGGACCTGACGTCTTCGTGCACAAGGACGCCCTCCCCTCGGGGACGAGCGAGCTCAAGCCCGGGCAGCGCGTGGAGTTCGGGATCGTCGCCGGCCGCCGTGGCGACCAGGCGCTGCAGGTGCGCGTCCTCGACCCGCTGCCGTCGGTGTCGGCGGCGCACGCCGCGGCGACCCGGAAGAAGCCCGACGAGCTCGTGCCGATCATCGAGGACCTGATCAAGCTCCTCGACGACGTCGGCGAGGGGCTGCGCCGCGGCCGGCACCCGGACCGGGCCGAGTCGCGCAAGGTCGCCGCGGTACTGCGCGCGGTCGCCGCCGACCTCGAGGCCTGATTCACCCGCCGGCGCGGATGAAGCCGATCGGCCAGGCTCCCGAGAACTCGCCGCAGTCGCCGCCCTTGTCCTCGACCACCACGAGGTAGAAGGCCGGCGGGACGACGTCGTCGGAGGTGATCTCGTCGTAGGTCGTCGTCCCCGCGGCGACGTCGACCGCTCCGAGCTGCTCCTCGAGCTCGTCGTCGAAGACCTGCACGCTCCAGCCGCGGTCGGCGACGGCGTCGGGCACGGTGAGCGAGATCGTCGCGCCGGGGGACACCTCGAGGATCGGTGGCGTCGTGTCGTAGCGCTGCCCCTCGCCGTCCAGGCAGTACTGGGTCGGGCGCACGCTGAGGTCCTGCGCGCCGACCTCGACGCCGACCTCACCGGGCCCCGTCTCGCCGCGTCCGCACCCGGCGACCAGCACCAGCAGGGTGGCGGTGGCGGTGGCGGTGGCGGTGGCGGCCCTGCCTACGACCACTGCTGCCCCACCGGCTCCGTCGGCGCATCGGGGGAGACGGCCACCGGCGGCCGCGGTGCGCGGCGCCCCCGGTAGAGGCTCCACACGATCAGGCCGACGGCGAGGACGAGCAGCGCCGCGGCGACCGTGAAGCCGAGCCAGCCGGTGGGCGGCAGCGCGATGCCGAAGGCTCCACCGACGACCCAGGAGAGCTGGAGCACGGTCTCGGAGCGGGCGAAGGCCGAGGCGCGCATGGTCTCGGGCACCTCGCGCTGGATGATCGCGTCCAGTGCCACCTTGCCCAGCGCGTTGGTGACGGCCGCGACGCCGGCGACCGCCGCGGCCATGGCGAAGCTGTAGAAGAACGCCGCGAGCACCGTGACGGCGGCCGCGCCCGCCGCCGAGATCAGCACGACCCGGTCGGGGTCGGCGTGGTGCATCCGGGAGCCGATCGCGGTGCCGGTGAAGCTGCCCACCCCCGCGGCCGCCGCCACCGCGCCCAGCGCCAGCGTGGCCGGCCAGCCGCCGTCGAAGGTGGCCTGGACGAGGAAGGCGGAGAAGATCGTCAGGAAGCCGCCCAGGCCACGCAGCGCCGCGTTGGCCCGCAGGGCCAGGACGACGTGCGGGCTCACCCGGCGGCGGCCGAGGGATGGGACCGGCGCCGTCGTGAGGACGTCGGCCGGCTGCTCGCCGGTCGGGACGTCGACGTGCCGGGGCAACCGGATGGCGAGTCCAGCCGCGACCAGGAACACGGCCGCGGTGGCGCCGAGCTCCCAGTCGAAGCCCAGGACGGCGGCGATGCCTGCCCCGAGGCCACCTGCCACGGCCGCGGTCACGAGACCGAACACGGAGAGCCGGGCGTTGGCCGAGGTCAGGGACATGGCCGCGGGCAGCACGCGCGGGACGACCGCGGCACGCAGCACGTTGTGCGACTTCGACAGCACGAGGACACCGAGGGCGGCCGGGTACAGCCAGAAGCTGTCGAAGTGGGACAGCATGACCAGCGCCAGGACCGCCCGGCCGACGTGGCTGGCGGCCATGGCCCACCGGCGTCCGCGCTGCAGCCGGTCCAGCGCCGGCCCGATGATCGGCGCCAGGACGGCGAAGGGCGCCATCGTGACCAGCAGGTACAGCGCCACGTTGCTGCGCTGGGCGTCGGTCGTCGCGGCGAAGAACAACGTGCCGGCGAGGGAGACCGCGATCATGGCGTCGCCGGCCATGTGGAGGGCGTTGACCCAGAGCAGCTGGGCCAGCCCGCTCTCCTCGGCGCCGTCGGCCCGGCTGGCCTCCCGGACGCGACGGGCCGCCGCCGCGGTGAGCTCGCGCGAGCGGGCCGCGGCGACCCGGGTGACGGTGATCTTCCGCGGCCCCACGGCGGCGGGCGACGGCTCGGGGATCACGGTGGTGGGCCGGTCGTCGGGCGGCGGATGGCTGGTCGACGGAGGCAGGGCGCTCGCCGACGGGACAGGCATGCCGAACGGTGGGGTGTCCTGGCGATCGGGCCGCGGCGCGGTGGAGCGTCCCGTCAGGCGCGCGCGCCGGCGAGCACCGGGCGGGCGACGCGAGACGGACACGGGTCCATGGTGCCGCACGGAGCTGTGCGGGCGACCCGTCGGCCGGATGGGACACTGGCGGGGTGACCGAGTCCTCCGCTGCTCCCGCGACCGCCGACGGCCTCGCCGGTGCGGTCGACCTGGCCCGTGCCGCCGCCGTCGAGACGGCGGGTGACCCCGCGGTCGTCGGCGAGCACCTCGGGACGACGTCCGAGCCGGTGGACCCCGAGACCGAGGGGGTGCCGGCCGACGTGCTCGGCGAGGTGCTGACCCACACGTTCGCCAGCCGCCTGCCCGGCTACGTCGGCTGGCACTGGGCGGTCACCGTCGCGCGCATCCCCGGCGAGTCCGAGGTGACCGTGGACGAGGTCGTGCTGCTGCCGGGCGACTCGGCCCTGCTGGCGCCGGCCTGGGTGCCGTGGCACGAGCGGTTGCGGCCCGGTGACCTGTCGGTCGGCGACGTGCTGCCCTCGACCGAGGACGACCCGCGTCTCGTGCCGGCGTACGCGGTGGACGACGACTCCGCCGACGACCCCGAGGGCAGCGTGGTCGCCTTCGAGCTCGGGTCGGGCCGCGAGCGGGTCATGTCCGCCGACGGTCGCCGCGAGGCGGTCGGTCGATGGTCGGCCGGTGAGTTCGGGCCCGGCTCCTCGATGGCCCGCCACGCGCCCGGCCCGTGCGGTACCTGCGGTTTCTGGCTGCCGCTGGCCGGCTCGCTCCGCTCGACGCTCGGTGCCTGCGGCAACGCCTACGCACCGGCCGACGGGCGCGTGGTGACGGCCGACTACGGCTGCGGTGCGCACAGCCAGGCGACGCTGGTGCTCACCGAGCCGACCGAGGTGGTCCTGACCGCGCGGTACGACACCGGCGGGTTCGACGTCCTCTAGTCGTCGCTGGATCGGCCCCTCCGCAGGGTCCCGTCGCGAGCGTGCGAGCGGCGGGGGAGGGGTCCTTCAACTGCCCCTGCAGCTTCATGATCCACAGGCCCAGGAAGCCGAGCCCGATCGCGGCGACGCAGGTCCAGGTCCACATCCGGTCGACGCGGTCGCCGAGCACGAGCAGCACCACGAGCGCCACCGCCCACAGGGCGATCCCGGCGATGACGACCCGGGACGTGTCGACCTCCAGCGGTGGCGGGGCATGCTTCGTCGGTCCGTGCACGGGGCGAGCGTAGGTCTCAGCTCGATCACTTGGGCACACCCGGGGCCGCAGGTGTGGCACGCTGTCGCCGCTCGTCGTCCGCCGTTGTGCGGGCCGGTGCGCCCTGGGCGCGTCCGGCCCGCGGAGCGGCCCGTCGTCCCGGGAGTCCGCATGGCCCAGAAGTCTCGTCCGTCCAAGGGGGCCCGCGCGGCCGGTGCGGCCACCGGCAGGGCGGCCCCCGTCGCCGACGAGGGGACACCGGCCGACGTGCTCGGAGGAGCCGAGCCCGTGCGCCGCAGCGCCGGTCCGCAGGTGCGCCCCAAGAACGGGCTGGACCGGTACTTCGAGATCAGCGCTCGGCGGTCGACCGTCAGCCGCGAGGTGCGCGGCGGCCTGACGACGTTCTTCACGATGGCCTACATCGTGCTGCTCAACCCGATCATCCTGACCAGCATCCCGGGGCTCGAAGGCGTGCCCGGAGCCGACGTCAGCGGCACGGTGCTGTCCTTCGGGTCGATCGCGGCGGTCACGGCGCTGCTCGCGGGCGTCCTGACCATCGCCATGGGCGTCATCGGCCGCTACCCCTTCGCGGTCGCCGCCGGCCTCGGCATCAACGCCATCGTCGCGGTCTTCGCGGCCACCCAGCTCTCCTGGCCGGAGATCATGGGCCTGGTCGTGCTGGAGGGCCTGCTCATCACGGTCCTGGTGCTGACCGGCTTCCGGCGCGCGGTCTTCGAGGCCATCCCGCCGCAGCTGAAGACGGCGATCGCCGTCGGCATCGGCCTCTTCCTGACCATCATCGGGCTCGTGGACGCCGGGATCATCCGGCCGGGCAACCCGCTGATCAGCTTCGGCGACGGCGGTCAGCTCGCCGGCTGGCCGATGCTCACCTTCGTCGTCGGTCTGCTGCTCATGGCCGTGCTGGTGGTGCGCAAGGTCCGCGGCGGGCTGCTCATCGGCATCGTCGCCACGACGGTGCTCGCGATCGTCATCGAGGCGGTCGCCGAGGTCGGCCCGCGGATCTCCGGTGGCGAGGAGGTCAACCCGCGGGGCTGGGCGTTGCAGGTCCCCGCCCTGCCGGAGGACGTGGTGGCCACCCCCGATCTCTCCCTGCTCGGCAACTTCTCGCTGTTCGGCGGGTTCGAGCGGATCGGGATCCTGGCCGCGGTGCTCATCGTCTTCTCGCTGATGATCGCCGACTTCTTCGACACCGTCGGCACGGTCACCGCCGTCGGCGCCGAGGGAGGCATGCTCGACGAGAAGCGCAACCTGCCCAAGTCGCAGCCGGTCCTGCTCGTCGACTCGCTGGCCGCCGCGGCCGGGGGCGCGGGCAGCGTGTCGTCGAACACGACCTACATCGAGAGCGCGTCGGGCGTCGCCGACGGCGCCCGCACCGGCCTGGCCAGCGTCGTCACCGGCGTGCTCTTCCTGATCACGATGTTCCTCAGCCCGCTGGTGCTCGTGGTCCCCTCGGAGGCCGCCGCCCCGGCGCTGGTGATCGTCGGTGCGCTCATGATCAGCCAGGTCCGGCACCTGACGTGGGACGACCTCTCGCTGGTCATCCCGGCCTTCCTGGCCATGGCGCTGATGCCGTTCACCTTCTCGATCACCAACGGCATCGGCGCCGGTGTCATCAGCTTCGTGCTGCTGCGCCTGGCGGTTGGCCGGCGTCGCGACATCCACCCGCTGATGTGGATCATCGCGGCGATGTTCCTCGTCTACTTCGCGCTGGAGCCGTTGCAGCAGCTCCTGTAGCCCGCGGGGTCGGCCGGAGGCGCCGGTTCCCCAGCGGAGCCGTGTTGCTGAGTTAGGCTAAGCATCGTGGGCAGGACGACGCTGGACACCGCTGCGCTCGCCCACGACCTCCGGCTCGCCGTGATGCGCTTCTCGCGGCGGTTGCGCAACCAGCGCGTGGACACGTCGGTCACGCTCACCCACCTCGCGGCGCTGTCGACGCTGAAGCGGCACGGGCCGATGAGCCCGGGCGAGCTGGCCACCCACGAGCGCGTGCAGCCGCCGTCGATGACCCGGGTGGTGGTGGCGCTCGAGGGCATGGGCCTGGTGACCCGGACGCCGCACCCGACCGACGGCAGACAGGTGATCATCGACCTGACGCCGGCTGCCCGCGGGCTGCTCGACGCCGAGGCCCGGGCCCGCGAGGCCTGGCTCAGCGAGCGGCTGCAGGAACTGTCGGCCGAGGAACGGGCGGTGCTGCGGGAGGCCGCGGCGATCATCGACAAGCTGGCCAGTGGGTGACCTGGACGAGCACTGATCCCGGTGCGGAGCGGGACCTCGGCACGGGTCCCTTCCGGGCGTTGCGGGTGCGCAACTACCGGATGTACTCCTCGGCCAACCTGGTGTCGCTCACCGGGACGTGGATGCAGCGCATCGGCCAGGACTGGCTGGTGCTGCAGCTCTCCGGGGACAGCGGCGTGGCCCTGGGGCTCATCACCGCGCTCCAGTTCGGGCCGTCGCTGCTGCTGAGCATGTACGGCGGGGTGCTGGCCGACCGGTACGACAAGCGCCGCGTGCTCATGGTCACGCAGGCGCTCATGGGCCTGCTGGCCCTGCTGCTGGCGCTCCTGGTGGTCACCGACGCCGTCGCCCTGTGGCACGTGTTCGTGCTGGCCGGCGGCCTGGGCGCCGTGGCCGCCATCGACGCGCCCGTCCGGCAGGCGTTCGTGTCCGAGCTGGTGGGCCCGGCCTTGCTGGCCAACGCCGTCGGGCTGAACTCCTCGATCTTCAACGGCGCGCGGCTCGTCGGCCCGGCCCTGGCCGGGCTCCTCATCGGGGCGGCGTCGGGCGACACCGCGCCGGCGTTCTTCGTCAACGCGGCGAGCTTCGCCTTCACGATCGCCGCGCTCGCCGGCATGCGGGCCTCCGAGCTGCGCCGCAGCCCACCGGTCGCCCGCGCGCGAGGTCAGCTGCGCGAAGGACTCGCCTACACCTGGGCGCACCCCGATCTCGTGCTGGCCATGACGCTGGCCTTCGTCATCGGCACGTTCGGCTTCAACTACCAGGTGACGATCGCGCTCATGGCGCGCGAGCGCTTCGACCTCGGGGCCGAGGCGTTCGGTCTGCTCTCCACCTTCTTCGCGATCGGGTCGCTGAGCGGCGCGTTGCTGTCCACCCGCCGCAGCGTCCGGCCGCGGCAGCGCTTCCTGGTGGTATCCGCCGTCGTCTTCGGCGTCCTCACCGTGATCTCCGGCCTCATGCCGGGGTACGCGACCTTCGCCGCCCTGCTGGTGCCCACCGGCGCGGCCGCGCTGATCTTCAGCGTCGCCAACAACAGCTTCGTCCAGCTCGGCGTCGACCCGCAGATGCGCGGCCGGGTGATGGCGCTCTACTTCATGTGCTTCATGGGCGGGACGCCGGTGGGAGCGCCGCTGATCGGCTGGATCTCCGAGCACCTGGGGGCGCCCTGGGGGCTGATCCTGGGAGGGGCGGTCTGCGTGGTCGCGGGCGTCGTGGCCGCGGCCGTCCTGGCGCGCGGCCGCCGGGTGCGGCTCGAGGCCGGGTTCGCGCCGCCGCGGCTGCGCCTGCGGGTGGGTCCGCGGGTCGCAGCCGTGCCCACTCCGCACCTGCGCGCCGCCGAGGAGACGCTCGTCGGGCGGGCCTCGGGTGATTGATCACGGCTGTGCAACGACCACGTCGTCGTCCCGCGAACTCCGGAGTACCGTCGAGACAGTCCGCGGTCGGTACGGGAGGCGGCGAGATGCTGGTCGTCCAGATCCTGCTGGCATTCGCCATGTTCAGCGGCCTGCTGTTCCTCGTCGACCGCTGGGCGTCGCGCTGCACGGTCGAGGATTCGATCGCCGTCGCCGAACAGCGCAAGGCACGCCGCGCCGCCCGTCGGGCCGCGCGCGCCGTCCGGGCGCCGCTGCCGGCGGACCCGGACCTCTTCGTGGCCAAGCGCCCGATCCAGGTCGTGGCCGCCGACCTGCGCCGGCTCTCCCGCCAGCTCGCCCTGGTCCCCTCCGGCTCCACCCTCGTCCGCTGGAAGGCGCTCTGGGTGGCCTACGACGTCGTGCTGGCCGAGGCGGCGCAGATGCTGGAGGTCCAGTCGCACCTCGCCGAGCAGCCGCCCGCCGGCGTCGCGCGGGACGTCGAACGCGTCCGGCTGCTGGCGGCGCTGGAGAGCGCCGGCCTGGTGGTGCGGGGCTGAGCGGCGGCACCGCCCGGCTCTTCTTCGCCGTCGATCCGCCGGAGGCGGCCCGGACCCACCTCGGCCGCGCCGTCGCACCGCTGCGGGACGTGGCCGGCGCTCCGCGGTGGACGGCGCCCGACCGCTGGCACCTCACCTTGCTGTTCCTCGGCCGCGTGCCCCGCGACCTCGTGCAGCCGCTGGTCGAGGCCGCCGCGCCGGCCGTCGCCGCGGCCCCGGCGATGGTTCTGCGGCTGGCCGGCGGTGGGCGGTTCGGCTCGCTGCGTCGTCCCCAGGTGGCCTGGACCGGCCTGGACGGTGACGTGCAGCCGCTCGTGGAGCTGGCCGGCCGGCTGTCCACGGTGGCCCGTCGCCTCGGGCTGCCGGTCGAGGAACGGCCGTTCCGGCCGCATCTCACCCTCGGCCGCTGGCGGCCGGGAGCACCGGCCGACGGCAGCCTGACCGACCGGCTCGCGGCCTACCGCGGTCCGGACTGGCCGGTCACCGAGGTGCGGCTGTGGGAGAGCCACCTCGGCCCGAAGCCGACCTATGACGTGGTGGCCGCCTGGCCGCTCACCACGCGTACTCCATAGGCGCGGCACGGTAACCCGGGAAGATCTCGTCCAGCCGGTCCAGCGCCGCCGCATCGAGCTCCACGTCCAGGGCACGGAGGCCGCCCTCGAGCTGCTCCATCGTCCGCGGCCCGACGATCGGCGCGGTCACGGCCGGCTGGTGCAGCAGCCACGCCACCCCCACGTCCGCCGGCGCATGACCCAGCTCGCGGCAGAAGCCCTCGTACTGCTCGAGTGCCGGACGGTGCTTCTCCACCCGCTTCTGCGTCCGCTCGTCGTTGCGCCGTCCACCGTCGGTCTGCTCCAGGACGCCGGCCAGCAGCCCTCCGGCCAGCGGGCTCCACGGGATGATGCCGACGCCGTAGTGCGCAGCGGCGGGCAGCACCTCGAGCTCCACGTGCCGGGTGAGCAGGTTGTAGTGGGACTGCTCGCTGACCAGGCCCTGGAAGTTGCGGCGCGCCGCGGCCTCGTTGGCGGCGGCGATCTGCCAGGCGGCGTGGTTCGAGGAGCCGATGTAGAGCACCTTGCCCTGGGCGACGAGGGTCTCGCAGGCCTGCCAGATCTCCTCCCACGGCGTGCGCAGGTCGACGTGGTGGAACTGGTAGAGGTCGATCCAGTCGGTTCGCATCCGGCGCAGCGACGCCTCGCAGGCCCGCACGATGTTGCGCGCGGAGAGGAAGGTGTCGTTCGGCCAGTCCGACATGCCGCCGTACACCTTGGTGGCGAGCACGACCTTGCCGCGCCGTTCGCCGCCCTGGCCGAACCAGGTGCCCAGCACCTCCTCGGTGCGCCCCTTGCCGGCGTCGAAGCCGTAGACGTTGGCGGTGTCGAAGAAGTTCACGCCCTCGGTGAGGGCGCGGTCCATGATCTCGTGGCTGTCGCCCTCCTCGGTCTTCCAGCCGAAGTTCATGGTGCCCAGGCACAGGCGGGAGACCGACAGGCCGCTGCGGCCGAGGTGCGTGTAGTCCATGGGAACGACCCTGGCACCCTGGCGCCCGTGCCGCAGGACGATGACGTGACCGCGTTCGACGCCGCCACCGCCGTCGAGCGGGCCGAGGGCGGCGGCCTGGTCACCCGGCTCGACCCGGGGTGGGACGTCGGCGGCGGGATCCTCAACGGCGGCTACCTGCTGTCGGTCGCCGGGCGGGCGGCGGTGCTCGAGAGCCCGCACGACCACCCCGTCGCGGTGTCGGCCAGTTACCTCCGCGCCCCGGCGGCGGGGCCGGCGTCGCTGAGCGTCGTCCCGGGCACGGCGGGCCGCACGCTGGCGCACTCCATGGTGACGCTCTCCGACGCCGGCGGCCCGGCTCTGGTCGTCCAGGCCACGACGGCGACCTTGACGGGGGAGCCGTCGGACTACGCGGAGCCCATGCCCGACGTGCCGCCGGTCGAGGAGTGCTTCTCCGTGGCCGAGCACCGTCATCTCGCGCCTCCTGGCGTGCACGTGCCCGGCCTGTCGCTGAAGGTCGACACCCGCCTGGACGTCGCCACGGCCGGCTGGGCGTTCGGGCAGCCGTCGGGTGAACCGGTCCTGCGGGCCTGGATGCGCTTCGCCGACGGCCGGGAGCCCGATCCGCTGGCGCTGCTCACCTTCGCCGACGCGCTGCCGCCGACCAGCTTCGCGATGGGCAACACGGGCTGGGCGCCGACGGTGCAGCTGCAGGTGCTGGTGCGGGCGCTGCCGGCGCCCGGCTGGTGCTTCGTGGAGGCGCGGTCCAGCCAGATCGCGGGCGGTTGGGTCGACGAGGACTACCGGATCTGGGACTCCACGGGGCGTCTGGTCGCGCAGAGCCGCCAGCTGGCCCGCGCGCCCCGCTGAGTCACCGGCGGGGCAGCTCGATGTCGCCGGTCAGGTAGTGCTGGACGTTCGGCCCGATCGCGGCCACCAGGGAGTTCGGGGTGGCCGACGCGAGCGGCTCGAGCTTCAGCACGTAGCGCGTCACGACCAGGCCGACCAGCTGGGAGGCGGCCAGCGCGCCGCGGACCTCGCGCTCGCGGACCGGCGCGTCGAGGGTGCCGACGACGCGGCGCAGCACCTGGCTGACGAGGAACTCGCGCAGCAGCTTCGCCGTCCACTCGTGGCTGATGGCCGACCGGACGAGCGCGAGCGCGGCCGGCTGCATCGGGCCGTCCCAGACGCGCAGCAGCATCCGCACGACGTTCTCGCCCAGGTTCTCCCGGCCACCGGCCAGCACCTCCGGCAGGAAGTCGGCCGGATTCGCCGGGGCCTGGATCGCGGCCAGGAAGAGCTGGTCCTTGCTGCCGAAGTAGTGGTGGACCAGCGCGGGGTCGACGCCGGCGGCGGACGCGATGCCGCGGATCGTCGCGCCGTCGAACCCTCGCTCGGCGAACTGCGCCCGGGCAGCGGTCAGCACGGCGTCCCGGGTGTCGGGGTTCCCGGGGCGCCGTCCGGACCGTCGAGCCGGTCGAGCCTTGTCGGGCAGGGAGCTCAGCTGGTCCTCCTCCGCAGGGTTGCCGCCGCCAGGGCCAGGGCGAGCAGGGCGGCGCCGGCGACGATGCCGACGTCGGTCCACATCCTGCCCGTCGCCTCGGTCGAGCGTCCCACCTCCTGCAGGGCCTCCACGGCGTAGGTCAGCGGCAGCACGTCGCTGATCGCCTGCAGCCAGCCGGCCATCTGCTCGCGCGGCACGAGCAGCCCGCACAGGAAGAACTGTGGCAGCACGATCACCGGCATGAACTGCACCGCCTGGAACTCGCTGCGGGCGAACGCGCTGGCCAGCAGGCCGAGCGCCACCCCGAGGACGGCGTCGACGACCGCGATGAGCACGACGAGCCAGACCGGTCCGGCGACGTCGAGGTCGTACAGCGTGGTCGCGACCGTCACCGTCACGGCGGCCTGCAGCGCCGCCATCAGCCCGAAGGCCAGCCCGTAGCCCAGCAGCAGGTCGAGCCGGGCAAGGGGAGTGGTGAGCAGCCGCTCGAGCGTCCCGGACGTGCGCTCGCGGAGCATGGCGATGCTGGTCACGAGGAACATGACGACGAAGGGGAAGATCCCCAGCATGGTCAGGCCCACCCGGTCGAAGGTGCTCGGCTGGCCGGGCAGCGTCGGCAGGTCCTTCCAGAGCAGGTAGAGCAGGCCGAGCAGCAGGGTGGGCAGCACCAGCATCATGGCGATGGTG
This sequence comes from Blastococcus sp. PRF04-17, assembly GCF_023016265.1. Lineage (GTDB taxonomy): Bacteria > Actinomycetota > Actinomycetes > Mycobacteriales > Geodermatophilaceae > Blastococcus_B. The sequence goes on along the minus strand of NZ_CP095412.1, from coordinate 2,442,197 downwards.
CGGTGGTCGTGCCGCAGTTGGCGGAGCACCCGGCCGGCGGTGGCCCCGGTGAGCCGGGGGCTGAGGTGACGGCGCTGTGTGCCGGGCTTGTCGAGGGTCGGGGCGGTCATGCCGCCACCTCCTGACGTGCACGGACCAGGTTGAGGAAGGCCTCTTCCAGGTCGTCGGACCGGCCGTCGATGCGCAGCTGGGCCGGCGTGGAGTCGGCGATCAGTTCGCCGTCGCGGAGGAGCAGCAGCCGGTCGCAGCGGCCGGCCTCGTCCATGACATGGCTGGAGACGATCAGCGTCGTCCCGGCTCTCGCCAGCGCGTGGAACCTCTCCCACAGCTCGACGCGGAGCACCGGGTCCAGGCCCACCGTGGGCTCGTCGAGCACGAGGACCTCGGGGCTGCCCACCAGTGCGCATGCCAGCGAGGCGCGACCCATCTGGCCGCCGGAGAGGTCGCGGACCAGCTGGCCGGCCGCCTCGGTCAGGCCCACGTCGGCGATGGCCGCGTCGGCCTCCCGCGCGCCCATGCCGTGGAGCGAGGCGAAGTACCGGGCGTTCTCCCGCACGGTGAGGTCCGGGTACACGCTCGGCGCCTGGGTGACGTAGCCGACGCGGGACCGCAGGCCCGCGGAGCCGGCCGGCTCGCCCAGCACGGTCACCTCGCCGGAGCGGACCACCTGCACGCCCACGATCGCGCGCATCAGCGTCGTCTTGCCGCTGCCGCTGGGCCCGAGCAGCCCCGTCACCTGGCCCTCGGCGACGGTGAAGCTCAGGCCGGGCAGGACACGGCGGCGGCCGCGGTCGACGACGAGATCTCGAACGGTGACGGCGTCCATGACGCACCCTCCCGGAACTCAACAACCGATGAACTCAACGCTAGATGAGTTCGTGCGAAGACGTCAACGGGTCACTGCGACGATCAGGTGACCTGAGCGTGAGGGGTTCTCCCTCGTGGTGGACCGTGAGGGAGGACGCCGCATGATCAGGGACCCTGATCCCCGCCCGACCCGCGCGGGCAGAATCGGCGGGGTGGCCGTCCCCGTCGTCATCACCGATCCGGACGACCCGCGGGTGGCCGACTTCCGCGACCTCAAGGCCGGTGACCGCCCAGCCGGAACGCAGCGCGGCACCGGCACGGTCATCGTCGAGGGCGTGCCGGCGGTGGCGCGGCTGCTCGCGTCCCCGTACCGGGTGCGCGCGGTGTTCGGCGTCCCCGGCCGGGTCACCGCGCTCGACCTGCCGGACGACGTCCCGGCCTACGAGGCGGACAAGTGGCTGCTCTCGGAGGTCATCGGCTTCCGGCTGACCCGTGGTGTGGTCGCGTCGGCCGACCGCCGCCCGCCCGCGGACCTCGACGACCTGCTGGCCGGCCCGGATCCCGCCGCGCCGCGCCGCCTGGCCGTCCTCGAGGCGCTCAACGACGCCGAGAACCTGGGCTCGATCGCGCGGTCGGCGCTGGCGCTGGGTGTCGACGGCCTGCTGCTCGACCCGCGCTGCGCCGACCCGCTCTACCGGCGGTCGGTGCGGGTCTCGATGGGGCACGTGCTCGCGCTGCCGTTCGCCGTGCTGCCCGAGTGGCCCGGCGACCTCGCGCGGCTGCACCGCGCGGGCTACACGACGGTCGCGCTCACCCCGGCGCCCGACGCCGTCGACCTCTCGGACGTCGACCCGAGGGAGCACCCGCGGACGGCGGTGCTGCTCGGCGCCGAGGGCCCTGGCCTCACGCCGGAGGCGCAACAGGCCGCGACGCTGCGGGCGCGGATCCCGATGCGGCCCGGCGTCGATTCGCTGGGGGTCGCCGCCGCGGCCGCGATCGCCTTCGCCACCCTCCGCTGATCAGCCCCGCAGCGAGAACCGCGCGAGGTGGGCGCGGGCGTCCTCGGCGTGCGCCGGGTTGCACATCACGTCGTACCGGCTCGCCCTGATCTTGCTCGTGCTCGTGAAGTCGCGACGGCCACGGGTCATCGCGTAGCCGGTGGCGCCGAAGACGGCGCCGAACGCCAACCCGATCAGCAGGCCGGTGAGCACCGATCCCACCCACTGGCCGCCGTCGGCCGAGAAGATGCCCAGCAGCAGGCCGACGAACAGGCCCCACCAGGCGCCGCCCGCCGCGCCGGCGGCGAGGGCTCGGCCCATGGTGAGCCGGCCGGTCACCGTCTCGATCATGCGCAGGTCGGTGCCGATGATCGTGACGTTCTCCACCGGGAACTTCTGGTCCGCGAGGTAGTCGACCGCGGACTGCGCCTGCTCGTAGCTGTCGTAGGAACCGACCTGCACGCCGCCGAGGGGCATGGACACCGAAGCACTCATGCCGGTTCAACTACCCGGCGGCTCCACCTGTTCCACTCAGACCAGGCTGTCGGCCCATGCGCGGTGCAGGTCGGCGAACCGGCCGATCCCCCGGATCAGGTCGCTGGGCGAGCCGTCCTCGACGATCCGGCCGTCGTCCATGACGAGCACCCGGTCGGCGATCTCCACCGTGGACAACCGGTGGGCGATGATCAGCGCGGTGCGATCGGCGAGCAGCGTGCGGAGGGCCCGCTGCACCAGGCGCTCGCTCGGCACGTCGAGGGAACTGGTGGCCTCGTCGAGGATGAGCACGGCCGGATCGGCCAGGAACGCCCGCGCGAAGCTCACCAGCTGGCGCTGCCCCGCCGACAGCCGGCCACCGCGCTTGCTGACGTCGGTGTCGTAGCCCTCGGGCAGGGCCGTGATGAAGTCGTCGGCGCCGATCGCCCGGGCCGATGCCTCGATCTCCTCGCGGGTCGCTCCCGGCCGGCCGAAGGCGATGTTGTCGGCGATGCTGCCGGAGAACAGGAAGCTCTCCTGGGTCACCATGACCACCGCGCGGCGCAGGTCCTCGTCCGCGAGCCGGTCCAGCGGCACCCCGTCGAGCCGGACGGCGCCGTCCTGCGGGTCGTAGAACCGCGCGGCCAGCCGGGCCAGGGTGGACTTGCCGGCGCCGGTGGCACCGACGAGCGCCACCGTCTGCCCGGCGGGGATCGTGACGTCGAGGTGCGGCAGTACCGTCCGATCGGTGTAGCCGAACCGGACGCCGTCGAGGACGACCTCCCCGCGTGCGGCGGGGAGCGGCACCGGATCGGAGGGCTCGGCGACCGTCGGCCGTTCCTCCAGGACGCCGGACAGCTTCTCCAGCGCGGCCGTTGCCGACTGGTAGGAGTTGTAGAACATCGCGACGTCCTGCAGCGGGTCGAAGAACCGGCGCAGGTAGAGCAGGAACGACACGAGCACGCCGACCGCGAGGTCGCCGTCCATGACGCGCAGCGCGCCGTAGGTGAGGACGGCGACGGTGACCAGGTTCCCGATCAGCGTCACGGCCGGCACGAACACCGCGATCAGCCAGAAGGCGCGGTCGTGCGCCCGGCGGTTGTCCTCGTTGAGGACGGCGTGCAACTCGTCGTTGCGCGGCTCCCGCCGGAACGCCTGCACGGCCCGGATGCCGCCGAACGTCTCGGTGAACTGCACGATCAGCGCGGCGACGGTCTCGCGGGTGCGGCGGTAGGCCTTCGTCGAGTTGCGCTGGAACCAGCGGGCCACCCAGAACAGCACCGGGAAGCCGAGCAGCGCCACGACGCCCAGCGGCGGGTCGAGGACGACCAGGACCACGCCGATCGTCACCACGCTGAACATCGCCGTCACCAGGTTGTCCAGGCCCTCGTCGAGCAGCTCGGCCAGGGCCTCGATGTCGCTGGTGAGCCGGCTGATCGTCTTGCCCGAGGTGTAGCGCTCGTGGAAGGCCAGCGGCAGGCGCTGGACGTGCCTGAACACCCGGCGGCGCAGCGTCAGCAGCACCGCCTGGCCCACCCGCCCCGACCAGGTCAGGAAGACGAACCGCAGCACGGTGTCGAGGACGGCGGCGCCGAGCATCGCCACGGTGATCCAGACCAGCGGCCGCACGTCGCCGTCGACCAGCGCCGGCACGGCCACGTCGATGCCCACTCCGATGAGGAACGGACCGGCCAGCCAGGCGAGGTTCTGCACCGTGATGGTGAGCAGCAGCCCCCACAGCGACCGGCGGTGCGGGGCGATCAGCTCGCCGAGCAGCCGGCGGGAACGGTCGCGGAGGTAGATGCCCGCGCCCGCCGACAGCTCGTCGCGGTCCTCGCTGGCGACGCCGCGCCAGTCCTGGCCGGGGTCGTCGCTCACGAGGGCACCTCGGCCAGCTCGCTCTCCTGCGCCAGCAGGTCGCGGTAGGCCGGCACCTCGGCGAGCAGCTCGCTGTGCGTCCCGACCGCCGCGATCCGCCCGCCGGCGAGCAGCGCGACCCGGTCGGCGAGCAGCACCGTCGACGGACGGTGCGCCACGACCAGCGCGGTCGTCTCGGCGAGCACGTCGCGCAGCGCGGCCTCGACGAGTGCCTCGGTGTGCACGTCCAGCGCCGACAGCGGGTCGTCGAGGACCAGCACGGAGGGTCGGCCGAGGACGGCACGGGCCAGCGCCAGCCGCTGCCGCTGCCCGCCGGACAGCGACAGCCCCTGCTCGCCGATGCGGGTCGCCAGCCCCCACGGCAGGTCGTGGACGAACTCCGCCTGCGCCACCCGCAGCGCCTCGGCGATCTCGTCGTCGGTCGCGTCGGGGCGCCCGAGCGCGAGGTTCTCGCGGACGCTCATCGAGAAGAGGGTGGCGTCCTCGAACGCGGTGGCCACGACGCTGCGCAGCTGGCGGAGCGGCATCTCGCGGACGTCGACGCCGTCGATGGCGACCCGGCCGGCGGTGACGTCGTAGAGGCGGCCGACCAGGGCGGTCAGCGTCGTCTTTCCGGACCCGGTCGCCCCGACCAGGGCCACGGTCTCACCGGGCGCGAGGTCGAGGTGGACACCGTCGAGCACCGGTGCGGTCGCGCCGGGATAGGTGAACCCGACGGCCTCGAACGTCAGCCGGGCCGGGGATCCGACGACGGCCGGCCGCACGCCGGACCGGTCGTCGACGGTGATGGGGGCGTCGAGGATCTCGCCGATCCGGTCGCAGGCGCTGGCCGTCTCCTGCGCGAAGGCGAAGAGGAAGCCCAGTGACAGGATCGGCCACAGCAGCACCGTGAACAGCGCGACGAAGCCGACCAGGCCGCCGATGGTGAGGGCGCCGGTGTTCACCGCGACGGCCCCGCCGACCAGGATCATCGCGAGGGTCGCCTGCGGGTGGAACTCGAACAGGCACCAGAGCAACGCCAGCGTGCGGATCTTGGACAGCTCCAGCCGCCGCAGCCGGGTCGCCTTGCGGTCGTACCGGCCGAACACCAGGCCGCTGCGCCCCAGCGACCTGACCACGCGGATGCCCTGCACCGCTTCCTCGACGTCGGTGGCCAGCTCACCCTGTTCGTCCTGCACCTGGCGGGCCTGCAGGTTGTAGCGCCTCTCCCACCTCAGGCCGAGCGCCGACAGCGGGACGGTGGTCAGCAGCACGGCCAGCGCGAGCGGCCAGTAGGTGACGACCAGGAGCACCAGGACGACGGCGCACATCACCAGGTTGACGGCGAGGAAGACGCCGGCGAACCCGACGAACCGCCGCACGGTCGCGACGTCGGACGTCGCCCGGGACAGCAGCTGCCCCGATGGCCACGTGTCGTGGAAGGAGACCGGCAGTCGCTGCAGCCGCTGGTAGAGGGTGTCGCGCAGATCGCGCTCCAGCTGCAGGCAGCTCTTGTTCATCGCCCACCGGCGCAGGAAGAACAGCGCGGCCTCGGCGATGCCGAGCACCAGTGCGAGACCCACGAGCGGCACCAGCCCGGCGCGGTCGCCCTCGGCGATCGGGCCGTCGACGATGGCGGCCGTGACCAGCGGCACCGTCAGCTGCGCCAGCGACGCGACCAGCGCGGCCACGAAGGTGAGGACCAGCAGTCCGCGGTACGGGCGGGCGAAGGGGACCAGCCGGAGGAGCGCGGAGAGCTTGCCCCGGTCGTCGGGCGGGGAGATCGGGGCCGTGTCCATGACAGCCCGAGGCTAGGCCCGGATACTGACCGGAGCGAACCAGTTTCTCGGCCGGCGGAACCCGCCCTCTCCGCTTTCGGTACAGAAAGCGTCGGGGGGCGGTCCCGCTTTCTGTACCGAAAGCGGGGACGCGTCAGCGGTGGCGGCGGACCCCGAAGACGATGTCCTCCCACGCCGGGATGCGGGCGCGCGGATCGCCGTCCTCGCCCTCCTCGCCGGTGCCCCGGCCGAGCACCACGGTGTCGTGCTCGGCCACCTCGTCGAGCAGGTCCTCGACCGAGGGCTCGTCGGGTGCGCCCACGGCGGGGTGCACGTCGCGGACGTGCTCGTCGTCGTCGGCGCGCAGGTCCGCCGGCAGGACGTCGGGCGTGACGGTGTCGTGCACCAGGGCGTCCGGCGCGCGCCCGCGCACGAACGACACCGCGCGGCCGCGGGGGCCAGGACCCCCGCCCACGGGTGCGCCGTTCGGGACGTCGGGGACGACGCGGACGAGACGGGTGCCCTCGGCGAAGTCGGTCGTGGCGGCGTCGTAGGGGGCGACCGTGCGCGACGGGATGTCGAAGGTCCACCGCGTCGTCCCGGACTTCGCGCCGGCCCGCCAGGAACCGGTGATCTGCCAGGTGCCGTCGTCGGTGCGGTGCGCGTCCCACGTCACCGCGTCGATGTCGGAGTCGATCAGCCGCAGCCGGTCGGTCATGAACTGCCCGAGGGCGACGGTCGGCGGACCCTCGGACAGCCGCACGCGGGCCTCGCGGGCCTGCTCGGCGACCCGCGCGCGCTCCTGGATCACCGGATGGGCGAAGCGCATGATCCGCTCCACCCGCGTCCCCGATGCGGCAGCGACCTGCTCGGGTGTCTCGCCCGCGCGGATGCGGGCCTGGATCACCCGTGGCGGGAGCTCCACGCCGGCGTCGACGTCGATCTGGGTGAGCCGGCGGGCGTCCCCGCGGGCTGCGGCGCGCACCCGGTCGTCGATCGGGAGTTCGAACCGCTCTCCGTCGGCCGGGTCGGTGCCCCCCGCGGCGAGGACGAGACTCTTCCCGTCGTCGGAGAGCGCCACGAGGCGCAGTGTGCGCATGGGCGGACCTCCTGCTGACTCCGCGGACCCGGCCGTCGAGAGACGGCCCGGAGCCCGAGGCTATCGGCGCGCCCCGGGCGCGGCCCGGAGGTCGCCCGGCGTGGCGTCGGCGCAACCCCTCGCGCGAGGGGTGCGGAAAGGGCTGGTCTCCGCCGATGAGGACCGATGTCATCTGTCCGCAACATGCGGCGGGGACAGTGGCCGCCGACCGGCCCGCAGAGCGACGGAGCGAGAGGAGAGGTGCGATGGTCAGCCCGCTGACGGACCCGTGGTCCGTGCCGGACGACGCCGCGCTGCCCCTCGCCCTCCCGCACCAGCTCCCGGCCGGGGTCGGCCGCGCGGTCGCCGCGATCAACGCAGCGCCCGGCGCCTGGTGTCCCGCGCTGTCCCCGGAGGGGGACCGGGTCGCCTACGTCACCGACCGCTCCGGCCTGCCCCGCCTCGAGGTGGCCGATCTCGACGGGTCCGCCGTGCCCGCGGTGCTCTCCCTGCCGACCCAGGAGGTCGTCTCGGTGGCGTGGTCCCCGGACGGCGCCTGGCTGGCCTACCTGGTCAGCCCGGGCGGCTCCATCTGCGCCGAGCTGCACGTCGTCCGCCCGGACGGCTCCGGCCACCGGCTCCTGGCGGGGGAGGATCCCCGAGCCACCGTGTTCGCCGGCGGCTGGACCGGCCCCGGCCACTACGCCTGCTCCATCGCACCCGGCGACGGCCCGGACGCCGACGTCGTCCTGGTCGACGCGGTGACCGGCGCCCACCGGACGATCGCCCGCGGCGGCTTCCTGTCGGTCACCGCGGTCTCGGCCGACCAGCGGTGGGTGCTCGCCCGCAGGGGCCCGCGCGCGTACCGGCACATCGTGCTCGTCGACGTGGCGACCGGCGACCAGCGCCCGGTCCTGGCGCCCGACGCGCCGGGTGGTCTGGCGTCGGAGGACGGGCGCTTCGGTCCCGGCGGCCGCTCGGTCTTCGTCCGCGCGTCCCTGCCCGGTGAGCCGTTCGCCGACCGCGCCGGTCTCGTGCAGGTCCCGCTGACCGAGGAGGGCGTCCCGGGCCCGGGCGAGGTCGTGCTCGCCCGCCCCGACGCCGACCTCGACGGCTACGCCCTGCGCACCGACGGCACCGTGCTCGCGGTCTGGACCAGGGACGGCGTCACCGAGCTGTGCGTCCACGCGCTGGCCGACGGCGCGGTCGTCCGCGAGATCGCCCTGCCCGAGCCGGTCATGCCGGGATGGTCCCTGGCCGCCGACGGCGAGACGATGATCGCCGAGCTGACCGGGCCCCGTTCCCCCCGCGGCCTGTGGGTCGTGCCGCTGGACGGCCGGCCCAGGCCCAGTCGGCTGCCGTCGGCCCCCGCGTGCCCCGACGCCGAGGGTCTCGCGGCAGCCGACCTCGCCGTTCCCGTGCTCCGCTCCTACGTGGCGCCCGACGGCCTGCCGCTGTCGGGCTGGCTCTACACGCCGCGCGGCGTGCACGGCCCCAACCGGACGGTCGTCACCTTCCACGGTGGGCCCGAGGGCCAGGAGCGGCCCGCGTGGTCGCCGACCATCCAGAGCCTGGTGACCGCGGGGTTCACCGTCTTCGCGCCGAACGTGCGCGGCTCCGGTGGCTTCGGCCGCGCGTTCCTGACCGCGGACGACGGCCCCGCGCGCGAGGCCTCGTTCGACGACGTCCGGACGACGGTCGACGTCCTGGTGACCGCCGGCATCGCGGAGCCGGGGCGGATCGGCGCGCACGGCTGGTCCTACGGCGGCTACCTCACCCTCGTGGCCCTGACCCGCTGGCCCGACCTGTTCGCCGCCGGTGTCACCGGCGCCGGCATGAGCGACCTGCGCACGTTCTTCGCCGCCACCGAGCCGTGGATGGCCGCCGCCTCGGTCACCGAGTACGGCGACCCGGTCGTCGACCGGGAGATGCTGGCCGAACTCTCGCCCCTGACCGATCTGGCGCGGCTGCGCTCGCCGGTGCTCTTCGTCCACGGGGACAGGGACACCAACGTGCCGGTCGCCGAGTCGGTGCAGGCGCATGCGGCGCTCCAGGCCCTCGGCGCCACCACCGAGCTCCTGCTGCTGCCCGGCGAGGGGCACACCATCGTGGGTCGCGAGCACCTGGTCGAACTGGGCGAGCGGCTCGTCGCCTGGTTCGATCGCTGGCTGTGAGCCGGCCCCTCTTCGCCGACTACCGTGCAGCCCCCGCCGACGAGGCGGTCACTCCGGACGGTCGGCTGCGGAACGCCTACGCCGTCCTCGGCCCGGCGCTCGACGAGCTCGGGCTGCCCGGGCTGACGGCGGCCGCGGCCGTTCTCGCCAGCGAACGGGAGGCGCGGGGGGTCACCGTGGGCTCGTGGGCCGACGGCAGGCAGACGGTCCGCACCGTGCCGCTGGACCCGATCCCGCGGGTGGTGCCCGGCGCGGAGTGGCGCACCGTCGCGGCCGGGGTCGAGCAGCGGCACCGGGCACTGAACGCCTTCCTCGCCGACGCCTACCGCGCGGCCGGGCGGCGCCGGGGTGACCCGGACCGGGCGCCGGAGGTGGTCCGTGCCGGCGTGCTGCCGGAGTGGGCGGTGGCGCACAGCCCCGGCCGCGACCCGGACGCGGTCGGCCAGGCCTGGCCCGGGCAGCCGCGGGTGACCGTGGCGGGCACCGACGTGCTGCGCACCGCCTCGGGCCGGTGGCTCGTGGTCAAGGACCACCTCCGGGTTCCGGCCGGCCTCGGCTACGCGCTGGCCAACCGCGAGGGCATGCGGGCCGCGCTGCCCGGGTTGTTCGCGGCCGCCCTGCCCGCCGCGACGTCGCTCGCCGACGCGGCGGAGGCCGTTCCGCTGCTGCGCGCGGGGCTGCGATCGGCGGCGTCCCCCACGTGCCAGGGTGTGCCGCGCATCGCCGTCCTCACCGCCGGGCCGGGCGACAACGCCTGGTTCGAGCACGGGCTGCTGGCCGTCGCGCTGGGCGTGCCGCTCGCGCGCGCCGCGGACCTGTGGCCGCGGATGGACGGCGGGATCGAGGTCGTCGTCGGTGGCGACCGGGTGCCGGTCGACGTCCTGTACCGCCGGTTCGACGACGGGATGCTCGGCGCCTACCGCACCCCGATAGGGCAGTCGCTGGACTCGCTGCTGACCGACGCGGTCCGTGCGGGGCGGCTCGGACTGGCCAACGTGCCGGGCAACGGCCTGGCCGACGACGCCGCCGCGTTCGCGTGGGTGCCCGCGATGATCCGGTTCTACCTCGGGGAGGAGCCGCTGCTCGACTGTCCGCGGACGTGGGTGCTCGCCGACGAGGAACAGTGGGCGCAGGTGCGGGGCCGGCTGCACGAGCTGGTCGTCCGTCCCGTCGCGGGGTACGGCGGACGCGGCGCCGTCGTGGGCCCGGCCTGCTCGGCCGCGGACCTGGCTGCCCTGCAGGCGGAGGTGGCCGCGGCACCCTTCCGCTTCGTCGCCCAGGAACCGGTCGCGGCCACCGCGGTGCCCACGCTGGTGGACGGCGCCCTGCAGCCGCGGCCGGTGGAGCTCCGGGTGTTCTCGGCGGCGGTCGGGCGGGGCGGCGTGTCCGTCCTGCCCGCGCCGCTGACCCGTGTGGGGCTCACCGGTCGTGGCGCCCGGGACGGCGGCACGAAGGACACCTGGCTCCTCGGCTGACCCCGGATCAGCCGCCCGGGACGCGCACCCGGGAGGTGATGACCACCGTGGTCCCCTCGGGACTGGGGATCGCGGTGACCTCTCCGGTCGCGCTCATCAGCGTGGAGCCTCGGCCGCGGTCCATCGACGGCACCCGCTCGCGCCACTGCCCGAAGTCGCGCACCGAGATGCGCACGTCGGCGCCGGAGAGCGACGCGCTGACGACCACGAACGGCTCGGTCGGCTCCTGGGCGTGCTCGACGGCGTTGGTGGCGGCCTCGCAGGCCGCCAGCAGGAGGTCGTAGGCCTGGTCCTCGTGCAGCCCGGCGTCGGTCAGCCAGCCGCGCAGGCGCCGGCGGAGCACCGGGATCGAGGTGACCTGGGACGGCAGCCGCCACTCCGCCTGGGGCCGGTCGTCGCCCGATCGCGGCTCCCGGGGCCGGCGGGGCGCCGGTGGGCCGGCGACGACGGTGGCGGGATCCGGCGGGGGCACCGGGTCGGGCACCGGGGCCGCGGGGGCGACCTCGGCGGCGGCCGCCGCCCGCCGGCCGGCCGTCCGCTCCAGGACGGCGCGCACCCGGGCCAGCAGCTCGGCGGCGCGGAACGGCTTGGCGAGGTAGTCGTCGGCCCCGGCCTCCAGCCCCTCGACCGACGCCTCCTGCCCGGCGCGGGCGGTCAGCATGATGACGGGGACGTGGGCGGTCGCGGGGTCGCCGCGGAGCGCGCGCAGCAGTTCGAAGCCGTCGACCCGCGGCATCATCACGTCGGTCAGGACGATGTCGGGCGGCTGCTCCGCGACGGCGGCCAGTGCCTCCTCGCCGTTGGCGGTGGTCCGCACCGACCAGTACGGGCGCAGCAGGCGGGTCAGGTAGGCGCGCATGTCGGCGTTGTCGTCGACGACGAGGACGCATCCGGTCTCGGCGTCCTCGCCCGGCCGGGAGGTGTCCTCCTCCCAGCTCGCCGCCTCGCCCCGGGCGGCGTCCGACGGGTGGGCGGCGCCGCCGAGGTCGTCGACCGCGTCGGGGACACCGAAGGGCAGCGTCACGGTGAAGGTGCTGCCGGTTCCGGGCTCGCTGGCCACCGACACGGACCCGCCGTGCAGCGCCGCCAGCTCGTGCACCAGCGCGAGGCCCAGCCCCGTGCCCTCCCGGGTGCGCGCGGTGGCGCCGGCGACCCGGTGGAATCGCTGGAACAGCTGGGGGAGCTCTTCGGCGACGATGCCGACCCCGGTGTCGGAGACGGTGAGCACGAAACGGTCGTGGTCGGTGCGCAGGGAGACGTCGATGCCTCCGACGAAGGTGTACTTCACCGCATTGGCCAGCAGGTTGACGACCACCTTCTCCCACATCCGGGGGTCGACGTAGGCGGGGCGGCCCAGCGGCGGGCAGTCCACGGTCAGCCGGAGCCCGGCCCGCTCGGTCGCCGCGCGGAAGATGCCGGCCAGCTCCGCGGTGAAGGTCGCGACGTCGGTCTCGACGCGGACGGGACTGGCCCGGCCGGCCTCGATGCTGGCGAAGTCCAGCAGGTCGTTGACCAGCCGCTGCAGGCGCTGCCCGTTGCGCATCGCCAGCGTCAGCTGCTCCCGCACCTCGTCGGGGAGGGGGTTGCCGGCGTCCTCCAGGACGTCGCCGATCGGGCCGAGCAACAGGGTCAGCGGCGTGCGCAGCTCGTGGCTGACGTCGGAGAAGAACGTCGTCTTCGCACGGTCGAGCTCGGCGAGCGACTCGGCGCGCAGCCGTTCGGTCTCGAAGGCCCGGATGTTGGCGACAGCGCCGGCGAACTGACCGGCCACGAGCTCGTAGAACGAGCGGTACTCCGCGTCCAGTGACCGGTTGGGACTCCTCCCGGCGAGGAGCAGTCCCAGCGGCTCCGCGTCGCGGGAGGGTGCCAGCGGCAACAGGACCGCACTCGTCACCGGGTCGCCGAACAGCGCGCTCGTGACGCCGAGGTCGGTGACCTCCGTCGGTAGGTCCTCGGGCAGCGCCAGCTCCGGGAGCCGGTCGGCGTCGACACCCACAGCCGCGACCCGCCGGTACCGGCGATCGCCGGGCTCCGCCAGGTAGACCGCCGCGAACGGGACGTCGACGGAGTCACCGGCCAGCGCGCGGCACATGTCCGCGACGGTCTGGTGCTCGTCGCCGAGCCGGCCGCCGGCGGTCGCGAGCGCGTGGAGCAGACGTTGTCGGCGGGCAGCGACGAGCTCACCGGTCACCTCGGTGCAGATCGCGTGGATGCCCGCGACGCGGCCGTCGTCGTCGAACGCGGGAGCGTGGGAGACGGTGAAGTACGTCTCCTCCCGATAGCCGTGGCGCTCGAGCTGCAGCAGCAGCCCAGGCATCCACGACGCCTCCAGCGTTCGCATCGCGTGCTCGATCGGTGGCTGCAGGGCGTCCCAGGTCTCCGGCTGGGTACGCCGGATGTCCTTGCCGATCGCGGGGTGCTTCGCGCCGATCACCGGGGCGTAGGCGTCGTTGTAGAACTGGAGGAGGTCCGGTCCCCAGAGCACGATGGTCGGGAATCGCGACATCAGCACGGTCCGGACGGCGAAGCGCAGACTGTCGGGCCACGACTCGATCGGGCCCACCGACGTGCTCTCCCACGCGAACTCGGCCATGAGCCGACCGCACTCCCCGCCGGCGGCGAACAGGTCGCCCCCACGAGGTCCCGACGGGGAATCGGGGACCACGCTCACCTCCAGCCGGGAACTGCGTGCCGCCACCGGGTCGGCGCTGCGTCCGATGGGCGGGCGGAACACCCGGCCACGGGCACGCGCTTGGGGAACCTACCTGCGCCACCTGGGAGCGCGCAGGCCGGATCGCCGTCCTAGAGGCGCTCGACCACGTGGTCGATGCAGGCGGTCAGGGCCGACACGTCATCGGGGTCGACCGCCGGGAACATGCCCACCCGCAGCTGGTTGCGACCCAGCTTGCGGTACGGCTCGACGTCCACGACGCCGTTGGCCCGGAGCGTCTTGGCCAGCGCCGCGGCGTCCACAGTGTCGGCGAAGTCGATGGTGCCGACCACCAGCGAGCGATGGGCGGGGTCGGCGACGAACGGCGTCGCGTACTCCGATCTCTCCGCCCAGCCGTAGAGCCGGTTCGACGACTCGGTGCTGCGGGCGACCGCACCGGACAGGCCGCCGAGGCCGAGCAGCCACTGGATCTGGTCGGCCAGGAGGAACAGCGTGGCCACGGCCGGGGTGTTGTAGGTCTGGTCCTTGCTGGAGTTGTCGACGGCGATCGACAGGTCCAGGAATCCGGGGATCCAGCGACCCGACGCCTTGATCTCGGCGACCCGGGCGAGGGCGTCGCCGGACATGACCGCGATCCAGAGCCCGCCGTCGGCGGCGAAGCTCTTCTGCGGGGCGAAGTAGTAGACGTCGGTCTGCGCGATGTCGACGGGCAGGCCGCCGGCGCCGCTGGTGGCGTCGATGAGGACGAGCGCGTCGTCGTCACCACTGGGCCGGGTGATCGGCGCCATGACTCCGGTGGAGGTCTCGTTGTGCGCCCATGCGTAGGCGTCGACCCCGGGCTGGCCAGCCGGGATCGCCAGCGAGCCGGGCTCCGCCTTGGCGATCACCGGGTCGTCGAGGAAGGGGGCCTCGGCCACCGCGGAGGCGAACTTCGCGGAGAACTCGCCGTAGGTGCCATGGGCGCTCCGCGAGCGGATGAGGCCGATCGTGGCGGCGTCCCAGAATGCCGTCGTCCCCCGTTGCCGAGGACGACCTCGTAGCCGGCGGGCAGGTCGAAGAGCTGGGTGAGCCCTTCGCGGATCTGCCGCACGAGGTTCTTGACCGGCGCCTGGCGGTGGGAGGTGCCCATGATCGCGGCACCGTCACCGGCCAGGGCCCGCAGGGCCTCCGGCCGCACCTTGGACGGACCGCACCCGAAGCGGCCGTCGGCGGGCAGGAGCTCTGCGGGGATGGTGATGTTCATCCGGGCGTGCCTCTCGGTACTCGGTTACAGCTGGACGGCGGCCCCGCTGCAGGGCCCCGCCGCGAGCCTGCGAGTGGTGGGGGGCAGCGGGGTCCTTCTACAGGGTCGTGGACGTGGTCTGGATGGTGTCCCAGCCCTCGACCTCCTCGGGCTTGCGGGGCTCGGGACCGATGTAGCGGGCCGAGGGCCGGACGAGGCGGCCGGTGTTCTTCTGCTCGAGGATGTGCGCGCACCAGCCGGCGGTGCGGGCGCAGGTGAACATCGAGGTGAACATGTGGCTGGGCACCTCGGCGAAGTCGAGGACGATCGCCGCCCAGAACTCCACGTTGGTCTCGACCGGTCGGTCGGGACGGCGCTCGCGCAGCTCCTTGAGGGCGGCGTTCTCCAGGGCGAGGGCGGACTCGAACCGCGGGGCGCCCAGCTCTTCGGCAGCGCGCCGGAGCACGCGGGCACGGGGGTCCTCGGCGCGGTAGACGCGGTGGCCGAAGCCCATCAGCCGTTCCTTGCGGTCCAGCAGGTCCTTCACGTACTTCTCGGCGTCGCCGGACTTCTCCACCTCGTCGAGCATGTGCAGCACGCGCGAGGGGGCGCCGCCGTGCAGCGGGCCGGACATGGCGCCGATGGCGCCGGACAGCGAGGCGGCGACGTCGGCGCCGGTGGAGGCGATGACGCGCGCGGTGAACGTGGAGGCGTTCATGCCGTGCTCGGCGGCCGACGTCCAGTAGGCGTCGACGGCGGCGACGTGGCGGGGGTCGGGCTCGCCGCGCCAGCGGACCATGAAGCGCTCGACGATCGTCTTGGCCTCGTCGACCCGGCGCTGCGGCACGGCGGGGATGCCGATGCCGCGCGCGGACTGGGCGACGTAGGACAGCGCCATGACCGCCGCGCGGGCGAGCTCCTCGCGAGCCTCCTCGGCGCTGATGTCGAGCAGCGGCTGGTAGCCCCAGATCGGGGTGAGCATGGCGAGGGCGGCCTGCACGTCGACGCGGACGTCGCCGGTGTGGACAGGGATCGGGAACGGCTCGGCCGGGGGCAGCCCGGGGCCGAACTTGCCGTCGACGAGCAGGGCCCACACGTTGCCGAAGGTGACCTTGCCGACGAGGTCCTCGATGTCGACGCCGCGGTAACGGAGGGCGCCGCCGTCCTTGTCCGGTTCGGCGATCTCGGTCTCGAAGGCGATGATGCCTTCCAGGCCGGGTACGAAGTCGTCGGCCATCTCGCAAGCTCCTCTGCGCGCGGACCCGCGCACGTCCGGGCTGGGGCGCACGCGATTGCTCGTCGACCCTAGGCGGTGCGGACACGCCCGAGCACACGGGGGCCCGCGGCGGGCGCCTTCCCGAGCCCGCGTCGGCGGCGGGTGCCAGCATGGCGGCGTGCCCGACCTCTCCCGCATGCGCAGGGACTACACCGCAGGCCGACTCCTCGAGCAGGACCTCGCGCCGACCTGGGTCGAGCAGTTCGACCGCTGGTTCGCCGACGCCGTCGCCGCCGAGCTGCCCGAGCCGAACGCGGTCGTCGTGGCGACCGCCGACGCCGACGGGGCACCCGATGCCCGGATCGTGCTGATGAAGGGGTACGACGAGGCGGGGTTCATCTTCGGCACCAGCTACGCCTCGGCGAAGGGAGCGCAGCTGGCCGCCAACCCGCGGGCGGCGCTGGTCTTCCCCTGGCACGCGATGCAGCGTCAGGTTCGCGTGACCGGCCGCGTCGAGCGGATCGGGGACGCGGCGTCGGACGGCCTCTGGGACCCCCGCCCGCGCGGTTCGCAGCTGGCCGCGGTCGCGTCGGTGCAGTCGACGGTTGTCGACTCGCACGAGGAGCTGGCCGAGCGAGTGCGGCTGCTCGACGAGCAGACCCCGGAGGGGCCGGTGCCCCGGCCGGCGGTCTGGGGTGGCTACCGGGTCGTCCCGGAGCGGGTGGAGTTCTGGCAGGGCGGCCGGGACCGGCTGCACGACCGGCTGCGGTTCGTGAGGGACGACGAGGAGGGCGGTGGCTGGATCGTGCAGCGCCTCGCCCCATGACCTCGCCGGTCGATCCGGTCGAGGGGGGCAAGGCGGTCGAGGAGCCGGTACCGCTCCCGCGCCGCCGGGGATGGGCGATCGACACGACCCCGCTGCGCAATCCGCACTACCGGCGGCTGTTCTGGGGTGTGGCCGCCACGATGCTCGGCCAGCAGATGACGCTGGTCGCGGTCCCGTTCCAGGTCTACGCCCTCACCCGGTCCTCGGCGCTGGTCGGTGTCACCTCGGTCATCGCCCTGCTGCCGTTGATCGTCTTCGGGCTGCTCGGCGGTGCCATCGCCGACGCGATGGACCGCCGCCGGCTGATGCTCATCACGTCCTACGGGGCAGCGGGGACCGCGTTGCTGCTGGCGCTGCAGGCGCTGCTGCCCGGTGGCGGCAACCTCGCCCTGCTGTGGGTGCTGACGGCCTTCGTGTCGGGGTTCGCGGCGGTCAGCCAGCCGGCGCGCAGCGCGGTCATCCCGGCGATCGTGGGCTCCGCGGGCGTGCCGGCGGCCAACGCGCTCGCCATGACGGTTCGGCAGGCCGGCGTGATCGTCGGGCCGCTGCTGGCCGGCGTCCTGATCGGCCTCGACCAGCTGTTCCTGACTTATGCAATCGACGCCGTGGGCTTCCTCGTCGCAGCGGTCCTGCTGCGCGGGCTGCCGTCCCTGCCGCCGGAGGGGGTCTCCGGCCCGCTCCGCCTGCGGTCGGCCGTGCGCGGCGTCGGCGAGGGCTTCACCTTCCTGCGGACGCAGCCGGTCCTGCTCATGACGTTCGTCGTCGACATCATCGCGATGATGTTCGCCTGGCCGCAGGCGGTGTTCCCGGAGCTGTCGCAGACCGGTTCGCCGAGTCGCCCAACAGCCTGGGCTGGCTGTTCGCGGGCATCTCGATCGGCGCGCTGCTGATGGGGCTGGGTTCGGGATGGGTGTCCCGGGTGGACCGGCAGGGGGCCGTCGTCCTGGCGGCGATCGTCGTGTGGGGTGTGGCGATCATGGGGTTCGGCCTGGCGCCCGCCCTGTGGGTGGCCGTCCTGTGCCTGGCGGTGGCGGGGGCCGGTGACATGGTGAGCGCGGTGCTCCGCTCGTCGATGCTGCAACTGGCCGCCCCCGACGACATGCGCGGCCGGATGCAGGGTGTCTTCATCGTGGTGGTCGCCGGTGGTCCGCGACTGGGCGACCTGCGCGCCGGGGCGATGGCCAGCGCGGCGTCGGTCAGCGTCGCGATGGTGTCGGGCGGGATCGTCGTCGTGGTCGCGATGATCGTGGTGGCCGTCGTCGTCCCGTCGTTCTGGTTCTTCCGGGCGTCGCGGCCGGCGCTGGCGGCAGGGGAGCCCCGGCCGGGCTCGCCCGCCCCCGAGAGTGGCGAGGACCGGCCGGGGTCCCCGGGCCACTGATGGTCACACCGGCCGGGGCCGGTCGGTACGGGTCGGGGCCAGCCGGGGGGCGGATTTCAGCCGTTCAGGCGAGGGCGTGCGCGACGACCCGCAGGTCGGCGACCAGCGCGTCGTAGGCGGCGTCGCGCGCCTCGTCCGGAGTGCGCAGGATCGCCGACGGGTGTGTGGTGGCGAGCATCCACGTCTGCGCGGGTGCACCCTCGTCGGGCTCGTCGTCGTCGTCGGCCTCGTCGCCGCCGGGTGTCGCTGCCTCGAGGCCGGGCGGCGTCCAGGGGATGAGCTGTCCGCGGTCCTTGGTGATCCGGAACGACGGCGAGATGAGCGCCTTGGCCGCGGTCGCCCCCAGGCACACCACGACCTCGGGCTTGAGCACCTCGAACTCGGACTCCAGCCACGGCCGGCAGGCCCGCATGTGCTCGGGCCCCGGCGTCTGGTGGATGCGCCGCTTGCCCTTGACGGTGAAGCGGAAGTGCTTCACCGCGTTGGTGATGTAGGCGTCGCGGCGCTCGATGCCGGCATCGGCGAGCGCCTTGTCGAGCAGCCGGCCGGCCGGGCCGACGAACGGCTCACCCTTGCGGTCCTCCTGGTCCCCGGGCTGCTCACCGACGAACACGATCCGCGCGGTCTCGGGGCCCTCGCCGAACACCGTCTGCGTCGCCGGCTCCCACAGCTCGCACGCCGTGCACCCTGCGGCCGCCGCACGCAGCCCGTCGAGCCCGACGCCGCGGGGTGGCTCGGCCGGCCGGTTCTCCTGGCTCATGGCGCGATTCGACCGCAGCGCCGGAGCGTCCGCTACTTCTTCGTCTGCAGGAAGAAGGAGCCCGCCGGCGCCCCTCCCGTGGCGTTCCCGTTCACGACCGTGCCGCCGTAGAACACGGAGATCCGGTAGCAGGACCCGGCGCCCCGGCCCAGCGAGCTGGTGTCGAGGTTGTAGATCCACCGGGCGGCGCCGGCGTCCCACCGGAACAGGTTGCCGCTGTTCGAGCCGCCCGCGGCGTAGCTCTCCACCGTGTCCTCGCTCCCGGTGAAGGTGCACGAGATCCGGCTCGTCTGCAGGTACACCGGGACCGTCGAGCTCCCGACCACGGCCGCCCCGTCGACGGTCAGCGACGCCTTGACCGGGATGACGCGCCCCAGCTTGGCGACGTTCATCACCGGGCCGTCGACCGGGCGGTCGAAGGTGGCGCCGAGGACCTGGCGGACCACCGTCACGGTGAAGGACGCAGAGCCGGTGTTGCCCGCCGCGTCGGTCGACTGGCAGGTGACCTCCGTGGTGCCGACGGGGAAGACGGAACCCGAGAGCGGGCCGCAGACGACGGGTGACGCGGTGTTCTCGTTGTCCGTGGCCGTCGGGTTCGTCCAGGTGACGACGGCCGACGTCCCGGTGGTGGCCACGGTGCGGTCGGCCGGGACCCCGGCGAGCACCGGCGCCACCGTGTCGATGTTCACCTGGAACGGCGCGCCCTCGGTGACGTTGCCCGCGTTGTCCGAGCAGCGGGGGGTGACGCTGCCCGTCGTCGTCCGTTGCTCGGACGTCGGCGCCGACGAGATCCCGGAGCCGCCGGTGTCGGCGCAGGTCCAACTGACGGTCACCGGGACGTTCGTCCAGGATCCGGCCGTGTAGCCTCCGGCACTCGTGGACGCCGTGATCGTGTCGATCCTCGGGGGTGTCCTGTCGATGTTGACCTGGAAGGTCGCCGGATCGCTGGTGTTGCCTGCTCGGTCCGTGCAGGTCTCGGTGTAGGACGTCGTCGTGGTGGCCGTGTCGTTCGTGGGCATCGTGTCCACGCCGGAGACGCCAGCGGCACAGGTGAACACGACGTCGACGTCCCCGTTGGTCCAGGTGCCGGACGCGTACGGCTGCCCGCTGACGGAACCGCCGATCGTCAGCGTGGGCGCAGCTGCGTCGCGCTTCACCTCGACGGTGCGGGTGGCCGGGCCGCCGCCACTCGCGGCCGCGCACGTCACCGAGGCGACCTGGTCGGTGCTCATCACGAGGTCGGTGCAGCCGTCGACGGCGGTGAGGTCCGAGCCCTCCTCGGTGATCGTCCAGTCGACGGCGACGTCGCCCGTGTACCAGCCGTTCGAGCCGGCGGGCCCGGACACGGCGACCCCGATGGCCGGTGGGCTGTCGTCGTCCACCGTGATGGATCCGTCGACGAGGGTGAAGCCGTAGCGCAGTGGGCTGGTGAGGCCGCCGCGGGTCATCGTGACCGGGTAGGTGCCCTCTCTCGCGGTCGGGCCGGAGCCGGGGGACGTGAGGGTCGGCGTGCCTGACCACACGGGGGCCGTGTCCGCCTCGAACAGCCCCGGGACCCCGGGGTGCGCGTAGTCATTCGTCCGCCAGGTCAACGTCGTCGTCTCGTGGTCGTCGAACACCTTGTTGTGGCTGTCGGCGGTGACGGTGACCGTGGGCTGGAAGGCGAACACGTAGCGGTCGGTCGTCACGACGTCGGGCGGGGAGCTGTAGAGGTCGGATGCCCAGAGCGCGGTGTGCCCGCTGTCGAGTCCGCCGGTGACGATGTCGTCGGGGTGCGCGGCGTAGACGACCCAGTTCACGGCGTCGTCGATCGCCGCGGTGCCACCGTCGTTCACGAAGTCGCCGCCCGTCGACAACGCGACCGTGCGCCCGTCGATCGTGGACGTCGGTCCCAGGGTCAGATGTCCCAGGGCGGCGAGCAGCGCATCCCCGTCCCCGGACGTCACTGCACCCTGGTTGGTCAGGTTGCCGGAGGCGAACGCTCCGATGTCCCCGGGCGGCAGCGGGAGCCCCGCCAACGTGAGGTCCCGTGCGGGGCCGTTCACGACGGGAACCGGCAGCATCCGCCCCGCGGGCGTGGTCCGGGCGAAGCCGGTCCCGGCAGCGAGCACCAGGTCACCGTCGCCACTGGCGGGGACGCCGTTCACGTTCACGGGGCCGGCGAGCGCCGCGGACAGAGGGGTCGCCGACGTCGAGGCGAGGAAGACGTCCTCGGCGGTGGTGGTGCCGAAGAGCTGCAGACCGGCGCCGGTGGACGCACCGTCGCCATGAGGGACCGTGAATGCGAGCAGGCTCGGCGCACCGGCGGAGGAATCGAAGGAGACCGTGTAGTCCGCGGCCGAGCCGTACAGCACCTCGGGGCTGTCAGAGGCCAGCGGCTCCCCGCCGACCTGCGCTCCGCTCGCGGTGATGACCGACTGGGCCACGAGCGCGACGACGCTGCCGTGGCCCGTGATCCGTGCGCCGCCTGCCACCTGGATCGCAGCCGAGGTGTGGGCGTCGTTGACCGTGAACCGCTCGTCGCCGCCGAAGAAGTCGGCCCCGTTGATGAGCCCGCTGGTCGCCAGCAGCCCGCCGACGTCCACCTGGGCCGTCGATGCGAAGGCCACCCCGCCAGGAGCGGAGATCCACACGTTGCCGCCTCGGGTGCCGCCGACCGTCCCCAGGTAGCCGTTCAGCTGACCGGCCACGGTCGCCACCGACGGCCCGTTGACCTCCAGGAGGACGACGTCGGCGGGGGTGCCGAAGACGAAGTTGAGCGTGTCCTCGGGTGCGAGGTCCAGGGTGTCCCAGTTGATCCGCGTCACGGCGGCGCCCAGCGTGATCGTGCTGGTCTCCGGGGCCACGGTGCTCGTCCCGAGGTGGCCACTCGCCACCGCCCCGCCGGAGCCGTGCGCCGTGAACGAGGCAGTCGCGGTGCCGGCGTTGACCGAGAACCCGCCGCCGGCCACGGCCTCCGCCGCAGCCGGGGGCGCCGACACCAGCGTGCCGCCCGCGCCGGTCAGGCCGGCGATCAGGAGCGTCGCCAGCCGCCGGAACCGAGAGGAAGGCCGTCCTTCGGTGTGCTGCCGACCTGCGCGGATCCTCTGCACCACGGTCACCTCCTCCGTCGAAGTCCCGGCCCACCCCGTGTCCGGGGAACCGTGGCTGGCAGTGAAACGCCGCTCCGATCCGCTCGGGAACCGTCGTGCGGATGAGCCGGTGTCCTCCTCGCGGTTGATCCCGCCAGCCGTTCGGTGGAGGGCGGGCGGCCACCTGGAGATACACGCGGCGTCCCGGATCTCGTCACCCGCGATCGTTACGGTCGGCCGCAGCAACCGATGACGGGAGGACCGCTTGCTCGAGTTCGACGGGCTGCACAAGCGCTTCGGTAGCAACCACGTGCTGGACGGCGTCAGCTTCGCCGTGCAGCCCGGATCGATGTTCGGGTTCTGCGGCTCCAACGGCGCCGGCAAGACGACGACCATGCGCATCGCCATGGGCCTGGCGCGCGCCGATGCCGGCGAGGTGCGCTGGCGGGGCAAGGCGCTCGACCAGGACGTCCGACGTCGGATCGGGTACATGCCGGAGGAACGCGGCCTGTACCCGAAGATGAAGGTCGGCGAGCAGGTCGCCTACTTCGCCCGGTTGCACGGCCTCGACGCGGGCGCCGCCCGCCGCGCGTCCGACGAGTGGGTGGCGCGGCTCGGCCTGGGGGAGCGCCGTGGCGACCAGGTCGAGAAGCTGTCACTCGGCAACCAGCAACGGGTGCAGCTGGCCGCCGCGCTGGTCAGCCGCCCCGAGGTGCTGATCCTCGACGAGCCGTTCTCCGGCCTCGACCCGATCGGCGTCGATTCCCTCGCCGAGGCGCTGCTCGACCAGTGCCGCGGCGGCGTGCCGGTCGTGTTCTCGAGCCACCAGCTGGACCTGGTGGAACGGCTCTGCGATTCCGTCGGCATCCTCGCCCGCGGCCGCATGGTCGCCACGGGCACGGTCACCGAGCTCCGCGAGCGCGAGGCGGGCCGGCTGCTGCGCGTCGTCGTCCCCGATGCGGGGCACGGGTGGACCGACGGCGTGCCGGACGTCCGCGTGGTCTCCGAGCGCAACGGCGACACGCTGCTGGAACTCGGTCCGGGGGCTGACGACCAGGCGGTCCTCGCCGCCGCGCTGCGCAGCTCGCGGGTCACCCACTTCGCGTGGCAGCAGCCGACCCTGGTCGAGCTGTTCCGCGAGGCGGTGGCGGTCCCGACCGCGGCGGAGGTGGCCGCATGAGCGAGCCGCGCAGTCTCAGCGCCGCCGCCTTCGTCCGCCTCGTCGCCGCCCGGGAGATCTCCGCCCGGGTCCGCGACAAGAACTTCATCATCAGCTCGGTGGTGATCATCCTCGTCCTCGTCGGACTCCTCGGCTTCCAGGTCGCGATGAACTCCGGCGGTGACGAGAGCCGGATCGGCGTCATCGGGGGATCCGCCGAGCTGCCGCAGGCATTGGTGGCACAGGGCGAGGCGCTCGACGTGGACGTCACCGTGGTCGAGTTCGCCGACGAGGACGCCGGCCGGACGGCGATCGAGGACGGCGACGTCGACGGCGTCCTGGTGGCCGGCGAGGGCGACCCGGAGCTCCTCGTGGAGCAGTCGGCCGGGGGACAGCTGCAGGGGGTCGTCCAGGGGGCCGTCGCCCAGCTGTCGCTCGCCGAACAGCTGCGGGCGGCCGGCCTGGCGTCCCTCGACGTCCCCGAGGTCGCCGTGCGGGCCCTCGACCCCGGTTCCGACGCCGACGGTCAGCGGGTGGTCGTCGCGATCGTCGGCACCGCGGTGCTCTACAGCCTGCTCATCCTCTTCGGCCAGTTCGTCGCCCAGGGGGTGGTCGAGGAGAAGGCCAGCCGCGTGGTCGAGCTCCTGCTCGCCACGATGAAGCCCTGGCAGCTGCTGGCCGGCAAGATCCTCGGCCTGGGAGTGCTCGGGTTCGCCCAGATCCTGCTGATCGCCGTCGTCGGCGTGGCCGGTGCCCTCGCCTTCGACATCATCGCCATCCCCGGCGAGCTGGTCAGCACCGCGATCTCCGTCGTCCTCTGGTTCGTGCTGGCCTACGCGCTGTACGCGGCGGTCTTCGCCGTCGCCGGCTCCTTGGTCAGCCGGCAGGAGGACCTCGGCACGGTGCTCATGCCGACGACGCTGGTTCTGGTCGCCGCGTTCGTGGTCGGGATCCAGGGCGCGGCCGAACCGGACGGGCCCCTGGCGGTCGTGACCTCCTACGTCCCGGGGCTGTCCCCGCTGGTGATGCCGGTCCGGCAGGCGGCGGGGGACGTCGCGCTGTGGGAGGTCGGGCTCGCCGTCGTCCTCATGCTCGTGGCGATCGCGCTGGTGGTCCGGCTGGGTGGGCGGGTCTACGCCGGCGCACTGCTGCGCACCGGTGGCAAGACCAAGCTGCGGGAGGCACTCAGGAGCGAGCGCGTCTGAGGGACCGGCGGGACCGGTTGCGCGCAAGGCACCTCGGGTAGCCGGGCCGCATGGGCATGCAGCTGGGCTACACGATGATGACCGAGCAGGCCGGGCCGAAGGAGCTCGTCGCGTACGTGACGGCGGCCGAGCGGGCCGGCTTCGACTTCGCGGTGAGCAGCGACCACTTCTCGCCGTGGCTCGACGAGCAGGGCCACTCGCCGAACGCCTGGGTGACCCTCGGTGCTGCCGCGCAGGCCACCAGCCGCATCGGGCTGATGACCTACGTGACCTGCCCGAGCTTCCGGTACCACCCGGCGGTCGTGGCGCAGCAGGCCGCCACGCTGCAGATCCTGGCCGACGGCCGGTTCACTCTCGGCCTGGGCGCGGGGGAGAACCTCAACGAGCACGTCGTCGGCGGCGGCTGGCCGCCGGCCGACGTCCGGCACGAGATGCTCGTCGAGGCGCTGCACATCATCCGGGACCTGTTCGACGGGGACGGCTACACCAACTTCCGCGGCGAGCACTTCGACGTCGAGTCGGCCAAGCTGTGGGACCTCCCCGACACGCGCGTGCCCATCGGCCTCGCCGTCTCGGGCAAGCAGTCCTGCGAGATCGCCGGCGAACTGGCCGACGCCATGATCGCCGTCGAACCCCGGAGCGAGCTGGGCGAGCTGTTCGACGCCGCCGGCGGTACCGGCAAGCCGCGGGTCGGCCAGATGCCGATCAGCTTCGATCCCGACCGGACCGCCGCGACCAAGCGGGCGCACGAGCAGTTCCGCTGGTTCGGTCTGGGCTGGAAGGTCAACGCCGAGCTGCCCGGGACGTCGGCGTTCGACGCGGCCAGCCAGTTCGTCCGCGAGGACGACGTCGCCGAGAGCATCCCCTGCGGGGACGACGTCGACGCGGTCATCGAGGCAGCCCGGGAGTACGCCGACGCGGGCTTCACGCACCTCGCGCTGGTCCAGATCGGCGGCGACCAGCAGCATCCGTTCATCGAGTGGAGCGAGCGGACGCTCCTGCCGGCCTGGCGCGAGGCGTTCGGGGGCTGAGCCGACCTGTACACCCTTGGGGTGAGGTCACCCGGACGGGAGACGCGGCGGCGCGATCCGGCCGCGAAGATCGTCGGCATGACCTCGGACCTCGACGCGCGCCTGCATGCGCTCCAGGGGTCCGACGACGTCTACGCCCTGATCGACCTCGGCTGCGACCTCGCCGACGAGGGCCGCCACGTGGACGCCGAGTGGTGCTTCCGCCGGGCCGCCGAGCTCGGCGACACGGTCGGCTGGTTCAACCTCGGCAACGCGCTGGTCGCGCAGCAGCGACTCCCGGAGGCCGTCGAGGCCTACGAGGTCGCGGTGGCCGGCGGAGAGGCCGACGCCTGGCGCAACCTGGGCAAGGTGCTCGAGGAGCTCGGCGACCTGGCCGGCGCGATGCGCGCCTACCGGGGTGCCGTCGACGCCGGCGATCTCGAGGGCGGGCTGCAGCTGGCCTTTCTGCTCCGCGAGCAGGGCGAGCGGTCCGCCGCGATGGACGTCGCCGTCGAGATCGCCGCGATGGGCGACCAGGAGGCCGCCGCGGTCGTCGCCTGCTGGCGGTGGTGCGCCACCCTCGACCCGTCGCTCGAGGCCGACCTCCGCATCGGCGCCGACTACTTCCCGGCTGCCCGCGCCGACCTCGCCCACCTGCTGCGCGAGACCGGGCGGCCCGCGGAGGCCCGTTTCGTCCTCGAGAAGGGCGCCAAGCTCGGCGAGGCGGTGGCCTGGCTGCCGCTCGGCAACTTCTACGCCGACGAGATGGGGGACGACGAGGCCGCGGAGGAGGCCTACCGCGGCGGGATCGCCGCCGGTGAGGCCTACTGCCACCACAACCTCGCCGTCCTGCTGGCCGAGCGCGGCGACTTCGAGGGCGCGGTCGAGCAGTTCCGGCTCGGCGCCGCCGCCGGCGACCAGCTCGCCGCCGCCGCCCTCCGGGAACTCGAGCACGGCTGAAGCCCCCGCGAGATCTGCACACTCGTGGCCATTAGACGCTGATGGCCACGAGTGTGCAGATCTCGGGCCCGACATGAGGCCGTCACATGCGGCCCGGATACTCGCGGTGTGTCCGAAGCCACCGTGGACGTCGCCGACCTCCGCTCCTCCGGGTCCTCCGGCGGTAGCGACCGCGCCGACGAAGCCCCCCTCCGCGACGACATCCGCCTGCTGGGCCGTGTCCTCGGCGAGGTGATCGGCACGCAGGCCGGTCAGGACGTGCTCGACCTGGTCGAGTCCACCCGGGTGGAGGCGTTCAAGATCCGCCGGTCGGAGGTGGACCGCGCCGAGCTGGCCAAGCGACTGTCGGGGCTGGACGTGCGGTCGGCCAATCACGTCATCCGCGCGTTCAGCCACTTCTCGGTGCTGGCGAACCTCGCCGAGGACATCCACCACGAGCGACGGCGGCGCTTCCACCGACGCGAGGGCTCGCCACCGCAGGCCGGCAGCCTGGCGGCGACCATCGCCCTGCTCGACGAGGCCGATCTCGACGCCGACACCGTCGCTCGCGAGCTGGCGGGCGCGCTGGTCTGCCCCGTCGTCACCGCGCACCCCACCGAGGTGCGCCGCCGCACCATCTCCCAGGTGCAGCGGCACATCGCCGACCTGATCCGGCAACGCGACCGCGCGGCCAGCGGCGAGGTCGACGAAGCCCAGTGGTCGGCTCAGCTGTGGCGCTCGGTGCTGACGCTCTGGCAGACGGCGCTGCTGCGGCTGCGCCGCCTGCGCCTGCAGGACGAGATCGACGAGGCGCTGCGCTACTACGACCTCTCCCTGTTCGAGGTCGTCCCCGCGATCAACGCCGAGCTGCGCCGGGCCCTGGAGGAGCGGTGGCCGGACGCCGGTCTGCTGCGCCGGCCGATGCTCCTTCCCGGCTCGTGGATCGGCGGCGACCGCGACGGCAACCCGTTCGTCACCGCCGAGGCCCTGCGCCGGGCCACCACGCGGCAGGCCGAGACCGCCATCGGCCACCACCTCGCCGAGCTGGCCGCGCTGCGCGACGAGCTGTCGATGTCCGACCGGCTGGTCACGCCGACGCCGCAGCTGTACCACCTCGCCGAGGCGTCGCGGGACGACTCCCCGTTCCGGGCCGACGAGCCCTACCGGCGGGCGATCAACGGGATCTCCGCCCGGCTCGCCGCGACTGCCCGCCGGGTGTGCGGCCGGGTCCCCGGCCCCGCGCCCGAGACGGCCCTGCCGCCCTACGACCGGCCCGACGAGCTGCGCGCCGACCTCGACGTCATCGACGCCTCGCTGCGCACCCACGGCGCCGGACCGCTCGCCGACGACCGGCTGCTGCGCCTCCGCGAGGCCGTCGAGGTCTTCGGCTTCCACCTGTGCGGGCTGGACATGCGGCAGAACTCGTCGGTGCACGAGGAGGTGCTGACCGAGCTGCTCGCCTGGGCCGGCGTGTGCGACGACTACGCGGCCCTCGACGAGGAGGCGCGGGTCGAGCTGCTGGCCCGGGAGCTGACCATGCGGCGTCCGCTGGTGCGACCCGACGCCGAGCTGTCCGAGACCGTCCGCGGCGAGCTGGACGTCGTCCTGGCGGCCGCCGAGCAGATCGCGCTGCTCGGCCCGCGGACGATCCCGAACTACGTGATCAGCATGTGCGAGTCGGTGAGCGACGTCCTCGAGGTCGCCGTCCTGCTCAAGGAGGTCGGGCTCCTCGACCCCGGCGGCGAGGGCGGGCCGACGTGCCCGGTGGGCATCTCGCCGCTGTTCGAGACCATCGGCGACCTGCAGTCGGCCGGCGCCACGATGACCGCCGTCCTCGGGCAGCCGCTGTACCGCTCACTGGTCGCCTCCCGCGGGGACGTCCAGGAGGTCATGCTCGGCTACTCCGACAGCAACAAGGACGGCGGCTACCTCGCGGCCAACTGGGCGCTGTACCGGGCGGAACTGGACCTGGTCGAGGTCGCCCGGTCCGAGGGCATCCGGCTGCGGCTGTTCCACGGCCGCGGCGGCACGGTCGGCCGCGGCGGCGGGCCGAGCTACGAGGCGATCCGGGCCCAGCCGCCCGGGGCGGTCGCCGGCGCGCTGCGGATCACCGAGCAGGGCGAGGTCATCGCGGCCAAGTACGCCGACCCCGACCTCGCCCGGCGCAACCTCGAGGCGCTGGTCGCGGCCACTCTCGAGTCGACGCTGCTCGACATCGAGGGCCTCGGCGCCGACGCCGAACCCGCCTACGAGCTGCTCGACGATCTCGCCGGCCGGGCGCAACAGGCCTACCGGGCGCTGGTGCACGACACGCCTGGATTCGTCGAGTGGTTCCGGGCCGCGACGCCGATCAGCGAGCTGGCCGAGCTGAACATCGGCAGCCGTCCGCCGTCGCGCAAGAAGGGCGACTCCATCGCCGACCTGCGGGCCATCCCGTGGGTGTTCAGCTGGTCGCAGGCGCGGATCATGCTGCCCGGCTGGTACGGCACGGGATCCGCGCTCGAGTCGTGGGTCGGCGAGGACGACGCCAAGCTGGCTCGCCTGCGGGAGCTGCACCGCACCTGGCCGTTCCTCCGCACGGTGCTGTCGAACATGGGCATGGTGCTGGCCAAGACCGACCTGGACCTGGCCGCCCGATACGCCGAGCTGGTCCCCGACGAGCAGCTGCGTGCCCGGGTGTTCGACCAGATCACCGCCGAGCACGAACGCACCTGCCGGATGCTGCTGGCGATCACCGGGGACGACGTGCTGCTGGCCGACAACCCGTCGCTGGCCCGCTCGATCCGCAACCGCTTCCCCTACCTGGAGCCACTGCACCACCTGCAGGTCGAGATGCTCCGCCGCCGGCGCAACGGTGAGGACGACGAGCTGACCAGCCGGAACATCCATCTGACGATCAACGGCATCGCCACCGCGCTGCGGAACAGTGGCTGAGCCCGACCTGCGCCCGGCCGTCTCAACCGTCGAGCTGGCCGACGCGGGCGAGCGCCTGAGCCTGCCCGTGGCCGCGCTCGCCCCGGCCCTCGTCGAGCCGATGAGCCGGCTGCTCGTCGACGGGGCCGGCAGTGCCGTGCTGCTGCGCCGCCAGTGGGCCGGCGACGGCACCGCGGAGGCCGTGGTCCTGCACCGCACGGGCGTGCACCTCGAGCACCCGGCGGTGCAGGCCACCGCCGCGGACTGGGGGTGCGACCGCGTCTGCCACTCCTCCACCGGACGGACGGTGCCGGTGCGGTCGGTGGCGGGTGCATCGCTCGTCGCGCGGTTCCGCCGGCTGGCCGCGCTCGCGGCCACTCGCGTGGAGGTGGCCGTCGCGCTCGCCCGCGACGCCGGCCGGGAGCGGACGAAGAGCAACGGCAGCCCGGTGGTCGCCGCCGACGAGGCGGCGCACGCCGCGGCCGCCGAGGTGCTCGGCGAGCTGGGTGTAACCCTGCTGAGCGAGGAGCGCCGGGACACGCCCGTGGACGACGGTGAGCCGTGGATCGTCCTCGACCCGCTCGACGGCACGGGGAACTTCTCCGCGGGCCTGCCGCCCTGGGCGTTCTCCGCCGCACTGGTCGTGGCCGGCCGCCCGGTGGCCGGGCTCGTCGCCGACCTCTCCTCCGGGCGGCGGTGGGCGGCCGCCGAGGGCGACGGCGCCTGGCGGGACGGCGTCCCCGTGCGGCCGCGTCCGGGCAGCACCGTCGTCGTGCCGAGCGCGCCCGGCGGGCGGACCGTCGTCGTGCCCACGACCGCCCGCCGGATCCGGGTCACCGGCTGCACGGCCCTCGACCTCTGCCTCGTCGCCGACGGAGCGGCCGCCGCCTGGCACGACGTCGACCGCGGGGGCACCTACGTGCACGACGTCGCCGGTGGGCTCGCGGTGCTCCTGGCAGCGGGCGGGGTCGCGCTCACGCCGGACGGCGATCCCCTGCGGCTCCGGCCGGACACCGCCACCAGGATCCGCTTCGTCGCGGCTCCGGACGAGGGGGCGGCTCGGGAGCTGCTGACGGCGCTCGGCGGCCAGCCGGTCTGATCAGCCGGCGGCGGCCGCCCGGACGGCGGCCAGCAGCGACTCGCGCTCGTGCAGCGTCGTGCGGGCCCGTCCGCGGGTGGCCCCGAGCGCGATCTCGGCGGCGTCGATGGCCCGCCAGTCGTCGAGCAGCACCGGCCGGGCGCCGCGCCGGACGAGCTCGTCGACCAGGTCGTCGACCGGCCCGTGGGTCCGCAGCGTCCCGTCGGCGGCGTCGGCGAGCAGCCTGGCCACGGTCTCCCGGGCGTCGTGCTTGTTGGTGCCGACGACGCCGCTGGGTCCGCGCTTGATCCAGCCGGCGGCGTACTCGCCCGGCGAGACGCGGCCCTCGCGCAGCACCCTCCCGTCCTCGTTCGGCACGGTGCCCGAGCGCTCGTCCACCGGCAGTCCCGGAAGCGGGAGGCCCCGGTACCCGACCGAGCGGACGACCAGGTCGGCCGGGATGACCGACAGCTCCCCGGTGCCCATGACGCGGCCGTCGCCGTCCACCGCGGTGCGCTCGACCTCGACGCCGGTCACCCGGTCCTCACCGAGCAGCCGCACCGGGCGGCCGAAGAACCGCAGCCGCAGCTGCGTGCGGCCCGGCGTGGGGACGTGGTCGACCCAGCCCCGCATCACGGCGAGGTTGCGGGAGACGTTCCGGTCGGTCGACGCGCGCTCCTCCGCCTCCGGATCGAGGACCAGATCCGCCGCGTCGACCAGCACCGTGGCGCCCTCCAGCCCGTCGAGCTCGCGCAGCTCCTGCGTCGTGAAGGCGGCCTGCGCCGGACCGCGGCGGCCGAGGATGGTGACCTCCTCGACGGGCATCGCGGCGAGCACGTCGAGGACGTGCTGGGGCATGTCCGTCGGCTCGAGCTCGGGTGCCGTTCGGGCGAGGACCCGGCCCACGTCGAGCGCGACGTTGCCGACCCCGATGACCACGGCCGAGCGCACCCCGGCCAGGGCCGCTTCCACGCGTTCCCGGTCGGCGTCGGGGTGACCGGTGTACCAGGCGACCAGGTCCGTCGCCGCCAGGCTGCCGGGCAGCTCCTCGCCCTCGATGCCGAGCTGCCGGTCGACCGATGCGCCGTAGGTGTAGATGACCGCGTCGACGTGCCGGCGGAGCTCGTCCAGCGAGATGTCGGTCCCGACGTCGACATTGCCCACGAACCGGACCAGCGGATCGTCCAGGCTGCGGTGCAGCGTGTCGCGGATGGCCCGCATCTTCGGGTGGTCGGGCGCGATGCCGTGCCGGACCAGGCCGAAGGGGGTCGGCAGCCGGTCGATCAGGTCGACGGCGACGGGGACGGCGTCCTGCCGGGTCAGTGCGTCGGCGGCGTAGATGCCCGCCGGGCCCGCGCCCACCACGGCCACTCGCAGGGGTCGGTCTGTCGACGGGGGGCAGCGGCACCGTCGAGGGACACACCTCGCATCCTGACCTGCGCGCGGCCGAAGCACCAGGCCGCAGGGCCGTTCGGGGGCCGATCAGGTGCAGGAGTGGTTGCGGTCCAGGTCGTCGACGACGTACTGGGTCAGCGTCACGCGGCCGCGGGGGACGAGGGCCGGCCGGGAGCAGTTGCCCTTCGCGCCGGTCAGATCGGTCGCACCGGCCAGCCAGTTGTCCCGGCCGGCGAGGATGCTCTCGCCGGGCACGCCGCCGACGATCTGCGACCACTGGTAGTTGGTGCTGTAGATGCCCACCCGGGCGCCGCGGGAGAGCAGATAGCTGGTCATGCCCTCGAGCGTCGCCCGGTTGCGGGCCAGCGCCTCCGGCGACCCGGACTGCCAGCTGTTCATCGTCTCGACGTCGAGCCACCACGTGTAGCGGGCGGGGGAGCTGTCGACCCGCGCCGCGCGGGCGGCCGGCGTGAAGAAGGAGACGACGCTGTTCTGGGCGCGTTCCCAGCCGTACTGCCAGGAGCAGGCCAGCGAGTTGCTGCCGGTGCAGGTGCCGTAGGGCGTCGTCCCGGCCGTGGGCCACGTCGCCACCTGCGGGACCACCTGACCGGGGTTGGCCGTGTTGAGGTACAGCTGCGCCCTGGGCTGGCTGCGGACGCCGCCGGAGGAGCCCCAGGCCCAGGTGAGTTGCTGAGCCAGGCAGGGGTTGGTCTTGGTGGACAGGCCGCCGTTGACGCCGATGATCGCGAAGGCGCGGTCCCGCGGGAGCGACGTGCCGCACTGCGGGTACGACACGTCGTAGCCGACGGTCGTGGGGGCGGCGGCAGCGGTTCCGGGCACGGCGACGAGCGCCGCCGCGGCTGCGAGCGCGATGACGACCAGGGACCGGACGGCTCTCCTCATCGGCGGCGAAGTTACACGCGGTTCCGGAGCCCTGGAACCGTGATGGTCCAGATCACACCCCAAGTGGGTTCATGCGGCCTGACAGGTGGGGCACCAGTACAGGTTCCGTCCCACCATCGTCGCCGTGCGGACCTCCGTGCCGCACACCCGGCAGGGCAGCCCGGTCCGGCGGTAGACGTAGTGGGCGTCGTCCCGCCGGACCGCACCGCTGCGCCGGGATCGGTGCTCGGGGCGGGTGGTCACGATCCGGCCCATGCGCACGCCGGCCCTGAGCAGCGTGACCAGGTCGGTCCACATGCGGCTCCAGAGCGCGTCGTCCACCCCGCGGCCGGGCCGGAAGGGCGAGACGCGGTGCCGGAAGAGCAGCTCGGCCCGGTAGACGTTGCCCACTCCGGCGAGCACCGACTGGTCCATCAGCAGTGCGCCGACGGGTGTGCGGCTGGCGGCGATCCGCCGGTGAGCGCGGCCGCCGTCGGCACGGGGCCGCAGCGGGTCGGGCCCGAGCCGCGCCAGGATCGCATCCACCTCGGTCGACGTGAGCACTTCGCAGGCCGTCGGCCCGCGCAGATCGGTCCACACGCCGGAGCCGGCCGGGCCCTCGGCCTCCCAGCGCATCCGCAGCGCGCCCTTCGGAGGCGGTGGGGTGCCGGTGCCCGTGGTGAACGAGCCGTACAGACCGAGGTGGACGTGCAGGACGTCGTCCCCGAAGGCGGCGAACAGGTGCTTGCCGTAGGAGAACACCTCTTCCAGTGCGCGTCCGTCCAGCAGCGCCGCGCCGGCGGCGAACCGGCCCTGGGGGCTGGTGACGTGCACCGGACGGCCGGCGAAGAGATCCGCCTGCTCCCGGGCGAGGCGGAACAGGGTGTGCCCCTCAGGCACGGGACCTCGCCCGCTCGTAGCGGGCCAGCGCCACCTGGCGCTCGGCGGCGTGGTCGACGATCGGCTGGGGATAGCCGGCCGGGAGGCCGGCAGGCGCCTGCCAGGGTTGGTGCACGTGGCGATCCGGGACGTCGCGCAGCTCGGGCACCCAGCGACGCACGTAGGCGCCGTCGGGGTCGAACTGCTCACCCTGGCGGACCGGGTTGAAGACCCGGTAGTACGGCGAGGCGTCGGTTCCCGTGCCGGCGACCCACTGCCAGCCGTGGTTGTTGCTGGGCAGGTCGCCGTCGACGAGGTGCTGCAGGAAGTGCCGCGCGCCACCACGCCAGTCGACGTGGAGGTCCTTGACCAGGAAGGAGGCGACGATCATCCGTACCCGGTTGTGCACGAACGCCTCGCCGAGGAGCTGGCGCATGCCGGCGTCGACGATCGGATAGCCGGTGCGTCCCTGCCTCCAGGCGTCGAAGCGGGCCTCGGCGTCCGGCCCCGTGTCGTACTCGATCGCCCCGGTACGGGGGTCCAGCGGCTCGCGGACGGACTCGGGACGGTGCCAGACGACGTCGGCGTAGAACTCCCGCCAGGCCAGCTCGTCGGTGAACCGGCGGACCGCCTCGCCCTCCCCGTCGGTCTCCGCGAGGTCGGCCAGCAGCGTGCGCGGGTGCAGACAGCCGTACTTGAGGTAGGCCGACAACCGGCTGGTGCCCTCGGTGCCGGGGACGTTGCGCGTCGCGGGGTACCCGAGCAGCCGCTCGTCGCGGAAGCGTTTCCACGCGTCCGACGCCGCGGCCTCGCCGGCGGGCGGCAAGCGCACGCCGAGGTCGATGTCGGGCGGGGGAGCGTCGGTCGCGACACCGGTTCGCCAGGGCACGGCGGCCGGGGTCGCAGCGGGGCCCCGCCAGCCGTGCTCGCGCCAGGCGCGGGAGAACGGGGAGAAGACCTTGAACGGGGTGCCGTCGCGCTTGGCGACGCGGCCCGGCGTCACGGCGTAGGGCGATCCGGTGCCCACCAGCGGGACGTCGCCCAGCGCCCGCGCGACGGCGGCGTCGCGTCGGCGGCCGTACGGCCCCGCGTCCGCGGAGACGTGCACGCTCGTCGCTCCGGTCTGCCCGACGAGCGCCGGCAGCACCTCGGCGGGGTTGCCGTGCCGCAGCACCAGCGCGCCGCCGGTCTGCTCGCGGAGGGCCGCCAGGCTGTCGAGCAGGAACTGCCGACGTGGACCGCCCGCCGGCCCCCACAGCCGTGGGTCGAAGACGAACACGGGGAGGACGTCCCCGTTCCCGCCGGCGGCGTCGAGGGCCGCGAGCAACGCCGGATGGTCGGAGAGCCGCAGGTCGCGGCGGAACCACAGCAGCGACGTCGGCACCTGCGGAGCGTAGGCAGCCCGGCGAGGGCGCGCAGGTCAGCGGTCGGCGGTGGCCAGGCCGAAGTGCGGCCGGTCGTCCGCGGCCACGAGGTCCATCTCCTCGGGATGCTGCTGGATGTAGTGCCGGACGAAAGAGCAGTAGGGGAGCACGGTCAGCCCGCGCTCGCGAGCTGCGGAGAGGACGCCGGAGACCAGCGCCGTCCCGATGCCACGGCCGCCCACGCTGGGGTCGACCTCGGTGTGCGGGAGCGTCATCGTGCTGCCGTCGACGTGGTAGCTGGCCAGCCCGACGACCCGGTCGCCGAGCAGGATCTCGAAGCGCCCCCGTTCGGGGACGTCGACCACCTTCATGTGCATCGCTGCAGTCCTTCCGCCACTCCCCCGGCGCCGTTGCCGGAGCCCGACGTGTACCCGCACCGTAACCCGGCACAACGCATCCGGGCCTCACCATTGGTGACGAGTCGGGTGTGCCGGGTGTTCCCCGAGGGACCGGATAGCCTCTTCCCCGGCGGCCGCTCCCGAACGGGACGGGGTGCCACGGCCCCGTAGCTCAGGGGATAGAGCAACGGTTTCCTAAACCGTGTGTCGGAGGTTCGAATCCTCTCGGGGCCACACGCGATCCTTCGTCGGTGGTCGGCCATACGGTTCAGTCCATGACTCCGAGCCTCCCGCCGTGGGAACCGCCTGTGGCCGGCACCGAGGTCGAGCACCTCGTCGGCTCGCTCGAGCGCCTGCGCACCACCTTCCGGTGGAAGGCCGACGGCCTCGACTCCGCCGCGTTGAACACGCGGGTCGGTGCCTCGGCGCTGACCCTGGGCAGCCTGCTCAAGCATCTGGCCGTGGTCGAGGACTTCACCTTCACCGACAAGCTGAACGGCGAGTCGATCGGGCAGCCCTGGGAGAGCATCTGGGCCGGCGGCATGGAGTGGCCGTTCACCTCCGCCGCCGACGACAGCCCGGGGAGCTCTACGCGCTGTGGGACGGCGCGGTCGAGCGCTCGCGCGACCGGCTGGCGGCCGCGCTGGCCGACGGCGGGCTGGACCAGCCGGCCCACGTCGCCGACGGCGAACGCGGTCACGCCAGCCTGCGCCGGCTGCTCTTCGACCTCGTGGAGGAGTACGGCCGGCACGCCGGACACGCGGACCTGCTCCGGGAGGCCGTGGACGGGCTGGTGGGCGAGGACCCTCCGCCGGACTGGCGCCGCACGACGCCACAGAACAGCTGACCTCATTCAGCCGTCTCGGGGAGCGCCGGCGCCTTGCCGACCACCGCGCCGTCCGCGTCGAGCACGCGGACGTGCTGCGGCAGCGGGGGTCCGTACGGCAACGACCCGCTCCCCGCCCCGTTCTCGAGCGGGATCGTGCCCACGACGGTGCCGTCCTCGAGGAGCAGCTCCGCGACCACACCCGACCGTGGCGCGCTCACGGCGATCCAGTCGCCGTCCATCTCGGCGCCGTTCACGGCGATGACGCGGTCGAGGAGGTTCGTGCCCGGCGGTGCCGGTGCTGCGATGTTCAGAGTGCTCACCTGGCTGCTGCCGGCAGCTCCGGTGTAGGGGTGGTACCCGATCACGAGGGCGGCGGTGGCGCCGGACGGCAGGGTGACGCCGATGAGGGCGGACGTCACCCGCAGCCCGTCGGCAGCGGGCCCGGCCCAGAGGAGGGTGGGGTCCAGTTCGCTCGCGGGCAGCCCGAAGTACTGCTCCAGCGCCAGGATCGCGTGATCCAGGTGCCGTCGCTCCAGGCCGTCGCGCAGCCCGCGCGGGTCGGCCACCTCGAGCACCGACGGCTCGAACCCGATCGTGCGCTCACTGGTCGAGAGGTGGACCGGCTCCCCGGAGCCGACCCGCGCGACCACCGGGCCGTGTCCCGGCAGCTCGGGGGTCGTGATGGACAGGCCGTCCTCCGCGGGGACAGCGCGCCAGTCCCACGCGAAGTGCCCGTCGTCGGTGATCACGTGACCTGTGGCGATCTCGAGCGTCCCGCCGGGTTCGGCGAGCACGATCAGGACACCGTCCTCGTCGGCCGACGGGCGGTCCCACAGCCCCAGCAACGGGACATCGGCCACCGAGCCGGGCAGGGCCATCCGGGTCATCTCGTCCGGACTCGCGCCGACCGGGCCGGCGAACCACATGTCGAAGACCACGCCGCGCGCCCGCCCGAGCACCAGAGCGACGCGGCCGGTGGGGACGTCACCGGCGAAGGCCACCCGGCGGTCCTCCGGGCGCACCTCCGAGGGCACCGCCTCGTCCGGCACCGGACCGCTGCCGTCGTACTCCCAGTCGACCGCCGCCATGCCCGCGAGCCACTCCTCGTCCCCGGCCAGCGAGCCCCGGGTCGGCAGGTCGAACAGCTCCGGCGTTCCGGCGGGCGAGCCCCGGCCGTCGTCGAGCAGCGTGCTGGCCACCGTGGGCACGGCGACGACCGCGAGGACGACGGCCGCGGCGGCCGCGGCCAGGCGGATGCGCTGCCGGCGCTCGGCGCGGTACCGGGCCCGCGTCCGCGCCGCGAGGTCGTACGGCGGGGGCGCCACCTCGGCGGCGCGATGCCGCTGATCGCGCAGCCGCCGCTCGAGGTCGGGATCGGCGAGGGTCATGTCAGCGCTCCTCCAGGACGACGGCTGCGTCGGCGCCGAGCAGCGCGCGCAGCCGGGCCAGACCGCGGGCGGTCTGGCTCTTGACGGTGGCGATCGAGCAGCCGAGTGCCTCGGCGGTGACGGCCTCGCTGAGGTCCTCGGCGTAGCGCAGGACGAGTACGGCGCGCATCCGTGGCGGCAGCTGGGCCAGCGCGTCGGTCATCCGCTGACGTTCGGCGACGTCGTCCGTCTCGTCGGGCCCGGCGAGGTCGGTCGGCGGCAGGGAGACGATCTCCTGGGTCGCCCGGCGGCGCCGCCAGCTGGCGGCGGTCGTCACCAGGATCCGGCGCACGTACGGGTACGGGTCCGGCCCGGTGATCCGGTGCCAGTGCCGGTAGGCCTTCACCAGCGCCGTCTGCAGCAGGTCCTCGGCCTGTCCGCGGTCGGAGGTCAGCAGGACGGCGGTCCGCAGCAGGTCGTCCGAGCGCGTCGCCACGAAGGCCTCGAACGCTGACTCGTCCCGCTGGGCCACGGCCGACCTCCCTCGTCACCCTCTACGACGCCGTGGAGGGCGGTGAGGGATGCCGCCGTGACCCGAACGTGACCTCTCAGGCCACCGGTCGCGCGCTCAGGTCGTCCATCCGCAGCACGACCGGTGCGTTGGTGACGCTGCCGGACAGGTAGGCGGTCAGCCCCACGGCGCCCGGGTTCTGCAGCGCCGCGAACGTGTCCGTGGCCGTCGTCTGCCACGCGGCCGGTTCGGGCTGCGTCGTCGGCCAGACCTTCAGCCGGATCGTCGTCGGGTTGGTGCCGGTCACCTGCATGCGGACGCCCAGCTCGGTGTTCGCCGCGTAGGTGATCGTGGTCGGCAGGGTCACCGCGGTCGCCAGGCCCACGGGGGACGACGTCCCGCGCAATGCGGTCAGCTGGACCACGATGCGCCCGTCGGCCCGCATGACCAGGCGTGCTCGGTACTCGCTGTCCGTGCCGACCCGGCGGCCGACCACGTCGAGGTAGGCCCCGCTACCGCTGGGCCGCTTGTCCAGGGCGAAGGTGAACCGCAGGTCGGTGTCGGTGCGGGTGGTCGAGCCCAGCCACACCGACCGGGTGTTGCCGGCGGCCGGGATGGTGATCGCGCCAGTCCCGTTGTCGACCGCGAAGTTCGCCAGCGTGCCGCTGGTCGTCCACGGCCCGCCGGTGTCCGCGGAGCCCCAGCCGTTGGTCGTCGTCCGGCTGAAGGCGTCGAGGACGAAGTCGACCGGACCGGGCGGCGGGGCGGTCACGGTGACCGGGTGGGTCACCGAGTTCGTCGCTCCGGCGCCGTCGGTGACGGTGAGCGTGACCTGGTACGTGCCCGCCTCGGCGTAGTCGTGCGCGGGCTGGGCGCCGCCACCGGCGGCTGAGCCGTCCCCGAAGTTCCAGGAGTAGGAGGCGATCGGCCCCTCGACGTCGCTGGAACCCCGGCCGTCGAAGATGGCCGTCAGACCGTTGGTCGTCGACGTGAACGCAGCCGTCGGGGCGTTGTTCGGCGGCGGATCCCCCCGGTGGATGGTGAACGAATCGGTGTAGGTGCCACCGACCGGCACGAAGGCGGCGGTCAGGTCGCCGGCGCTGACCCGCACGTCCAGGAAGCCGTCGGTCGGGTTCAGGTTCCCCGCGGACGCGGTCGCGAAGTACGGCGACTCGCTGTCGGCGGTGTTCACGTTGCGCCGCTCCTGGCCGCCCAGGCCGGAGGTCGCGAACACCGTCCCGTAGCCCTGCCCCATCACCCCGTCGCCGTCGGCGATGCAGTCGGCGTCGAAGGTGCCCGGTGCAACCGTGGCACAGCCGGGGCGAAGCCCGAGCTGGTGGGTGCGCTGGTAGAAGTGCTCGTGGCCGTGCAGCACCAGGTCCACGCGCTTGCTGATCAGCATGTTGGTGAAGTCGGCGCCGATCTCGCAGCTGTAGGCGCCCATCGAGTAGCAGGGCTTGTGCACACCGACGACCACCCACGGGATGTCGTTGGCCCGCGCGCCGTCGATCGCTGCGGCGGTCCAGTTGTAGCGCGGTGTGCCGGCGGCGTAGGACCAGGTGCCGTCCGGGAACGGCAGGGCCGGCGACACCATCACGAAGCGGACGAGCGGGTCGACCTGCGGCACGTCGACGTACCACTGCCGTCCGTAGGTGCCCACCGCGCCGGGCAGCTGGTTGGGCAGGCACGCGGAGAAGTCGTTGATGTTGCCGTCCTGGCCGTTGCTCTCGTGGTTGCCCGCGATCAGTTCGAACGGGTAGCCGGAGCCCATCCGGGAGGTGACCCGGTCGCACCAGGCCTGCTCCGAGCCAGGGCCCGCGTAGGAGAGGTCGCCGAGGGCGAGGGTCAGGTCGGGGTCGGCGGTGTCCATCGCGCTCAGGACGGCGTTCGTGCGCTGGTTGCTGCCGAAGTCACCGACGGCGGTGAAGTGGACGACGCCCGGCTCGTCGGCACTCTGGGCGGTGGATCCGGTGCCCACCAGGGCGAGCACCAGCCCGGCCACGGCCAGCTGCGCGATCGTTCGTGTTCTCAAGGCGTCCTCCGCTCAGCGGTCCGCCCGCTGTGCCCCCGTTGTCGGCGCGGACGGTAATGCCGCAGGTCGGCCGCGGATAGAGGTGGCGGAGTGCTTCACCCGCCGGGACGACGCCCCGCGGCCGGACGGCGCTCATGCCGGCCGCGCTGTGACGCCGTCGACGCGCAGCACGACGGGCACGGTGGTCACGCCGCTGGGCAGGTATCCGGTGACCCCTGCTTCGCGACCCCCTGCGCGGAGGAGCTGACGGTGAGCACCGAGGGGACCAGTCCGGCGACGGCCGGCTGCGCGGTCGCCGGATGCGCATGCGGCCTCCTCCCGCCGGCGCACGCCAGACCCGTGCTCGTCCGGCCGGAAGTGGTGCGTGTGCGTCCCGAACCCGGCGAGGCGAACTAGCGTCGGGCCATGGTCGTCGTGCTGGTCGAGCTCGTGCTCGTCGTGGCCGTCCTCGCCGTGCTCGTCGGAGGCGGGATCGCCCTCTGGCGGGCGCTGCAGCAGCAGACGGCCGGGCCGGGCCGCCTGCCCCCTCGAGAGCGGGCCGAGCTGGCGGCCGCCATCGACCGGGCGCGCTGGGTGCCCGCCCACGACGAGGTCGACGGCACGACACGGGTGCTGGTGCGCCGCACCTACGTCGGCCTCGACGGGCGACCCGTCGTCCTCGAGGAACGGGTGCTGGAGACCTTCCCGGCCCAGGACCCCGGCTGGGAGGCCCGCTTCACCGAGGCGATGTCGAACGCGCGGTTCCGGTGCGCCTACCTGAACGCCGAGGAGTCGCAGTGAGATCGGTGGCCTCGGCGCGGGTGGTTCCGGCGG
Organism: Blastococcus sp. PRF04-17; assembly: GCF_023016265.1. GTDB lineage: Bacteria > Actinomycetota > Actinomycetes > Mycobacteriales > Geodermatophilaceae > Blastococcus_B. The sequence continues at coordinate 2,401,638 of NZ_CP095412.1, read as the reverse complement.
CGTCCGCCTCCCGGGCCAGCCGGGCCGTCCGTTCCACGAGCTGCACGATCGTCCCGGGGCGGTCGGACTGCGGGGCGTGGCCGGCCGCGAGCAGCGGGCGGAAGCGCGAGCGCGGGATCAGCGGCAGGTAGCGGACCGTCTGCCCCATCGCGATCCAGTCGGCCGTGCCCTGCACCAGCAGCACCGGGCAGTCGATGTGGCCCAGCCCACGGGGCACGTCCAGCAACTGCGCCCAGAGCAGGGTGCGCCACCAGTCCCGGGAGTCGGCGAACCCCTCGCGCGCGCCGATGGCCTCCTCGGGCCGAGTCGCCCAGGGGCGCGCCTTGAGGGGGAGCAGCAGTGCGGTGCGTCCGATCGCCGACCGGGAGAGCGGGCCGATCAACGGCGCGGCCGTACGGCCGACGAGCCGCGCGATCGCCATGCCGGTGCCCTGGAAGACGCGCTCGGGCCAGATGTTGAGCCCCGAAGGTGCGATGGAGACCACGGAGAGGGCGCGACCCCGCCGCGCGAGCTCGATGGCGACGCGCGCGCCGAGGGAGTTGCCCAGGACGTGGGCCCGCTCGACGCCCTCGGCGTCCAGCGTCCGCTCCACGGCGTCGGTGATCGCGGCGACGGTCGGGCGCTCGTCGAGGTGCCGGGACCGGCCGGCACCCGGCAGATCGACGTTGATCACGTCGAACCGCTCGACGAGCGCCGGGACGACCGCGGTGAAGTCGCGCTGCGAGCTGCCCCAGCCGTGCAGGAGGAGCAGAGGCTCGCCGGAGCCGGAGCGGGTGAGGGACAGCGGTGCGGTCACCGTTCCGTGATACCCGGGATCGGGGCGTCCGCCCGGTGACCTGCCCCACGCCGGCGGCACCGTTACCGGCCGGGGCGGCAGGATGGCGGGCATGAGCCAGGTCGTCGCCACCGCCGAGAGAATCGTCCGCGCACCCGCCGAGCGGGTGGTCGCCGCCCTCGCCGACTACGAGGACACCCGCCGGCGGATCGCCCCCGCGCAGTTCAGCGACTACCGGGTCGAGGCGGGGGGACGGGGTGAAGGGACCCGGGTGCACTGGCGCTTCGCCGCCACGTCGAGGCGGGTGCGCGACCAGATCCTGACGGTCACCGAGCCTGCCCCCGGCACGCTGGTCGAGTCCGACGCCAACTCGTCGATGGTGACGACGTGGACCGTCTCCGCGGCTGACGCGGGTGTGAGCAGCGTGCGCGTGCGGACGACGTGGAACGGCGCGCGTGGCGTCGGCGGGTTCTTCGAGCGCACGTTCGCGCCCAAGGGGCTCCAGCGCGTGTACGACGAGCTGCTCGAGCGACTGGACGCCGAGGTCGCCACCGGCTGAGCGCGGCGCAGGACCCGATTCGAGGGGACGATGGCGCGGTGACCGCCGCACCCGCCGCCGCCACGACCGCGTTGGACGAGCTCGCCGAGCTCGTGGCCGAGGGCGACGTCGTCGTCCTCTCCGGTGCCGGCCTGTCGACCGACAGCGGCATCCCGGACTACCGGGGGCCACCGGCAGCCTGCGCCGGCACACCCCGATGACCTACCAGACGTTCACCCGGGACCCGCAGGGCCGGCACCGGTACTGGGCGCGCAGCTTCGTGGGCTGGCGCCAGATCCGCGGCGCCCGGCCGAACGCCGGGCACCGGGCGGTCGGGGAGCTGCAGGCCGCAGGCCTCCTCGGCGGCGTCATCACGCAGAACGTCGACGGCCTGCACCAGGCGGGCGGCGCCCGCGGCGTCGTCGAGCTGCACGGCGGCCTCGACCGCACCGTCTGCCTGAACTGCGGGGACGTCGCGAGCCGCGCCGCGCTCGACGAGCGGCTGCGCACGGCCAACCCCTTCTTCGGGCCCCGGACCGACGAGATCAACCCCGACGGCGACGCCGAGCTGCCCGACGACGTCCTCGACGGCTTCGTCATGGTCGACTGCCTGGCCTGCGGGGCGGGGCCGCTCAAGCCCGACGTGGTCTTCTTCGGCGAGACGGTGCCGCGCGACCGGGTGGACCACTGCTTCGCCCTGGTGGAGGACGCCGGCAGCCTGGTCGTGCTCGGTTCCTCCCTGACGGTCATGAGCGGTTACCGCTTCGTGCTGCGCGCGGCCAAGCTCGGCATCCCGGTCGCGATCGTCAACGTGGGGCCGACCCGCGGCGACGTCAAGGCCGACGTGCGGGTCGACGCGCCGCTCGGAGAGGTCCTCCCCGAACTCGTCAGCCGCCTGGCCGGATGACCCGCGAGGTCGAGCGCACCGACGACGGCCGGTACGTGGTCGTCGACGGGCGACGGTGGCGCACCGCGGACCCGGCGTTGCCCGACGACGTGCGGGCCCGGCTGCTGCACCACCTGGGGGTGGCCCGTGCGGGGGTGCGCAACGCCGCGGACGACGCCGCCGTCACGGCCGCGCGGGCCCGGGTCCAGCTGGCGAAGAACGAGCTGGGGGAGCGCGGGACCCCGTGGTGGGAGCAGGACGACGACGCCCGGCGGGCCCGCTGGGAGTCGGCGCTGCGCGACCTCGGGGACTGAGGAAGGACCTTCCCGCCCCCACCGCTCGCACGCTCGCGGCGGGCCCCTGCGGGAAGGCCGCCGCTGATCGGGCGGGCAGGGCCGCGCTCGATCAGGATGGTGGCGGTGCAGACCTTCCTCCCTGTCGCCGACTTCACCGAGTCCGCCCGCCTCCTGGACAACCCGCGGCTCGGCAAGCAGCGGGTGGAGTGCCTGCAGGTGCTGCGCGCGCTCGAGCTGCCCGACTACGGCTGGGCCAGCCACCCGGTGGTCACCATGTGGCGGGGCCGCACGGCCGGGCTGGTCGTCTACTCGCTGGCGATGGTGCGCGTCTGGCGGGAGCGTGGTTTCGCCGACACCACGGAGCGGCTGATCGCGGAGTTCGCTCCCGACGCCGCGGCGATGACCCAGGCCGAGGCGGCCGCGGCCGGTCTGCTGCCCAGCTGGGTGGGGGACGAGGAGCTGCACCTGTCGCACCGGTCGAACCTGCTGGCCAAGGACCCGGACTTCTACCGCGCCCGGTTCCCGGGTGACCCCGACGACCTGCCGTACAAGTGGCCCGGCTCCGACGACGTGCCGCCCGCCCCCGCACCCGAGGGGGAGCGGGTCTGGGTGGTGCGGCCGCGGAACCACAACGAGCTCGGCGCCTGTCTGGCGGCCGGCGTCGTCGGCCTGGGCGTGCAGTCGGGCATCGATGTGGACGCCACCGGCCTGTCGCCCGCGCAGCTGCGGGCGTTGTCCAAGGAGCTCTCGGGACGGCGCCCCGCCAAGGACCTGCGCCAGCTGTCGGCATTCCTCGACGACGTGCGCCCCGGCGACCGCGTGGGCCTGCCGATCGAGCAGGGCGCGGGGCTGCTGCTCGGCGAGGTGGTGGGCGACTACCTGTTCCAGGGCCGTGAGCTCCTGCCGCACCGCCGGCCCGCCCGCTGGGAACGGGTCGTGCCGCGGGCGGCGGCCCGCCCACCGGCGATGCTGCAGGACCCGCGCGCGCTGTTCCAGGTCACCCTCGACCCCGCCGCGGTGGGCTAGCCACCCGGTAGCTGGACGTTCTGCAGCCGCACCTGGCCGCGGGCGACGAGCTTGCCGTCGTCCGCCTTCGTCAGGACGACCTGCCAGAGCTGGAGCGTGCGGCCCTGCTGGATCGGCTCGGCGACGACGTCGATCCGCCCCTCGACCATGGGTCGCAGGAAGTCGGTGTTGTTGTTGACGCCCACGGCGAACTGGCCGTGCTCCATCACCGCGGCGCTGGCGCCGATGCTGGCCGCCGACTCGATGACCGTGCAGTAGACACCGCCGTGCACGACCCCCCACGGTGTGTGCTGGGCGGCGCCCAGGTCGACGTGGCCGGTCACGCGCCGCCCGCCGACCTCGTCGAGCACGAAGCCGGACGCCGCGACGAAGACGCTGGCTTTCGCGAGATCGACGTCGGGCACCTCGCCGCTCATGCGGTGACGTCCCAGACCAGGCAGAACGGGTGCCCGACCGGGTCGGCGTAGACGCGGAAGTCGCCGCCCCCACCCGGCAGGCGGCGGGCGCCCAGGGCGAGCACCTCCGGCTCGGCCTCGTCGATGTCGGCCACCCGGATGTCGAGGTGGAACTGCTGGGGCCGGTCGGGGTCCGGCCAGTCCGGTGGCTGGAGGTCGGGCGCCTGCTGGACGGCGATCCGGTAGCCGGCCCCGGTGACCCACACCCAGTCGTCGCCTGGAGACCCCTCGACCTCCATGCCCAGCAGCTCGGCGTAGAACCGGGCCAGTGCGTGGGCGTCGGGGGCGTCGATGACGACGGAGTGCAGTTGACCGATCATGCGAGTCATCCTGGCGGGGCCGGTGGCTGGCCGACAGCCGGGTTCCGGCCGGTCGGCGCCGTGATCCGGCCACCCGGTCGAGCCGCCGCCGGCACCGTGCCGCAGGATCGGCACGTGCTTGTGCCTCGCGTCATCGCCCCATGACCGCCCCCCGGCTGGGCTCGCTCACCTGGCGGCCGGCAGAGGAGCACCCCGAGCTGCTCGCCGCGCCCGTCGCCGCGGCGTTGTCGCTCCTGCCCGGACCGGCATGGGTCGCCGAGATCGACGCCGACCTGGCCGACACCGCAGCCTTCTCCGAGGCCTACGACGTGCCGCTGGAGGTGTCGGCCAACTGCGTGGTGGTCGCGGCCCGGCGGGCCGGACGGACGAGTCTCGCGGCGTGCGTGGTGCTGGCGAACGCCCGGGCGGACGTGAACGGTCTCGTCCGGCGGCACCTCGACGCGCGCAAGGCCTCGTTCGCGCCGCAGGACGTCGCCGTCGCGGAGTCCGGAATGGCCTACGGCGGCATCACCCCCATCGGCCTGCCGGCGGAGTGGCGGGTGCTCGTCGACCCGGCCGTCGAGGCGTCCGACCTGGTCGTCATCGGGTCGGGGGTCCGGGGCAGCAAGCTGGCCGTGGCCGGTGCCCTGCTCGCCGCACTGCCCGCCGTCGAGGTGCTCGACGGTCTGGGTCGACCCGTGGCCGAGGCGCCGCCGGCGCCGTCTCCGGTCGGCGGCGGTCGCGCCCCCGACGACAGCGACGTCGGGTGGGGCGAACGCCCCGGCGACCCGTCGGACGAGGACCGGCGGTACCTGGAGGACCGGCCCCCGCACTGGGGCAGCGACTGAGCTACGGCCGCCCGGGCCGGCCGGCCGGGCCCCGATCCGTCGGGCCCTGCTGTGCCCGCAGCAGGTCCCGGATCTCGGCCAGCAGTTCCACCTCGTTCGGCGCGGCCGGGCCGGGTTCGGCGCCGCTGGCCCGGCGCTCGATCAGCCGCCGCATCGGCACCACCACGACGAAGTAGACGACGGCGGCGGTGAGCACGAAGCCGATGAGGCTGCTCAGGAACGCACCCCAGGTGAACCGCTGCTCGTTGACCACGAGCTCGCCGCCGAACTCGCCGCCGCCGCCCACCAGCCCGATCAGCGGGGTCAGGAACGAGTTCACGAAGCTCGTGACCACCGAGCCGAACGCCGTGCCGATCACCACCGCGACGGCGAGGTCGACGACGTTCCCGCGCAGCAGGAAGTCCTTGAATCCCTTCAGCATGGGTCCATCCAGCCACACGCCCCCCGGCGGATCACGGCGGGTCACGGCGGGTCACGGCGGTGGGAGGCTGACGGTCAGCGTCGAGGTGGTGGCGGCTGCGGCCAGCCGCGTCGCGGTCGGCCCGTCCACGGCCAGCACGAGGAGACCGGCGGCGGGGTCGTCCCCACCGGCCGGGCCGGCACGGGCGCCGGCCAGGACGAGGACCGCGGACGCCACGACCTCCGCGGCGGCCGACTCCGGCGGCGTGGCCAGGACGTCGACCCGGTCACCTGTGCGGACGAGCGACGCGACGGCCAGGTCGGCGAGGCGGACCGGCGCGGCCACCTGGCCGTCGGCCAGCCGTGCGGTCAACCCCGGCCCGACGAGCCGCGCGTCGGTCAGCGGTTCGGCGGCCCTGACGCCCCCTGCCAGGACCCGCCCGACGAGCGAGGTCGTGTCCGCCGCCGTCCCCTCGGGCGCGAGCGCGACGGGGAAGCGGACGAGCCGCAGGTGGTCGGCCGAGAGGACGGTGCCCGCCGCGAGATCGGCGGCGGCGACCGTCACCGGCACGGAGCGGTTCCGAGGACGCTCTGCCGTGGTGTCCGGCCGGGCGGCGAGCACCAGGGCCAGCACCGTGAGCCCCACGGCGGCGACCCGGCGGGCGACGTGCAGGGGATCACGTGGTCGGCGCAGTCGCATCCCGCGATGCTGGCCGCGGCGGCCGGCCCGCGGGCCGGCCGGGGCCGAGCTGTGGACGGCGCCGTCAGCTGTGGACGGCGCGTGCCGAGGTCACCCGGCGGCGGCCTTGGAGCCGCTGCTCGAAGCGGCCGGCGCGGAGCTGGTCGAGCTCTCCTTCGACGACGACGACGACGAGGAGGAGGACGTCGAGGAGGACGACGAGCCGTCGGTCGAGGAGCCCTGCGACGAGGACGCGGCCTTCCGGCTGTCGGTCCGGTAGAAGCCGGAGCCCTTGAAGACGACCCCGACCGACCCGTAGACCTTGCGCACCGTCGCGCCGCACTGCGGGCACTCGCTGACCGGGGCGTCGGTGAACGACTGCACGACCTCGAACTCGTGCTTGCCGTCGGCGTTGGTGCAGGCGTACTGGTACGTGGGCACGGCGGTGGCTCCCTGTTCCTGCGTCGCATCGTCCGGGCGGGCTGGCACTCTCGCCCGTCGACTGCCAATGATGCGCCACGGGAGGCCTGCCCGTCCACGCATGGAGGGCTGTGAGGTACGGCGCGCCGCGTCCCACCCAGTCTGTCCGCCGAGACCATGGGGCGCGCACGTTCCGCCCGTCCATGGCTACCCCGTGTCACATCTGGGTACGGTCCCCGCCGTGACGCGGTGGCTCGACGACCAGCAGCAGCAGACCTGGCGCGCCTGGCTCACGGTGGCCGAGCTGGTGCCGCGGGCCCTGGACGCGCAGCTCCAGCGCGATGCCGGCCTGAGCCACGCCGCCTACGTCGTCCTCGCGATGCTGTCGGAGTCCCCGACCCGCAGCCGCCGGATGAGCGACCTGGCTCGGCGGGCCAACCAGTCGCAGAGCCGGCTCTCGCACACGGTCGCCCGGCTGGAGGAGCGGGGCTGGGTGCGCCGGGAGCGCTCGGCCGAGGACGGTCGCGGCAACCTCGCCGTGCTCACCGAGACCGGCTGGGACGTCGTCCGCTCGGTGGCACCCGGCCACGTGGACGCGGTCCGGCAGGCGATGTTCGACCCGCTGACCGACGACCAGGTCAAGGCACTCGGACAGGCCCTCGAGGCCATCGTCGAGCGGCTGGACCCGGACCGGAGCCTGCGCGTCGAGGATCAGGTCCGGTAACGCGGGCACGACCGCGGGTCGTCGAGGAACTCCGCGCCGGCCGGCCACGAGCTCGGGATCGGCCCACATCCCCTGTCACCTTCGCGGTGTGACCCTCGCCTCGCGGTGCACCGCGAGGCGAGGGGAACAGGGCGAGGGCGAGGCTGACGGACGGAAGGCTCAGCGGCCGAGGTGGCGGTACCGGTGCAGCCGGCTGCGGTAGCGCTCGGTGTCGTCGCGCCCCAGCAGGCCGGCGAGCTCCTCGCCGAGCACCCGGCCGAGCCGCTGGCAGAACTCCATCGGCTCGTCCGCGGCGTCGGGCCGCTCGGGCACCACCCGGTCGACGATGCCGGCCCGCCACAGGTCGGTGGCCCGCACCCCCTGGTGGGCGGCCATCTCGTCGGCGTGCGAGGTGTCCCGGTGCACGATCGCCGACGCACCCTCGGGCGGCAGGGGGCCGAGCCAGCCGTTGGCCGCCGCGAGCACCCGGTCGGCCGGGACCAGCGCCAGCGCGCCGCCGCCGGTGCCCTGGCCGAGCAGCACCGACAGCGTCGGCGCCTTGAGCACCACCAGGTCGTGCAGGCAGCGGGCGATCTCGCCGGCCAGGCCGCCCTCCTCGGCCTCCTTCGACAGGGCGGCGCCGGGGGTGTCGATGAGCGTCACGAGCGGCAGCCGCAGCTCCTCGGCCAGGTGCATGCCGCGCCGGGCCTCGCGCAGGGCGGCCGGCCCCAGCGGCGCGGTCAGCGACTGCCCCCGCCGGTCCTGGCCGAGCACGACGCACGGGGCCCCGCCGAACCGAGCCAGTGCGAGCAGCAGCCCCGGGTCCTTCTCGCCCGCACCCGTTCCCGACAGGCCGACGACGTCGGTCGCCGCCGTCCGCAGCAGCCGCCGCACGCCCGGCCGGTCCTCGCGACGGGAGGCGGTGACGACGTCCCAAGCGCTCCGCCCGTCCTCGGGGTCGTCGGCGTCCGTGCCGTCCTCGGCGGTGGGTGCTTCGGCGCCGCGCACGTCGAGGTGCCACGTGGCGCGCGCCGCGAGCACCCGCAGCGCCCGGTCGGCGACGTCCGCGATCTCCTCGTGCGGGACGACGGCGTCGATGAGCCCGCGCTCGGCCATGTGCTCGGCGGTCTGCACGCCCGCGGGGAAGGGCTCGCCGTAGAGCGCCTCGTAGACCCGGGCCCCGAGGAAGCCGATCGACGCGCCCGGCTCGGCGATCGTCACGTGGCCGAGCGAGCCCCACGACGCCAGCACCCCGCCGAAGGTGGGGTTGCGCAGGTAGACCAGGTACGGGAGGCCGGCCTGCTTGTGCCGGGCGATCGCCGCGGTGATGCCGACCATCTGCAGGAAGGCCACGGTGCCCTCCTGCATGCGGGTGCCGCCGGACACGGGGGCGGCCAGCAGCGGCAGTCCCTCGTCGGTGGCCCGCTCCACGGCGGCGATCAACCGCTCGGCGGCCGCCACCCCGATCGACCCGGCCAGGAAGCCGAACTCCCCGGCGACGACGGCGACGCGGCGGCCGCGCAGCCGCCCCTCCCCGGTGATGATCGCCTCGTCCTGCCGGGATCTCCGCGCGGCCTCCGCCAGCTCGGCGGCGTACTCCGGCGGCACGTCGCGCCGGGCGACGGGGCTGTCCCAGGAGATCCACGAGCCGGGGTCGAGCACCCGGTCGCGCAGCGTCCGGGCATCCACCCGGGCGGGCTTGTCAGTCATGTCGGCTCTCCGTCCTCGACGTCGTCCCCGTGGGGCGGGGGCCGCCGGCCGACGACGACAGCCACGCCCTGATCGCGTCGCCGTCGGCGCCCAGTACCGGGGGAGCGGCGTGGTCGCGGCGGGTCGTCTCGGTCTCGCCGTCCGGCCCGGGTGCGAAGAAGCGGAGCGGGGGCCCGGGCAGCGACAGCCGGCCCAGGGTGGCGTGCTCGACGTCGACCAGCAGCCCCTGGGAGAGCGTCTGGTCCCAGCCGTAGACCTCGTCGATCGTGCGGACCTTGCCCGCCGGGATCCCGGCCGCGGCCAGGCGGGCCAGCAGGTCCTCGGCCGGGATGTCGGCGAAGGCGTCCTCGAGCAGCGCGATCACCTGCTCGCGGTGGTCGACCCGCTCGCCGTTGGTCGCCATGCCCGGCGCCTCGGGGTCGAAGCCGAACTCGGCGCAGAGCTTGCGCCACAGCCCCTCGGACCCGCAGGACAGCTGCACGCTGCCCCCTCGGCAGTGGAACAGCCCGTACGGCGCGATGGAGGGGTGGTGGTTGCCCTGCGCCCGCCCGACCTTGCCGGCCACCGTCCACGCCGTCCCCTGGAACGCGTGCACGCCGACGATCGCGGCGAGCAGGGACGTGCGCACGACCTGGCCGCGACCAGTCCGCTCCCGCTCCATGAGCGCGGCGAGCACGCCGTAGGCGCCGTACATGCCGGCCAGCAGGTCGCCGATCGGGACGCCGACCCGCTGCGGGTCGTCCGGCCCCGAGCCGGTCAGGGACATCAGGCCGCCCTCGCCCTGGGCGATCTGGTCGTACCCGGCTCGCCCGCCTTCGGGCCCGTCGTGCCCGAAGCCGCTGATCGCCAGCGTCACCAGCCGCGGGTTCAGCTCGGCCAGCACGTCGGTGCCGAAGCCCAGGCGGGCGAGCGTGCCCGGCCGGAAGTTCTCCATCAGCACGTCGGCGCGGCGCAGCAGCTCGGTGAGCACCGCCTTGTCGCCCTCGTCCTTGAGGTCGAGGGTGATCGATTCCTTGTTCTTGTTGGCCGAGAGGAAGTAGGTCGACTCGCGCTCCCCTTCCTCCGGCTGCACGAAGGGCGGGCCCCAGCCGCGGGTGTCGTCACCGCTGCCGGGGTTCTCCACCTTGATCACACGGGCGCCGAGGTCGCCCAGCATCATCGCCGCGTGCGGGCCGGCCAGGGCCCGGGTCAGGTCGACGACGAGCACGCCGTCCAGTGGTCCAGTCACGGGTCGATCCTTGCCTAAGGAGCCTCGCCTACAGCCAACCGGGGACGACGAACACCAGCCACGCGAGCAGCGGACCGACGGCCACCACGATGCCGGCGTAGGCCAGGATCTGCTTGTAGAAGCGGTCCTTGTCGACGTCCTGGGCGTTGGCCAGCACCAGTGCGCCGTTCGTCGAGAACGGGCTCACGTCGACGATGGTCGAGGCCACGGACAGGGCCACCACGACGCCCACGGCGCTGATGTCCCCGGACTCCAGGAACGGCACCGCGAGCAGGATGGCGACCCCGATGATCGCCGTCGACGACGCGAAGGCCGAGACCACGCCGCCGATGTAGGCCAGCAGGAGGGCGATGAGGAGCGGCACGCCGAGCCCGATGACCGCGTCGCCGACGTAGTCGATCGTGCCCGCCTCCTCGAGGACGAAGACGAAGGTGAGGACGCCGGCGATGAGCAGGACGGTCGACCAGCTGATCTGAGCCACCGCGCCCTTGTGCTGCCGCGCGGAGAACAGGGCGAGCACGACGGCCACGGTGATCGCCACGAAGCCGATGTCGAGGTCGAAGCCGAGCGCGAGGACGGCGACCACCACCAGCCCGACGAGGGTCAGGATCTGCTCGAAGCGCACGGGCCGGGCGACGTCGGGGTGGAGGTGGTCGTCGTCGTCCCCGCCCACGCCCGGGCCGGGCGCGGCCCCGTGACCCCGGACGACGGTGCCGTGCGCGTGCTCGGCGTGCGCCACGGGCTCCGCCTCCACCTTGCGGCCGATGAGCTTGCGGCCGCCGAGCACGAAGAAGAGCACGACCGCGATGGCGAGGTTGAAGAAGAGGGCGCCGAGGAAGACCGCCAGCGGGCTGCCGGGGAGGTTCTCGTCGGCGACGATCCGGTTGACGGTGACGCCGTAGACGCTGATGGGGGAGAACCCGCCTCCCTGGGCGCCGTGGATGACCATCATGCCCATCAGGAGCGGACTGATCCCGTGGCGTGCGGCGAAGCTCAGCGCGATCGGCGCGATGATCGCGACCGCCGCGGGCGACAGCGCGCCGATCGCGGTCAGCACCGCGGTGACGAAGAACATGATCCAGGGGATGGCGGCCACGTGGCCGCCGACCAGCCGGACCGCTCCCCGTACGAGCAGGTCCACCGTGCCGTTGTTCTGCGCGATGGCGAACAGGTACGTGACGCCGATGAGGGTCAGCACCAGCCCGGCGGGGAACCCGCCGATGATCTCGTCGGTGCTCAGGCCCACGGACAGGGTGCCCACCACGAACGCGGCCACGAACGCCAGCGCCCCCATGTTGATCGGCAGGAACGTGGCGATCGCGAAGATCACGACCAGGGCGAGAATGGTGACGATCTCGGGGGACACGGTCCCTCCCACGACGTCGGAGGCTGAGGCCCGATCACGGTCTCACCGACTCGCGGGTAGCGCCTGCCAACCGCCGGAGGGGGTCACCACGGCGGTGACCCGCCGGTCGTGCGGCTCGGCCGGCAGCTCGTCGACCAGCTCGTCGTCGAAGACCACCGCCACGACCGCGGCGTCCGCGCGGGCGTGCCGCAGCGCCCGGTCGTAGTAGCCGCCGCCCCGGCCCAGCCGGACGCCGTCCCGGGCGACCGCCAGCGCCGGGACCACGACGGCGTCGGCCGTGCCGACCGCGGTCGGGCCCAGTCTCGGGCCGAGCGGCTCGAGCAGCCCGAACCGGCCGGGAGCCAACCGGCCCGTGTCCACCGCCCAGGCCAGCTCGTACCCGACGGCCGGCACGACGGGCAGCAGGACGCGCGCGCCCAGCTGGGTGAAGGCGGCCGGGATGCGGCCGTGGCCGGGCTCCTCCTCCTCGGGCACGTAGGCCGCGATCGTCCGGACGCCGGCGAGCCCGCGCAGCAGGGCGGCGGTCAGCGCGGCCGCCGCGGCGGCCCGATCCTCGGGCGACCGCTCGCGCCGGCGCGTGAGCCGCCGCACCCGGAGGTCGGACTTCGGGTCGCCGACCTCGGGTCCGGGGGGCACCGGAAGAGGCTAGCTACAGTGCCGCCATGTCCGAGCCCGGTGCCCGTCCGACCCCCCGACCGGCGCGCAAGGCCGTGATCCCCGTCGCCGGGATGGGCACGCGCTTCCTGCCCGCCACCAAGGCGGTGCCCAAGGAGCTGCTGCCGGTCGTCGACCGGCCGGCGCTGGAGTACATCGTCGAGGAGGCCGCACGCGCCGGGCTGCCCGAGGTGCTGATGGTGACCGGCCGGAACAAGGCCGCCATCGAGGACTACTTCGACCGGCACCCCGAGCTCGAGACGGCCCTGGAGAAGAAGGGCGACGCCGAGCGGCTGGCGGCGGTGCACGCCTCCACCGAGGTCGCGCAGGTCCACTTCGTGCGGCAGGGCGAGGCGAGGGGCCTGGGGCACGCGGTGCTCCAGGCGGCGGCGTTCGTGGGCGACGAGCCGTTCGCCGTCCTGCTCGGTGACGACCTCATCGACGCCCGCGACCACCTGCTCGAGCACATGCTCGCCGTGCAGGCCGAGCACGGCGGGTGCGTCATCGCCCTGCTCGACGTGGGCCGGGAGAACATCGACAAGTACGGCGCGGTCGCCGTGGAGCCCGGCGAGCACGCCGTCCTGGACGGTGACGAGGTCGTGACCGTGACCGGGCTGGTCGAGAAGCCGCCGGTCGACGAGGCACCCAGCAGCCTGGCGATCATCGGCCGCTACGTCCTGGCACCGGAGATCTTCGAGGTGCTCCGTGCGACCGAGCCCGGCCGCGGCGGCGAGATCCAGCTGACCGACGCACTGGCCACGCTGGTCGCTCGCGGCGAGCCCGTGCACGGCGTCGTCTTCAGCGGCCGGCGGTACGACACCGGCGACCGGCTCGACTACCTCAAGGCGGTCATCCGGCTCGCCAGCGAGCGCGACGACCTCGGCCCCCCGCTGCGTTCCTGGCTGCACGAGTTCGTGGCCGACCTGCCCGCCGAGGGCGCGTCGCCGTCCTGAACCGGCGGTGACGAGGGCACCATCGGGCACATGAGCGGTTCGATCGAGGGCGGCCACCCCACGGGCCACTCCACGACCAACGGCACCGGCGGGATGTTCCGGGGGCACCGGGACACGACGCAGGTCGACATGCCCATGGCACCGCCCCGCCCGTCGGGCGGGCGGCTGGTGGCGCCCGCGGCCAACGCGCGCGGCGTCGAGCGGGCGCCCTCGGAGCCGGTGCCGGCGCCCCGGACCGCCGACCGCGCCTCGGCGCCCGTCGCGTTCCCGCAGCTGTCCGAGGGCCTGGCGACGATCCGCACGGTCGAGCGGCACCTCGACGAGATCCTGGCCGCCGTTCCGCAGCCCGACCCGATCGAGCTCGCCGTCCTCGACGCCCAGGGCCTGCTGTGCGCCGAGGAGGTGGTCAGCCAGCGCGCACTGCCGGCGTTCGACCAGGCCGCGCTCGACGGCTACGCCGTCCGCGCCGAGGACGTCGCCGACGCGACGGTGGCCGCGCCGGTGCAGCTGGCCGTCGTGGGGGAGAGCGTGGCCGGCGCCGGTGCGCCGTCGTCCATCGGCCCGGGTCTGGCCCTCAAGGTCGCCGCCGGCGCGATGCTGCCGACCGGTGCCGACGTCGTCGTCCCCGCGGTCTGGACCGACCAGGGCGAGGTCCGGGTGGCGGTGCAGGCCGGTCCGCCGGCCGGGAGCTACGTCCGCCGCACGGGGGACGACGTCGCGCCGGGAAGCCCCGCCGTCCAGGTCGGGACGCCGATCGGGCCGGCGCAGATCAGCCTGCTGGCAGCGGTGGGCCGCGAGCGGGTTCTCGTGCGGCCCCGGCCGCGGATCGCGGTGCTCTGCGCCGGCACCGAGCTGGTGGACGTCGGCACCGTCCCCGCCCCCGGCCAGGTGGTCGACGTGAACAGCTACGCCCTCGCGGCGGCCGCCCGCGACGCCGGTGCGGAGGCCTACCGGTCGGGCATCCTGCCGTCGGACAAGCGCCGGCTGTCGGAGGTCATCGAGAGCCAGCTGCTGCGCAGCGACCTGGTGCTCATCGCCGGCACCTTCGCCAGCACCGGTTACGACATGGTGCAGGAGGTGCTCGCCGAGCTGGGCGAGATGCGCTTCCGCCAGGTCACCATGCACCCCGGTCCGGCGCAGGGCTTCGGCCGGCTCGGCCGCGACCAGATCCCCGTCATCTGCATCCCCGGCGAGCCGGTGGCCGCGCTGGTCGCCTTCGAGGTGTTCGTGCGCCCGGCCATCCGCCTCATGCTGGGCAAGCGGCAGCTGTTCCGCCGCACCGTCCAGGCCATCTCCGGGCAGCCGCTGATCTCGCCGCTCGGCTACCGGCAGTACCTGCACGGCACGGTCATGCGGCACCCCGACGGCGGCTACGTCGTCGAGCCGGTGGGCGACGGCACCGAGGCGCTCCTGGCGCGCATGGCCACCGCGAACTGCCTGATCGTGATCGACGAGGACGTGACCGAGGTCGCCGCCGGCGGGCTGGTCACCGTGATGCCCCTGCTGCTGGGCGGCTGACCTGGAGCCCGCGCTGCACCCCGGCTGGCCCGCGACGCTCGGCTGGGGACCGGTCGAGCTGCATCCGCTGCGCCGTCGGGACGCCGCCGAGTGGGCCCGGCTGCGGCAGGCGAACGAGTCGTGGCTCAGTCCCTGGGAGCCGTCGTCCCCTGTGCCGTGGCAGCAGCGGCACACCCCGACCTCCTACCGGGGCATGCGCCGGGCCGTGGCCCGGCGGGCCCGGCTGGGGACGTCGCTGCCGTTCGCCGTCCGGGTCGAGGGGCGGCTCGCCGGACAGGTGACCGTGGACAACATCGTCCGGGGGGCGCTCCGGTCGGGCTACCTCGGCTACTGGGTCGACCGCCGGGTCGCCGGGCGGGGGATGGCGTCACTGGCGGTCGCGCTGGTCTGCGACCACGCCTTCGGCGCCGGCGGGCTGCACCGGGTCCAGGCCGACATCCGCCCGGAAAACCTGCCCAGCCGGCGTCTGGTCGAGCGCCTCGGCTTCACCCAGGAGGGGCTGCTGCGCCGTTACCTCGACATCGACGGCGACTGGCGTGACCACCTGTCCTTCTCGCTGCTGGCCGAGGACCTGCCGCGCGGCGTGCTCGCGAGGTGGCAGGAGCGCATACCACGCTGAGGGCGTCGGGCGGCGACGAGTCGGGCGCGACACGCCCCAGTCGTCACAGCGGCCACAGAACCCTCCGCGACACACCGCGCGCCTCCCTCGATCGGGGGGCCCACCTGCATAACCTCACCGTCGCGAGTGACTCATGTGACAGGTGGTGTTCGAATGGGATCGGGCGTGCTCTTGGCCGCTCTGGTCGTGCTGTGGTTCGTCGTGCTGGTGCCCATGGTGGTGACCCGCGGCGATGCGCAGGGGGACCGGACCGGGCTTGCCGACTCCGGTCGGACGCTGCAGCGGCGTCGCACCGTGGACCCCGTCGTCCACGCCGACACCGAGCGCGTCTCCATCGACCGGGACCTGCTGCGCACCACCGGTGAGCTGCAGGTCGACGTCCACGCGCTCCGGCGCCGCACGCTGGCCGGCCTGGCCGCGCTGGCCGCCCTCGCGTTCGTGGGTGCGCTGGTCTACAGCGCCTGGCTGTGGCCGCTGCAGGCGCTGCTCGACGCCGCCGTCGTGGGCTACCTGCTGGTGCTGCGCAAGGTCGCCCGCCGGGAACGGCTGGCCGCCCGTCGCGCCGCCCGGGCCGCGGCCCGGGAGGCGCTGCGGCACTCGGTTCCGGTGCCGCAGGAGGCCGTCCACGAGACGGTCGCCCAGGAGAGCCTGCCCGGCCTGCCGCACCCCAGCGTCCCGCTGGCGCCGGTGCACGACCTGCCGATCGGCCGCCGCGTCGTCGCTCGTCAGCCGGCGCCCGTCGGCTGGCAGCACAGCGCCGTGGTCGGCCTCGACGACGACGACATCGGGTTCGCCGACATCGACGAGTACCAGCCTCGCCGGGTCGCCAACGCCTGAGGTCCTGCAACCGCCGTTCGCGAATCCGCGGCGGGACCCTGCGGGAGGGGCGCCGGGCTTCGGGTATCCTTTCCGCTCGAAGGGGCTGTGGCGCAGTCCGGTAGCGCACCTCGTTCGCATCGAGGGGGTCAGGGGTTCAACTCCCCTCAGCTCCACCACCTTCAGCAGACGCCGTCGGGGCCGCCCCGGCGGCGTCTCGCACATCCGGGAGGGCCGAAGTGGGCACGCAGGGCGAACCGTCGCCGCAGTCGGAGCAGGCCACCCGCGTCCGGTGGCTGGGCCGGCTGGCCGTCGTCGCCATCGCGCTGTGGTTCATCTTCGACGGCCTGCGGGGTGTGTGGTCCGGGGCGGCGTGGTCGCCCAGGTCATGATCGTGGTGGCCGTCGTCCTCGGCGTCGCCTTCGCCGCGTTCGGGCTCTGGTACCTCGGCCGCCGTGGCCCGGTCGACGGCGGTCCTCCCGCCGGGTCGTAAGTCACTTCGGAGATCCGAGCCGCGCGAGTAGCGTCGGCCAGCGCTCGCCCGGACACATGGGCCGGGCCACGCCAGGAGCCTGATTCCGATGACGCTTCCCCGACAGACGTCACGATCGGGGCTGGTCGGGGGGGACGTCAGCGTGCCGCTGGCCGGCGGCCTGCAGCGCCGGTACGTGGACCTCGACTCCGCCGCCACGACGTCCGCGTCGGAGGCGGTGCTCGCCGCCGTGCAGGACTTCCTGCCCTGGTACTCGAGCGTGCACCGGGGTGCGGGGGCGAAGTCGCAGTACTGCAGCGCCCGCTACGAGCAGGCCCGGGAGGACGTCGTGCGCTTCGCCGGCGCCGACCCGGCCACCCACGTCACGCTCTTCCCGAGGAACACCACCGAGGCGATCAACGTGCTCGCCTACCGGTTGCAGCTGGCCCCGGACGACGTCGTGGTGACCACCGCCGTCGAGCACCACGCCAACCTGCTGCCCTGGCGGCGGCACGCCCGGCTGCGGATCGTCGAGGTCGACCAGCGGGGCACCTTCGACGCCGACGCCGTGGTCGCCGCCCTGGACCAGCGGCCGCGGCCCCGCGTGCTGGCGGTGACCGGCGCCTCGAACGTGACGGGCTGGTTGCCGGACCTGCCCGCGATCGGGCGGGCGGCCCGGGAACGAGGCGTCCTCGTGGTCGTCGACGGTGCCCAGCTGGTGCCGCACCGGCCGGTCGACATGACCGGGACCGGCATCGACGTCCTCGCGTTCTCCGGGCACAAGATGCACGCCCCCTTCGGTGCGGGCGCGCTCGTCGTCCCGCGACGCCTGCCCAGCGACGGGGAGCCGTTCCTGGTGGGCGGCGGAACCGTGAAGGCGGTGTCGTTCGACGAGGTCGTGTGGGCCGACTGCCCCGACCGGGACGACGCGGGCTCGCCGAACGTGGTCGGTGTCGTGGCGCTCGTCGCCGCCGCACAGGAGCTCGCCGGCACCTGGGCGGCGCGGCTGCCCGCCGAGGCCGACCTCGTGCGGCTGCTGGACGCCGAACTCGCGACCGTCCCCGGCCTGCGCCGGCTCGGGCCGGTCTCAGGTGACCGGCTGCCGGTGGCGGCCTTCGTGATCGACGGGATCCCGCACGCCGACGTGGGATCGCGGCTCGCGGCTCACGGCATCGGGGTGCGCAGCGGCTGCTTCTGCGCGCACCCGTACCTCACGCGGCTGTTCGGGTTGAGCGAGGCGGAGGTGCGCCAGTTCCACGAGGACGCTCGCGCCGACCGGTACGAGCGCCTGCCGGGAGCCGTGCGGATCAGCTGCAACCCGGCGACGCCGGCCGCCGACATCGCGCTGGTCGGGGAGGTGCTGCGACGGATCGCGGTGTCACCCGGGCCGGTCCCCACGCCGCGGGCACCGATGCGGGGATGAGGGCAGCGGGGGCGGTCGGAGGCCCGAGCCGACCTCGGTCAGCACGGTCCCGGCCATGGCTCAGAACCAGGAGGGGAACCACATCCGCAGCAGCCAGTCCGAGTGCGAGAGCGGCTGCCCGGTGAGGACCGGGTAGAAGAAGACGAAGGTCGCCGCGACGAGAGCCAGGTAGAGGCACACCGCGCCGAGCCCGACCTGGCGGCGGAACGGATCCCCGTGCGGCGGGCCGAGGACGTCCTGCAGGACGAGCGTCACTGCCAGCACGAAGAACGGCAGCGCCGGGGCCATGTAGAAGATGAACATCGTCCGGTCGAGGTTGAGGAACCAGGTCCCCCAGCCGGCGGCGACGCCGGTCAGCACGACGAGCGCAGCCGGATCGCGGCGGGCGACCAGGCGCCAGAGCATCCAGAGCAGCGCGGGCGCGAAGACCAGCCAGAGGGTCGGCGTCCCGACCATGAGGATGTACCGGACGACCTGGTCACCGGCCGCGTCGGTGAGCCCCTGCGGGTTCCAGAGCAGGATCGGCCGACCGGTGACCAGCCATGACCACGGCCCGGACTCCCACGGGTGCGGCGTGCTCAGACCGTTGTGGAACTCCAGCCACTTGGCGTGCTCGTGCCAGAGGGAGCGGAGGGCGTCCGGGACGAACGGGTAGGCGGTGTCGGGATTCTGCTGCGCCCACGCCTTGCCCTGGGAGGTCTCGCCGAGGAACCACCCGGTGAACGACGCCAGGTAGGTGAGCACCGGGACGACGGCCAGCGCCCACAGCGCACCCGGGAGTCCCCGGCGGGCGGCCACCAGCGTCGGCCGGGGCACCGCCGCCTCGCGCCAGGCGGCGCGGTCCCAGAACAGCGACAGGACGGCGAAGAACGCGAGGAACCAGACGCCGCTCCACTTCACCGCGCACGCCGCCCCGAACAGCACGCCGGCGGCGATCCGCCATCCGCGCGGGCCGAGCCGGAAACCTGACGCGCCCACGTCCGCCGCCGCCCGCACGCGGGCCCGGATCCGGTCGCGGTCGACGACCAGGCAGGCGACCGCGGCGAGGACCAGCACCTGGAGGAAGACGTCGAGCAGGCCGATGCGCGAGAGGGTGAAGGAGAACCCGTCGAGCGCCAGCAGCAACCCGGCGACCAGGCCGAGGACGGTGGAGCCGGTCAGCCGCCGGGCGAGGCGGACCAGGATGACCACCGCGACCGCGCCGGCGACCGCCGACGGGAACCGCCAGCCGAACGAGTTGACGCCGAACAGCTGCTCGCCGACCGCGATGAACCACTTGCCCAGCGGTGGGTGGACGATGAACGAGTAGCCACGGTTGTACTCGAAGCCCCAGGTCAGCAGTTCGTTCGCCTCGGGCGGGTAGTACGCCTCGTCGAAGAGCAGGTCCTTGGGGTAGGAGATGTCCCAGAGCCGGCTGAGCAGGCTGGCGAGGGCGAGGACGGCGGTCAGCAGCCACGACAGGCGGGTGTCGGCGGGCAGCGGCGGGGTCCGGTCGCGGACCGGCCGCGGCGCCGGGCGGCGGCGGACCGACGGAGGCACCCGGGGCTGCGGCTCCGGGTCCGCCCGCTCGGGTGCCAGGACCGCCATGTCCGTCAGGGTAGTGAGATCGCCGTGACAGGCTCTCCGACGTGACGGGACGGCTGGTGCTCGGCGGCGCCCCCCTCGGGCAGCCGGGCGACGTGGGTCCACGGCTGCGGGAGGTCATCGCCTCGGCCGACGTCCTGGCCGTCGAGGACACCCGTCGGCTGCACCGGCTGGCCGCCGACCTCGGCGTGACCTTCGGCGGGCGGGTCGTGACCTTCCACGAGTCGGTCGAGCGCTCGCGGCTGCCCGGTCTGCTGTCCGCGCTGGCCGACGGCGCGACCGTCCTGCTGCTGACCGATGCCGGCATGCCGTCGGTCTCCGACCCGGGGTACACGCTCGTGCGGGCGGCCATCGACGCCGGCGTCCCGGTGACCTCGGTGCCCGGGCCGTCGGCGGTGACCACGGCGCTCGCGGTGTCCGGGCTGCCCGTCGACCGCTTCTGCTTCGAGGGGTTCCTGCCCCGCAAGGGCGGTGAGCGGCGGTCGCTGCTGGCCGGCCTCGCCGACGAGCGCCGCACGATGGTGTTCTTCGAGTCGCCGCACCGGCTGGCCGACGCCCTGACCGACCTCGCGACCGCCTTCGGGGAGTCCCGCGAGGCGGCGGTGTGCCGCGAGCTCACGAAGACCTACGAGGAGGTCCGCCGCGGGCCGCTGGCCGAGCTCGCCGCGTGGGCGGCCGACGGGGTGCGCGGCGAGATCACGCTGGTCGTCGCGGGGGCGATCCCGGCGCCGGTCGAGATGGACGCCGCCGCACTGGCCGCCGCCGTCGCCGAGGAGGAGGCGGCCGGAGCCACGCGCAAGGACGCGATCCGCGCCGTCGTCGTCCGCACGGGACTGCCGAAGCGGACGGTGTACGACGCCGTCCTCGCCGCGAAGGGGACGTAGCCGCCGCGACTGTTCGCTGGTCCACCTCATCTCCGGCGGATGAGGTGGATCCGTGAACAACGGCCAGGCCTGTGGACAGTCCGCCACGGGTGACGCGCGATTCGGAGAGGGTTCCGGCGTGCGACCGGCCGCCGTCCCCGACTCCGTGCGCAGCGGTGTCTTCCGCGGATCGTCGGCCGTCCGAGCAGGTCTGCTCACCCGGCGACAGCTCGACGGCCCTACCTGGCGCCGCCTGTGGCGGGACGTCTACGCGCACGCGGACGTCCCGGTCACCCACGAACTGCGGGCGGAGGCCGCCTGCCTCCTCCTGCCGGACGCGGTCGTCACCGGCAGGAGCGCGGCCGTGCTCTGGGGCGTCGAACTCGCGGGTCCCATGGACGACGTCGAAGTGACGATCCCTCCGTCGTCGTCACCCCGACGGCACCCGGGCCTCGTCGTCCGGCGTGCGAGCATCCCGCCCGAGCACCGGTGGCGGCGGATGAGCCTCCCTGTCACCACCTCCCTGGCCACGACCCTGCGGCTCGCGGCGGCCATTCCCGGAGACGACGCGGTGGTCGCCGTGGACCAGATGGTGGCCTCCGGCGTCGTGGACCTCGTCCCGATCCGGGCACTGGCCGCAGCCGCGCGGGGCCCCGGCTCGTCGCGGGCGCGGACCGTCTGTGCACTGGCCGACGGCCTGGCGGGGTCACCGCAGGAGACGCGGCTCCGCCTGCTCATCCTGCGGAGCGGCCTCCCGGCGCCGGTGGCCCAGTTCCAGGTCATGGCCGGCCGGGAGCGCGTCGCTCGCGTGGACTTCGCCTGGCCCGACCGCAAGGTGGCCGTGGAGTACGACGGCCTCTGGCACGCGAAGGACGAGCAGTTCGCGAAGGACCGCCGTCGACTCAACCGGCTCCGGGCGGCCGGTTGGACCGTCGTCTTCGTGACGGCCGGGCACCTGTACCGGCCGGACGACCTGATCGCCGAGATCGCGGCCGCACTCGGGCTGTGACTGTTCGCCCGTCCACGCCATGTCGTGCGGATGAGGTGGACACGCGCACAACCGCGGAGCGGGTGCCTCAGCCGTCACCCTCTCGGGTGAGATCACGCGGCAGGCTCTTCAGGCGAGCGGGAATCGGGCCGAGCAGACCCGTATGGCGATCAGCGTCCTCGGCACCTACGCAGCACCGCAGGTCAGCGGTGCGGCGGGGGCTGCAGTCTCGACGCCCTGCGCCACCGCCCGCCGGCTGCCCGTGGCCGTCGTCGCCGCCGGCTCCCTCGCCGTCGTCGAGGCCTTGGGCCTGCTGGCCGTCGCGCTCACCGGCCTGGACGCCGTCCTGTCGTCGGTCGCGACGGGTGGCTGGCTCGTCGCGGGTGGTCTGGTCGTCCTCGCCGGCTGGATCGTGCTCTGCGCCGGCAGCGGCGCCGCCCTGATCGACGGCGCCGGCCGCAACCTCCTCATGGGTCTGGCCTACGCCGAGATGACCCTGGTCGCGGGCCTGCTGGTCGCGGCCACCGTCCTGCCCTTCCAGAACCCCACCTCGCTCCCGGTCCCGGCGCTCGGCCTGCTGGCCCTGGCCGTGCCGATCGCCAAGCTGCTCCTCGTCGGTGCGCCCTCGTCGCGGGCCTGGATCGCCGCCGGCCCCCGCCTCCGCGTCGGTCGTCCGGACCCGGTGCAGTCGCACCGCCTGCTCGCCACCGTGACCCTGGGGCTCATCGGCGCCTCGCTGTGCGCGGTCGCGATCGTGACCCCGGTGCAGGGCGGCGCCGCGGGCGAGCCGGCGTCGGCGGTCTTCACCCAGGACTGACCCGTACGCGGTGGACGGGGCTCCGTACTGTGAGCCCGTGAGTGATCGGCACATCCTGACCGCCGTCGCGTGGCCCTACGCCAACGGCCCGCGGCACATCGGCCACGTCTCCGGCTTCGGCGTCCCCTCGGACGTGTTCAGCCGCTACCGGCGGATGACCGGTGACAAGGTGCTGATGGTCAGCGGCACCGACGAGCACGGGACGCCGATCACCGTCGCCGCCGACGCCGAGGGCGTCACCCCCCGGGAGATCGCCGACCGCAACAACCGGATCATCGTGCAGGACCTGCAGTCCCTCGGGCTGAGCTACGACCTGTTCACCCGCACGACGACGGTCAACCACGCCCAGGTCAGCCAGGAGATCTTCCTGGGACTGCTCAAGAACGGCTACGTCTTCCCGAAGACGACGCTCGGCGCGATCAGCCCGTCGACCGGCCGCACGCTGCCCGACCGCTACATCGAGGGCACCTGCCCCATCTGCGGCTACGACGGCGCCCGCGGCGACCAGTGCGACAACTGCGGCAACCAGCTCGACCCGACCGACCTGATCAATCCGGTCAGCCGGATCAACGGCGAGACGCCGAAGTTCGTCGAGAGCGAGCACTACTTCCTCGACCTGCCGGCGTTCACCCGGGCCCTGGGCGACTGGCTGGCCACCCGCAGGAGCTGGCGGCCCAACGTCCTCAACTTCAGCGTGAACCTGCTCGACGACCTCAAGCCGCGCAGCTACACCCGCGACATCGACTGGGGCGTGCCGGTGCCGCTCGACGGCTGGCGCGACCGGCCCGACAAGCGCATCTACGTCTGGTTCGACGCCGTCGTCGGCTACCTGTCGGCGTCCATCGAGTGGGCCCGCCGGTCCGGGGACGACGACGCGTGGCGGCAGTGGTGGCAGACGCCCGACTCCGACGCCTACTACTTCATGGGCAAGGACAACATCGTCTTCCACTCCGAGATCTGGCCCGCGCAGCTGCTCGGCTACAACGGCGAGGGCGACAAGGGCGGCACCCCCGGCGACCTGGGCGGCTCAACCTGCCCACCGAGGTCGTCTCCAGCGAGTTCCTGACGATGGAGGGGCGCAAGTTCTCCTCCTCCCGCCAGGTCGTCATCTACGTGCGCGACTTCCTCGCCCGCTACGACGCCGACGCGCTGCGGTACTTCATCGCCGTCGCGGGCCCGGAGAACCAGGACACCGACTTCACCTGGGCGGAGTTCCTGCGCCGCAACAACGACGAGCTCGTCGCCGGCTGGGGCAACCTGGTCAACCGCAGCGTGTCGATGGCGGCCAAGAACGTCGGCGCCGTCCCCGCTCCCGGCGACCTGACCGACGCCGACCGGGCGCTGCTGGCCACCACCCAGGGCGCGTTCGCGCCGATCGGCGACCTGCTGGCCCGCAACCGGCAGAAGGCCGCGGCCACCGAGGCCATGCGGGTCGTCGGCGAGGCCAACAAGTACCTGTCGGACCAGGCGCCGTGGAAGCTCAAGGAGGACCCGGCCCGCCGCGACACGGTGCTGCACACGGCCCTGCAGGCGATCAGCGACTGCAACGCGCTGCTGACCCCGTTCCTCCCGCACTCGGCGCAGAAGGTGCACGAGCTGCTCGGCGGCACGGGCGTCTGGTCGCCGGCGCCGCGCATCGACGAGGTCACCGACCTCGACGACGGCTCGCCGTACCCGATCATCACCGGGAACTACGACGACGGTCAGGCCGTGTGGGCCTCCCGCCCCCTCCCACCGGGGACGCCGCTCAGCCCGCCCACGCCGGTCTTCACCAAGCTCGACCCGTCGATCGTGGACGAGGAACTGGCCCGGCTCGAGGGCGGTTCGTGAGCCGGTCGGCGTCCGCCCGGGCCAACCGGCGGGGTGAGCCGCCACCGTCCCCGGAGCCGTTGCCGGGGCCTGCGGTCGACAGCCACACCCACCTCGACATCGTCCTCGACGGCTTCCGCCCGGAGGGCGGCCCGACCTCGACCACCGAGGACGTCGACGCCGAGATCGCCGAGGCGGTCGCGGTGAACGTCCCGCGGCTGGTGCAGGTGGGTGTGGACGTGGCGTCGTCCCGCTGGTCGGCGGAGCTGGCTGCCCGGCACCCGAACGTGCTCGCCGCCGTCGCCATCCATCCCAACGAGGCCGGCTCGGGCGAGGCCACGGACGACGCCCTCGCCGAGATCGACCGGCTGGCCGCGCTGCCGCGGGTGCGGGCGGTGGGGGAGACCGGTCTGGACAGGTACCGCACCGGAGAGGAGGGCTGGGCGGCGCAGGAGGGCTCCTTCCGGGCGCACATCCGCATCGCGAAGGAGCGCGGCGTCGCCCTGGTCGTCCACGACCGGGACGCCCACGAGGAGGTGCTCCGCGTCGTCGACGACGAGGGGGCGCCCGAGCACGTCGTGATGCACTGCTTCTCGGGCGACGCCGCGTTCGCGCAGGCCTGCATCGAGCGCGGCTTCGTGCTGTCGTTCGCGGGCACGGTGACCTTCGGCAACGCCGGCTACCTGCGGGCGGCCGCCGCCGTCACGCCGGTCGACCAGTTGCTGGTCGAGACCGACGCGCCGTTCCTGACACCGATGCCGCACCGCGGCCGCCCAACGCCTCGCGCCTCGTCCCGCACACGGTCCGCGCCCTGGCCGAGATCACCGGCGTCGAGCTGACCGAGCTCTGCGCGGGGATCGGCGCCACGGCGGAGCGGGTCTTCGGAACCTGGGAGCCCGAGCCCGCCACCAGCGCGCCGTAAACGGGGGACACTGGCACCGTGGGCCGTCTCATCGCCGTAGTGCTCTTCATCGCCGTGCTCGTGCCCGGCGTCCTCCTGGCGCGCGAGTGGTGGCTGGCGGCGGGCCGACGCGCTGTCGCCGCCGGCTCGGTCGAACTGGCCGAGCCGACCGCCGACGGCATGCGCGCGCTGCACCGCCAGGCCCTCCACGGACGACGGGTGCGCCGGCTCGGCCTGCTGCTCGGCCTGGCCGGCGTGATCGCCACCGTCGTCCTCTTCGCCGAGGCGTCGGTCTTCCTCTGGCTGCCCGTCCTCGTCCTCGGGCTGCTGGCCGGAGTGCTGCTCGCCGAGGCGACCCGCCCCCGTCCTCGGTGGAAGCTCTCGTCCCCGCCCCGTCGCCCCCGGCGGGCGGAGCTGATCTCGGGCTGGCTCGTGGGGATCATGCGCGTCGTGGTCGCCGGCGACGTGGCCGCCGCCGTCGTCCTGCAGCGGGCGGGCGAGCTGTCCGATGCCGTCTTCTGGGCGGTGCTCGTCGCCCCCGTGACCGCCTGGCTGCTGGCCGAGATCGCCCTGCTGCGGGCGCTGGTACGGCCGCTGCCCGCCGAGGGCGCCGACGTCCCCGTCGACGAGGCCCTCCGCACCTGGACGGCACACCTGGTCACGGCCGCCACGAGCGTGCTGGCCCTGCTGCCGCTCGGCACGCTGCTGCTGCGTGCCGGCATCGACCCCGACCGAGTCACCGAGGGCTACGACTTCCTGCCGGTGATCCTCGTCGCGGGTGGCTTCTCGGCCCTGGCCGCCGGTGCCGCCGTGGCCGGCTTCCTGGTCACCTGGCTGCGGCCGGTGCACTCCAGCGCCCGGGCACTGGCGGGCTGAGAACCCGACCGAACCCCACCGAACCCGGCCCTCGTGCCCCATCGGGCCCGTTCCCACGCTGTGGCCTTGGTCACGGGGAGATGGGGCTCCGTCCCAGCCGTCACACCGGTCCCACCCGGCACGTCACTCACGCACCGTGTCGGCGCGCCCACGTTCTGCCCACCACGGGCTCTGCTTCACTCGATGCGCATCATTTGCCACTCGCACCGTGTTCGTTATCGTGTCGTGACCGACAGCCGGGGTGGAGACCGACCCGGGCGGAGTTCACCGACCGGGAGCTGACGCTCTCGCCGGCTGCCGTCCGGAGCGGACCACGCAGGCGCGTCGTCCTCGGACGGCGTGCCCGTTCTCCTGCCCGGGTTCTGTGACCCCGTGGAAGTGTTGTGCGCCGCTCTCTCCAGCTCAGTCTGTTCGCCGTGGTCCTGCTCGGACTGGTCGGCGGCACGCTGGCCTACTTCGTCGCCGAGAAGTCCGTGACCCTGACCGTCGACGGGCAGGTCCGTGAGGTCGGCACCTATGCCGCCACGGTCGGCGACGTGCTCGAGGAGGAGGGCCTGGAGCCCGCCGCCCACGACGTGGTGCTCCCGAACCCCGCCCAGCCCGTCGCCGACGGCGACGCCGTCATCCTGAACCGGGCGCGCCCGCTGCAGCTCACGGTGGACGGCGTCTCGCGCGAGGTCTACGTGACCGCGCTGTCGGTGAACGACGCCCTCGACCAGCTCGGCCTGCGCGAGGAGGGGCTCGTCCTCTCCGCCAGCCGCAGCGAGCGCCTCCCCCTCGACGGCATGGCGCTGACGGTCACCACGCCCAAGGAGATCGTGCTGGTCGCCGACGGCCAGGAGCGCGTCGTGCGCACCACGGCCGCCACCGCCGGCGAGCTGCTCGCCGAGCACGACATCACGCTCAGCGAGACCGACCGGACCAGCCTCTTCCTGGAGCAGGGCCTGCTCAACCGCATGCGCCTCCAGGTGTTCCGCGTGCAGGTCCAGGAGGTGCAGGCGGCCGCTCCGATCCCGCACGAGCGGGTCGAGACCCCTGACCCCGACTCGTTCAAGGGCGAGGAGACCGTGACCGTCTCGGGAGTCGACGGCGAGCAGGTCACCAGCTTCCGCGTCACGATCGTCGACGGGGTCGAGAGCGCCCGCCAGACGCTCAACACCAGGGTCACCCGGCAGCCCGTGGCCGAGCAGGTCACGGTCGGCACCAAGGAGCGCCCGGCTGCTCCGGCAGTCGCGGACGGCAGCGTCTGGGACCGGCTGGCGCAGTGCGAGTCCGGCGGCAACTGGGCCATCAACACCGGCAACGGCTACTACGGCGGGCTCCAGTTCAGCCCCGGCACGTGGCGGGCGTACGGCGGCGCCGGCCTGCCGCACCAGGCCAGCCGGGAACAGCAGATCGCGATCGCGGAGAAGGTCCGGGCCGCGCGCGGCGGCTTCGGCGACTGGCCGGGCTGCGCGTCCAAGCTCGGCCTCCCCCGCTGAGCCGATCGGCTGCTGACGACGGGCTGCTGGGCCCGGCGGTCATCCGCGAACTGGCCCAGCGGCTCGACCTGCGGCCGACGAAGACCCTCGGCCAGAACTTCCTGCACGACGCCAACACGATCCGGCGGATCGTGCGCACCGCGGACCTCGTCCCCGAGGACGTCGTCCTCGAGGTCGGGCCCGGGCTGGGCTCGCTGACGCTCGGGCTGCTGCCGGTCGTCGACCGCGTCGTAGCCGTGGAGATCGACCCACGGCTGGCCGCCCTGCTGCCGGAGACGGTGGCGGCCCGTCGTCCCGACCTCACCGGCCGGCTCACGGTCGTCGAAGCCGATGCCCTGCGGATCCGGGAGATCCCCGGTCCGCCACCGACGGCGCTGGTGGCGAACCTGCCCTACAACATCGCCGTCCCCGTGCTGCTGACCCTGCTGGAACTGCTGCCGACGCTGGACCGGGCGCTCGTGCTCGTGCAGGCCGAGGTCGCCGAGCGGCTGGCCGCCGCGCCGGGCTCGCCCGCCTACGGCGTGCCGTCGGTCAAGGCCGCCTGGTACGGCGAGGTCCGTCGGGCCGGAGCGGTGGGCCGCACGGTGTTCTGGCCTCAGCCCAACGTCGACTCGGGGCTGGTCGCGCTGGTCCGCCGCCCGCCACCGCCGGGGGACCGCCGCGCCACGTTCGACGTGATCGATGCGGCCTTCGCGTCCCGCCGGAAGAGCCTGCGTGCCGGTCTCGCCCGCTGGGCGGGCAGTCCCGCAGCCGCGGAGGCACGGTTGCGCGCCGCGGGCATCGACCCGGCCGCCCGCGGCGAGCAGCTGACCGTCACCGACTTCGCCCGGCTCGCGGCTACCGAACCGGTCGGCCCGTGACCGGCGTCGTGGTCCAGGCCCCGGCCAAGGTCAACGTGCACCTGGGTGTGGGGCCGCTGCGGCCCGACGGCTTCCACGAGCTGCGCACGGTGTACCTCGCCGTCTCGCTGTTCGACACCGTGACCGCCCGGCCCGGTGAGGGGCTGGCCCTGTCGGTGACGGGCGAGGGCGCCGACGTCGTCCCCGCCGACCGCACCAACCTGGTCTGGCGGGCCGCCGAGCTGCTGTCCGCGGCGGCCGGGGTCCCGGCGGACGCCGAGCTCGCGATCGCGAAGACCATCCCGGCCGCGGCGGGCCTCGCCGGTGGCAGCGCCGACGCCGCGGCGGCCCTGGTCGCGCTCGACGCCCTCTGGGGTACCCGGGCGGGCCGCGAGGACCTCGCCGTCCTGGCCGCCCAGCTCGGCAGCGACGTGCCGTTCAGCCTGGCGGGCGGGGTGGCCCTCGGCGCGGGCCGCGGCGAGCGGCTCTCTCCGGTCCTGGCCAGAGCGCAGAGCCACTGGGTGCTCGGCATCGCCGGGGAAGGGCTGTCCACGCCGGCCGTGTACGGGGAGCTCGACCGCCTGCGGGCCGCCGGCCGGCTCCCCGAGGGAACCGACCTGGCGCCCGCCGAGCCGGTGCTCGCGGCCCTGCGCAGCGGCGTGCCCGACGAGCTGGCCGAGGCCCTCCACAACGACCTGCAGGCGCCGGCTCTGTCGCTGCGGGCCGAGCTGGGACGAGCACTCAGGGCCGCCACCGACGCCGGGGCGGCGGCGGCACTGGTGAGCGGGTCGGGGCCCACCGTGGCGGCCCTGGCGCGTGACGAGCCGTCAGCGGTCCGGCTGGCGGCCGCCCTCGCCGGCGCCGGGGTCTTCCGCACCGTGCGCGCCGTCCACGGCCCGGTGCCGGGCGCCCGCCTGATCGGTTAGCGGGCGCGCAGCCCCGGGTGCGGGTCGAGGTGGGCGAGGCCGTTGTACGCGAGGTTGACCAGATGGGCGGCCACCTCGTGCTTGCCGGGTGAGCGGGTGTCGAGCCACCACTGGCCCACGAGGGCGACCATGCCGACCAGCGCCTGGCTGTAGAGCTCGGCGAGCCCGTCGTCGTAGCCCCGGGCCTCGAACTGCCGACCCAGGATGTGCTCGACCTTGCGGGCCACCTCGCCGATCAGCGACGAGAACCCCCCGACGCCGCTGGTCACCGGCGCGTCGCGGGTGAGCACCCGGAACCCGTCGGTGTCCTCCTCGATGTAGTCGAGCAGCACCAGCGCGGCGCGCTCGAGCAGCTCGCGCGGGTGCCCGGGAGCCGACAGCGCAGAGGTGAACCGCTCGAGCAGCGCCTGCATCTCGCGGTCGACGACGACGGCGTAGAGGCCCTCCTTGCCGCCGAAGTGTTCGTAGACGACGGGCTTGCTGACGTCGGCCCGGGCCGCGAGCTCCTCGATCGAGGTGGCTTCGAAGCCCTTCTGCGCGAACAGCTCGCGGCCGATCTCGAGCAGCTGCTGACGCCGCTGGGCGCCCGTCATCCGGACGCGGGGACGCTGGGCGCCGCTGCTCATGGGAGCCATCCTGCCCTCGACGCCCACCCGGGCACCGCCCCGAGCGGGCGAGGGGGCTTCTTCAGCTCGACGTCGCGGCGGCAGCCGGGGTGCGGCGCTTGGTTGCCAGCCGGACCGGGTCGGGCCACTTCACCTCACGCGCCCAGCCGAACTTCTCGAAGATCCAGATCACCCGGGCGCTGATGTCGATCTGCCCGCGCAGGACGCCGTGACGGGCGCACGTCGGGTCGGCGTGGTGCAGGTTGTGCCAGGACTCGCCCCCGCTGAGGATCGCCAGCGGCCAGAAGTTGGTCGCGCGGTCGCGGGAGACGAACGGACGGTTGCCGACGACGTGGCAGACCGAGTTGATCGACCACGTGACGTGGTGCAGCAGCGCGATGCGGACGAGGCCGGCCCAGAAGAACGCCGACCATGCCCCTGCCCAGGTGCCCGTCACCAGACCGCCGATGACGCCGGGGAGGAAGAGGCTGAGGGCCGCCCAGACCACGAACAGCTTGCTCGTCGTCACGAGGGCGGCGTCCTTGAGCAGGTCGGGGGCGTACCGGGCCTGGTTGGTCTTGCGGCGCTCGAACGTCCACCCCAGGTGGGCGTGCCACATGCCCTTGAGCAGTGACCGGAGGTCGGTGCCGTAGCGCCACGGCGAGTGCGGGTCACCGGCCCGGTCGGCGAACGCGTGGTGCCGACGGTGGTCGGCCACCCACTGGATGACCGGCCCCTGGATCGCCATCGAGCCGGCGGCGGCCAGCGCCAGCCGGAGCGGGCGCTTGGCCTTGAACGAGCCATGGGTGAAGTGGCGGTGGTAGCCCACGGTCACGCCCAGCAGGGTGAGGTAGTAGAAGCCGACCGCCAACCCGACGTCCAGCCAGGACAGCCCCCAGCCCCAGACCGCGGGGACGACGGCGGCGAGTGCCAGGAACGGGACGAGCACGATCACGTAGAGCGTGACGATCTCGAGGTGGCTCTTGTGCCTGCCGATCGCGTTGGCGGGCAAGCCGGCATGCGGCTCCGCGAGCGGGGGCGCCATGGGCCGGGTGAGGGCGGGTGCGGACAACTGGACTCCTGAGCGCTGATCGATCGGCCGTGCGTGCGGTCCTGGACCGACGGCGCCGCGACTACAGGGCGGAACCTACGGGACCGTAGGGAGGACGGCGACCGGAGCCCCCGGTGCCCATTGGTGCCTCTCCGGCGTCCCGGCCCTAGGCTCGCCGAAGGTGCCGAGTACGTTCGGCGCCTCCGCGGCGCCCTCCGGGCGGTCGTCCGTGCCCGGGCCGCGGGTGGGGGATGGGGTAATCGGCAGCCCGCCGGCCTTTGGAGCCGTGCAGTCTCGGTTCGAGTCCGAGTCCCCCAGCACCGACCCTGATGCCGTCCGAGGAGACCCGTGACCCCGCAGGAGACATCCGAACCGGCCGTCGCGGCGGTCGTCGTCCTCGCCGCCGGCCAGGGCACCCGCATGCGTTCGGCGACGCCCAAGGTGCTGCACGCGATCGGCGGCCGCAGCCTGCTCGGCCACGTGCTGGCCGCCGCCGAGCCGCTCGCCGCCGCAGCCACGGTCGTCGTCGTGGGCGCGGGCCGCGAGGCGGTGGAGGAGCACCTGCGGGAGATCGCGCCTGCGGCGGTCCCCGTCGTCCAGGAGGAGCAGCTGGGGTCCGGGCACGCGGCCGCGGTGGCGCTGTCGGCGCTGTCCGACATCGAGGGCCCGGTCCTGCTCCTCAACGGGGATGCCCCGCTGCTGCGCGCGACGACGGTCATCGACCTCGTCGCGGCCCACAAGCGGGCGGGCAGCCTGCTCACGGTCCTGACCGCGGAGGTCGACGACCCCACCGGGCTGGGCCGCGTCGTCCGCGGCGCGGACGGTGGCGTCCAGGCCATCGTCGAGGAGCGGGACGCCACCGACGCGCAGCGGGCCATCCGGGAGATCAATGCCGGTGTCTACGTCGCGGACGCCGCCGCCCTGCGGCGCAGCCTCGCCGGCGTCGGCTCCGCCAACGCCCAGGGCGAGCAGTACCTGACCGACGTCGTCGTGCTGCTCGTCGCCGACGGCGCTCCGGTCGGCGCGTTCGTGGCCGGCGACCCCGACGACGTCCTCGGCTGCAACGACCGGCGCGAGCTCGCCGACCGCGGGCGGACGCTCAACGAGCGCCTGCTCGACGGCCTCATGCGCGCCGGCGTCACCGTCGTCGACCCGTCGACCACCTGGGTCGACGTGACCGTCACCGTGGCGCCGGACGTCGTCCTCGAGCCCGGCACGCAGCTCAAGGGGACGACGTCGGTCGCCGCCGGGGCCGTCGTGGGGCCGGACACCACGCTGGCCGACTGCAGGGTGGGGGAGGAGGCCACCGTGCTGCGGTCGCACTGCCTCGGCGCCGACATCGGTCCGCGGGTGTCCGTCGGCCCGTTCAGCTACCTGCGGCCCGGCACCCGCCTCGCGACGCGGTCGAGGGTCGGCGCCTTCGTCGAGACGAAGAACGCAGAGGTGGGTGAGGACTCCAAGGTGCCGCACCTCTCCTACGTGGGGGACGCCACGATCGGCACCGGCGCCAACATCGGCGCGGCCACCGTCTTCGTCAACTACGACGGCGTCGCCAAGCACCGCACCACGGTGGGCGACCACGTGCGCATCGGCTCGGACACCATGCTCGTGGCGCCGGTCACGGTCGGGGACGGCGCCTACACGGCGGCAGGGTCGGTGATCACCTCGGACGTGCCCCCCGGGGCCATGGCCGTCGCACGGTCACCGCAGCGGAATGTGGCAGGCTGGGTGCGTCGCCGTCGGTCAGGGTCGCCCGCGGCACGGGCCGCGGAGGCTGCCGAGCGCCGGGCGGAGAGCCCCGCCGGCGACCCCGGTCACGACACCGACGAGTAGGGACGGCGAAGCCGATGAGCGCGATCAGGCAGGCGACCAGCAAGAGCCTGATGCTCTTCTCCGGGCGGGCCTTCCCCGAGCTGACCGACGAGATCGCCGGCCACCTCGGCGTCACCCCCACGCCGACCGCCGCCTACGAGTTCGCCAACGGCGAGCTGTTCGTCCGGTTCGAGGAGTCGGTGCGCGGCTGCGACGCCTTCGTCGTGCAGAGCCACACCGCGCCCATCAACACCTGGCTCATGGAGCAGCTGCTGATGGTCGACGCGCTCAAGCGGGCCTCGGCCAAGCGGATCACCGTCGTCGCGCCCTTCTTCCCCTACGCCCGGCAGGACAAGAAGCACCGCGGCCGCGAGCCCATCTCCGCGCGCCTGGTCGCCGACATGTTCAAGACCGCCGGCGCCGACCGGTTGATGGCCGTCGACCTGCACACCGCCCAGATCCAGGGCTTCTTCGACGGACCCGTCGACCACCTCTTCGCCCTCGACCTGCTCGTGGGCCACGTCTGCGAGCGCTGGGGCGACCGGGAGCTCACCGTGGTCTCCCCGGACTCCGGCCGGGTGCGGGTGTCCGAGCGCTGGAGCGACAAGCTCGGGGGCGTCCCGCTGGCGTTCATCCACAAGACCCGCGACCCGCTGCGGCCCAACGAGGTCGTCGCCAACCGTGTCGTGGGCGAGGTCGAGGGCCGGGTGTGCATCCTGGTCGACGACATGATCGACACCGGCGGCACCATCGTGAAGGCCGCCGAGACGCTCTTCGAGGCCGGCGCGGCCGACGTCATCGTCACCGCGACCCACGGTGTGCTCTCCGGCCCGGCGGTCGACCGGCTGAAGAACAGCAAGATCAGCGAGGTCATCGTCACCAACACGCTGCCGATCGAGCCCGAGCGCCTGTTCGACAAGCTCACGATCCTCTCGATCGCCCCGCTGCTCGCCCGGGCGATCAAGGAGGTCTTCGAGGACGGCTCCGTCACCAGCCTCTTCGACGGAGCCAGTTAGTCCATCGGTGCTGCCGAGCGGGGCCCGCAGGGTCCTCGAGGCGGCGCCGGGCCCAGCGGAGCGTCGGGCGGAGTGGGGGCCCGCAGGGTCCCCCGACGCGCGAGAGAAGGGCTCGTCGCAGCCGGGGAACGGCACGTGGCCGCGGCGCCCGGCCGGAGGCCGGGTACATTGACATGGTTGCCCGGCGAGGGAGACCCGTTTCTCCGTGATCGACGTGCATGCCCCGGTGGTTCTACGGCCCTGACGGTGTGTCCGCGCTCGTGCGCCGGCCCGCAGACCGATCCATCCGCTGAGGAGCACATCACCGTGGCCGACTTCCGCCTCGAAGCCCAGACCCGCACCGAGTTCGGCAAGGGCAGCGCCCGCCGCACCCGCCGCGAGGGTCGCATCCCCGCCGTCCTCTACGGCCACGGCCAGGACGTCGTCCACCTGTCGCTGCCGGCCCGCGAGTTCGCCGCCGCCCTGCGCAACGGGGGCAGCAACGCCCTGCTGACCGTCGTCCTCGACGGCAAGGAGCAGCTGGCCCTGACCAAGGCCGTGCAGCGCGACCCGCTCAAGCGCACCCACGAGCACGTCGACCTGGTCATCGTCCGCCGCGGCGAGAAGGTCACCGTCGACGTGCCGGTCGTCGTGGTCGGCGAGACCGGCCCCGACACGCTGGTCAGCATCGAGCTGAACACCGTCTCGGTGCAGGTGGCCGCCACGAGCATCCCCGAGTCGATCGAGGTCGACGTGACCGGCCGCGGCGTCGGCGAGGGTTTCACCGCCGGAGACCTCACGCTGCCGCGCGGTGCCACCCTGCTCACCGACGCCGAGGCGCTGGTCGTCAACCTGATGGCCGCCCCGACCGCCGAGGCGCTGGAGGCCGAGCTGGAGGAGGCCGAGGCCGAGGCCGGCATCGAGCGCGAGGAGTCCGGCGAGGCGGCCGACGGCGCCGGCGAGGGCGACGTCGTGCCCGAGCCCCAGGACCAGGGCAGTGGCGAGTCCATGGACTCCGCCGAGAAGTCCGCGGACAACGGCTGACCGGAAGAGGACATCCCCTGACCGACGGCACGACCCTCGGGGGCGCCGGCACCGCCGGCGCCCCCGAGGCGTCCGCACCCTCCGAGGGCCCCTTCCTGGTCGTGGGCCTCGGCAATCCCGGCCCGGGCTACGCGGGCAACCGGCACAACGTCGGTGTCATGGTGCTCGAGGAGCTGGCTCGCCGCGCCGGCATCAAGCTGTCGCCCGGCAAGGGCGCGCGGGCGCGCGCCGTCTCGGGCGAGGGCCGGTTGGCCGGCCGCCGCGTCGTCCTCGCGCGCCCGCTCACGTACATGAACGAGTCCGGCGGGCCGGTCCGCGGCCTGCTCGACTACCACCACCTCCCGGTCGACGATCTCGTCGTCGTCCACGACGAGCTCGACATCCCGTTCGCGGCCGTCCGCCTCAAGCGCGGCGGCGGCGAGGGCGGCCACAACGGCCTCCGCTCGGTCACCCGCTCGACCGGGACCAAGGACTACCTGCGGGTGCGCGTCGGCATCGGCCGGCCCCCGGCCGCCAGGACGCGGCCGACTTCGTGCTCAAGGACTTCTCCGCGACCGAGCGCAAGGAGCTCGACCTGCTCGTCGCCGAGGCCGCAGACGCCGTCGAGGCGCTGCTGGCGCGTGGGCTCGAGGCCGCGCAGAACGAGGTCCACGCGCGCACCTGACCGTCCCGGTCGCCCGTCTCCCGGTCCTGCTGCGCGCGGGCGAGGACGCCGACAATCTCAGCGGGCGGACAGGGATCGATCACTCAGCGTCACAAGGGTCCCGCCCGGGCGGGTGATTTCCCCAGCTCGTCACCTGGTCGTGCGATACGCCAGGACCGCTCCCCGTGCAAACGTCACGCTCCGTATTCACCGGCCGCACCAGTGCGCCGGTGGGGTGGTGTCGAGGTACACGGGGGAAGCCAGCATGACCGCACACGGGACGACGTCCCACAGGTTCCGCCGAGCAGTGGCCGGGCTGGCCGCAGTGCTCGTCCTGGCGGGAGCCGGGGTGGCCGCACCGACGGCCGCGCGCGCCGATTCGGCGCCGCAGAACCCCGCCGATCCGGCCACGCCCACCACCGTGACCGCGGACCCGCTGCCCACCGTGCAGATCAACGGCGTGGTCTGGTCGCAGGTCGTCGTCGGCAACACCGTCTACGCGGCGGGCAAGTTCACCCGCGCCCGTCCCGCCGGGGCCGCCCCCGGGACGCAGGAGACCGTGCGGAACAACCTCCTGGCCTACGACATCCGCACCGGCGAGCTGATCACCTCCTTCGCGCCCAGCCTCAACGCGCAGGCGCTGGTGGTCACCGCATCGCCGGACGGGTCACGCATCTACGTCGGAGGCGACTTCACGCAGGCCGACGGGCAGGTGCGCAATCGGATCGCCGCCTACAGCACCGCGACCGGCCAGCTGGTCGCGGAGTGGCGGCCGAGCGTCAACGGCCAGGTGCGGGCGATCGCGGCCACGAACAGCTCGGTCTACCTGGGTGGTTCGTTCACGTCCGTCGGCTCCGTCTCCCGCCATCGCCTGGCCGCCGTCGCGGCGAACGGGCCGCTGCTGCCCTGGGCGCCGCGACCCGGGTCCGGGCCGCTGCTGAACCGGGACGGCAAGACGACCCGAAGTGACGTCGTCATGGCTCTGGTGCTGACCGGGGGCGGCTCCCAGGTCGTCGCCGCCGGCCGCTTCGACACCCTCAACGGCACCAAGGCGACCGGTGTGGGCGCTCTGGACGCCAGAACGGGCCAGACACGTCCGTTCAACGTCAACCGGATCCTCACCAACCAGGGCGTCAACTCCGCCGTGTACAGCCTGTCGACCGACGGGGTGAACGTGTACGGCACGGCCTACGACTTCTACGGCCCCGGGAACCTCGAGGGCGCCTTCTCGGCCACGGCCGACGGCGGGATCCTCAACTGGATCAACGAGTGCCACGGCGACACCTACTCCAGCTTCCCGTTCCGGGGCGCGCTGTACCTGGCCAGCCATGCCCATGTCTGCAGCAACATCGGCGGCTTCCCGGAGCAGAACCCCCGCGTCTTCAAGTACGCGACGGCCATGAGCCTGGCGGCCACCGGCAAGACCGGCACCGCCACCTTGACCAACAGCCGGCTCGCCGACGGCAGGTGGAGCGGCGCGCTCATGCAGTTCCGACCGGCGCCCTCGCTGCTGCCGTGGTTCCCCACGATGGGCATGGGCACCTACACCGGGCAGCTCCAGGCCGGCTGGAGCGTCGCGGCCGCCGGTGACTACGTCGTCTACGGCGGTGAGTTCCCACACGTCAACGGTGTGCGGCAACAGGGGCTCGTGCGGTATGCGATGCCCTCGGTCGCGCCCAACAAGGTCGGGCCGAGCGCGGCCAACCTGACTCCGACCGTGACCTCTCCCGTGGGTGGCATGGCCCGGTTGTCCTGGCGCGCCACGAGCGACCAGGACAACGAGTGGCTGACCTACCGCGTCTACCGGGACGGCA
This sequence comes from Blastococcus sp. PRF04-17, assembly GCF_023016265.1. Classification (GTDB taxonomy): domain Bacteria; phylum Actinomycetota; class Actinomycetes; order Mycobacteriales; family Geodermatophilaceae; genus Blastococcus_B. The sequence goes on along the minus strand of NZ_CP095412.1, from coordinate 2,364,507 downwards.
ACACCGCCACGCCCGTGCACGAGATGACCCGCCGCAACATGTGGTGGACCGCGCCGGCCATGCACTTCACCGACCTCCGGGTGCCTGCCGGAACCCACACGTACCGGGTCACCGCCGTGGACCCCATGGGCAACCAGGCGAGCTCTCCGTGGACCACCGTGCAGGTGGCGGCGGGCAGCGTCGCCCGGCGCCCGTACGCCGACGCGGTCCGGGCGGACGGCGCGAGCAGCTACTGGCCGCTCGGGGAGTCCTCGGGCAGCACGGCGTTCGACCACGCAGGCCTGACCGACCTCCCGGTGAACAGCGGGATCACGCGCGGTCAGCCCGGAGCGCTCAGCGGCGACGCCGACACCGCCTACCGGTTCAGCGGCACCAACACCGGTCTGCTGGCGACGCAGACCGCGGTGCCCGGACCGAACGTCTTCTCGATCGAGACCTGGTTCAAGACGACGTCGACGACCGGCGGGAAGATCGTCGGTTTCGGCAACTCCCGGACCACCGCCAACAGCACCAGCCTCGACCGGCACCTGTACATGGACGCCGCTGGACGGCTGCTGTTCGGGGTGCACACCGGCACCCGGCAGGTCATCAGCCCCCCGACTGCCTACAACGACGGCCGGTGGCACCACGTCGTGGCGTCGCTGGGCCCTGCCGGCATGGCGCTGTACGTCGACGGGGTCCTGGCGGCCTCGCGTGCGGGTGTCACGTCGGGCCAGCCCTACAGCGGCTACTGGCGCATCGGGGGGGACGCCACCTGGGCGGGCGCGCAGTACTTCAACGGCGTGATCGACGACGTGGCGATCTACCCCGTCGCGCTGCGAGCCGACCGGGTCGCCGCCCACCACCGCCTGGGTGTGTCGGGCGGGTCGGTCAACCGTGCACCCGAGCCCCGGTTCACCGTCGAGGTGGACGGCGCCGCGGCGTTCTTCGACGCCCAGGCATCCGCCGACCCCGACGGGCAGATCGCCTCCTACGCCTGGAACTTCGGCGACGGCACGACCGGTTCGGGCGCGACGACGGGACACGCGTACGCGGCCGCCGGCACCTACCCGGTGACGTTGACCGTGACCGATGACGACGGCGCGACGGCGTCGGTCACCGAGCAGGTGACGGTCACGGCAGCTCCTGCGGGTGTGCTCGCCGCGGACGATTTCAACCGGTCCGTGACCGGCGGGCTGGGCAGCGCCGGCGTGGGCGGCCCGTGGGCGGTTGCCGTCGGAGCGGACCGGCAGTCGGTGACGCCGGGGGTGGCCGAGCTGGGCCTCCCGGCTGCCGGCAACAACACCGGGTCCTACCTGCCCGGGGTCTCGCACACCGCGGTGGACGTCCGGACCTCCTTCCGGTTGTCCTCGATGCCGACGGGAGCGGGCACGTACGTGCACGTGACCGGACGCCGGGTCGGGTCGGGGGAGGAGTACCGGGTGCGCGTGCGGGTGGCCGCGGACGGGTCGGTCGGCCTGGCCCTGTCCCGCCTGTCCGGGGGGACCGAGGCGTGGCCCGGTGGCGAGCAGATGGTGCCGGGGTTGACCTACGCGCCCGGGACGACGCTGCACGTGCGGGTCCAGGTCTCGGGTACGGGGAGCACCGACATCCGCGCCACGGTGTGGGCGGCCGGCTCTCCCGAGCCCGCGGCGCCGCAGCTGTCCCGGACCGACACCACGGCCGCGCTGCAGACCGTCGGCAGCGTGGGTCTGGCGGCCTCCCGGCCCACCAGTGCGACCGCGGCGACCGCGGTGCGGTTCACCAGCTTCATCGTGACCGCGGTCCACCCGGACTGATCCGGCGAGCCGGCGGTGGAGGGTGCGGCCGGGCCGCGCCCTCCACTGCCGCACCCGGCGGAGCGGGTGACCGGGAGAGATCGATGCTGGGCCTGGCGCGGTCGGGTGACGTGGCGTGAGACCCGCCACCTTCGTCGCCCTCCATCGGGTGAACGGTCACGGACCGTGTTGACGGTGTGATGACTCTCTGTGAGTGTTTTTGTGAAGTCGGGGGATCACCTGCACGAACGGCCAGCTCACAGCTGTGCCGTTCCGCCGGGAGTGTTCCTCCAGCTACTGAGTGTTACGAGTTCCGGGGGGAATGCATGCTTCTCGATCACCGGCAGGTGAACGACCGAACGGTCGCACTGGATGGGACGGCGGCCGCCGGAGCGGCTGCCCCCACCGGCCCCCGGCCTCTGACCCGCCGCTCCGCGCCGCGCTGGATCCGCTCCTACTCCGCCGCGCTGGTCGCCTTCGAGACGGTGTCGGCCGCTGTCGCCGCCGGCGCCGTGCTGCTGGCCCGCGGCACCTACCTCGACGTCTCGACCCCGCTGCTGTGGGGTGCGCTCGGCCTCGTCGTCGCGTGGCCCGCTCTGCTGGGGGCCACCGGCGCCTACTCCGAGCGCGTCTACGGCACCGGCAGCGACGAGTACCGCCGCGTCGGCCGCGCCGGCTTCCTGCTCCTCGCCTTCGCCAGCTTCCTGTCCTACGCCGCGCAGCTCGACCTCAGCCGCATCCTCGTGGTCGTCGCCATCCCGGCGCTCACCCTGGTGACGCTGCTCGGGCGCTACGCCGCCCGCATCCAGCTCCGTCGCCTCCGGTCGGCGGGCCGGTGCACCAAGCGCGTCGTCGTCGTCGGACGTGGCGGCGCCGTCCTGGAGCTGGTGGAGCGGCTGCAGCGGGAGCGCTACGCGGGTCTCGACGTCGTCGCTGCGTGCGTGACCCCGGCCGACCGCGTTCGCGTGACCCAGGGGGCCGGCGTGCCGGTCGGCGGTCTGGACGACGTCCTGTCGCTGGCCGCCGAGGTCGACGCCGACACCATCGCCGTGACCTCCGCCAGCGAGACGGCCGCCCAGTACCTGCGGCAGCTGTCCTGGCAGCTCGAGGGCACCGGCATCGAGCTGCTGGTCGCGCCGGGTCTGATCGAGGTCGCCGGCCCGCGCCTGCACATCCGTCCCTTCGAGGGGCTGCCCCTGCTCTCGGTCGAGCAGCCGTGCTTCGAGGGCTGGCGCCGGGTCATCAAGGGCGGCTTCGATCGCGCCGTCGCCGCCGTCGTCCTGGTGCTGCTGGCTCCGGTTCTCGCCGGCATCGCGATCGCCGTGAAGCTGACCAGCCCCGGCCCGGTGCTCTACCGCCAGGAGCGGATCGGCCTGAACGGCAGCTCGTTCACCATGCTGAAGTTCCGCAGCATGATCGCCGACGCCGATCGCCGGCTCGAGGACCTGCGCGGTGACAACATCTCCGACGGACTGCTGTTCAAGATGCGCTCCGACCCGCGGGTCACCCCGGTGGGCCGGCTGCTGCGCCGCCTGTCCCTCGACGAGCTGCCGCAGCTGTTCAACGTCGTGCGCGGCACGATGTCGCTGGTCGGCCCGCGGCCGCCGCTGCCGGGCGAGGTCGCCCGGTACGACAACCAGGTGAGCCGGCGGCTGCTGGTGAAGCCCGGTCTGACCGGCCTGTGGCAGATCTCGGGCCGCAGCGACCTGTCGTGGGAGGAGTCGGTCCGCCTGGACCTGCGCTACGTCGAGAACTGGTCGCTGGCCCTCGACATGCTCATCCTCTGGAAGACCGGCCGCGCGGTCCTGTCCCGGTCCGGGGCCTACTGACCCCCTCGTCCGAGCGTCACTCCTCCGGGTCACGGTGTCCGGCGGGAAGGGCTCGGCACCGCCCTGTCGCCTCGATCCTGTACGGGCAGCACGGCCGGGCAGCGTCGACGACGCCACCCGGCTGACCTCCACGAACCGACGGACGGAGCTTCGATGCGGATCGCCCTGGTGGGCACACGGGGGTGCCGGCCCGGTACGGCGGCTTCGAGACCGCCGTCGAGGAGGTGGGCCGCCGATTGGTCACCCGCGGGCACGACGTGGTCGTCTACTGCCGGTCGACGCCCGGTCAGGCCGACGGGCCCGACGAGCACCTGGGCATGCGGCTGGTGCACCTGCCGGCCGCTCGCCGCCGCTCGTTGGAAACGCTCAGCCACACGGCACTGTCGGTGGGGCACCTGCTCGGCCATCGCACGGACGCCGCCATCGTCTTCAACGCGGCGAACGCGCCGCTGCTGCCGCTGATGCGGCTGGCTCGCATCCCGGTCGCCACGCACGTGGACGGGCTGGAGTGGAAGCGGGCCAAGTGGGGCCCGGTCGGCCGGCGGTACTACCGGATGGCCGAGTGCATGGCGGTCCGTTGGTCCGACGCCCTGATCGCCGACGCCGTGGGCATCGCCGACTACTACCAGCGCGAGTTCGACGCGCCCACGACCCTGCTCACCTACGGCGCGCCGCTTATCGCGCCCGGGTCGGACCGGCTCGCCGAGCTCGGCCTCGAGCCCGGTGGCTACCACCTGGTCGTCGCCCGCTTCGAGCCGGAGAACCACGTCGACGTCATCGTCGACGGTTACCGGCGCAGCGGCGCGCGCAAGCCGCTGGTCGTGGTCGGCTCGGCTCCGTACTCGGACGAGTACACCGGCCGGGTGCGCGCCCTGGCCGACCACCGCGTGCGCTTCCTCGGGGGGTCTGGGACCAGCGACAGCTCGATCAGCTGTACGCCAACGCCTACACCTACCTGCACGGCCACTCGGTGGGCGGTACCAATCCCTCCCTCCTCCGCGCTATCGGTGCGGGAACGGCGGTGCTGGCCTACGACGTCGACTTCAACCGCGAGGTGGTCGAGGATTCGGGCCACTTCTTCACCGACGCTGCGGACGTCGCCGCCCTGGTGACCGAGGCCGAGTCCGACCCCGAGCGCGTGCACAAAGCCGGACTGCGGGCACGCGAGCTGGCTGCGACCTACGACTGGGACGACGTGGCCGCCGGATACGAACAGCTCGCCCAGCGACTCGTCGCCGGAGACGTGCCCGCGCGGCGGCCCAGTGGACGACGCAGCGCGTCGGTTCCGCCCGCCACGGGGGGCCCCGTGGCATCCTCGGCCAGCCTCACCGGACGGTCATGACCGTCCTGCCCTCACCACCGATCACCGCACGGCGCCACCCCCAGCGGGGACGCCACGGGGGAGCGACATGACCACGACCAGCCTGCGACCGGCAGAGGCGCCGGTGCAGACCATCGCGGACACCATCCGCCGGCTCTCGGCGGCGCAGAAGGGTGCCAAGGGCGCGCCGGCCTACTCCCGGTTCGTCAACCGCAAGCTGGGCCGGGTCCTCGCGGCCCTGGCCTACCACGCCCGGCTCACCCCGAACGCCGTCACGGGCATCAGCGCGACCTTCACCGCCACGGCGATCGCGCTGCTGGCGCTCGTGCCTCCGTCGTGGGGGATGGGCGCCGCGGTGACCGCGTGCCTGGTCGTCGGCTACGCCTTCGACGCGGCCGACGGCCAGCTGGCCCGGCTGCGTGGTGGCGGGTCGCCCGCCGGCGAGTGGCTCGACCACATGGTCGACGCCGCCAAGACCTCGAGCCTGCACCTGGCCGTGCTCATCGGCCTGTACCGCTTCGAGACCGTCGAGCGCGGTCCGCTGCTGCTGATCCCGCTGGGGTACTGCGTCGTCGGCGCGGTCCTCTTCTTCGGCACGATGCTCAACGAGGCCCTGCGCGAGCGCCACGGCGCGGTCACCCGCGCCGCCCGCACCAGCGAGCGCCCGAGCGTTCTCCGGTCCCTCGTCGTCGTCCCCACGGACTACGGACTGCTGTGCTGGGTCTTCCTCCTCCTCGGCGCCCCCATGGTCTTCATCTCGGTCTACGGATTCCTCTTCGCCGCCACCGCCGGCTACCTGGTGCTGGCCTGCCTGAAGTGGTTCCGCGAGATCGGCCGGCTGCCCCGATGACGGGCGGGAAGGCGCAGCCGAACGGTCGGCAGGCAGGCACGGTCGCCCCGCCTGCGCGCGACCGTCGCCGGCTGCTGCTGCTGGCGGCTGCCGCAGCGGTCCTCGTGGCCGCGCTGGTCGCGCTGGTCGTGGTCCTCGGCAACGATGACGACGAGGGGACGACGAACGCGGCGGCAACCGGGGCGACGTCGTCGTCGGCGCGCGACACCAGCGTGATCCCGCCGCCGCCCACGCCCACGCCGACCGGTCCGACGGGCAATGTCGACGAACTGCCGCCGGCGCTGCCCGAGGTCGCCCTCGACGCTCCGGCCGCCGTCGGCAACGGCGTCGTGGCGACGCTGCCGAGCATCGAGTCGATCCAGGGGACCGCAGTCGGGCCGGGCAACGTCGCAGGTCCGGCACTGCGGATCACCGTGCGCATAGAGAACGGCACCGACGAGCCGATCTGGCTCGACGGCGTGGCGGTCAACACGTACTACGGCGAGGATCGCTCGCCGGCCTCGCCGCTCGACGACCCCTCCCGTCGCCCGTTCGGCGGCCGCCTGGAATCGGGCGCCTCGGGGGAAGGTGTCTACGTGTTCAGCGTGCCCACGGACGTCCGCGACCTGGTGACCATCGAGGTGGGCTACCAGGCAGGGGCACCGCTGCTGCTGTTCACGGGCGCCGTCGACTGATCGACGCCGCCACTCCGCGACAGGAGTGGCGGCGCCTGCTGCTTGCGCCGGTCACGAACAGTGACCGCACCTGGCCTGGATGATGCCGTTTTCCCTCGTCGAGGAACGGCGCAAGGCCTATGCGCCCCGGAAGGTCACGCTTAGTATCCGCGCTCGGGCCGCGGAGATCGTCGGCCGAGGACGATCGGTGAACCGGGGAGACATGGGACCACGTGCCGACAGCCCGCTCACCCGGTTCTGCGCACTCGCCGCGAGCCAGCTGCTGATCGCCGGGATGCTGGCGCTGCTCGCGCCCGAGGGGGCGCGCGCCGACTCCGCCCCGCCCCAGGCCGGCCCCGCCAACCCCACCACCGTGTCGGCCGATGCGCTGCCGACCGTGCAGATCAACGGCGTCGCCTGGGACCAGGTCGCCATCGGGAACACCGTGTACGTGGTCGGCTCGTTCACGCGGGCCCGCCCGGCCGGGGCGGCCGCCGGCCAGCAGGAGTCGGTGCGCAACCACATCCTGGCCTACGACATCACGACCGGCGCGCTGGTCACGTCCTTCGCGCCCAGCCTCAACGCCCAGGCGCTGTCCATCACCGCCTCTCCCGACGGCTCACGGCTCTACGTGGGCGGCGACTTCACGACCGTGAACGGCTCGGTGCGCAACCGCGTGGCGGCCCTCACGCCGGCGGGCGCCCTGGTCGACACCTTCCGCCCCAGCGTCAACTCACAGGTGCGGGCTCTCGCGGCGACCAACAGCACCCTGTACATGGGCGGCAGCATCACCGCGGTGGGCGGGGTCAGCCGGAACCGCCTGGCCGCGGTGTCGACGGCCAACGGTGCGCTGCTCCCGTGGGCTCCGCAGCCCGGCGTGGGCCCGACCAGCGGCAACCGGGACGGCAACACCAACACGAGCAACGCGGTCATGGCGCTGGTCGTGACCGGCGGCGGCAACCAGGTGGTGGCGGCCGGCCGGTTCGACTCGATGAACGGCGTCAAGGCGACCGGCGTGGCCGCGCTGGACCCGGTCAGCGGCGCCAATCGCCCGTTCGCGATCAACCAGCTGATCACCAACCAGGGCGTCAACTCCGCGATCTACAGCCTCTCGACCGACGGCACCACCGTGTACGGCAGCGGCTACGACTACTACGGCCCGGGGAACGTGGAGGGCAACTTCGCGGCGACCGCCGACGGCGGCAACCTGATCGTGATCAACGACTGCCGCGGGGACACGTACGACACCTATCCGATGCACGGCGCGCTCTACGTCGCCAGCCACACGCACAACTGCGACAGCATCGGCGGGCAGATCGAGCAGAACCCGCGGGTGGAGAAGCGCGGGACCGCCTACACCACGACGCCGACCACGGTGGTCCGCTGGGGCACCCACGTGAACTGGGTGGGCAAGCCCGCCGGCACCCAGCTCGCGTGGAACCCCGAGATCGCCTCGGGCACCTACACCGGCCAGTACCAGGGGAGCTGGAGCGTCACCGGGAACGGCCGCTACGTCTCCTACGGCGGAGAGTTCCCGCGGGTGAACGGCCGCGCCCAGCAGGGCCTGGTGCGCTTCGCGATGCCCGACATCGCGCCCAACGCCGTCGGCCCGCAGACCAGCGGCTTCAGCGCGGCCGCCGTCGTCTCCGCGCCCGGCGTCGCGCGCATCAGCTGGCGCGAGACCTGGGACTACGACAACGAACACCTGACGTACCGGGTGTTCCGCGACGGCGGCACGACGCCGATCCACACGGTGACCCGGGCGTCGCGGTGGTGGAACCTCGAGTACGGCGGCTTCTCCGACGTCGGCCGGACCGGCACCCACTCGTACCGGGTGAGCGCCAGCGATCCGTTCGGCAACACCGTCCAGACGAGCTCGGTCTCGGTCACCGTCCCGGCCGGCAGCGCGACCGCCCGGCCCTACGCCGGTGTGGTCGCCGCCGACGGCGCCACCGACCACTGGCCGCTGGGCGAGGCCTCGGGCACGACGGCGTTCGCCGGCATCGGCGGCAACGACCTCACGGTGGGCTCCGGCGTCACCCGCGGCTCGGGCGGCGCGATCAGTGGCGACCCGAACACCGCGACGACGTTCGACGGGACCTCGGCGAGCGCCGCTGCCGCCCAGCGGCTCGTGCAGGCACCCAGCGAGTTCAGCGTCGAGGCCTGGTTCCGGACGACGTCGACCGGCGGCGGCAAGATCGTCGGATTCGGCAACTCGAACACGGGGACGAGCAGCGTCTACGACCGGCACGTCTACATGGACACCTCGGGGCGGGTCCTGTTCGGGGTCACCGAGACCAACCAGCGCCGGGTCATCCAGAGCGGAACCGGCCTCAACGACGGCAACTGGCACCATGTCGTGGCCACGTTGAGCAACGCCGGGATGATGCTCTACGTCGACGGCGTCCGGGTGGCCACCCGGGCCAGCACCACCGTGGGGCCGAACTACTACGGCTACTGGCGCGTCGGCGGGGACTCCACGTGGAGCGGCTCGCAGTGGTTCGACGGCCGGATCGACGAGGTCGCCGTCTACCCGACGGCGCTCAGCCAGAGCCAGGTCGCCGGCCACCACACCGCCGGCACCAGCGGCGGGCCGGTCAACCAGCCGCCGTCGGCCTCGTTCACCGCGACGCCGACGGATCTGACCGTCGCCGTGAACGCCGCCGCGTCGACCGATGCCGACGGCACCATCACCAGCTACGCGTGGAACTGGGGTGACGGCTCGCCGGTGGAGACCACCACGGGGCCGTCAGCGAGCCACAGCTACGCCGCCGGCGGCACCCGGACCATCACCTTGACCGTCAGGGACGACGCCGGAGCGACGGGAACGACCACCCGGACGGTCACGCTGACCGCGCCCGACGTGCCGCCGGTCGCCCAGTTCACCGAGACGGTCACCGGGCTCGACGTGGCCTTCGACGGGGGCGGGTCCAACGAGCCCGGGGGTGGTCCGCTCGCCTCGTGGGCGTGGGACTTCGGCGACGGGAGCGTCCGCACCAGCAGCGGCCCGACCACCTCGCACACCTACGCGGCCGGCGGGACCTACACCGTGACCCTCACCGTCACCGACGACGACGGGCAGACGGGTACCACCAGTCACCCCGTGACCGTCAGCGGGACGCCCGGACCCGCCGTGCTGGCCACCGACACGTTCAACCGGACGGTCAGCGGGGGCCTCGGCACGGCGGACGTGGGTGGCCCGTGGACGGTGTGGCAGGGCGGCACCCGCCAGTCCGTGTCGCCGGGTGCGGCCTCGTTCGCGCTGCCCGGAGCCGGCAACAACACGGCCTCGTACTTGAACGGAGTGTCGCAGACCAGCGCGGAGGTCCTGACGTCGTTCTCGGTCAGCTCGGTGGCCACCGGGTCGGGCACCTACGTCTACGTGGGCGGCCGGTTCGTCGCGACTCTCCAGGCCTACCGCGTCCGGGTGCGACTCATGGCCGACGGACGGGTGGCGCTGGCGCTGTCCCGCTACTCCGACGGCGGTGAGGCGTTCCCGGGTGGGGAGCTGATCGTGCCGGGGCTGACCTACGCACCAGGGACGACGCTGCAGGCGCGGGTCCTGGTCACGGGGACCAACCCCACGCGGATCGCCGCGACGGTCTGGCGCGAGGGGACGACCGAGCCGTCCGCGCCGCAGATGACGTGGACGGACACCACGGCGCAGCTGCAGGTGCCCGGTGGCTTCAGCCTCATGGCTCACCGGCCGAGCAACACGACCGCGGCCACGACGGTCCAGTTCACGTCCTTCATCGCCCGTGTGGGCCCCTGACGGGTCACCCGAGCACGCCGGCCCGCTCACCGAGCGTGACCTCCTGGGCCGAAGCGTGCCCCTTCGCCGTCGTGATGTACCGGATCGGGTGACGCGCCGGCGGTTTCGGGTCGTGCATCGTTACTCCCAGTAGTACATGGGGGGCGGCCACGGGGGCGGCCGGAACGGGGATCTGTGACGATGACGTCGTGGTCGGGCGCTCCTGCGCGCATTCTGTCGGGCGCGCTCAGTGCCCTCCTGGTGGCGGGCGTGATGGGCATGCTCGCGCCCACCGGCGCACGAGCGGACTCCGCACCGCCGGTCCCGTCGCCCGCCACGCCCCGGACCGTGACCGCCGACGGCCTGCCGACGGTGCAGATGAACGGTGTGGCGTGGTCCCAGGTCGTCGTCGGCAACACCGTGTACGTGGCGGGGAGCTTCGACCGCGCACGGCCGGCCGGCGCGGCGCCGGGCACCCAGGAGGTCGTCCGCAACAACATCCTGGCCTACGACATCCGCACCGGGAACCTCATCACCTCGTTCGCACCGAGCCTCAACGGGCAGGCGCTGGCGATCACCGCCTCGCCGGACGGCTCGCGGATCTACGTCGGCGGCGACTTCACCCAGGTGAACGGCCAGACCCGCCAGCGGATCGCCGCCCTCACACCGGCCGGTGATCTGATCGCCACGTTCCGGCCCAGCGTCAACAGCCAGGTGCGGGCCATCGCGGCCACGAACGAGACGGTCTACCTCGGGGGCAGCATCACTGCGGTCGGCGGCGTCAGCCGCAACCGGCTCGCGGCGGTCGACGCCGCCGACGGGTCCCTCCTGCCCTGGGCCCCGCAGCCGGGTGTGGGCGACACGAGCGGCAACCGCAACGGCAACTTCTCGACGAGCAACCAGGTGCTCGCGCTGGTGCTGACCCACGGCGGCAGCCAGGTCGTGGCCGCCGGCCGCTTCGACTCCCTCAACGAGATCAAGGCCACCGGGGTCGGTGCGCTCGACGCCGTCACCGGTGAGACCCGGCCGTTCGCGGTCAACCAGATCCTCACGAACCAGGGCGTGAACTCCGCGGTCTGGAGCCTCACCACCGACGCCGACGCCACCACCGTCTACGGCACCGCCTACGACTTCTACGGCCCCGGCAACCTCGAGGGCTCCTTCGCGGCGACCGCCGACGGTGGCAAGGTCATCGCGATCAACGCCTGCCACGGCGACAGCTACTCCAGCTACCCGCTGGACGGCGTCCTCTACATCGCCACCCACGTCCACCAGTGCCCGCAGAACGGCGGATTCCCCGAGCAGAACCCGCGGGTCAACAAGTTCGCGAGCGCCATGACCACGGTGGCCACCCGCACCGTGCAGGGGCCGATGCTGCGCGGCATCAGCTTCGTCGGGCAGCCCGGCCCGTCGATGCTGAACTGGTTCCCGACCATGAACCCCGGCACCTACACCGGCCAGGGCCAGGCGGGCTGGAGCGTCACCGGCAACGAGGACTACGTCGTCTACGGGGGCGAGTTCCCCCGCGTCAACGGCGTCGGCCAGCAGGGTCTGGTGCGCTACACGCGCGCCGACAACGGCGCTCCCAACGCGGTCGGGCCGACGGCGCACGACAACCTCACGCCGACCGTCGCCTCCCTGTCGGCCGGCACCGCGCGGGTCTCCTGGCGCGCCACCTACGACAACGACAACGAGTACCTGCGCTACCGCGTCGTGCGCAACGGCAACACCGCTGCCCCGGTGTACGAGACGCCCGCTCCCGGTGTGGCCTCGACCTGGTGGAACACCCCCGACATGGGCTTCGTCGACCGCGGTCTCACGCCCGGCGCCACGTACACGTACCGGGTCTACGCGATCGACCCGTTCGGCAACCAGGCCACCCGGGCGACCACCTCGGTGACGGTGTCCGCGGACACCGCCGGCGGTGGTCGGTACGCCGACACCGTCGTCGCCGACGGGGCGTCGAACTACTGGCGGCTCGACGAGCCCACCGGCACCGCGCTGGGTTACGACCACGCCGGCTTCCACGACCTGAGCGTCGGCACCGGGGTCGCCCGCGGGGCCGCCGGCGCGATCTCCGGCACGGCCAACACCGCGTCGTCCTTCGACGGCACGTCCAACGGCCTGGCCGCCACGCAGCGGTCCGTGCCCGGCCCGAACGTCTTCACGGCCGAGGCGTGGTTCCGGACCACCTCGACGCTGGGCGGCAAGATCCTCGGCTTCGGCAGCTCGCCGTCGGGGATCAGCAACAACCGCGACCGGCACATCTACATGGACCCCCAGGGCCGGGTGTACTTCGGCGTCTACACGACCGCCCGCCACCCGATCAACGGCTCCGGGATCTACAACGACGGCCAGTGGCACCACGTCGTCGCCACCCTCGGTCCCGCCGGCATGGCGCTCTACGTGGACGGCGTCCGCACCGCCTCCAGCAGCACACCCACCAGCGCCCAGGCCTACAACGGCTACTGGCGCATCGGTGGCGACCGCGGCTGGGTCGGCGCCGACTACTGGACCGGCACGGTCGACGACGTGGCGATCTACCCGACGGTGCTCAGCGCCGGCCAGGTGGCCAACCACTTCAGCCTCGGCAGCACCGGCCAGGCCATCAACGTCCCGCCGACCGCGGCGTTCTCCTCGGCGGTGGCCGACCTGACCGCGTCGTTCGACGCGGCCACGTCGACCGACTCCGACGGCACCATCGCCTCGTACGAGTGGAACTTCGGTGACGACGAGGTCGGCACGGGCGTGGCGCCGTCGCACACCTACGCGGCGGCCGGCACGTACACCGTCACGCTGACGGTGACCGACGACCGCGGTGCCACGGCCACGGCCACCCGCCAGGTGACCGTCACCGACCCGCCGCCGAACCAGGCCCCGGAGGCCCGGTTCACCGCCACGGTCAGCCAGCTGACCGCCGCGTTCGACGGGTCGGGCTCGACCGACGCCGACGGAACGGTGGCCACCTACGCCTGGGACTTCGGCGACGGCAACCGGACGACGGGACCGGCCGCCACGGCGTCGCACACCTACGCGGCCGCGGGCACCTACACCGTGACGCTGACCGTCACCGACGACGACGGTGACACCGACACGGCCACGGAGGACGTGACCGTGACGGCGCCCCCGCCGAACATCGCGCCGGCGGCGGCCTTCACCGCGACCTCCACCGACCTGACGGCTGCCTTCGACGCCGGCGCCTCGTCCGACGCCGACGGCTCCATCGCCGCCTACGTCTGGGACTTCGGCGACGGTGCGGTGGGCACCGGCGTGGCCCCGACGCACACCTACTCGGCGGCGGGCACCTACACGGTGTCCCTCACCGTCACCGACGACGGCGGCGCCTCGGACACCACGACCCGGGAGGTCACGGCCACCGCGCCGGCCGGCCCCGCGGTCCTGGCCGAGGACGCGTTCGGGCGCACCGTGGCCAACGGTCTCGGCACCGCCGACGTCGGCGGTCCGTGGCTGGTCTCGGCCGGCGGCACCCGCCAGTCGGTGGCGCCGGGGACGGCGACCATGTCGCTGCCGGGCGCGGGCAACAACACCGGTTCGTACCTGGACCAGGTGTCCCAGACCAGCGCGGACGTGCTGACCACCTTCTCGGTCAGTTCGATGCCGACCGGCTCGGGCACGTACGTGTACGTGACCGGCCGCCGGGTCGGGAGCGGGCAGGAGTACCGGGTGCGGATCCGGCTGATGTCCGACGGCCGGGTGGCCCTGGCGCTCTCCCGGCTCTCTGGCGGCGAGACATTCCCGGGCGGGGAGGTCGTCGTCCCGGGCCTGACCTTCGCCGCGGGCACGCCGCTGAACGCCCGCGTGCGGGTGATGGGCACCGCTCCGACCGAGATCGAGGCCACGGTGTGGCGGGCGTCCGACACCGAGCCGCCTGCGCCGCAGATGGTCCGCACCGACACGACAGCCGCCCTGCAGGCGGCCGGCGGGCTGGGCCTGACGGTCCACCGGCCGGGCAACACCACCGCGGCGACCGCCGTGCGGTTCACCGGCTTCCGCGTCACCGCCGACGGTGACGGCGCCGTGGTGCCGCCGCCGGCCAACTCCGCGCCCACGGCCACGTTCCTGGCGACGCCCAGCGGGCTCGAGGTCTCGGTCGACGCGGCCGGTTCGGACGATGCCGACGGCACCGTCACGGGCTTCTCGTGGAACTGGGGTGACGGCAGCCCGGCGGGTTCGGGTGCCACCGCGACGCACACGTACGCCGCGGCCGGCACGTACACGATCACGCTGACCGTCACCGACGACGACGGCGCCACCGGTACCGCGACCCGGTCGGTGACGGTGACCGCACCCCCGGGTGCCAACCAGCCGCCCACCGCGGCGTTCGCGGCGACGCCGAACGGCCTGTCGGTGACGTTCGACGCGTCCGGCTCGTCCGACCCCGACGGATCCGTGACGGGCTACGCGTGGGACTTCGGTGACGGCGCGACCGCCACCGGGGGCCCGGGTGCGACGCACGGCTACGCGGCGCCGGGTACCTACCGGGTCACTCTCACGGTCACCGACGACGACGGAACCGAGTCCGCCGTGAGCCACGACGTGACGGTCTCCGACGCCGCCGGCCCCGAGGTACTGGTGGACGACACCTTCGGGCGGACGGCGTCCAACGGTCTCGGGACGGCGGACGTCGGGGGCGCCTGGACCGCGTCGGCCGGCGCCAACCGGCAGTCGGTGGCGCCGGGCGGGGCGGAGATGACGCTGCCCGCGGCCGGCAACAACACCGGGTCCTGGATCGGCAGCGGGATCGGGGACGCCGACGTCCTCACCACGTTCTCGCTGAGCTCGGCGCCGACCGGCAACGGCACGTACGTCTACGTGACCCCGCGCCGGGTGGGCGCGGGGCTGGAGTACCGCAGCCGTGTCCGGGTCCTCCCGGACGGCCGGGTCGCGCTGGCGCTGTCGCGGCTGTCGGGCGGCACGGAGGCCTTCCCGGGCGGCGAGGTCTTCGTGCCGGGGCTCACGTGGGCTCCGGGCTCGAGCCTGACCGTCCGCGTGGTCGCGACCGGCTCGGGCACGGGCACGACGCAGCTCGCGACGACGGTGTGGCTCGCCGGCACGACCGAACCTGCGGCTCCGCAGATGGTCCGCACGGACACCACGGCGGCCCTGCAGGCCTCCGGTGGCGTGGGCCTGACGGTCCACCGGCCGGGCGGGACCACTGCAGCCACCACCGTCCGGTTCACGTCGTTCCGCGTCACCGCCCAGGCCTAGCGTCGGCGGCGCCGTCCGGCCGGTCCCACCAGGGGCCGTCCGGACGGCGCTCGGCCGCGTCCAGCAGCACAAGTTGATCAACGCGTGCCGAGCTGATCACGCACAGTCACACCGACCCCGCTCGTGCGGGTGATTCGCCCCGCTCAGCGGCGAGAAATGCGGTGACTCCGTGTCATCGTCACTCTCGGTGTCCGTCGTCCGACCTGGGCGGCTGCCGTGGGCACCACGGGGGAACACGGGGGAACATCGTCATGTCTGCAGCACCGGCGCCCGCGCCGCAGCGGATCATCGCGGCATTCGTGGCCGCCCTGCTCACCAGTGGCGTCATGGGCCTGCTGGCGCCGGGAACGGCCGGCGCCGACACGCAGCCGCTCACCGGCACGCCGGCCACGGTCGCTGCGGACGCCCTGCCGACCACGCAGATCAACGGCGTGGCGTGGGCGCAGGCCGTCGTCGGCAACACCGTGTACGTCGGCGGCAACTTCTCGACCGCCCGGCCCGCCGGCGCAGCCGCCGGGACGCAGGAGACGCCGCGGGCCAACCTGCTGGCCTACGACATCCGCACCGGCGAGCTCGTCACCTCCTTCGCCCCGGTGCTCAACGGCCAGGTCCTGGCCGTGGCGAGCTCCCCCGACGGCTCCCGGCTGTACGTCGGCGGTGACTTCAACCAGGTCGACGGTCAGGTCCGCAACCGCGTCGCCGCGTTCGACACCGCGACCGGCGCCCTCGTGCCGACCTGGCGGCCCAACATCAACAGCCAGGTCCGGGCCATCGCCGCGACGAACGAGACCGTCTACCTCGGCGGCAGCATCTCCGCGGTCGGCGGCGTGAGCCGCACCCGCCTGGCCGCGGTGGCCGCCGCCGACGGCAGCCTCCTGCCCTGGGCGCCCGTGCCGGGCCCAGCCGCGACGACGACCGGCAACGACCAGGTCATGTCGCTGGTGATCACCGGCGGTGGATCCCAGGTCGTGGCCGCCGGCCGGTTCGACTCGATGAACGGGGTCAAGGCCACCGGTGTGGCCGCGATCGACGCCCTCACCGGCGCCACCCGCCCCTTCGCGATCAACGAGAAGCTCACCAACCAGGGTGACCACTCGGCGATCTACAGCGTCACCACCGACGGCGTGAACGTCTACGGCACGGCCTACGACTACGGCGGCCCCGGGAACCTCGAGGGTTCCTTCGTGGCCCGCGCCGACGGTGGCGCGATCGTGCTGATCAACGACTGCCGCGGCGACACCTACTCCAGCTACCCGGTGGACGGCGCCCTCTACATCGCCGGCCATCCGCACGAGTGCGGCAACATCGGCGGTTTCCCGGAGGAGAACCCCCGGATCCACAAGTTCGCGGCGGCGTTCACGACGACGCCTTTCGGCGTGGTCGGCTCGAGGACCATCAAGAACAGCAACCTCCGCGGCCTGCCCGCCGGCAAGATGCTCGCCTGGACCCCGACCATGGCCCCGGGCACGTTCACGGGTCAGGGCCAGGCGGGCTGGAGCGTCACCGGCAACGGTCGGTACGTGGCGTACGCCGGTGAGTTCCCGCGCGTCAACGGGCAGGGTCAGCAGGGACTGGTCCGCTACGCGGTGCCGGCGCTGGCCCCCAACAAGATCGGTCCCGTGGCCGGTCCGGCGACGTCGGTGACCTCACCGCAGCCGGGCCTGGCCAGGATCGCCTGGACGACGACGAACGACCCGGACAACGAGCACCTGACCTACTCGGTCTACCGCGAGGGCCGCGCAGCGCCGGTCTACGAGACCGTCAAGGCCTCCCTCTGGTGGCAGAACAGCCAGCTGAGCGCCACGGACGCCGGTGTCAGCGGCTCGCTGCGCTACCGCGTGGTCGCCACCGACGCGTTCGGCAACCAGGCCGCCGGCGAGTGGATCCCGGTCGAGGTCGCCCCCGCGCCGGCGACCACGGCGGTCGACTACCCGGCCATGGTCCGCACCGACGGCGCCTCGTCGCACTGGCGCCTGGGCGAGACGTCCGGGCCGGCGGCCGACTCGGTGGGCACCCGCCCGCTGACGGTCGGCTCCGGGGTCAGCCGTGGGGTGACCGGCGCGCTGTCGGGTGACGCCGACACGGCGTACTCCTTCAACGGCAGCGCCACCGCGACCCTGGCTACCCAGAGCGCCACCGCGGCGCCGAACACCTTCACCGCGGAGGCCTGGTTCCAGACCAGCTCGGGTTCGGGCGGCCGCATCCTGGGCTTCGCCAGCGCCGCGTCGGGCAGCAGCTCGACCTACGACCGGCAGGTCTACCTCGACTCGCGGGGCCGCGTGAACTTCGGCGTGAAGACGCCCGCCAACAAGAACCGGCTGACGGTCCGCACCGTCACCAGCAGCGCTTCGTTCAACGACGGCAAGTGGCACCACGTGGCCGCTTCGCTGAGCTCCGCGGGCATGGCGCTCTACGTCGACGGCACACTGGTCGACGCCCGGACCGACACCACGACGGGCCAGGCCTACAACGGCTACTTCCGGGTCGGCAGTGACCGCGCGATGGGCGGAACCAACTCGTTCACCGGCCGGATCGACGAGGTGGCCCTCTACC
Organism: Blastococcus sp. PRF04-17; assembly: GCF_023016265.1. Classification (GTDB taxonomy): domain Bacteria; phylum Actinomycetota; class Actinomycetes; order Mycobacteriales; family Geodermatophilaceae; genus Blastococcus_B. The sequence goes on along the minus strand of NZ_CP095412.1, from coordinate 2,346,564 downwards.
CGAAGGCCCTGTCGGGGGCCCGCGTGGCGGCGCACGCCGCGGCGGGCACGAACGCGCAGCCTGCCAACCTGCCCCCCACGGCCCGGTTCGCGGCCACGGCCGACGGTCTCGTGGCCGGCTTCGACGGCACCGGCGCCACCGACGTCGACGGCACGATCACCGGCTACGCGTGGAACTTCGGTGACGGTTCGACCGGCGCCGGCGCCACGGCGTCGCGTACCTACGCGGCGGCGGGCACCTACCCGGTCACCCTGACCGTCACCGACAACCGCGGTGCCACCAGCACGGCGACGCGGCTGGTCACGGTCGCGCCGGTCGTGCCGAACGCGGTGCCGACGGCGGCCTTCACCGCCTCGGCGCAGCACCTCGCGCTCACCGTCGACGCCTCGGCGGCGGCCGACAGCGACGGCGTCCTGACCGGCTACGCCTGGAACTTCGGTGACGGCGCGACCGCCACCGGGGTGACGGCTTCCCACGCCTACGCCAGGGCCGGCACCTACACGGTCACCCTCACGGTGACCGACGACGACGGCGCGACCGCCTCGGCCGAGAAGGTCGTGGAGGTCACCGCACCGCCGGTGCAGGTGGTCATCGCCGATGACGCCTTCGGCCGCACCGTCACCGGCGGTCTCGGCACCGCCGACAAGGGCGGCGTCTGGACGGCGTCGGCCGGCCCGACGCGCCAGTCGGTGGAGCCGGGCTCGGCCGTGCTGCGGCTGGACGGCCCGAACCAGAACACCGGCAGCTACCTCGGCGACATCGCGCAGAGCGACGCCGACGTCCTGACCTCGTTCTCGCTCGACGCGATGCCGACCGGCGGCGGGACGATGGTGTTCGTCTCGGGCCGGCGGGTCGGCACCGGCCAGGAGTACCGGGTCCGGGTCCGCTTCGCGCCGGACGGCACGGTGGGTCTCGCGCTGTCCCGCCTCGTCGGTGGGACGGAGACGTTCCCCGGTGGCGAGGTCGTCGTCCCGGGCCTGACCTACACGGCGGGCTCGAAGGTCAACGCCCGCGTGAGGGTCTCCGGTACCGGCACGACCGAGATCACCGCCTCGGTGTGGCGGGACGGCTCGGCCGAGCCGTCGACGCCCGCGCTCACTCGGACCGACACGACGGCGGAGCTCCAGGCGGCCGGCGCCGTGGGCCTGACCGTCCACCGTCCCACCAGCGCCACCGCGGCCAACGTCGTCCGTTTCACCGGCTTCCGCGTGGTCACCCTCGCGGCGGCCCAGGTGCCGGTGAACGAGCCCCCGGTCGCGGCCTTCACGGCCACCCCGACGGGCCTGGCCGTGGCCGTGGACGGGGCCGGGTCCGGCGATCCGGACGGCCGCGTGGTGTCCTACGCCTGGGACTTCGGGGACGGCGGCACCGCCGAGGGCGTGACCGCGTCGTACACCTACGCCGAGGGCGGCACCTACCCGGTCACCCTGACCGTCACCGACGACTCGGGCGAGAGCCGGTCCACCACCCAGGACGTGACCGTGTCCGCGCCGGCCGTGGAGGTCGTCGCGAGCGACACGTTCGCCCGCGAGGTCACCGGCGGCTGGGGCAGCGCGGACGTCGGCGGTGCCTGGACCGTCGCCGCGGGCGGCACCCGCCAGTCGGTGACGCCGGGGGTGGGGGAGTTCCGCCTGGACGCGGCCGGCCACAACACCGGCAGCTACCTGGACGGGATCCGCCGCACGGACGCGAACGTGCTCACCACGTTCTCGCTCAGCGCCATGCCGACCGGCAACGGCACCTACGTCTACGTCACCGGCCGCCGCGTGGGCACCGGCCAGGAGTACCGGGTGCGGGTGCGGGTGCTGGCCGACGGCCGGGTCGCGCTCGCCCTGTCGCGGCTGGCCGGTGGCACCGAGACCTTCCCCGGCGGCGAGCTGGTCGTGCCGGGCCTGGTCTACGCGCCGGGGGCGGCGCTGAACGTCCGCGTCCAGGTGTCGGGTACGGGCACCACCGCCGTCTCGGCCACCGTGTGGCTCGCCGGGACGGAGGAGCCGAGCGCGGCCTCGCTGACCCGGACCGACACGACGGCGGAACTCCAGGCGGCGGGCGGGATCGGTCTCCTGGCGCACCGGCCGGGCGGCACGACGGTCGCGACCGCGGTCCGGTTCACCGGCTTCCTGGTGACGCCGGTCGGCTGAATGCGCGGTGCCGACCCCCGCAGGGTGGTGCACCGTCGCCGTTGCGAAGGCCGAGCCGTCGGCGCTGAGAGGATCTGTGCATGACGTGGGGGCTGGGAGGGCTGGTCGGGCTCCTGCGCCGTCCCGCGAGCGGGGCCGTGGCCGGACAGGTCACCCAGGCGCTGGCCGGCCTGGTCCTGCAGGTCGCCGCCGCCCGCTTCCTCGGTGCCGCCGGGCTCGCCACGTTCGCGCTGATCTACGGGCTGATCGTCCTGGTCACCGCGGTGGCCAGTGGCATGGTCGGCGACTCGCTCACCGTCCTCGACCGGCACGACCGGCCCGTGCGCGCCGGGCTGCACGTCTGGGCGGTGCTCGTCGCGGTCGTCGCCGGGCTGGTCGGTGGCGGACTGGCCGCGGTCACCGGGGTCCTCCCGGCGTGGGCCGCCGGCGTGCTCGGGCTGGCCGTCGTCGCCTTCGTGCTCGAGGACACGCTGCGCCGCCTCCTGATGGCGACGGGGCGCTTCTGGTCCCTGCCGGCGGTCGACCTGACCAGCCTGGTCGTCGCCCTCGCGACGCTCGTGGGCTACGCCGTCGCCGGGCCGCTGACCCTGCCGCACTTCTTCGTGGCCCTCCTGGCGGGTCAGACCGCCGCCGGCCTCGTCGCGTGGTGGCGGGTGCCGCTGGACGAGCGGGCCCGTGGTCCGTGGCGCGGCGCCGACCTGGCCGCCGTGTGGGCCTTCGGGGTGTGGCGCGCCGCGGCGCAGACGATCCGGCCGGGGCTGCTCTCCGGCCTCCGGTTCGTCGTGGTGGGTCTGGCGGGGGCAGCCGCCTACGGTCCGATCGAGGCCGCTCGCGTCTACACCGCGCCCACGCTCACCATCGTCGCGGGGCTCGGCTCCTACCTGCTGCCCCACTACGTGACCATGAGCCGGGACTCCACGGGCCCGCGCCCCGTGAGCCGGGCGCTCCGGTCGGCCGACCGGGTGGCCCTGGCCATGGCCGGCTCGGTCGCGCTCATCTCCCTCGCCGCGGTGGCCCTGCAACCGGTGGTCGAGCCGCTGCTCACCGGCGGCGGGTACGACATGCCGGTGCTGGCCGTCGCCGGCTGGGGGGCCTACGCCGTCGCGGCCGCCGTCCTGCTGCCGTACTCGGGCGTGGCCACGGTGCAGCGGCAGCAGCGCCGGGTGCTCGCGGTCCGGCTGCTCGAGTTCGTGGCGCTGGGCGTGGTCGTGCTGCTGGTGCGCTCCGTCGCCGAGGGGGAGCAGTGGGCGCCGCTGACCCTGGCGGTCGGCCCGCTGCTGGCCGCGGTCGCCGTCCGGCAGCTGGTGCTCAGGCCCCTCGCCGACCGCGAGGACGGTGCGCACCGGACCGGCCGCGCGCCGGCGCCGGTCTGACGTCAGCCCGCCAGCCGCTCGACCACCGCGGTCCGGATCCGGCCCACGACCTCCGACCAGGTCGGGACGACGACCTCCGGCGCGGGACTCGGGGAGCCGGCCAGCTCGTCGCGGACCGCGGCGCCGATCGACGCGACGTCGAGCGGGTCGAAGAAGACCGCGCCGGGGGCCAGCTCCCGGAAGGCGGGGATGTCGCTGAGCACCATCGGCGCCCCGCAGATGGCCGCCTCGACCACCGGCAGCCCGAACCCCTCGTCGAGAGAGGGGAAGACGAACAGGCGGCACTGCTCGTAGAGCCACCGCAACGCCTCGTCGCTCACTCCGCCGACGAACCGGAAGCGCCGGTCGGTCGGGTCGATGCGGGCGATGGCGAGGCCGTCGGGCTCGCCGACCACCACCAGCGGGAAGTCGTCCCCGAGCAGGTCCTCCGCGCGGAGGGCGTCCATCAGCCGGTTGACGTTCTTGCGGGCGTTGAGGCGGCCGACGCACAGCAGGAAGCGGCCCGGTTCGAGTCCGAGGTCGGGGTTCTGCGCGGAGGTCGCCGCGAAGCTCTCCGGCACCGTCAGCCCGATGGGCCGGACCTTGCCGGCCAGGCGGGGGCGGGTGCGGGCGATGCGGCCGGCCTCGGCGTGGGTCGAGGTCAGGAGCACGTCGGCGAACCGGGCCGACCACGGCATGCCCGCGAAGTACACCCGCTCGCTCCGGGTGAAGAACTCCGGGTGCTCCTCGAACATCAGGTCGTGGATGAAGGTCGCGCGCAGCGCCTCGAACGCAGGGGCGTGTAGTTCTGCGCGAGGACGACGTCGACGTCGGCGAGCGACCCCATCTCGGTCATCGCGCTGATGCCGTGCGGCCGCCGGCGGACCGTCCGCAGCTCGACCGGCAGATCACCCAGCAGACCCCGGATCTGCTCCTGCTCGGCCCTCGGCACGGCCACCGTGAGCGCGTCGCCGGGGTGGTCGACCGACCAGGTTCGGAGGAAGGAGTCGACCACCCGGCGGCCCGACGGAGGCCCGCTGAGCAGCCAGTAGCCGTCGAAGAGCACCCGCACCGGCCGTCCCCCGTCCCGGCCACCCGCCGTGGTCGTCACCCGAAGGGTAGCCAGGCGCCACGAGTTCACCCGGAATGCGCGGATCCGCCCGTAGCATCTGCCGTCATGACCACTCCTGCGCCGACGCAGGTCGGCGCGAGGGGGCCGGCCGGTGGGGGGCGCCGTCGTGCGCCTCGTCGTGGCGCTGCTGCTCGTGGCGTGCACCGTCGGCTGGCGGCGCGGCCAGTACTTCGCCGGATCGCTGGACCCGGTGGTCGTGGCCAAGGGCGGCCTCAGCGGCCTGGCGCTGGCTCTGGCGTTCTTCGCCGCCCAGTCCGGCTACCGCCGCCGGCTGGGCACCGGCTCGGTGTGGATGCTCGGGATCGTGCTGGGCAGCTCGGTCTTCGGCGCCCTCGTGCACGGCACGCTGATGGCCAGCGGGCTGGTGGCCGTCCGCGTCGCCGTCCTGGCCGGCGCCGTCTTCTTCCTCCTCCGCAACTCCACGGTCCAGCAGTTCTTCTCGTCCCTCGCGCTCGCCTGCGGGTCCGTGGGGGCGGTCGCCGCGGTGACCGGGGTGTCGACGGTGTCCACCGGACGGCTCCAGGGCGGGCTGCCGCCGCTGAGCCCCAACGAGCTGGCCATGCTCGCCGGCATCGTCGTGGTCTACGTGGTGTGGCGCACTGTGCTCGGCGAACTGGGCTGGCGCCTGACCGGATCGGGGGCTGTCGCCCTGGGCGTCGTCTGGGCGACCGGCTCGCGCACGGCGCTGCTCATGCTCGTCGCCGCGCTGATGGTCATGGCCCTGCACATCCGGCGTGCGCGGGTCGGACTGGTCGTGGGGGGCCTGCTGCTCGGTGGCTTCGGCGCGGTGCTGGCCGTGACGACCGGGGTGCTGGCCGGCTGGTTGGAGCGTGACGGCACCGGCGTCAGCACGCTGGAGTCGCGGTTCATCGCCTGGGACGCCGCCACGCGCTGGGCCGAGTCGGCGTGGCAGCTCGCGTTCGGTGGCGGCCTCTCGGTGAAGATCATCGAGGTCGAGGGGCAGTGGTGGAACGAGCAGCCGCTCGACAGCAGCTGGGTCTCGCTGCTCGTCCAGACGGGGCTGCTCGGGCTGCTGGCGGCCGTCGTCTGGGTGCTCTGGGTGCTGCGTGGCCTCGTGCGCGCCCCTCGCCCCTACCGGGCGCTGTTCCTGGGGCTGTGGGTCTTCCTCGTCGGCCGCAGCCTCGTCGAGAGCGGCATGTTCGACGCCACCCCTGCCTTCCTGGCGTTCTTCGCCCTCTCGCTGCTCGTCGAGGGCGGCACGCGGGCGCGCCTGCACGACGAGCTGCCGCCCCCGGCCTCGCGACCGGTCGTCCACCGCGCGCCCGGCGGTCCCGGGTCCGGAGCGCTTCCGTCGGCCGACGACGAGGTGCGCCGCTACCCGGTCGGCCCGCCGGCGGTGCCGTCGTCCTGACCGGCTGACCGGTCGGCCCGAGGCGGTCCCAGGAGGGTCAGCGGCCGCGCCGCGGCACCGCCCCGCCCTTGTGCTCGGTGTCGGGCACGTCGTGGTTGCCCGTGGGGGCCGTGGCGTCGGGCGACCCGGGGGACAGGGTGACGGTCGTGGCCGCGGGCACCGTCGCGGTGACCGCGCCGGCCCCGCTGCCCGGGGCCGGCGGCGGGACGCGCCGGGCGGTGGCGGCCGGGTCGGACGCGGTGCGCAGCTCGGCGGGCGGACCGGGGAGCACGGTCGGGGACGGCGGCTTCCTCCCGGCCCGTTGGACGCCGCGGCCGCGGGCCAGGACGACGGCGAGCGGCCGGAGGTGGACGTCGCGCAGGATGCGGCGCACCTCGAGCAGTTCGGCCTCGTCGACCCGGCCGACCGGCACGACGAGGACGACGCCGTCGTAGCGCGCGGCGACCTCGCGCCAGAAGCGCAGCGGGGCCAGCGGGTCGGCGACCTCGAGACGGATCAGCTGACGCTCGTCCGCGACGGAGCCGCCGGCCACGCCCGGACCGGTCACGGTGGTGGGCAGCTCGCGACCGCGCAGCTCCACCGCGACGTCCTCGGCCAGCGCTCGCGCCGCGCGCAATTCGTCCGGCGAGGGGCAGAGCAGCGCCACGCGGAGCGAGCGGTCGCCGGCGATCAGCTCGAGGCGGCGCGCCAGGGCGGTGGCCGCCCGGCCGGTCAGGGCGCTGCGGCGGGCCCGCCCGCGGCGCGGCGCCAGGACGTCGAGATCCTGCTCACCCCAGACACGACGGACGTCGTCCTCCGAGTGGACGCTCGTGTCGAGCCGGCTGCGCACGATCGCGGCGGCCAGGCCGACGAACAGCCCCGCGACCAGACCGAGCGCGAGCACGAACAGCGCCACGGGTGAGACCGGACGCACGGGCACCGTCGCCGGGTCGTTGACCGTGAGAGTGACCGGCCGGTTGCCCGACTGCGGCGTCTCGAGCTCCTCGACCACGTCGGCGAGCTGCTCGGCGACGGCGTTGGCGATGGCCGCGGCCTCCTCCGGATCGCCGGAGCTGGTGGTGACCTGCACCTGCGAGGTGTCCGGCGGGTTCTCGGCCGAGACGCGGCCACGGAGCTCGGTGACGGTCTCGTCGAGGCCCAGCCGCTCGATCACCGGGCCGAGCACGGCCTGGCTGGCCGCGACGGCCGGGTAGCTCTTGGCGCGCTGGTTGACGTACTGCGCGCTGTTGGAGATCGACGGCGACGCCGAGACGAACACCCGGGCCGTGGCCTCGTAGGTGCGCGGCGTCACCTGCAGCACCAGGAGCGCGGCCAGCACCGACACGACGGTGCATCCGATCCAGATCCGCCAGTGGCGGCGGAGTACGGCGACGTACTCGGTGAGTTCCATGTCCGTCCCTGTCGCTGTGCCGACGCCTCGTGGTGCTCTGGCACCGCGGGCGGGCGCAGCTGGTCGAAGGCCGGAACCCCGCTGTCCGTGAGCCTCTCGGTACTCGATGTTAGTGCGGGACCCACGTGTCGCCAGGTCCGCTTGGGCTGGCATCACCCGATGGGGCGGGGTCGCCGGAGGGCCCGCCGTCGTCGATCCTCGCGACCTGCCGGCCCGACGCCGGACCTGCCCGCCCGATGGGGTGAAGGAGGCGCCGAACGTCACCGTGCGTGACGCCGTTCCGGTAGCTTTCGGGCTCCAGCAGCAGGTCAGGCGCCGCAGTCGTCGCCCGGCATCACTGCAAGTAACGATGAGTGCGCGCCGCCTCGAGTCCTGGCGGTGTGCGACAGGGGGGCATCACGCATGACGGTGGTCGGATACGCGCCGGGCGCCTACGACTTGTTCCACATCGGGCACCTGAACATCCTCAAGCACGCCGCCGAGCACTGCGACCGGCTCATCGCCGGCGTGGTCTCCGACGAGATGCTCCTGCTCACCAAGGGCCGGGCACCGGTCATCCCGCTCAGCGAGCGGCTGGAGATCGTCCGCAGCCTGCGCTTCGTCGACGACGTCCACGCCGAGGTCGTGCCGGACAAGATCGACACGTGGCGCCAGGTCGGTTTCGACGTCATCTTCAAGGGCGACGACTGGCGGGGCACCCCCAAGGGCGACAAGCTCGAGCGCGACTTCGCCGAGGTGGGCGTCCAGGTGAAGTACTTCCCGTACACGATGCACACCTCCAGCACGGTCCTCCGCAAGGCGCTGGCCACCATCGACGCCGAGGAGCCGGTGGGCCGGGTGGCCCGCGCGCTCACCTCCTGAGGACGGCCCCGCTGCAGGGGCCCGCGCCGAGCGAGCGAGGCGTGGGCGGCAGCGGGGTCCTTAGACTGGGGATCCGGCCCCTGCTGCATTCCGCGGCACGTGTGCGGCCTCCCGATCCCAGGAGAGATACAGCGTGACCTTGCGCGGCGTGCTCGACGTCGTCCTCACCGACCCCGGCATGGCGCGCGTGGTCGGCTCGGCGGGCAACGCGACGCTCGCCGTCACCGCGCCGCCGCCCGCGCAGCCGCTGGTCGCCGCGGCGCTGGCGGCGCAGAAGCCGGGCGCGGGTGTGCCGGTCCTCGTGGTCACCGCGGGGGAGCGGGACGCAGAAGGGGTCGCCGACTTCCTGCGCTGCGTCGTCCCCGGCCGGCGCGTCGAGACGTTCCCCGCCTGGGAGACGCTGCCCCACGAGCGGCTGAGTCCCCGCGCCGACACCGTCGGCCGGCGGCTCGCGGTGCTCCGCGACCTGACCCATCCCGGCGAGAACGGTGGGGTCGACGTCCTCGTCGCGCCGGTGCGCAGCGTCCTGCAGCCCCTCGCCCCCGGCCTGGGCGACCTCGTCCCGGTGGAGCTGCGGCCCGGCGCGGAGGCCGATCTCGACGACGTCGCCCGCGCGCTGCTCGACGCCGCCTACACCCGGGTCGAGCTGGTCGAGAAGCGCGGCGAGTTCGCCGTTCGCGGCGGCCTGCTCGACGTGTTCCCGCCGACCGAACCGCACCCGGTGCGCGTGGAGTTCTGGGGCGACGAGGTCGACGAGCTGCGCTACTTCTCCGCCGCCGACCAGCGCTCGCTGGACGAGCGGCCGGAACGGCTGTGGGCGCCGCCGTGCCGCGAGCTGCTGCTCTCGCCTGAGGTCCGCGAGCGCGCGGCCGCCTTGGCCGTCGAGCACCCCGAGCTCGCGGAGATCCTCGGCAAGCTGGCCGAGGGCATCGCCGTCGAGGGCATGGAGTCGCTCATCCCGGTGCTCGTGCCGGGGGACATGCAGCTGCTGACCGACCTGGTGGCTCGCGGCACGCACGTGCTGGTGTGCGACCCCGAGCGGGTGCGCAGCCGCGCCGCCGACCTGGTGCGCACGGCGGAGGAGTTCCTCGCCGCGTCGTGGGCCACCGCGGCGGAGGCCGGTCAGGCGCCGATCGACCTCGGGGCGTCGTCCTTCCGCGACCTGGCCGAGGTCGAGACCGCCGCCCGCATCCGCGGCCTGCCGTGGTGGACCACGGGCGCCTTCACCCTCGGGGACGACGACGAGCACGTCACCCTCGACGCCACGGTGGTCGACCGGTTCTCGGGTGACGTGCCCAAGGCCGTCGAGCAGGTGCGCGACTGGACCCGCGACGGCTGGCGCGTGGTCGTCACCTTCGCCGGGCCGGGCCCGGCGCAGCGCGCGGCCGACCAGTTCGCCGAGGCCGACCTCGGCGTGCGGCTGGTCCCGGACGTCGCGGCCGCGCCGGAGGGCGGGCTGACCTACGTCACGCAGGGCACCCTGGAGAGCGGCTTCGCCTTCCCCGGCGTGCGGCTGGCGCTGCTCACCGAGCACGACCTCACCGGGCAGCGCGGCGCCACCATGCGGGAGGCGGTCAAGATGCCCGCCCGGCGGCGCAACGCCGTCGACCTGGTGCAGCTCCAACCGGGGGACCTCGTCGTCCACGAGCACCACGGCATCGGCCGCTACGTCGAGATGGTCAGCCGCACGGTCAACGGCGGCCAGCGCGACTACCTGATCGTCGAGTACGCGCCGAGCAAGCGGAACCAGCCGCCGGACCGGCTGTTCGTGCCCACCGACGCCCTCGACCAGCTGACCCGGTACGTCGGCGGGGAGAGCCCGGCGCTGTCGAAGCTGGGCGGCGCCGACTGGCAGAAGACCAAGGGGCAGGCCCGCAAGGCGGTCAAGCAGATCGCCGCGGAGCTCATCCGGCTCTACAGCGCGCGCATGGCGACCAAGGGCCACACGTTCGGGCCGGACACCGTCTGGCAGCGGGAGCTCGAGGACGCCTTCCCGTTCCAGGAGACCCCCGACCAGCTCGCGGCCATCGACGAGGTCAAGGCCGACATGATGCAGCCGGTGCCGATGGACCGGATCATCTGCGGCGACGTCGGCTACGGGAAGACCGAGATCGCCGTGCGCGCGGCGTTCAAGGCGGTCCAGGACGGCAAGCAGGTCGCCGTGCTGGTGCCGACGACGCTGTTGGCGAACCAGCACTTCAAGACGTTCTCCGAGCGGGTCGCGCAGTTCCCGGTGAGGGTCGCCGTCCTCTCCCGGTTCCAGTCCGACGCCGAGTCGCGGCAGATCATCGAGGAGCTCGCGCGCGGCGAGATCGACATCCTGGTCGGCACCCACCGGCTGCTGCAGCCGACGACGCGGTTCAAGGACCTGGGTCTGGTGATCGTCGACGAGGAGCAGCGCTTCGGCGTCGAGCACAAGGAGTACCTGAAGACCATGCGGACGGCGGTCGACGTCCTGTCGATGTCCGCCACCCCGATCCCGCGCACGCTGGAGATGTCGCTGACCGGCATCCGCGAGATGTCGACGATCCTCACCCCGCCGGAGGAGCGGCACCCGGTGCTGACCTACGTGGGCGCGTGGGACGACAAGCAGATGGCCGCGGCGATCCGCCGGGAGCTGCTGCGCGACGGCCAGGTCTTCGTCATCCACAACCGGGTCCAGTCGATCGACAAGGCGGCGGCGAAGATCCGGAACCTGGTGCCCGAGGCCCGCGTCGCCGTCGGCCACGGCCAGATGAAGGAGCACGAGCTCGAGAAGATCATGGTCGGCTTCTGGGAGAAGGAGTACGACGTCCTGGTCTCGACCACGATCGTCGAGTCCGGCCTCGACATCCCGAACGCGAACACGCTGATCGTCGACCGGGCCGACACCTTCGGTCTGTCCCAGCTGCACCAGATCCGCGGCCGCGTGGGCCGTGGCCGCGAGCGCGCCTATGCGTACTTCACCTACGACCCGACCCGGACGCTGACCGAGACGTCGGTCGACCGGCTGACGACCATCGCGCACAACACCGACCTCGGCGCCGGCATGGCGGTGGCCATGAAGGACCTCGAGATCCGCGGCTCGGGCAACCTGCTCGGCGGCGAGCAGTCCGGCCACATCGCCGGCGTGGGATTCGACCTCTACGTCCGGCTGGTCGGCGAGGCCGTGGCCGACTACCGCGCCCAGGTCACCGGTGAGTCGGCCCCGGCGGAGCCGGTCGAGGTCCGGGTCGACCTGCCGGTCGACGCCCACCTCCCGCACGACTACGTGCCGGGGGAGCGCTTGCGCATGGAGGCCTACCGCAAGGTCGCCTCGATCCAGGACGACGCCCAGGCGCAGGCCGTGCTCGACGAGCTCACCGACCGGTACGGCGCCCCGCCCGCGCCGGTGCTCAACCTGGTCGCGGTCGCCCGGTTCCGGGTGGCGATGCGGGCGCTCGGCATCACCGAGGTGTCGCTGCAGGGTCGCGCGATCCGGATCAGCCCGGTCGCGCTGCCGGAGTCCAAGCAGATGCGGCTGGCCCGCCTGGCCGAGGGCGCCTCGTACAAGGCGGCGGTGGAGACCATCTCGCTGAAGGTGCCCGTCGGCCCCGACCGCCGCACGCCGCTGCGCGACGTCGCACTGCTGGAGAACCTGCACGCCACATTGACCGCCGTCCTGGAGACCCCGGTCGCCGCGGCCAGCTGAGCGGAGTGCCAGGGCGCGGAAAGTGCGCCCCTCCCACTCCGCCTGCGGCGGAGGTCGCTGCCGATGTGGCAACCTCGCCGTCGTGCTGAAGCGTCGCGCCGCCCGGATGGTCGTCACCGGGCTCCTGCTGACCGTCCCCCTCGGGCTGACCGCCTGCCGGACCTCGCCCAACGTCGCCGCGTACGTGGGCGACGAGCAGATCACCGTGGCCGAGCTCGAGGCCGCCATGGACGAGCGGACGCAGGACGAGACCGTCGCCGCCGCGGTGGCCGCCGACCAGGACGCCTTCACCCGCCGGGTGCTCACCGTGCTCGTGCAGGAGCAGGTGTACACCGAGGTGGCCGCCCGCTACGGCGTCGAGGTCGACGGCGACGACGTCCGGGCCGAGATCGACGACCTGCTCGGCGACGGCGACCCCGACACCGTCTTCGGTGACCTGGCGCAGCAGGGCATCGGGCGCGCCGACGTGTTCGAGAGCGTCCGCCAGCGGCTGATCCGCCGGGCCGTCGCCGAGGCCGAGGGCCGCGCCGACCCACTGGGCGTCGAGGCGCTGCGGGCTCGGTACGAGGAGATCAAGGGCGACTTCGCCGAGTACTCCTTCGGCTACATCGCCGTGCCGGACGAGGCGACGGCCACCGCCGTCCTGGCCCAGATCACCGCCACACCTGCCGCCTACCCGACCATTGCGGCGCAGTACCCCGGCGCCTACACGCTGCCGGCGCTGGAGGAGCGGGGCGCCGACGAGCTGCCGTCGGTGCTCGCCGAGGGCATCACGACCGCCGAGCCGGGCAGCGGTTTCGCCACCCCCGTCCCCGAGACCGGCGGCGTGGTCGTCACCTTCGTCGAGGGCCTGGTCTACCCGCCGTTCGAGGAGCTCCGGCCGCAGCTGGAGGCCACGGCCGCCGACGAGGTCGACGCGGCGGCCGGCGAGCTGGTGACCGAGGTGCAGGACGACCTCGAGATCACCGTCAACCCGCGGTTCGGCGTGCTCGACGGGTTCCGCCTGGTGCCCGACGAGGGCGGCGTGGTGGACCTGCTCGAGGACGACGACATCGCGGCGGAGCCGCCGAGTAGCCCTCGTCCCGGTCACGGAGACTGACCGGGTGCCCGTCGCGCTCGCCGTCACCGTCAGCCCTCGCCTCCCCGGCCTGCTCCGCCCCGCCGGCTGGCGGGCGATCTCGTCGGGAGCGCCGCTGGCGGCGCTGCCGGGTGCCGCGGGCACGGCAGCGGCGCTGCGGGCGGAGGGCTGGGACGTCGCCGACTTGGCCTCGCTCGACGGGCTGGCCGGTGACGTCGTGGTCCTCACCGCGCCGGACGAGGCGCCCGCCGGCGTGCCCGTGGTGCCCGGCGCTCCCGAGCCCCCCGGCGCCCGGCTGCTGGAGGTCGCCTCCGTGATGGACCGGCTGCGCTCGCCGGGCGGCTGCCCGTGGGACGCCGAGCAGACCCACACCTCGCTGCGGGGTTACCTCCTCGAGGAGGCGCACGAGGCCTACGACGCGATCGTCGACGACGACCCGGCGGCCATGCGCGAGGAGCTCGGCGACGTCCTGCTGCAGGTCGTGTTCCACGCGCGGGTGGCCGCCGAGGCCGCGCCCGACCGGCGATTCGACGTCGACGACGTCGCCGGTGACCTGGTCGACAAGCTGGTGCGCCGGCATCCGCACGTGTTCGGGGACGCCGGACCGCGGGACGTCGCGCAGGTCGAGGCCGGGTGGGAGGAGATCAAGAAGGCGGAGAAGCAGCGCCGGTCACCGACCGAGGGCGTGTCCCGGTCGCAGCCGGCCGCCGCATGGGGTGCCGCGCTGGTGCGCCGGGCCGGGCGGGCCGGGCTGGCGATCCCCGAGCCGGCCCAGCTGTCGGCGCGCAGCCCGGAGGAGCTCGGGGAGCGGCTGCTCTCCGTGGTGACCGCCGCGGAGCAGCGCGGCTGGGACGTCGAGGACGCGCTTCGCGAGGCCGTGCGCCGGTACGCCGGAGAGCTCGACGCCGAGGCCGCCGCCCGCCCACCGGGGGAGTGAGGGCGAGGCGGACGACTCCCGCGCGTACGGCTGACTAGGCTGCCCCCGTGCCCAGCATCGACGCCGTAGGCGCGCGGGAGATCCTCGACTCGCGCGGAAACCCCACCGTGGAGGTCGAGGTCGCCCTCGACGACGGGACCATCGCCCGCGCGGCGGTGCCCAGTGGCGCCTCGACCGGCGCCTTCGAGGCCGTGGAGCTCCGCGACGGCGGTGAGCGCTACGGCGGCAAGGGCGTGACCAAGGCGGTCGACGGCGTCCTCGACGTCATCGGCCCCGAGCTGGTCGGCTACGAGGCCAGCGAGCAGCGGCTGGTCGACCAGCGGCTGCTCGACCTCGACGGGACGCCCGACAAGTCCCGCCTGGGCGCCAACGCGATCCTCGGCGTGAGCCTCGCCGTGGCCCGCGCGGCCGCGGACTCCGCCGGCCTGCCGCTGTTCCGCTACGTCGGCGGCCCCTCGGCGCACGTGCTGCCCGTGCCGATGATGAACATCCTCAACGGCGGCGCCCACGCCGACAGCAACGTCGACGTCCAGGAATTCATGATCGCCCCGATCGGCGCCGGCACCTTCGCCGAGGCGCTGGCCATGGGCACCGAGACCTACCACGCGCTGAAGTCGGTGCTGAAGTCCGACGGACTGGCCACCGGCCTCGGCGACGAGGGCGGGTTCGCCCCGAACCTGTCGAGCAACCGGGCTGCCCTGGACCTCATCGTCCGGGCGGTCGAGAAGGCCGGCTACTCGGTCGGCACCGACATCGCGTTCGCGCTCGACGTCGCTGCGACCGAGTTCGACGAGGACGGCGCCTACGCGTTCGAGGGCAGGAAGCTCTCCGCCGGCGAGATGACCGAGTACTACACCGGACTGGTCGACGCCTATCCGATCGTCTCGATCGAGGACCCGTTGTCCGAGGAGGACTGGGACGGCTGGATCTCGCTCACCGACGTCCTCGGCGACCGGGTGCAGATCGTCGGCGACGACCTGTTCGTCACCAACCCGACCCGCCTGGCCGACGGCATCGCCCGCGGCGCGGCCAACGCCCTGCTGGTGAAGGTCAACCAGATCGGCACGCTCACCGAGACCCTCGACGCGGTCAACCTGGCCCACCGCAACGGCTACCGCTGCATGATGAGCCACCGCTCCGGCGAGACCGAGGACACCACGATCGCCGACCTCGCCGTCGCCACCGACTGCGGTCAGATCAAGACCGGTGCCCCGGCCCGCAGCGAGCGGGTCGCCAAGTACAACCAGCTGCTGCGGATCGAGGAGGAGCTCGACGACGCGGCGCGCTATGCCGGCGCGGGTGCCTTCCCGCGGCTGGCTGGATGAGCAGCGTCCGCGGCCGCCGGGGGGCGGCCCCGGGCGACGGCCGACGCGTGACCGGCCGGGTTCCCCGCGTCCACTCCACGCGGCCGGTGCGCACCGGCCTGCGGAGCAACGCCTCCCGCCGGCCGGCCCAGCGGCGCCCCGGACGGCGGACGGCGCGCACCGGCACGGGAGGCCCGGCCCGCCGCCGTCCGCTCTTCACCGGGCGGGCGGTGCTGCTCGGCGCCCTGGTCCTGCTGCTGGCGCTCACCCTCGCGGGGCCGATCCGCCAGTACGTGGCCGGCCGGGCGGAGCTGGTACGGCTGGCCGCCGAGGGGCAGGAGCTCGACGAGCGTGTCGAGGAGCTGCAGGCGCAGCTGGAGCGGCAGGCGGATCCCGCCTACGCCGCCCGCCAGGCGCGTGAGCGGCTGACCTACGTGCTGCCCGGTGACCGGCTGGTCATCGTGGCCGACGGGGAGACCGTCGAGGGGGACGACGCGGCGGACGGAGGAGAGGCGGCGGACCCGGACCCGACCACCTGGTACGACGGGCTGCTCGAGTCGATCTCCGACGCCGACGGATGACGAGCGAGCCCGTCTCCGACGACGACCGCGCGGTGGTCGGACGTCAGCTCGGCCGTCCCCCGCGCGCCCTCGTCGCCGTCGCCCACCGGTGCCCCTGCGGTCAGCCCGACGTCGTCGAGACCTCGCCCCGGCTGGAGGACGGCACGCCGTTCCCCACGCTGTACTACCTGACCTGCCCGCGGGCCACGGCGGCCGCGAGCCGGCTCGAGTCCGCGGGTCGGATGCGGGAGTGGCAGGACGAGCTGGCCACGGATCCGGAGCTCGCGGGGGCCTACCTGGCCGCGCACGAGCAGTACCTCGCCGCCCGCGACGCAAGGGACGTGCTGCCGACGCGCATGACCGCGGGCGGGATGCCGGACCGGGTCAAGTGTCTGCACGCCTTGGCCGGCCACGCGCTCGCCGCCGGCCCCGGCGTCAACCCCATCGGCGACCGGGCGGTCGCCGAGATGGGGCAGTGGTGGGCGGCCGGGCCGTGCGCCGGTCCGGAGCAGTCATGACGCGGGTCGCCTCGATCGACTGCGGCACCAACTCGATCCGCCTGCTGGTCGCCGACGTACCCGCCGACGGTGCGCACACCGACCTGCTGCGCCGCATGGAGGTCGTGCGCCTCGGCCAGGGCGTCGACGCGACCGGCCGCCTGGCGCCGGAGGCTATCGAGCGCACCCGGAAGGTGCTCGCCGAGTACGCGCAGCAGGCCCGGGACCTCGGTGCCATCGCGGTCCGGATGGCGGCCACCAGCGCCACCCGCGACGCCGTCAACCGCCAGGATTTCGAGGACATGGTGGTGGCCACCCTCGGGCAGCGGCCGGACGTCATCACCGGCCGCGAGGAGGCCGAGCTCTCCTTCCTGGGGGCGACCGCCTCGCTGGACGCGGCCGCCCGGGCGCACGGCGACGAACCGCCGTCCGCGCCGTTCCTGGTCGTCGACATCGGCGGCGGGTCGACGGAGTTCGTCCTCGGCGACGCCGACGGCGTGCGTGCCGCCCGCTCGGTCGACATCGGGTGCGTGCGGCTGACCGAACGCCACCTGCACGGGGACCCGCCGACGGCCGAGCAGGTCCGGCGGACCGAGGACGACATCCGGGCGGCGCTGGCGCAGGTCGAGGCCGCGGTACCCGTCGCGGAGGCCACCAGCCTGGTGGGCCTCGCCGGCTCCGTGACGACGGTCGCGGCGCTGGCCCTGAAGCTGCCGGCCTACGACGACGAGGCGATCCACGGCTCGCGCATCCCGGTCGAGGACGTGCGGGCGGTCACCGATGACCTGCTGGCGGCCACGCGCGCGCGGCGAGCGGCGATGCCGGTCATGCATCCGGGCCGGGTCGACGTCATCGGAGCCGGCGCACTGATCCTGCGGGTGCTCATGGACGAGTTCGGCCTCGGCGAGGTCGTCGTCAGCGAGCACGACATCCTCGACGGCATCGCCCTCCGCCTGGCGCGCTGATGAAGGACCCCGACGCCCCCCACGGCTCGCCGGCTCGCCGCGGGCCCCTGCGTCGGGGCCGCGACGCAGGGGGCTTCCCCTGACGCGGACACCGGCGGGCGTGGTGCGCTCCGCCCGGTCGACGCGCGACCTGGCCACGCTCGACAGCCGGATCTCCGGTTGCTACGCCTGCCCGCGGCTGGTCGCGTGGCGGGAGGAGGTCGCCCGGGTCAAGCGGGCGTCGTTCCGGGACTGGGACTACTGGGGGCGGCCGGTGCCCGGGATGGGCCCGGCGGACGCGCGGATCGCGGTGGTCGGGCTGGCGCCGGCCGCGCACGGCGGCAACCGGACCGGTCGGGTGTTCACCGGCGACCGGAGCGGTGACTGGATCTTCGCGGCGCTCTGGCGGGCGGGGCTGGCCAACCAGCCGACGTCCACGCACATCGGCGACGGGCTGGAGCTGACCGACGTCCGCGTCGCCGCCTCGGTCCGCTGCGCGCCGCCGCCAACGCCCCCACCCCGGAGGAGCGCGACACCTGCAACCCGTGGCTGGCGCGGGAACTCGCCCTGCTCCCGCGGCTGCGGGTGGTCGTGGTGCTCGGCGGCTTCGGCTGGACGGCGCTGTGGCCGGTGCTGGCCGCCGCCGGCTACGCGGTGCCGCGCCCCCGCCCCGCCTTCGGGCACGGCGTCGAGGTCGAGCTGACCGGCCCGGCCGGCCCGCTGACCCTCCTGGGCTGCTACCACGTCAGCCAGCAGAACACCTTCACCGGGCGGCTCACCGAGCCGATGCTGGACGCCGTCCTCAGCCGCGCCACGGAGCTCGCGCGGGCCTAGGCTCTGCCGCATGGCACAGCCGACGACAGGCCGTCCCCCCGAGTCCCACCGACCGGTGATCCTGGTGGTCGGAGGTGGTTACGTCGGCCTCTACACCGCCCTGCGGCTGCAGAAGAAGCTCTCCCGCGGGCGGGCCGAGATCGTGGTCGTCGACCCGCAGCCGCACATGACCTACCAGCCGTTCCTGCCCGAGGCGGCGGCCGGCTCGGTGGAGCCGCGGCACGTCGTCGTCCCCCTGCGCCGCACGCTGCGGCACTGCCGCGTCATCACCGGCGCGCTCACCGGCCTCACCCACGCCGAGCGGCGTGCGCGCATCGCTCCCGTCGAGGGCAAGCCGTTCGAGATCGGCTACGACGTCCTGGTCATGGCGGCCGGTTCGGTGGCGCGCACGCTGCCCATCCCCGGGCTGGCGGAGCACGGCATCGGGTTCAAGAACGTCGGCGAGGCGATCTACCTGCGCAACCACGTGCTGGCCCGGCTGGACGCCGCGAGCTCCACCGACGACCCGGCCGTGCGGCAGCGGGCGCTGACGTTCACCTTCGTCGGGGGCGGCTACGCCGGCGTCGAGGCGTTCGCCGAGCTCGAGGACATGGCCCGCTACGCGATCGAGCACTACTACCCGCGGCTGTCGCCGTCGGACATGCGCTGGGTGCTGGTCGAGGCGATGGGCCGGATCCTGCCCGAGGTCGACCTCGACATGGCCGCCTGGACGGTGCGCCAGCTGACCGCCCGCGGCATGGACATCCGGCTCAACACCCGCCTGGAGTCGGTGTCGGACGACTGCCTGGTCCGGCTCAGCGACGGCGAGGAGTTCCCCAGCGACACCCTGGTGTGGACGGCGGGGACCAAACCCAACCCGGTGCTGGCGGCCACCGACCTGCCCATCGACGGTCGCGGCCGGGTGGTGTGCGAGGCGACCCTGCAGGTGAAGGGCCTCGAGGGCGCATGGGCAGCCGGCGACCTCGCCGCCGTCCCCGACCTGACCAAGGACGACCCGGAGGCGACCACCGCGCCCAATGCGCAGCACGCCGTCCGCCAGGCCAAGCGGCTCGCCGACAACGTCGTCGCCGTCCTCCGCGGGGAGCCGCCGGTGCCCTACCGGCACGCCTACGTCGGTTCGGTGGCCAGCCTCGGCCTGCACAAGGGCGTCGCCCAGGTCTACGGGGTGAAGCTCAAGGGCTGGCCGGCCTGGTTCATGCACCGCACCTACCACGTCAGTCGCGTGCCCACGTTCAACCGCAAGGCACGGGTGATCGCCGACTGGACGATGGCGTCGCTGTTCAGCCGGGAGGTCATCTCGCTGGGGCAGCTGCAGGACCCGCGCCGCGAGTTCGTCTTCGCCGCCAACACCGGCCGTGCCGGTCAGCTGCCGCCCCCCGGGACCGGTCGCCACGAGCAGACCGCCACGGATCAGCGCGCCGGCTGAGGCGTGCGGAGCGTCGCGGGCGGTTCCGGCTAGCGTGCGCGAGACGCCCCCGTAGCCCAATCGGCAGAGGCAGGCCCCTTAAAAGGGTCCCAGTGTCGGTTCGAATCCGACCGGGGGCACCGCCCGCGTCCGCGTCGCCGGGACCCCCGTGCGGAGGAACCTGCGACACGCCGGAACGTCCAGGGGGCCTGGGGCGTTGACCTGACCGAGTGGAGTGCGCATCGTGGGCTCCACGGACCGACCAGTCACCTCAGGGAGATGACGATGCCCAGCA
This sequence comes from Blastococcus sp. PRF04-17, assembly GCF_023016265.1. Taxonomy (GTDB): domain Bacteria; phylum Actinomycetota; class Actinomycetes; order Mycobacteriales; family Geodermatophilaceae; genus Blastococcus_B. The sequence continues at coordinate 2,326,792 of NZ_CP095412.1, read as the reverse complement.
GCAACCCGGCGTTCCGGGGACTCGGAACGCCCGGCGGCGGCCAGCAGCAGTACGCCGGCTGGGGCCAGCCCCAGCCTCAGTACGGTGCGCCGACGCAGCACGACCCGTACGCCGCTCCGGCGCCGTACGCGGCGACCACCACGCGTTACCTGACGATGGACGACGTCGTCGCCAAGACGGGCATGTCGTTCCTGGTCACCGTCCTCGCGGCCGCGGCCGTGTGGGCGCTGCCGGGCCAGGCTGCCTGGGGCCTCGCGCTCCCGGCGGTGCTCGTCGCCTTCGTCCTCGGCCTGGTGATCGCGTTCAAGCAGATCGCCAGCCCGGTCGCGACGCTGTCCTACGGCGCTCTGTACGGCGTCGCCCTGGGCGCGATCAGCGAGGCGTTCAACACCATCTACCCCGGCATCGTGGTGCAGGCGCTGATCGGCACCTTCGGTGTCTTCGGCGGCATGCTGCTGATCTACAAGACCGGCGCCATCCGGGTGACCCCCAAGCTCACCCGCTGGGTCGTCGGCGCCCTGATCGGTGCCCTCGTGCTGATGCTGGCCAACTTCGTGGCCTACTTCTTCATGGAGGACGGTCTCGGCCTGCGCGACGGCAGCCCGCTGGCGATCGTGTTCAGCCTGGTGATGATCGGCATCGCGGCGTTCCTGCTGCTGCTGGACTTCGACCTGGCCGACGAGGCGATCCGCCGCGGCGCCCCGGCGAAGTTCGCCTGGTACATCGCCTTCGGCCTGCTGGTCACGGTGGTGTGGCTCTACATCGAGATCCTGCGGCTGCTCAGCTACTTCCGCGAGTAGACCCGGACGACCGACGAAGGCCCGGTCCCCGCGAGGGGGCCGGGCCTTCGTCGTTCCAGCCGAAACCGCGGTTCCGGCTCCGGTTCCCGGGGGCCGGAACCGCGGTTCCGGCCCGCGGGTGGTTCAGCTGAGGCGCTCCAGGACCATCGCCATGCCCATGCCGCCACCGACGCACATGGTCTCCAGCCCGAAGGTCTTGTCCCGAGTCTGCAGCCCGTTGATCAGCGTGCCGGTGATGCGGGCGCCGGTCATGCCGAACGGGTGCCCGACGGCGATCGCGCCGCCGTGCACGTTGAGCTTGTCGATGTCGATGTCCAGGTCGCGGTAGCTGGGGATCACCTGGGCGGCGAAGGCTTCGTTGATCTCGACCAGGTCGATGTCCGCGATGGTCATGCCGGCCCGCTGCAGAGCCAGCTTCGACGCGTCGACCGGGCCGTAGCCCATGATCTCGGGCGACAGGCCGGTGACCGCCGTCGAGACGATGCGGGCGAGCGGGGTGAGCCCCAGCTCGCGGGCCTTGGTGTCGCTCATGACGATCACCGCGGCGGCGCCGTCGTTGAGCGGGCACGCGTTGCCGGCCGTGACCCGGCCGTCGGGGCGGAACACCGGCTTGAGACCGGAGATGCCCTCCAGCGTGGTGCCGGCGCGCGGGCCGTCGTCCTTGCTGACGACGGTGCCGTCGGGCGTGGTGACCGGGGTGATCTCCCGCTCCCAGAAGCCGTCGTTGATCGCCTGCTCGGCGAGGTTCTGGCTGCGGACGGCGAACTCGTCCATGTCCTGGCGAGTGACGTCCTTGAGCAGTGCCAGGTTCTCCGCGGTCTGGCCCATGGCGATGTAGATGTCGGGGAGGTCGCCGTTCTCGCGCGGGTCGGTCCACGAGTCGGCGCCGCTCTCGGCGACCTTCGCGACGCGGGCCTGGGCGTCGGCGAACACCGGGTTCTCGGTGTCGGGCAGGCCGTCGCTGTTGCCCTTGACGAAGCGGGACACCATCTCGACGCCGGCGGAGATGAAGACGTCGCCCTCGCCGGCCTTGATCGCGTGCATGGCCATGCGGGTGGTCTGCAGCGAGGAGGAGCAGTAGCGGGTGATCGTCGTCCCGGGCAGGTGGTCCATGCCGAGCAGGACGCTGACGACGCGACCCATGTTGTAGCCCTGCTCGCCGCCGGGCAGGCCGCAGCCGAGCATCAGGTCGTCGATGTCGGCGGGGTCGAGGGCCGGCACCTTGTCGAGGGCGGCCCGGACGATGGTGGCGGTCAGGTCGTCGGGACGCAGGTCCTTCAGCGAGCCCTTGAACGCACGGCCGATGGGCGAGCGCGCGGTCGCGACGATGACGGCTTCGGGCATGGGTCCTCCACGATGAGGCGGGTCCGGTCGCGGGTCGCCGGACGACGGGTCGCCCCCGAAACTACTCCGGGGTAAGCGGCCCGCCCCGGGCGCCCAGGACGGCCGGAGGGCGCTATGCGCCGACCGATGCCTCGGCCGACTCCTCGGCCTCCTCGGGCGTCGGGATCTCCGGTGGACGGCGCCGGCGCAGCAGCGCCCACGGGCCCCACGGGCCGGTGTCGGAGCCCCGGACCTCGGCCGGCTGGACCTCCGTACCGGTCCGGCTCGCCGCCTTGGCAGCGGCCTCGGCGACCGGGCGGACCGTGCCGCGGCGGATCGGCCGCACGCCCCGGTCGGCCGACGCGGGCCACACGCCCACCGCGTCGGCCACCGACGGCAACAGCACGGCAGCCGCCTGCGCGTAGCCGAGCGCGCTGGGGTGGAACTCGTCCTTGCTGAACATGGTGCGGTCGGATGCGAACGTCGGCCCCAGCAGCGAGCCCAGCGACACCGTGCGGCCACCGGCCTCGACGACCGCGATCGTCTGCGCCTCGGCCAGCTCCCGGCTCCACTTGCGGGCGAGCAGCCGCAGCGGCTGGGCGATCGGCCGGATCGTGCCGAGGTCGGGGCAGGTGCCGACGACCACCTCGCAACCGGCGGCCACGAGCCGCTTCACCGCGTCCTCGAGGTGGCGCACCGACACTGCCGTCTTGGTCCGCGTGGTGACGTCGTTGGCGCCGATCATGATCAGGGCGACGTCGGGCTGCTCGGCCAGCGCCCGGTCCACCTGCGGCTCGAGCTCGCACGACTCGGCCCCCGAGACCGCCAGCCGGACCAGTCGCACCGGCCGCTCGGCCAGCTCGGCCAGCCCCGCGGCGACGAGGACCCCGGGCGTCTCCGACGCGCGCTCCACGCCCAGGCCGACGGCCGTGGAGTCGCCGAGGACGGCGAGGACCAGCGGCTTGCCGCGGCGATGCCCGTAGAGGCCGTCGCCCGAGGGAGGGTCCTGCTTGACGCCGCGTCCCTCGACCTTGCGCCGGGCGGCCCGGGCCTCCTCGCGCAGCAGGGCGGCGAGGGCGACGCCGCCGACGGCGACGCCGCCACCGGAGGCCGTGGCAGCCTTCAGCCACCACCATGCCGTCGCCGTCCGCGCCACGCGTACCTCCCCACCTCGGTCGTCACCGGAGACCTCCTTCTGGAGGTTATCGGCCCTCTACGGTGCAACATGTGGCCTCATCACCCCCTGGTGTGACCCAACGCACACCCCTCGACAAGCGATCCCAGCTGATCGTGGATGTCCTGGTCGACGCCTTCTCCGACCTCATGGCGGCTGATGCGGACGCCTTCCGGACCAAGTTCCGGAAGATGGCCGCCGACCCCTTCGCGTTCTACCGGGGAGTGCCTGCCTGTTCTACGCGGACATGGCGACGACCGAGGATCGCTGGTGCGACGAACGGACGTCGCGGGTGTGGATCCAGGGCGACCTGCACGCCGAGAACTTCGGCACCTACATGGACAGCGCCGGCCGGATCGTCTTCGACGTCAACGACTTCGACGAGGCCTACCTCGGGCACGTGTCCTGGGACCTGCGCCGCTTCGCCGCGAGCTTCGCGCTGCTCGCCTGGCGCAAGGCATTCTCCGACGACGTGATCGGGGAGCTCGTCGGCGGTTACCTGCGGGCGTACCTCGACCAGGTCGAGGCCTTCACCCGCTCCGACGAGGACCGCTCCTTCGCGCTCGTGCGGGACAACACGGAGGGGGCGGTCCGCGAGGTCATCCTCGAGACGGCGACCCGCACCCGCGTCGGCCTGCTGCAGCGGTTCACCGTCGTGCAGGAGCACGAGCGGCGCTTCGCCGACCGGCCGCAGAACCGGCGGCTCGAGGACGCCGAGCGCGTCGAGGTGACCGCCGCTCTGGAGAGGTACCTGTCCACCGTCGTCCCGCCCCGGCGGCGGCGCGACGTCGCGTACGAGGTCAAGGACGTCATCGCGACCGGCGGCTTCGGCATCGGCAGCGCCGGCCTGCCCGCCTACAACGTGCTGCTCGAGGGGTACGACCAGGCTCTGGAGAACGACGTCGTCCTGTCCATCAAGCAGGGCAACGTCCCGGCCCCCAGCCGCGTGGTCACCGATCCGGGGATCCGGGAGTACTTCGAGCACGAGGGGCACCGGACGGCGGTGAGCCAGCGGGCGCTGCAGGCCAACGCGTCGCAGTTCCTCGGCTGGACCGATCTGCGCGGCACCGGGTTCGTGGTCGCCGAGCTCTCGCCCTACGAGCTGGACCTCGACTGGGACGACCTGACCGAGCCCGATCAGATCCGGCCGGTGATGGCCCAGCTGGGCAAGGCGACGGCGAAGCTGCACTGCGTGGGCGACGCCGACAGCGACCACACGCTGGTGCCCTTCCAGACGGAGGAGGCGATCAGCGCGATGATGGCCGGCCGCCGCGAGGAGTTCGTCGCCGACCTGGTGCAGTTCGCCCACGACTACGCCCGGCAGACCCAGGAGGACCACCGGCGGTTCGTCGACGCCTTCCGCGCCGGTGCCATCCCGGGGATCAGCCCGAGCGGGAACCATCCGCCGGTGTGAGGTCGCGCAGCATCCCGCGATGAGGGCCGATGCCCGGCTTGTCGTACTCGCCGGTGACGACCTCGAAGCCCATCCGCTCGTAGAACCCGACGGCGGACACGCGGGCGTCGCACCACACGACGTCGCCGCCGCGCTCGGCCACGCGCCGCAGCCCGTCCTCGACCATCGCCCGGCCGGCCCCGCTGCCGCGTACGGCGACCTCGGTGGCCATGCCGCGCAGCTGCCAGGCCGCCCGCGCCAGCGGCCGCCACGGGCAGGGGACGGGGGAGAACCGGACGACGCCGACGACGCGGTCGTCGATCATGGCGCCCAGGTGGAAGGTCGTCGGGTCCTCGTCGCCGGGCCAGACGATGTCGCCGCCGTCCGGCCGCAGCACCGCCCCGCGCAGGGCGTACGTCGCCTCGGCCGGCACCTCGTCGACGCGCATCCCGCTCACAGTCCCAGTCTCCCTGAGCCGAAACCGCGGTTTTGGCCCCCGGGAACCGGAGCCGAAACCGCGGTTTCGGCTCAGGGCTAGCGGGGGTGCCGGCCCCGGCCGCGGCGGGCGCGCAGATAGTCCGCTACCACGTACTCGCCCAGGTGCTCGGAGTCCGGCTGGAACACCCGGCCGCCGGCGCGCTGGGTCAGGTCGTGCACGAAGTGCACCAGCCCCGGGTCGGGGTCGAGGGCGAAGACGTTCACCGTCGCACCCGTGCGCGCCACCCGCTCGACCTCGGCCACCGTCCGGGCGATGGTCTCGGGCATCGGCGGCCAGCAGAAGAACGGCGTCCCGTCGTCCTCCAGGTGCGCCGTCGGCTCGCCGTCGGTGACCACCAGGACCACCGGCTCGGCGTCCCGGTGCCTGGCCAGGAACCGTCGTGCCAGCATCATCCCGTGCTGCAGGTTGGTGCCCTGCAGCGTGTCGACCGACAGCTCGGCGAGGGTCTCCGGGCGCAGCACTTGCGCGGTCGAGGAAAAGCCGATGATCTGGATGGCGTCCTGCGGGAAGCGGGTGGTCACCAGCGAGTGCAGCGCCATGGCGGTCGACTTCGCCGCGCCCCACGTGCCGCGCAGCGCCATCGAGTAGGAGAGGTCGACCAGCAGCGCCACCGCCGCGCCGGTGCGCCGCTCGGTCTCCACGACCTCGAAGTCGTCGACGGCGATGCGGACGTGCCGGTCGTGCTCGGCGCGCGGTTCGTGCGCCGTCCGCAGGACGGCGTTCCGCACCGTCCGGACGACGTCCAGCGGCTGTTCGTCGCCGAACCGCCACTCCCGCGAGCCGCCGGTCAGTTCCCCGGCGGCGCCGGCGTCGGCGACGTCGTGCTCGCCGCGGCCGGTGGACTGCAGCTTCGCGAACACCCGTCGCAGCGCGGTGGACCCGAGCCGGCGCACGGCCTTGGGGGAGAGCTCGAGCCGGCCGTCGGACCGGTTGAGGTACCCCTGCCGCTCGAGCTCCCGCTCCAGCTGGCGCAGCGCGGCGAGGTCGTCGACCGCCGGGCGGCCGAGGGCGCGCTCGAGCAGCTCCTCGTCGATGTCGGCCAGCGAGGCCCCCGCGTACCCCTGCGACAGCTGGCTGGACAGGGCCTCGAGGTCGGCGAGCTCGGCCACCGCGCTGGTCGCGTCGCCCATGCCGAGCGACTGCTCGCCGTCGGGAACCTGCCCGCGCTGCCCCCAGGGCAGGTCGGGCCGGGCCTGCCGCAGCGCGTCCTGGAGATGCGCCATCTCGCTGGCCAGCCCCATGTCCGACATCGTCTGCGCCATCAGGTCGGCGAGCTCGGCCCGCTGCTCGGGGGAGAGGCCGGCCATCATGCGTTCCTGGGCGGCCGCGCGGCGGGCGAGGGAGTCGATCAGCTCCTCGATGGACTGGGGGTCATCCGGGAAGAACTGCCCGTGCCTGTCCATGAAGTCGCGGAACTGCTGGTCGGTGTCCTCGCCGCGATTGTGCGCATCGAGCAGCTGCGACAGGTCGGCGACCATGTCCTTGACCGCTTGCATGTCCGCGGCCGAGGCGTTCTCCAGCGCCTGCTTCATGGAGGCGAAGGAGCTGTCGAGCACCTCGCGGCGCAGGAGGTCCTGGATCTGCTCGTAGGCCTGCCGGCCCTCGTCGGAGCGCCACGGGTAGTCCTTGAGCGCCCGGACGGCGCCGGCCGTGTCGTCGGGCAGCGCGTCGAGTTCCGCCTCGGCCAGCCGCGCGGAGTCGTCCGGGTCGGGGAACAGCGCGCGCCGCTCGGCGGTGAGCGCCCTGTCCAGCAGCTCGCGGACCTCCTGGAGCGTGCCGTCCATGCGTCCGGCGGTGCGGGCCTGGCGCAGCCGCTCGCGGACCGACCGGCGCAGCTCGTCGAGGCCGCGCCGACCCTCGGTGCCCCGGCGCAGCAGTTCCCGCAGCGCCTCGCGCACGCCGCTCCCGCCGAGCACCGAGTCACCGATCTCGTCGACGGCGTTGCCGAGGTCGTAGGGCGCGGCCAGCGGGTCGGGTCCGCCCCGCCAGCGGCCGTACCGGTAGCCCCGCGGGGCCCGCTGCGCCACGTCAGGCTCCGTAGACCGTGCGCGTGCCGTCGGTGTCCTTGGCCAGCCGTCGGGTCAGGTACAGACCTTCCAGGGCGAACTCGACCGCGGCGGCCGCCTGCTCGGCGGAGTGCTCGCCCTCGGGCACGCCGAGCCGCCCAGCAGCTCCGCCAGGCGGGGGATGGTGCCCAGCTGGCCCAGCAGCGCCGGGGCCGGGACGAGCTCGCCGGACTCGACGGTCTCCCCGCCGGTGAAGTGCTCCTGCAGCCCGGTCAGGTCCAGGCCGGCGCACCGCGCCCGGAAGGTCTGCGCGGTGGCCTGCCGGAGCAGGTGCTCGAGGACCTCGATCTCGCGCTCGTCGTCGGGGTCGGACCCGGAGTCGGCGAACTCGACCTTGCCCCGGCTGGCCGGGACGACGCTCGGCAGGTCGACCACCCGGGCCACCGGTCGGCTCTCCCCGGCGATCGCGGCCCGGCGGACCGCTGACGCGGTGACCGTCTCGAGCCCGGCGATGGCGAAGCGAGCGCTGACGCCGGAGCGCTGGTCGACGTGGTTGGACTCGCGGACCAGCCGGGTGAACCGGGCGATGATCTCGACCAGGTGGTCGGGGACCAGCGGGTGGTCCAGGTGGCCGTCGCCCAGCCCGGAGGTGTGCGCCTCCTGGCGCAGCAGCCGGATCTCGTCGGCGAGCTCGATCGGGTAGTGGGTGCGGACCTCGGCGCCGAAGCGGTCCTTGAGCGGGGTGATGATCCGCCCGCGGTTGGTGTAGTCCTCCGGGTTGGCGCTGGCCACCAGCAGCAGGTCCAGGGGCAGCCGCACCCGGTAGCCGCGGATCTGGATGTCGCGCTCCTCGAGCACGTTGAGCAGCGCGACCTGGATGCGCTCGGCCAGATCGGGCAGTTCGTTGATGCTGAAGATGCCGCGGTTGGTGCGGGGCACCAGGCCGTAGTGGACGGTCTCCGGGTCGCCGAGGGTGCGTCCCTCGGCCACCTTGATCGGGTCGACGTCGCCGATGAGGTCGCCGACGCTGGTGTCCGGCGTGGCCAGCTTCTCGCCGAAGCGGTCGCTGCGGTGCAGCCAGCCGACCGGGGTGGCGTCGCCGTGCTGGGCGATCTGCCGGTGGGCCCAGACGCTGATGGGGTGCAGCGGGTGCTCGTTGAGCTCGCTGCCGACCAGGACCGGCGTCCACTCGTCGAGCAGGCCGACCAGCGTGCGGATGAGCCGCGTCTTGCCCTGGCCACGCTCGCCGAGCAGGACGAGGTCGTGCCCGGCGATGAGGGCCCGCTCCACCTCGGGGACGACGGTGTCCTCGAACCCGACGATGCCGGGGAGGCTGGGCTGCCCGGAGCCCAGCCGGGCGAGCAGGTTCGCGCGGAGTTCGGCCTTCACCGGCCGGAAGGTGGCGCCGCTCTCGCGGAGGGCGCCGAGGGTCGTCGGGGCGGGGGAGGGGGTGGCTGGGGGAGCCAGGTCGCTCACCTCGCCAAAGGTACGACGACCTGGCTCCCCGCGGTGTCGTCCGGAGGACGACGGTGTTCCTGCTGCGATGATCCGGACATGCCCGAGCCCGAGGTCCCTCTCGTCAGCGGTGCCGACGTGGCGGCCGCGGCGACCCTGCTGGCCGGCGTCGTCCGGCGCACGCCGCTCTGGCACTCCCGGGGCCTGGCCGACCGTGTCGGCGGTCCGGTCTGGCTCAAGTGCGAGAACCTGCAGCGCACCGGGTCGTTCAAGATCCGCGGCGCCTACGCCCGCATCGCCCGGCTGACCGACGCCGAGCGCGCCCGCGGGGTGGTCGCCGCCAGCGCCGGGAACCACGCGCAGGGCGTGGCCCTCGCCGCTCGGTTGCTCGGCACGAAGGCCACGGTCTTCATGCCCGACGCCGCGCCGCTGCCCAAGGTCGCCGCCACCCGCGCGTACGGCGCCGAGATCCACCTCGGCGGGCCGACGCTGACCGAGGCGCTGGCGGCCGCGACCGATCACGCCGAGCGCAGCGGGGCGGTGTTCATCCACCCGTTCGACCACCCCGACGTGATCGCCGGGCAGGGCACGGTCGGGCTGGAACTGCTCGACGACTGCCCCGACGTGGAGACGGTCGTGGTCGGCGCGGGAGGTGGCGGGCTCGTCTCCGGCATCGCGGCGGCGGTGCGCGCCCGCCGTCCCGACGTCCGGATCGTCGCCGTCCAGGCCGAGACGGCCGCCTGCTTCCCCGGCTCGCTGGCCGCCGGCCGTCCGGTGGCCCTCGAGGCGATGGCGACGATGGCCGACGGCATCGCGGTCGCCGCCCCCGGCGACCTCACCCTCGCCCACGTCGCCGGGTTGGTCGACGAGGTGCGCACGGTGAGCGAGGAGGATCTCTCCCAGGCGCTGTTGTTCTGCCTGGAGCGCGCCAAGATGGTCGTCGAGCCGGCCGGCGTGGCCGCGGTGGCCGCCGTCCTCGCCGACCCGGCGGCCTTCGCGCCTCCGGTGGTCGCCGTCGTGTCCGGCGGCAACATCGACCCCGTGCTGCTGCTCAAGGTCGTGCAGCACGGCATGGCGGCGGCCGGTCGCTACCTGTCGCTCAGCCTCCGGGTGCCTGACCGCCCCGGCTCGCTCGCGGCCGTGCTGGCCGAGCTGGCCGCCGTCGGCGCCAACGTGCTCGAGGTGGAGCACGAGCGCACGTCGACCAGCCTGCACGTGGGCGAGGTGGAGGTCTTCGTGGTCCTCGAGACCCGCGGTCCGGACCACGCGGCGGAGGTGTGCGCGGCGCTCACGCGGGCGGGCTACGCGGTCACGCCGGGCTGACCGGTGCAGGATGGGCGGCGATGAACGCGACCGGCAGCTCCCCCGTGTCCCCTGACAACCCGCTGGCCGAGCCGTCGGGCCTGCCCTTCGGCCTGCCGCCGTTCGGCGACATCACGCCCGAGCACTGCCGTGAGGCGCTGTTGGCCGGTATGGCCGAGCAGCGGGCCGAGGTGACCGCGATCGTCGGGTCGACCGAGCCGCCCACGTTCGACAACACGATCGTCGCGCTCGAGCGGTCCGGCGCGCTGCTCACTCGCGCGTGGAACGTGTTCGGCAACCTCACCTCGTCGGTGTCGACGCCGCGGATGCGCGAGATCGAGCGCGAGATCGCGCCGCTGGAGGCGGCGCACGACGACGCCATCCGGCTCGACCCCGCGCTGTTCGCCCGGATCGACGCCGTCCACGACACCCGGCACGACGCCGGCCTGGACGACGAAGCGGTGCGCCTCGTCGAGCGCTACCACCTGGACTTCGTGCTGGCCGGCGCCGGGCTCGACGTGGCCGGCCGGGAGCGGCTGACCCAGCTCAACCAGGAGATCTCGACCCTGTCGACGACGTTCGGGCAGAACCTCCAGCTGGCGACCGAGGCCGCGGCGATCTCAGTGGGCGACGCCGCCGAGCTCGACGGCCTGGACGACGAGGCGATCGCCGCCGCCGCGACGGCGGCGGCCGACCGGGGCGGGGAGGGCTACCTGATCACCCTGCTCCTGCCGAGCGGCCAGCCGCTGCTGGCCAAGCTGCGCAACCGGGCGCTCCGGCAGCGGGTGTTCGAGGCCTCGCTGGGCCGGGCGTCGGCGGGGGACCACGACAACCGGCCGGTGGCCGAGCGGATCGCGCGGCTGCGCGCCGAGCGGGCCCGGCTCCTGGGCTTCGACACCCACGCCGACGTCGTCCTGGCCGATTCCACCGCCCGCACGACGGCGGCGGTGGACGAGATGCTGGCGTCGATGGTCCCGGCATCGGTGGCGAACGCGAACGCCGAGGCCGACATCCTCCGCGCGGTCGCGGCGCGAGACGGTGTCGAGCTTGCTCCCTGGGACTGGGCGTTCTACAGCGAGCAGGTGCGCGCCGAGCGCTACGCGGTCGACACGACGGCGCTGCGGCCGTACTTCGAACTGGACCGGGTCCTGGTCGACGGCGTCTTCCACGCCGCCGAGCTGCTCTACGGCTACACGTTCACGCCGCGGCCCGATCTGGCCGGTTACCACCCCGACGTGCGGGTGTGGGAGGTCGGCGACGCCGACGGCCGGGCCGTGGGGCTGTACCTCGGCGACTTCTTCGCCCGTGACGGCAAGCGCGGTGGCGCCTGGATGAGCTCGTTCGTGCGCCAGTCGCGGCTGCTGGGCGGACAGCCCGTCGTCGTCAACAACCTCAACGTCTCGCGCGCCGCCGACGGCCAGCCGACGCTGCTGACCCTGGACGAGGTGAACACGCTCTTCCACGAGTTCGGCCACGCCCTCCACGGGCTGAGCTCGGCGGTCACCTACCCGCGGTTCTCCGGTACGGCCGTTCCGCGGGACTTCGTCGAGTTCCCGAGCCAGGTCAACGAGATGTGGGCGCTCTGGCCGGACGTGCTCGCCCACTACGCGAAGCACGTGGAGACCGGCGAGCCGCTCGCCGACGACGCGGTCAAGGCGATCGACGCCGCCCAGTTGTGGGGCGAGGGCTTCGCCACCCTGGAGTACCTGGCCGCGACCCTGCTCGACCAGGCGTGGCACCGGATCACGCCGGAGACCGAGATCGGGGACCCGATCACGTTCGAGCAGCGGGCGCTGGAGGCGGCCGGTGTCGCGCACCCGCTGGTGCCGCCGCGCTACCGGACGACCTACTTCCAGCACATCTTCGCGGGTGGGTACGCGGCCGGGTACTACTCCTACATCTGGTCGGAGGTCCTCGACGCCGACACCGTGGAGTGGTTCAAGGAGAACGGTGGCCTGCGTCGCGAGAACGGCGACACCTTCCGCGGCCGCCTGCTGTCGGTGGGCGGCTCGGTCGACCCGCTGGCCGCGTTCCGCGCCGTCCGCGGTCGGGACGCCGACCCGATGCCGCTGCTCCGCCGTCGCGGCCTCGCCCCGGTCGCCTGATCGGAGTGCCACGGCGCGGATTCCGCGCCCGTGGCACTCCGCTCACAGCCAGGGGAGTTGCAGCACGAGGTCGAGGTCGTCGGGGCTGTCGCCCTCGCGGACCAGCCGGTTGGGCTGGCGGTGGCCGCACGCCGTGCAGCGGTGCACCACCTGCCAGCCCTTGCCCGACTTCTCGACCAGACCGACGGGCTCCATGGGCTGCCGGCAGTCGCTCCGCCGGTCGCCGGGCAGCTCGTCGACGTGTAGCGACCACAGGCAGAACGGGCAATGGTTGCGGTAGTGCCCGTCGGTGTTGGCCGGCACCTGCAGCCCGCAGTGCACGCAGCGGAAACCGGTGTTCTCCGCTCGCCGGGAGCGGGCCACGTGACCGGGGCGCGTCCGGCTCAGGGGACGAACGGCTCGACCGCGACGACCTCGACGCTGATGTCGCGGCCGTTGGGCGCCTGGTAGGTCACCGTGGTGCCGGGGGCGGCCCCCATGATCGCCGAGCCCAGCGCGGACTCCGGCGAGTACACCGTGAGGTCCGTCGTCCCGGCGATCTCCCGGGAGCCGAGCAGGAACTTCTCGGTGTCGTCGTCGCCGGCGAACCGGATGGTGATGACGGTGCCCAGTTCCGCGTTCGTCGCCGTCTTGGGGGCGTCGCCGACCCGCGCCTTGCGCAGGAGGTCGGTCAGCTGCCGGATGCGGGCCTCCTGCTTGCCTTGCTCGTCCTTGGCGGCGTGGTAGCCGCCGTTCTCCCGGAGGTCGCCTTCCTCGCGCCGGGCGTTGATCTCCGCGGCCATCGCCGGGCGCCCGGCCACCAACTGGTCGAGCTCGGCCTTCAGCCGGTCGTGGGCCTCCTGGGTGAGCCAGACGCCCTGGTGCTGCTCGTCGGTCGGGGTGGACACGTGGGGGAACTCCTGGAACTAGGGGTCAGGATGGGTGCTCGCCCCGGGCGGGGCGACCATTGGTCAATCCGGCCAAGCTAACACCGGGCTCGGTGCCCGTGCACGGATGCGCCGTCCGGTGGGGGCGGACCCACCGGGGATGCGGAACCGTACCGGATCGCGGGGTGAGCTGGCGCACATCCACCCCGGCCGGGCACGGGGGACAATGTCCGGGTGACCGAACCCGACCAGTTGCGGCTGCTGGCCGTCCACGCGCATCCGGACGACGAGTCGAGCAAGGGCGCCGCGACGATGGCGAAGTACGTGGCCGACGGCGTGCGCGTGATGGTGGCGACCTGCACCGGCGGCGAGCGCGGCTCCGTGCTCAACCCGGCGATGGACCGCCCAGAGGTCTGGGAGCGGCTGCCCGAGATCCGCCGGGAGGAGATGGCCCGGGCGCGCGAGATCCTGGGTGTCGAGCAGGAGTTCCTCGGTTTCGTCGACTCGGGGCTGCCCGAGGGCGACCCGCTGCCACCGCTGCCCGAGGGCTGCTTCGCGCTGGTGCCGGTCGAGGAGGCCGCGGCGCCGCTGGTGGCGCTCATCCGGCGCTTCCGGCCGCAGGTGATCACCACCTACGACGAGCGCGGCGGCTATCCGCACCCCGACCACATCAAGACGCACGAGATCTCCGTGCACGCCTTCGAGGCCGCCGGTGATCCGGACCGCTATCCCGAACTCGGCGAGCCCTGGCAGCCGAGCAAGCTCTACTACCACATGAGCTTCACGCTGCCGCGCACGAAGGCGCTGCACGAGGCGATCCTGGCCAGCGGGGCGGAGTCGCCCTACGCCGAGTGGCTGGAGAACTGGGACCCGGCGCACGACATCTCCCATCGGGTGACCACGCGCGTGCCCTGCGCCGAGTACTTCCCCGTGCGCGACGCGGCGCTGATCGCGCACGCCACCCAGATCGACCCGGAGGGCCGCTGGTTCGCCTGCCCGCAGGACGTGCAGCAGCGGGTGTGGCCCACCGAGGACTACGAGCTGGCGCGGTCACTGGTCGACGTCCCCGTGCCCGAGGACGACCTCTTCGCCGGCGTCCGCAGTGAGGTGACCGTGCGATGAACGAGGTCCTGATCGTGCTCGCCCGGCAGCAGGAGCAGGCGCCCGAGGACGTCGGCAAGGCCGGGCCCATGGGACTGCTCCTGATGCTGGTGCTGCTCGTCGCGGTCGTCCTGCTCGTGCGGTCGATGACCACGCACCTGAAGCGGATCCCCCGCAGCTTCGACGCGGCCGGCCGGACCGAGCACGTGCCCGACACCCCCGCCGAACTGCTGGAGCCGCGTCCCCGGCCGGGGGAGGACCTGCTCGAGAACCTCCGGCGCGCCCCCCGCGCCATCGAGCCGCCGCGCCGCGACGACGACCGGCCGGGCAGCCCCTCGGCGGGCTGACCGGCCGGTCGCCGACCGCGCGCTACCAGGCGTGGGCGACGTCGAGGACGACGCGCACGGTCGAGCCGGGCCCGGAGATGGTGAAGACGCGGAACGGCAGCCGCGCGCGGACGCCCAGTCCCTCGCTGGTGTAGCCCTCGAAGCTGCCCGCGCCCGCCACCTGGCGGAACGTCCGGAAGCCGCTGACGTCGGCCACGTTCCCGGAGTTGGCCGGCGGGCGGGCGTAGTTGTTCACACCGACGGTGATCTGCAGGAATGCACCGCCGCGCAGGGGGATGACGGCGCCGGAGCCATCGGCGCGCACAGCGGGCACGTACTCCACGCGGTAGGACGCGACACGAGTGCTGCCGGTGATGTCGAGGACCAACCGGTCGTAGCAGGCATGCTGCCCGGCCCGGACGGCGGTCAGCTCGGTGCCGCGGATCGCGGGGGCGGAACTCCCTGCCTGCTTGGCACCCGAGCCCCAGGTGATCCCGCAGTACGGGGCGGCCTGGGCGGTGGCGGGGAGGACGACGGCCGCGAGCGCCGCGGCGAGGGCGAGGACGAGAAGGCGGAGCGGGGTTCGGGACATGGCGGGCCTCCTGGCGGGTGCGCCACCGGCGGTGGTGGCACTCGTCAGGGTGCGCCGACACGCCGACTAGCACGATAGGGCACAAATGTCCAGTAACTCCGATTTCTCGGCGTGTCGCTTGGCGACATGTGCCCACTCAGTCGCATGGAAGCCCGCGCGGATGTGTCGATGTATCGCCATGTCGCCGGATCGCGGCGGTCGGTGAACTTCGCGGCGGGCGCCCCGGTGTTGGCCGACGTCACCCCGTGCCGACGTCGGCGCTCACCCGAGCAGTCCGTCGGCCGGGTCGACCAGGAGACGGGCTCCCTCGGCGGCCAGCGAGCGTTCGACATCGCGCAGGACGTGCAGGCCGGCGGCGTCGGCGGCCTGCACCCCCTGCAGATCGACGAGCACCCGAGTGTGTCCGCCACGGCGCAGGGTCTCCACCGTGCCGCGCAGCAGGTCCGCCCCCTGCACGGTCAGGTGGCCGCTGACGCGGACCGCACCACGCGACGAGTCGACCACCTCGGTCATGGCGGGGCCGTCGGCGCGCGCCGCGGGAACGGTGCTCATGCACCCAGCCTGGCAGTTCCTCGGCCCGGTTCGGCTCGGCGGCGGCGCTTGTCATGGGATCGTCACGATCCCGCAGGATCATGACGGCGGGCCGGTCAGCAGCGCCTCGTAGTCGGCGGCCGTGAGCGGTTCGGTCGTCAGCTCCCCGGTCGGCAACGGTGCCTCGAGGGGCTCGCCGTCGCGCGTGAGGAGGACGGCGCGCGCCTGCGGCAGCGAGGTGGCCGTCAGCACGATCTGTCCCACGGCCAGCCGGGTCTGCTCGCCGGACGGCGCCTCGGCCGGGCCCGTCAGGTCGATGGTCACCGTCCCCTCGTCGACCGCCGCCACGGAGAGACGGAGACCCGGCGGCAGCGCTGTGGTGAGTTCGTCGTCCCGCTCGCCGGCAGTGGGGCCGTCCGCGAGCTGGCCGAGCAGGTCGTCCAGGCGCTCGCGCAGGCCGGTGCCCTGGACGTCCCTGCCGCTCGGTGCGAGCACGTCGTCCGGTCCGACCAGGTACACCCGGGGGCGGTCCTCCTGGGCCGGCGAGGAGGAGGGAGCCGGCGACGTGCTCGGGGGCGTGAGTAGGCCGTACGGGACGTCCGAGGCCGCGATGGCCTCCGGCCCTCCGCCGGTGGGCACGCCGCACCCGGCCAGGACGAGGGCGAGCAGCACCGCGGTCAGCAACCGGACGGTGCGCTTCATGACTCCTCCGCGGGCAGGGACAGGTTCAGGCGGGCGCCGCCGCAGGGGCTGCTCGAACACCACGCGGCGCCCCCGTGCCGGGTGGCCGTCTCCGCGACGATCGCGAGGCCGAGTCCGGCACCGGGCAGGGAGCCCCGGGCCGCTCTGGGGCCGCGCACGAAGCGCTCGAAGATCCGCTCGCGGTCCTCGCGGGGGATGCCGGGGCCGGCGTCGTCCACGGTGAGGACGACGGATCCGTCGCGACGGTGCACCCCGACGCAGCACGCGCCGCCGGCATGCCGATCGGCGTTGTCGAGCAGGTTGCGCACCGCTCGTTCCAGGCGTTGCTTGTCACCCCGGACGACGGTCATGCCGTCGTCGTCCGCCGTGAGCAGACCAGCGGGGCGGCCGCTGGCGGCGAGCACCTCGCGCACCAGCGCGCCGAGGGCGACGCGGTTGTCCTCGCCGGTGGGGTCGTCGTCGAGCCGGGCCAGCTCGAGGAGGTCGTCGAGCGTCACGCGGAAGCGGCTGAGCTGCTCCTCCACCAGGCCGAGTGCCTGCTGCGACCGCGGGCTGAGCTCGTCCCGCCGGGCGCTCAACACCTCGACGCTGGTGACGAGGCTGGTCAGGGGGCTGCGCAGCTCGTGGCTGACGTCGCCGACGAAACGCGCGTCGCGCTCGATGCGCATGGACAGGGCGTCGACCATCGTGTTGAAGCTGCTGACGATGCCGACGAGATCCGGGTCGTCGGTCGGCTCGAGCCGGGTCGTCAGCTCGCCCGCGGCGATCCTCGCGGCCGCGCCCGCCACCTGCTCCAGCGGCTGGACGACCCGCCTGCTGGCCCAGACACCGAACAGGGCGCCTGCGACGGTCGCGGCCAGCGCGGCCGCGCCCAGGACGGCGGCCAGCGTGCGGAGAACCGACTGCAGTTCGCCGAGCGGTGCGACCTTGTAGAAGTCCAGATCCGCACCGGCCACCGGCAACCCGATCACCAGTCGGGGGCCCTGGGCGGAGCTGACGCGTTCGCGCCCCGCCGACCCGGCTTCCACGAGCTCCCGCAGCGACTCGGGTACGTCCCGCGCTCCGACGTCCAGGCTGGAGGAGTACCAGGACTCACCGCTGCGGACGACGACGTCGGCCCGGCCGCTCGAGATCGCCGACAGCGCGTCCCCCACCCCGGTGCCTGCGGTGGACAGGCGGCTGCGCAGGAGCTCGGCGTCGCTGAACGCCGTCCGAGTGGCCGAGCTCTCGCGCTGTTCGAGGAGGTAGCCGCGGGCCAGCAGGAACGTCGTGACGACCACCACCGCGGAGACCAGGAGGGTCGCCGCGCCGAAGGCGACGACGATCCGCGCGCGCAGGCCGCGAGGCCCCGGCGCCAGCCTCACTGCCGGTCCAGCCGGTAACCCAGCCCGCGGACCGTCACGACCAGCCGCGGGGCGCTCGGATCCAGCTCGACCTTGGTGCGCAGGCGGCGGATGTGCACGTCCACGAGCCGTTCGTCGCCGAAGAAGCCGTGCTGCCACACGCGCTCGAGCAGGTCCTGACGGCTGAGGACGCGCCCCGGGACGGCAGCCAGCTCGCAGAGCAGCCGGAACTCCGTCACGGTCAGCGGCAGTTGCTCGTCGCCTCGGTGCACGGTGCCGCTGGCCTCGCGGAGCACCAGCGGTGCGGCCGGATGCCGGTCCAGCACCTCCTCCTGCGGGCCGGCCGCGCTCGACGGCGTGCTCCCTCCGGCACGACGCCGGAGAGCCCGGAGCCGGGCGGTGATCTCCTTCACCTGGAACGGCTTGGTCACGTAGTCGTCGGCCCCTGCCTCCAGTGCCGCGACGATGTCGTGCGTGTCGGCGCGGGCGCTGACCACGATGATCGGCAGGTCGAGCGTGCGCCGGACGTGCCGGACCACGGCGTAACCGTCCATCCGGCCCAGCATCAGGTCCAGCACCATGACGTCGGGCGGAGACGCGTCCACCAGCGAGCAGGCTTCCTCGCCGCTGACCGCCTCGTCGACGGCGTACCCCTCGTCCTCCAGGGCCCATCGCAGCGCCGTGCGGATGTGGTCGTCGTCCTCGACGACGAGCAGACGCGGCGCCACGTCGGTCCATGGTGCCACCGGGCGGCGTCAGTGACGCCCCCGGCGCGGGACCGTCACGCAATCGCAAAGCTCTCGGACGGGGGATCGCAACGTCGTCCGGTCAGGCTGTCGGAGAGCACTCAGCACGCGCCGGACCCCGGGAGGTCGCCCCATGAGCCGATTCGCCGCCGGCGCGGAGACCTCGGGTGCCGCTGGGGACGAGGTCGTCGTCCCGCTCGACGAAGACCTCCTCTCCGACGGGCTGGCCGATGCCCGCTGGGTGCTGCACGACGCGCTGCTCGCGGGTGCCCGCCGGATCGTGGTCGACCTCAGCCGGGTGCACTCGCTCGGAAGTCCCGCGCTGGCGAGCTTCCTCTGGGCGCACCGGGTCTGCCGCGCCCGCGGGGGCGGCGTCGTCCTGCGGGGTGCCGATCGGCGGACGCGCGAGATGCTCCGCCGGACCGGCCTGTGGCGGGTGCTGCAGGTGCAGCGTGGCGATGCCGCCGCGGCGCGCGGCAGGTCAGTCCGGGAGCGGACCGACCTCTGACACCGGAGCCACGGCCGCGTGGCCCTGCTGCGCCCGGTAGTCGTACAGCTGGTCCCGGCCGGGCAGTCGGTGGCCGTCCGGGCACGCGAGTGAGTCGACGTCGCCGACGTAGACCTGCGCCCCCAGCGCGCTGTGGAAATGACGCCCCGCTCGTTGCAGGAGCCGGCTGTCGCAGTGCGGGCAGTGCAGGTTGTGCAGGGACTCGATCCAGACCGCTTCCATGGCGACGAGGCTGCGTCGAGCGCCGTGGACCGGGGAAGGCCGCGCCCGGCGTGTCCATCGACCCGTCACGAGATCTCAACGAGGCGGAGCCCCCGCGTGACGATCCGTTGACGTCTGGTCCCGCCCGAACCTCCCGGCGGCCGAATGAGGGCGACGCGGGTGATGACCTTCCCCCGGGAGATTGCAGTCACTGCATCGAGCCGCCGCGAACAGGCGGTGACCCGCCCGACTGACTGCCGGCTTTCCGCAGGAGGCACGATGGCCTACCGTGTAATCATGTAATCAATTCCGGATCGGGAGGGCGTCATGCATGGACATCGATTCGCGGACGCACCGTTCGGCGGCGCGTTCGGACCAGGCTTCGGACGACGCGGCAGGGGTGGCCGGGGGCGCGGTCCCGAGGCGCCGCCGCCGGTCGAGCGCGCGGAGGTGGCGGGCTGGTTCGCCGGCCGGCTGCCCGACGACTGGTTCACCGGCCCGGTCGAGCTGACCATCGATCGGGAAGAGATCACGGTGGTGGGCACGCTGGCCGAGCCGTCGGCCGGCGACGGTGACGCGGCGGCCGCGCGGGCCGGCCGCATCGCCCGCTTCCGGGAGGAGACCCGCCAGCAGCGCATGGCCATCGCCGACGCCGCCCAGGAGCGCTACGGCCGCGCGGTGGCCTGGGGCGCGGCGTGCGGCGAGGAGCGCGAGATCTTCACCAACCTCTCGACGCCGGTGATGACCCGGCTGCGCCAGGCCGAGCGCCTGGTCCTCGACACCCTGGTCGACGCGGGCGTCGCCCGGTCGCGGTCGGAGGCCCTGGCGTGGGCGGTGCGGCTGGTCGGCCGGCACGCCGAGGACTGGCTGGCGGAGCTGCGCCGTGCCATGGAGTCGGTCGAGGAGGTGCGCGGGCGCGGCCCGAACGTCGGCTGACCCTGCCGCCCCGATCGGGTGGCCGAACCGCTGGACCTGCTGCGCACCGCGTACGCCGACGTCGCCGCCGTGCTGGGCGAGCTGACCACCGACGAGGGGTGGCAGCCGACCGGCTGCGCCGGGTGGACGCCGATCGACCTGGGCTTCCACATGCTGAGCGACGCGCGTCGCGCTCCGGTCGCGCTCACCACCCCGGCCGAGGGTCCCGCCTCGAGCCTGCGAGGCGTGAGGGGCAGGAGGGTCCTTTCTCTTGTCGGGCACCCGGATCGGCCCGGTCCGGCCGCGGCGGCCGCTGGCCCAGGTCCGGCGGGTCCTCGAGGACCTGAACGGGAGCCCGCTGCCCGCGCGCTGGGACGACGTGACCGCCGCCCGCCGCAGCACCGGCCGGGAACCGCTCACGGCGGAGGACCGCGCCGAGCTGGGCGCCTCCGCGGCCGCGTTCCCCTGTTCGGCTGAGGCGGTGCGCTGACCTGGGACACTCGGCTGCGTGCCTCCCGCCGCCGTCCCCGTCGCGACCGATGTCCTGGTGGTCGGAGCCGGGCCCGCCGGTTCGGCGGCTGGGGCGTGGATGGCGCGCGCCGGGCACGACGTCGTGCTGGCCGACGCAGCCGTCTTCCCCCGGGACAAGACGTGCGGGGACGGGCTCACCCCCCGTGCCGTCGCCGAGCTCGACCTCCTGGGGCTCGGGAACTGGGTGCGCGGGCACGCCCGCAACCGCGGTCTGCGCGCGGCCGGGTTCGGCCAGCAGTGGGAGCTGCCCTGGCCGGGCGGGGCGTTCCCCGATCACGGCAGCGCGGTGCCGCGCACCGAACTCGACGCCCGCATCCGGCAGGTGGCGCTCGAGTCCGGGGTCACCGCCTTCGACGGGGCCCGCGCGGTCGACGTCGAGTGGGACGGCGACCGCGTCCGGGCCGTCGTGTTCGAGCTCGACGACCGCCACGTCACCGTCGCATGCCGGCGGCTGGTCGTCGCGGACGGCGTGCGGTCACCGCTGGGCCGGGTGCTCGGGCGGACGTGGCACCGTGACACCGCGTACGGCGTCGCCGCCCGTAGCTACGTCCGCTCGGGTCGCAGCGACGACGAGTGGATCTCCTCCCATCTGGAGCTGCGCGGTACCGAGGGCGAGCTGCTGTCGGGCTACGGCTGGGTGTTCCCCCTGGGCGCCGCAGCGGGCGAGGTGAACCTGGGCGTGGGGACCCTGGCGACCGCCCGCCGGCCGGCCGGCGTGCAGCTGAAATCCCTGCTCGAGTACTACGCCGAGTCGCGGCGGGAGGAGTGGCAGCTCGACGGGCCGGTCCGCGAGGTCGCCTCCGCGTTGCTGCCGATGGGCGGCGCCGTCTCCGGGGTGGCGGGACGGAACTGGGCGCTCATCGGCGACGCGGCCGGCTGCGTCAACCCACTCAACGGAGAGGGCATCGACTACGGACTCGAGACCGGTCGCAACGTCGTCGACCTCCTCGCCGAGGACGACTGGGCGCCGGTCTGGCCGGCCACGCTGCAGCGGCACTACGGCGAGGCGTTCTCCATCGCCCGCCGGCTGGCCGGTCTGCTGACGGTGCCGCGCCTGCTGCCCGCCGCCGGGCCGGTGGGCATGCGGTCCCGCGCGCTGATGACCGTCGCGCTGCGGGTGATGGGCAACCTCGTCACCGAGGAGGACCGGGACGTCGTCGCCCGGCTCTGGCGGTGGGCAGGGCGGAACTCCCTCCGCCTCGACGACCGCCCGCCGTTCGCCGCTGCCTGATCCCTCAGCCGACGAAGGGCGAGTTGTACATCGCGAAGTACACGGCGATGTAGTGGCAGATCGCCGCCACGATCGTCATCGCGTGGAAGACCTCGTGGTAGCCGAACGTGCCGGGCCACGGATTGGGCTTCCTGATCGCGTAGGCGACGCCACCGACCGTGTAGAGCAGCCCGCCGACGGCGAGCAGCACCATCGAGGTGACGCCGGCGATGTGCAGGATGTCGGTGAGCACGAACACCGCGACCCATCCCAGGCCGATGTACAGCGGCACACCGACCCAGCGCGGGGCGGTCGGCCAGCTCAGCTTGAGCACGACCCCACCCACCGCGGCGATCCAGACGATGGCGAGGATCCAGTACCCCGTGGGCTGGTCGACCGCCATCAGCGCGAACGGCGTGTACGTGCCGGCGATGAACAGGAAGATCATCGAGTGGTCGAGCCGCTTCATGATCTTCCAGCCCCGGGGTGACCAGCGGCGACGGTGGTAGAGCGCGCTGACGCCGAACAAGCCGCAGATGGTGAGGCAGTACAACGCCACCGAGAGGCCGGCGCGGGCCCCCAGCACGGCGGCCAGCGGGATGAGCACCGCTCCGGCGGCGATCGCGCCGAAGAACGCGAAGAGGTGCAGCCAGCCGCGCATCCGCGGGCGGGTGTCGGGGTGCTCCCAGTCGCCGTCGGCGAAGTCGTCCGCCGTCCAGACGTGATCGGGCCGGTCGCCCTCCTCCAGGACGGCGGTCATCGCGTCGCTGCGCGTGCCCTCGAGCTCGGCGTCGTCGGCCTCGACCCGCACGCGCTCGTTGTCAGGAGAGACGCTCATGGACCGAGATTACGAACCCGTAGGTAGGCCGTCATGTCGACCGCTTGTGACGTGCGCGGCCCCGTCCCGAGGCTCGCCGCGAGCCTGCGAGTGGTGAGGAGGACGGGGTCCTTTAACTACTGTGGCCGCGTGGGGGCGCGCCAGAAGGTCCGCGATCTGCTCACGGTGGTCTACGAACGCCGGCTGGCCCGTGCACTCGAGGGCGCGGCGCTGCCCCGCCACGTGGGTGTGCTGGCCGACGGCAACCGTCGCTGGGCCCGCGCCAGCGGCCTCGAGGACGTCAACGACGGGCACCGCCGGGGGCGGCGACGATCGTCGACTTCCTCGGCTGGTGCGACGAGGCCGGCGTGGAGGTCGTCACGATCTTCCTGCTCTCCACCGACAACCTGTCCCGGCCGGAGCCCGAACTGCTGCCGCTGCTCCGCATCATCGAGGACGTCGCCTGCGAGCTGGCCGGACCCGGTCGGCACTGGCAGCTCCGGGCGATGGGAGCGCTGGAGGTGCTGCCGCCGGAGACGGCCGCCGTCCTCAAGCAGGCCGAGGAGGACACCCGCGATCGTCCGGGGGCGACGGTGAACCTGGCGGTGGGCTACGGGGGACGGCGGGAGATCGCCGACGCCGTCCGCTCGCTGCTGGCCGAGCACGCCGCGCAGGGGAGGACGCTCGAGGAACTCGTCGACGCGCTCGAGGCCGAGCACATCGCCGAGCACCTCTACACCCGCGGGCAGCCCGACCCGGACCTGGTGATCCGCACCAGCGGAGAGCAGCGCCTCTCGGGCTTCCTGCTCTGGCAGACGGCCAACGCCGAGTTCCACTTCACCGACGTCTACTGGCCCGACTTCCGCCGCGTCGACTTCCTGCGGGCGCTGCGTGACTACGCCGCCCGGCACCGCCGGTTCGGCTCCTGAGCCTCGGCTGCGAAACTGCCGGGCATGGCGCGAGCTCTGGATCTTCCCCTCGAGTACGTGCGGCTGGGGCTGCGCTTCGACCGGCTCGAGTCCGGCTTCGTCGACGCCTACACCGGCGATCCACGGATCCGGGCCGAGGTGGGAGACGAACCGGCGCCCACGCCGCAACTCCTGCGCGACCAGGCCCGCGACCTGCTGTCCGAGCTCGACGCGTCCGGACTGCCGGCCGACCGGGCGGACTTCCTCCGCGGCCAGCTCACCGGGCTGGAGTGCACGGCGCGGACGATGAGCGGCGAGCCGGTCGGCTTCGTCGACGAGGTGGCCGCCTACTTCCAGGTGGACGTCGCACTGGGCGACGAGTCGGTGTACGCCGCCGCGCACGCCGAACTGGGGCGGCTGCTGCCCGGCGGTGGGTCGCTCGCCGAGCGCTACGCCGAGCACCGTCGCCGGGAGGAGTGCCCGCCGGCCCGCCTGGAGGCGGCGGTGCACGCGCTCTCCAGCGCGCTGCGCGACCGCGTGCGCAAGGAGTACGGGCTGCCCGAGGTCGAGACCGTCGCCTACGAGGTGGTCACCGACCAGCCGTGGTCCGGCTTCAACTACTACGAGGGCGACTACCGCTCGCGAGTGGCGATCAACGCCGACCTGCCGCACCGCCTCAGCCACCTGCCGCACCTCGTCGCGCACGAGGCCTACCCGGGGCACCACACCGAGCACTGCCGCAAGGAGCGCGGCCTGGTCGAGCGGGCCGGCCGACCCGAGCACACCGTCTTCCTCGTCAACACCCCCGAGTGCCTGATGGCCGAGGGATTGGCCGACCTGGGGGTGCAGGCCTCCATCGGGGAGGGGTGGGGGCCGTGGGCGGCGGAGATCGTCGGCGACCTCGGCCTGCGCTTCGACGGGCACCTGGCCGAGCAGGTCGCTGCCGCAGCCGCGCCGCTGAACCGGGTGCGCCAGGACGCCGCCATCCTGCTGCACGACCGGGGCGCCGACACCGCCGACGTCAGCGCCTTCCTGCAGCGGTGGTCGCTGGTCAGCGCCGACCGCGCGGCCCAGCAGATCCGGTTCCTCACCCATCCGCTGTGGCGGGCCTACATCTCCACCTACGTCGAGGGGTACGACCTCCTCTCCCGATGGCTGGCCGACCGGCCCGCCGACCAACCCGTCGCGGACCGGTTCGTGCGGCTGCTGGACGAGCCGCTGACGCCGCGCGCGGTCGCCGCCGAGCTGGGGGTCCGCTGAGGCGATGGCGCGCGACCCGCGGGAGGCCCGGACGCTCGGGCTGTGGACGGCGGCCTGGCTTGGTGCGCTGCTGCTGGGCCTGCTGCTGTGGCTCGGGGACCTCTCGCTCCAGTGGCCGGTGCTGCTCGTGCCGGTGCTGTGGGCACTGGTCGCTGCCCGGCCCCGGCGCCACCGCTACCCGTACGACGATCCCGGACCCGGCTACCGGACCGACACGGTGGAGCGCCCGGCGCTGCGGCCGCCGGACCGCTGGCGCTGACCTGACCCGCCGTCACGCCCTGGGCGAATTGCGTCGACCGCGGTCACACCCCTTCGCCATGCTGTCGCAGTGATCCACGCCCGCGGGCTCGCCCGCACCTTCCGCAAGCGCAAGCAGGAGGTCCACGCCGTCGTCGGGGTCGACCTCGACGTCGAGGCCGGTGAGATCGTGGGCTTCCTCGGGCCCAACGGGGCGGGCAAGACGACCACCCTCCGCATGCTGACCACCCTGCTGGTGCCCACGGCCGGCACCGCCACGGTCGCCGGCTGCGACCTCATGACCGACCCCGTCGGCGTCCGTCGCCGCATCGGCTACGTCTCGCAGAGCGGCTCGACCGCTCCCGAGGCGCGGGCCGGCGAGGAGGTCGTCGACCACGCCCGCCTGTACGGCATGAGCACCGCCGAGGCGACCGAGCGGGGCCGGCGGCTGTTCCGGGAGCTCGACCTCGACGGGCTCTGGGAGCGCCAGCCCAAGACCATGTCGGGCGGGCAGCGGCGCCGGCTCGACATCGCGATGGGTCTGGTGCACGTCCCGGGTCTGGTCTTCCTCGACGAGCCGACCACGGGCCTCGACCCCCAGGCCCGGGCCAACCTCTGGACGCACATCCGGGCGCTGCGCGAGGAGCGGGGCACGACGGTTTTCCTCACCACGCACTACCTCGACGAGGCCGATGCGCTCTGCGACCGGATCCTGGTCATCGACCACGGCGCCATCGTCGCGAGCGGCACCCCCGACGAGTTGAAGTCGCAGGTCGGCGGGGACGTCATCACCGTCACCGCCGCTCGTGCGGACGACGTGGGGGAGGTCGCCCGGCTCGTGGGCGCGATCCCGGGCGCCGAGCTCCCCCAGGTGGTCGACGACCGCGTCGTGGGCCGGGTACCGCACGGGGGGACGGCGCTCGTCGACCTGGTCCGAGGGCTCGACCGCGCGGGCATCGCGGTGGCCGGTGTCGAGAGCCGGCGTCCGAGCCTGGACGACGTCTTCCTCGGGCTGACCGGCCGGTCGTTGCGCGACGCGGGGACGCCCGCGCCCGCCCAGGAGGTGACGGTCTGATGCCCACGCTGCTGCGGGACACCTACACGGTCTTCGGCCGGGCGATGCGGATGTCGCTGCGCAACCCGACCTGGCTCGTGATCATGATGCTGCAGCCGATCCTCTACATCGTGCTGTTCGGGCCCCTGCTCGAGCCGCTGTCCGATCAGCTCGGCGCGGGCAACGCCTACCAGATCTTCGTGCCGGGGATCCTCGTCCAGCTGGGCATCTTCGGGTCCCTGTTCGTGGGGTTCGGACTGATCGCCGAGTACCGGGCCGGTGTCATCGAGAGCCAGCGGGTCACCCCGGCCAGCCGGACGGCGCTGCTGCTGGGGCGGGTGCTGCGCGACGTCATCGTGCTCGGGGTGCAGGGCGTGCTGCTCGTGCTCGTCTCGATCCCGCTGGGCCTGCGGGCGCCGCTGCTCGGCGTCGTGCTGACGCTGGTGGTCATCGCCCTGTTGGGGGCGGCGTTCGCGTCCGTCTCCTACGCATTGGCGCTGACCCTGAAGAGCGAGGACGCGTTCGCGCCGCTGCTCAACGCCTTCGTGCTGCCCACGCTGTTGCTGTCGGGCATCCTCCTGCCGATGACGCTGGCTCCCGGCTGGCTGCAGGCGGTCAGCGACGTCAACCCGCTCAAGCACGTGGTCGAGGGCACCCGTGACTTCTTCGTGGGCGGATACGACACCTCGACCGCCTGGTGGGGTGCGGCTCTGACCGTGGCGCTGGCGGTGCTCGGCTGGCTTTTCGGCGTCCGCCGGTTCCGTCGGGAATCCAGCTGAGCGACCACTGCGCCCGGCTGCGACGAATGGGACGACTGGTACCCCTTTGAGTGAACGTTGCGCTCCCTTTCGGGGTGGTGTGCGGGCTTCTGTCGGTAGGTGGGCTTAGCGTCCGCAGTGGACGACGAGCTGCCCTCGCCGTCCACGGGAGGCCCGGTTGGTGCTGACGTTCACGTCGACCAGAGGGGCCGGTGCCCGGCCTCTGCGCCGGGGCCCGGCCACCTTCGAGCGGGGGCGCGCCCTGCGCCCCACGGGAGACGCCTCGTGACCAACACCCGCCGCACGTACGTCCTCGACACCTCCGTCCTGCTGTCCGACCCGGGCGCGCTCATGCGTTTCGGGGACTCCGACGTGGTTCTCCCGCTCGTCGTGATCGGGGAGCTGGAGGACAAGCGCAACCACCCCGAACTCGGCTGGTTCGCGCGGCAGGCGCTGCGCATGCTCGACGACCTGCGCGTCGCGCACGGTCGCCTCGACGCGGCGGTGCCCATCGGCGAGGACGGCGGCACCCTGCACGTCGAGCTCAACCACAGCGACCCCGGCGTGCTGCCGGCCGGCTTCCGCAACGACAGCAACGACAGCCGGATCATGGTGGTCGCGCTGAACCTGCGCGGCGAGGGCCGCGACGTCTGCCTGATCACCAAGGACGTCCCGCTGCGCGTCAAGGCCGCGGCCGTCGGCCTGGAGACCGACGAGTACCGCGTGATGGACGCCGTCGACGCCGGCTGGACGGGCATGGCCGAGGTCTCCCTCGACGACGCCGAGCTCGGCGAGCTCTACGACGCGGGTGAGGCCTACGTGCCTGCCGCCGCGGAGCTGCCGACGCACACCGGACTGGTGCTGCTGTCCTCCCGCGGCTCGGCGCTCGGGCGGGTCATGCCCGACAAGCAGGTGCGGCTGGTGCGGGGCGACCGCGAGGCCTTCGGCCTGCACGGCCGATCGGCCGAGCAGCGGATCGCCCTCGACCTGCTCCTCGACCCCGACATCGGCATCGTGTCGCTCGGCGGCCGGGCCGGCACCGGCAAGTCGGCCCTGGCACTGTGCGCCGGCCTCGAGTCGGTGATGGAGCGCCGGGCGCACAAGAAGGTGGTCATCTTCCGGCCGCTGTACGCCGTCGGCGGGCAGGAGCTCGGGTACCTGCCGGGCGGCGAGAACGAGAAGATGTCGCCCTGGGCGCAGGCGGTGTACGACACCCTCGGCGCGCTCGTCTCCCCGGCGGTGATCGACGAGATCGACTCGCGCGGGCTGATCGAGGTGCTGCCCCTGACGCACATCCGCGGGCGGTCGCTGCACGACTCCTTCGTGATCGTCGACGAAGCGCAGTCCCTCGAGCGCGGCGTGCTGCTGACGGTGCTCTCCCGCCTGGGCAGCGGTTCGCGGGTGGTGCTCACCCACGACGTGGCCCAGCGCGACAACCTGCGGGTGGGCCGGCACGACGGCGTCACGGCGGTGATCGAGGCGCTGAAGGGCCACCACCTGTTCAGCCACACGACGCTGACCCGGTCGGAGCGCTCGCCGATCGCCGCCCTGGTCACCGAGATGCTGGAGGACCTCCCCCTCTGACCCGCCGCCGCACTTCGGGGTGTCGTGCATGCTGTCGGAGTCCTGCAGGACTTCACGAGCGTGCACGACACCCCCGGAGCGGGGTCAGCGGTCGCGGTCCCGCGCTCTCCGCACCCGCGCGGCGAGTCGGTCAGGACGCCGCAGGTCCGACCACACCCATCGGACCACGTTCCAGTTCTCGTCCCGCATGGCATCCTCCCGTCGCTTCTCCTCGAAGACGGCGTCGCCCGGCTCCTGCCCTGGCTTCAGCAGCCGCCTGTACTTCACCTTGCCGTCGAACTCGCCCAGCAGGCGATGCTCCTCCCAGGCGAAGTCGGATCGGCCGATCAGCGCCCCGTCCTTCGATCGGACGTCGAACTGAAGGGTCGACGGGGCGAGCTTCCAGCGGTGGAGGACCACCCGGCTTCGGGACTCGCCGACACTCTCGCTGCGCCCGTCCGCGGCGGCGACCGCACGGGCCGCGCTCCGGCTGCCGGGGACGCCCGCGATGTCGAAGAGCCGCACGCGCAGTTCCGCGTGGTCGACCTGTCCCCGGTGCAGTGCCGAGTCGAGCATGACCACCGCGGCTTCGTGCGGGAGGGAGCGCGACAGGTCGAGCGCGGTGCGTACCGGGTCGGTGACGTGAAGCCCGTCGATCGTGGTCACCTCGTCGTCCCTGAGCCGGGCGACGTGGCAACGCAGGACCGCGCTCCGGTCGTTCCACGCAGGGGGCTGCCGCGTGACGTGCACGCGGTCCAGCGGAACGTCCCACAGCGGTAGCCCGTGCAGGACCGCTGCGGACTGATGGCTCACCACGGCCTCCCGCCGGAGGCCTGCAACGGTCGCGTGGACGAGGAGTCGGTGCACTGCGGCGGCATCCGGCGGGAGGAGCTGGTCGACGTACGCGCCGCGGCGTAGTCGCACGAGGCCTCCGGCACGAACCAGCCTGCTCAGTTCCCCGTCGGTCCGGCCGGTCATGACGGCATCGCGGCGCAGGAGCAGCTCGGAGCGGTCGAAGGTGGGTTCGGTCATGGCGCCAACGCTGCTGGCGGCTGTTCCTCGAACGTGCCCAGTGGCGCGATCCGTGGACAGCTGGACGGCCTGTGGACGACTGCTCTCGGGGTGATGTGCACGCCTCCGGAGTCCTGCAGCCCCCCACAAGCGTGGAGTCGACCCCCTAAGGCGAGCTCTGCGCGTCCACCGAGGGATCCCGCGGATCGCCGGGCCTCGCCGGACCTGGCCGCTGCGCCGCGACCGGCCCGCGCGGGGCCGAGGCGAAGCGCAGCACGGCCACGGCGGCCCAGCCCGCGCCCAGGCACCACAGCACGCGGTTCATCGTCTCCTCGGCGGTGAGGTCTCCGCGGAGCCCCAGCGCGATCACCGGCAGGGACAGCACGAACCCGGTGAGGAGTACGTCCCAGCGCAGCGGGCTCATGCCTGTGCGCTCTCCAACCGCTCGCACAGCAGCGAGGCCCAGCGGTGGGCGGTGGCGCGGGCGCCGTCGAGGAGGGCCACGGGCTCGTCCACCCGGCGCAGGACGGCGGCCGGGTCCGCGCTGAGGTCGGTGTCCTGAACGATCAGCGCGTCGACCTGCGGCAGTCCGTCCAGCCACGGCTCGATGTCCTCGGGCTTGCGCGTCGCCTCGACGACCGCCCAGACCGCCACGGGCGACCAGATCGACATCATCTGCGCCGTCCAGAAGGCGTCGGTCCGCAGCGGTGCGTCGACGGCCACGATCGTCACCGTGCCGGCGGCGGCGGCGTCCTTCTGCCGCTCGATCGCGGCGGCGGTCGTCGTCACCCGGCTGCTGACCGGCGCCAGGCCGGCGAGGTCGCCGCGGGTCGCCCACTGCACGCGGTCCGGGTCGAGTCGCAGCGAGGCGGCGAGGGACTGCGCGGCGCGCAGCGTCTCGATGCCCGGGCCCACCACGAACAGCACCTCGCCGGCGCCGGTGGGCAGCGCGGGGGCCTTGGGCAGGCGCATCGACAGCGCCCGCGTCAACGCGGCGTAGACGCCCTGCTCGCCGACCTCGTCCGCGAACGACGCGCCGAGCAGGTGGGCCGGCAGCCCGAGCGCGGCCAGGCGGCCCGAGATCTCGTCCTGCGCGGGCAGGACGGCGTCGACCGCTTCCTCGCGCACCGGCACGACGTCCACCGCCGGCGGAGGCGACGCAGCGGCGGGCTCCTCCGGGAACAGTTCGTCGGAGCTGCCGAGGCTGTCCGGCGCGGGCTCGAGCGGAACCACCGGCAGCCGGGTCACGGTGGCCAGCGAGCGGACCTCCGGTGCGCCGGCGAACAGGTCGTGGAACGGCGAGGGCGTCGGCTGCGCGATCACCGGGGGTTCCGGAGCGGGCTGCTCGGCCTCGGGCTGGTGAGCGGCCACGGCGGCTGTGGGCTCGGGTGCCGGAGGAGCCACCCGGCGCGACCCGTTCGGCGGCACCGGCGGTCGGCCCCGGCGACGGGAGCCCGGCAGCGGGGGAGCAGGGACAGCGGCGGCATGACCGACGTCGAGTCCAGCGACACCAGCGGTGCCGGATCGCTCGCGGTGCGGGCCAGCGTCGGGGCGAACTCCTCGACGTCCTCGACGACGTCCTCGACGACGACGTCTGCCACGTCCTCGGCCACGACGTCCTCGGCGTCCGGGACCACGACGTCCTCGGGCTCGGTGTCCTCGACCTCGACGTCCTGGACCGCGACGTCCTCGGCTTCGACAGCCGGCTCCGCGCGCGCAACCTCCTCCCAGATGGGGGCGTCGGTGGTCAGCGACGTGGAGCTGGCCTCGCCCCACAGGCTCTGCGACAGCGGGATGCCCCACATCGAGTCGCCGAACGAGTAGTCCGGGGTGCTGAAGAGCGACGGAGCGCCGTCGGCGGCCGCGTAGATCGGCTCGGCGGGGCGCTCCAGCGCCGGCTCGGGCAGCGGCGCGACGGCGATCTCGGCCACCGGCTCCGGGTGGTACTCGGCCGCGACCGGGGCAGCGGGGACGGCGAACTCGGGGACGACGACCTCCGGGAGCACTGGCTCGGGGACGACCACCTCCGGCAGCGCGACCTCGGGCTCCGCGACCGGGGGCAGCACGACGTCCTCGACCGGCGCGGCGGCGATCGGAGCCGCCACGGGGGAGCGGGCTCCGGCTCGGTCAGCGCCGTCTGCGGCGAGGCGCCGGCGAGGACCTTGCGGAGGATGCCGGCGAGTGCCTCGTCGGAGTGCCCCTGCGCCAGTGCCCCGCGCAGCAGGTCGGCGATGGCCTCCTCGCGGGGGAGGCCGAGGACGCGGGGACCTCGGGCTCGGCCGCCCAGGTCGGCACGTCGACCGGGTGGTCGATCTCCGGAGCAGGCGGCGCGATGACCTGATCTCCCACCGTTTCCTCCTCCTGGCGCGCCGGGGCGGGCGTCACCGATGTCTCTGCTGGCGCGATGGGCCCGGGCCACGTCGGCGAGGGCACCGCAGGCGCGCGAGGCCGCACGGCAGCGGGTTGTTCGAGGGCTTCCTGCACCGCCTGCTGGACGTCGTGGTCCCCGGCGACCATCCGCGCCAGGGCGGCGGTGAACGGCGACGGCGCCCCGGACCCGGACCCGGACCCGGACCCGGATCCCGGGATGATCCGCTGGTCCGGGTCCCGCACCGGCTCGTCGTCCGCGTCGTCGAAGAGGGAGCCGCTCCGCCCGGTCGTCGTCCCCGTGCGCGGGAAAGAAGCGCGCGGAAACGCGGTCCGGGAGTGGTCGGTGTCGGCGCGTTCCTGCTGCTGGCCCAGCAGGCCGGCGAGCTCGCTCACCCGGTCCTCGTCCCGCGCCGCAGGGTGCACCGGGGTGGCCTGCCACGGAGGCGGGGCGGCTGAGCGTGCCGCCGCCGCGGCGGTGGCGGGCCGGGGCGAGGGGCGCGCGGAGGAGTCATCGGAGCTGCGGGTGGCCTCTGCGGCCCAGGCGGCGGCGCCGTTGCGCGCGGGAGCGGCGCCGCGGGCGCGAGCGGGCGCGGCGGAGGCCAGCGGGGAGGAGAAGTCGGCCGGCGCGACGTCGTCCTCGGGGCCGAAGGACCGGTCGTCCTCGAAGGCCCGCGCGCGGGACGGGACGGGAACGGAGGGACGCGCCGGCTCGGGAGCCACCTCCGCGACGTAGCGCTCGGTGGCGAAGAAGCCCAGGACGCCGCCGGACCGCACGCGGCGGACGCCGACCACCCGGGCCTGGGGGCCGAACTGTTCGCGCGCGGCGGCGATCGCGTCGTCGCGCGAGGCGGCCTCAACGGATCGCAACGGCACCGCTCACAACTCCCAGCGATTCGATCTGCGCTGTCCGGGAGACCTCCGCATAGGAGATCACCGGAAGCCGGGGCAGGACCTGGCGCATCAGCCGCGCGAGAGCGGCGCGGACCTGGGGCGAGCACACCAGGACGGGGGAGAGGCCGGACCGCTCGGCCTCCTCGAGCAGGCCGCTGCAGCCGGACACGAGGGCGTCGATGGCGCCGGCGTCGAGGGCCAGGACCAGCCCGGCGTCGCTGGGCCGGACCGACTCGAGGAGCCGCTGCTCGAACCCGGGCTCGAGGGTGAAGACGTGGAGACGCTCGTCGGGTGTCACGTACGGATGGCTGATCGCCGAGCCGAGCGCCGCCCGTGCCGCCTCGACGAGACCGTCGAGATCGGTGGACGTCTTTGCACGCACAGATAGTGCTTCGAAGATGCGCACCAGGTCCCGGATCGACACACCCTCTTCCAGCAACGCGTGCAACACGCGTTGCACCTCTCCCAGGGTGAGCAGCGTGGGGGTCAGTTCCTCCACCACGATCGGGTGCGTCCGCCGGACCATCTCGACCAGCAGGCGCACGTCCTCGCGACCGAGGAGGTCCGCGGCGTTCTGCCGCACGACCTCCGCCAGGTGGGTCGTGATGACCGACGAGCGGTCGACCACCGTGGCGCCCG
This sequence comes from Blastococcus sp. PRF04-17, assembly GCF_023016265.1. Classification (GTDB taxonomy): domain Bacteria; phylum Actinomycetota; class Actinomycetes; order Mycobacteriales; family Geodermatophilaceae; genus Blastococcus_B. The sequence continues at coordinate 2,293,655 of NZ_CP095412.1, read as the reverse complement.
CCATCTCGGCCTGACGCTGCAGCTCGACGGGCACCCACTTGGCGGCCAGCCCGAACACCGGCTCCCGGGTCGACCTGCCGGGGATGCCGTCGAGGTTGTCGCCGATGGCGAGGATCGTGCCGGGCGGGGAGATGCCCTTGGCCGCGGGGACGCCGTTGAGCCAGATGACGTACTGCGAGCCGGGCAGGTCGAGGTTGTCGCGGGTGCGCACCAGCGGGATGACCAGGCCGGTGTCCATGGCGACCTTCCGGCGCAGCGCCTTGACCCGGTCGAGCAGGTCCCCGCCGCGGTTCGGGTCGACGAGGTCCACCAGGTCGAAGGCGACCTCGAGCTCCAGCGGGTCGACCCGCATCTTCTCGGCGATCGCCTCGGGCGAGTCGGGCTTGGGCTCGTTCTCGAGCGCCGCGGCCGCCGCCTCGGCCTCCTCGTCGACCTCCGGTGCCTCCTGCACGCGCGAGGCCATGATCAGGAAGAGGGCGCCGATGATCAGGAACGGCAGCTTCGGCAGGCCCGGAAGGAGGCACAGCGCCAGGGCGGCGCCGCCGGCGACCCGCATCGGCTGCTTGAACCGGCCCAGCTGGGCGAGCAGGTCCGTGCCCATGTCGCCCTCGGTGGCCGACCGGGTCACGATGATGCCGGTGGCGGTCGAGAGCAGCAGCGCCGGGATCATCGAGACCAGGCCGTCGCCGACGGTGAGCAGCGAGTACGTCGACACCGACTCGCCGGGGGCCATGCCCTTCTGCATGACGCCGATGGCGAACCCGCCGATCAGGTTGATCAGCGTGATGATGATTCCGGCGATGGCGTCGCCCTTGACAAACTTCGAGGCACCGTCCATCGAGCCGTAGAAGTCGGCCTCGGCGGTCACCTCATGGCGCCGCTTGCGCGCCTGCGCCTCGTTGATCAGGCCGGCGTTGAGGTCGGCGTCGATGGCCATCTGCTTGCCGGGCATGGCGTCGAGGGTGAAGCGCGCGCCGACCTCGGCCACGCGGCCCGCACCGTTGGTGATGACGACGAACTGGACGATCACCAAGATCACGAAGATGACGAGACCGACGATCAGCGAGCCGCCGATCACGAAGTGACCGAAGGCCTCGATGACCTTCCCGGCGTACCCGTCGGTGAGGACGAGGCGGGTCGACGAGACGTTCAGCGCCAGCCGGAAGAGCGTGGCCACGAGCAGCAGCGACGGGAAGACGGCGAAGTCCAGCGGCCTCCTGATCTGCATCGCGACCAGCAGGATCAGCAGCGACGCGGTGATGTTCAGGCCGAGCAGCAGGTCCAGCATGGCGGCCGGCATCGGCACGACCAGCATGAGAACGATCGCCACGACACCGATGGGCACCGCAGCCTTGCCCAGGCCCGTCACGTGCCCACCTCCGGGGTGCACGACGGAAGCTGGCTCACGCATTCCTCATCGGCAGCCGCGGTGAGGGCCGGTACCCCACGGCGTCGGCCTCCCTCGTGGTGCGGCGTCCTCCCTCACCGTCGGCCGTGCGGGAGGACGCTCGACGATCAGGGCCGCTGATCGTCGCCCCGCCCGCGTCCGCGGCGTGCGCTCCGTGCGAAATCAGGCGGCCGCGCGGCGCCGCCCCGCCTTCGGCAGGCCCTCGACCTCCGGTGCCTCGAAGCCCGGGCGGTGGAAGCCGCCCTTCACTCCCTTGGCGCCCAGGTGCATGACGAAGGCGAGCACGCGGGCGACGGCGGTGAACAGCTGGGCCGGCACCTCCTGCCCCAGGTCGCAGGAGGCGTGCAGCGCCCGGGTGAGCGGGATGTCCTGCACGAGCGGCACCCGCGCGTCCGTGGCGACCTCGCGGAGCTTGGTCGCGATCTCGCCCGCGCCTTTGGCCACGACGCGGGGCGCGCCCTTCGTCGGGTCGTACTTCAGTGCCACGGCGTAGTGGGTGGGGTTGACCAGCAGGACGTCGGCGTCGGCGACCTCGGCCATCATCCGGTTCCGCGACATCGACAGCTGCACTCCGCGGCGGTGCGCCTTCATGTACGGGTCACCCTCGGCCTGCTTGTTCTCCTGCTTGATCTCGTACTTGCTCATCTGCAGCTGCTTCATCGTCTTCTTCCGGACGACGAGGTAGTCCGCGGCCGCGATGACCAGGCCGGTGACGGCGACGACCCGGAACATGAGGATCGCCGAGTCGGTGAACATCGTCGTCACCGCCGACAACGGCAGCGCACCGGCCGACGCGACCAGTTCCTGCGCCCGGTCGCTGGTGACGATGACGACGGTGCCCAGGGCGGCGGTCTTGATCACGGCCTTGGTCGCCTCCCACAGACCCTGGGTGCCGAACATCCGCTTCATGCCGGGGAACGGGTTCAGCTTCTTCCAGGTCGGCTTCATCGACTTGGTGGCGACGGCGACGCCGCCCTGCGAGGCCGCCGCGGCGGTGCCCACGACCATCATGCCGACGCCCAGCGGAAGGATCGTGATCATGAAGGCGGTCAGCGCCTGACCCAGCAGGATCAACAGCTTCTCCGGCTCCGGGGAATGGGCGACCGAGCCGACCTGCACGATGAGCTTCCGGACCTCGTCGAAGGCGTTGCCGACCAGCATCGGCAGGAGCACGCTCGCCGCGGCCACGCCCAGCCACGTCCCCAGTTCCTGGGTCCGCGGGATCTGCCCTTCCTTGCGCGCCTTCTTCAGGCGCTGGGGAGTCGGTTTCTCTGTCTTCTCACCACCGGGACCGTCCTTGGCCATGGGTCACCCGCTCCGCAGCGAGACCATGGCGCGGGCCGCGTGCTCCATCAGCGCATCCAGCGCGGGCGGGAGCAGCGGGAAGGTGAGGCCGAGCAGGGTCAGGGTGAGCATGATCTTCACCGGGAAGCCGAACGCGAAGATGTTGAGCGCGGGTGCGGCCCGGCTGAGCAGGGCGAGCGCGACGTCGGCGAGCAGCAGCACCGCGACCATCGGCCCCGCGATCTGCAGCGCGGCCAGGAACATCATCGAGAAGGCGGTGACCAGGACCGCCGCGATCTGGTCGGTGGGCACGTCCCCGCCGACGGGCAGTCCGACGTAGGACGTCGCGAAGCCCTTCACGATCAGCAGGTGCCCGCCGCTGGTGAACAGCAGCGTCATGGCCAGCAGGTAGTGCAGCCGGCCGATCGAGGAGTTCTGCGTCATCGACAGGGGGTCGTAGGCCGGCTGCAGCGAGAACCCGCCGGTGACGTCGAGCAGGTCGCCCGCCAGCTGCACGGCCGAGAACAGCACCTGGACGACGAACCCCAGCGCCGCCCCGATGACCACCTCGGTGACCGCCGCGACGGCCAGGAAGCCTGCCGTCGGCTCCGGCAGCGACGGGGCGATCTGCGTCGACAGCAGCACCGACAGGGCGAGGGCGAAGGCCGCCTTGACCGGCCCGGGGATCGTGCGCGAGTTGAACGGCGGGGCCAGCAGCACGAACCCGACGGCACGCGCCGTCCCCAGCAGGAGTGCCGCCAGCGTGACTGCCGGGACCGAGAGGTCCATCGGCGTCAGGTCCGGTCGAGCAGCCGCGGCAGCTGGTCGAACAGGCTCTCGGTGAAGCTGACCAGCTCCGAGAGCACCCAGTTGCCGGTGACCAGCAGGGCGATGGCGACGGCGATCATCTTCGGGACGAAGGAGAGCGTCGGCTCCTGGATCTGGGTCGCGGCCTGGAACAGCGAGATCAGGAAGCCGACCAGCAGGGCGGTCAGCAGCACGGGGGCGGCGACCTTCGCGGCCAGCATCATGGTCTCGGCCGCGATCTCGGTGACGTCTGCGTCGGACATGGCTAGCCGCCCCCGCCGTAGGAGCCGACCAGCGCGGTGGTGACCAGCGTCCAGCCGTCGACGACGACGAACAGCAGCAGCTTGAAGGGCAGCGAGACGATCGTCGGCGGCACCATCATCATGCCCATCGCCATGAGCGCGGCGCTGACCAGCATGTCCAGCACCAGGAACGGGATGAAGATGACCAGGCCGATGATGAAGGCGCTCTTGAGCTCGGAGAGGACGAACGCCGGCAGCAGGGTGGTCATGCTGACCTCGCTCGCGTCGGCCGGGGCCGCCTCGCCGGACAGGCCGATCATCAGCTTCAGCTCGTCCTGACGGGTGTTGTCGAGCAGGAATCCGCGCAGCGGGACGACGCCGGCGTCGTAGGCCTGCGACACCGTCATGGCGCCGTCCATGTAGGGCTGGACCGCGACCTCGTTGATGTCGGAGAACACCGGCCCCATCACGAACAGGGTGAGGAACAGCGCGATGCCCGTCAGCACCTGGTTGGGCGGCGAGGAGGGCAGGCCCAGGGCGTTGCGGGTCAGGCCGAGGACGACGATGATCTTGGTGAACGACGTCGCCAGCAGCAGCACGGACGGCGCGACCGAGAGCACGGTGATCGCCAGGATCAGGGTGATCGAGCTGCTCGGCGAGCCGTCCCCGATGGAGATGTCGACGTTGCCGTCGCCCGGCACGACCGGTGCCGTCGGGTCGACCGGGGCGGTCGGCTCGATGGGCTCCGCCGCGGCGGGACCGGCGAGGACGACGGCCGCCACGGTGCAGAGCAGCGCGAACAGCAGCACCAGGGCTGCCCGACGACGCGCCGACCAGGTCCCCGGCGCCACGGACGGGCGCGCGGCGGCGGTCATGACCGGCGGACCGTCCGCTCGCGCATCTGGTTCACGAGGCTGCCCCAGCCGTTGCGGTCGAAGACCGAGCCGGCCAGAGCCGGGCTCGTCGACCGGGCCACCAGGGCCGGGCGGTGCGCCGCCGGCTCGTCGTCCCCGTCCTCGTCGGCGGCGGCCGGGTGCAGCACGAGGTCGACGCTCTCCGGGTCCACCTCGGCGAGCAGGGTGACCTGCTCCTCGGTGGCCCCCACGACGAGCACGACGTCGCCGACCCGGACGACGTTGACAGTGCTCGTCCGGCCCATGCGCTGCCGGGCGACGATCTCGATGACGCCGTTGCCCTGGCCCAGGCCCCGCTTCTTGGCCACGCGCGCGGCGAACAGCAGGACCGCGGCGATGAACGCCAGCGACAGGACGAGCCGGATGATCATCCAGGTCATGCGGCACCCAGCTCCTGGGCGGCGTCGGTGACGATCTCGCTGATCCGCAGGCCGAAGTCCTCGTCGACGACGACCACCTCGCCGCGGGCGATGAGCGTGCCGTTGACCAGCAGGTCGGCCGGCGCGCTGGCGGCGCGGTCGAGCTCGACGACCTCGCCCGGGTGCAGGGAGAGGAGCTCCTGCACGGTCATCCGCGTCCGGCCGATCTCGACGGTGACCTCCATCGCGACGTGCCGGAGGAGGTCGAGGCTACCGCGCTGGGTGTGCGTCGTCGGCAGGGTCACCTGGATGGCGAAGGTGGCCTGGTGCTCGCCGCCGGCCAGCAGGGGGACGGCGACGAACATGCCCTTGTCGCGGAGCCCGTCGAGCGCCGACAGCGGCTCCTCCGTGCGCTCCGAGGCCACGCGGACCCGGCCGAGCGTGGCGGCGGCCGCCTCGAGGGCGGGACGCAGCGCGGCGGCGACGTCCATCGGGCCCACGGGCGAGTTGGCCAGCGCCTCGACGACGTCGGAGGACAGCACCAGGACGACGTCGCCGCTGACCTCCCCGGACAGCCCGGCCGAGACCGCGGTCGCGGCGGCCGGCGGCAGCGGGACGCGGTCGGGGTCGTTCACGGGGGCACCGGGCACGAGCTCCACCGCCGCGGGCACGAGGGCGGCGGCTGCCTGGGCGGCCGCCGTGACCACCGCGGAGACGGTCTGGAAGTCCTGGGACGAGTCGGCGCGGGGCCCTGACATCGAGGAGGTCATGCTGAGTCCTTCACGGCGGCTTGCGGGGTGGGGACGATCGCGGCGGCCAGACGGCGCCGGTGGTTGCTGGCGATCGCGTACGCGAACGTCACGTCGTTCGTGGTGACCTCGAGCGGCGCATCCGGGGGATGGCGCAGCAGGAGCACGTCACCGATCGACAGGGACAGCAGGTCGGCCGACGACACGGACAGCGGCGCGAACCGGACGCTCACGTCGACCGGCACGAGGTTGAGCCGGGCGGTGAGCGCCTCGGTGGCCCGCTTGCGCTTGGCCAGAGCCGACTCCGACAGCTGGGGCGAGGCCGCGTTGTTCAGCGCCTGCGCGAACGACGAGAACGGCAGCACCAGGGTGGCCTCGCCCTCGCGGCTGCCCACGGCCATGGCGAAGGTCGCCACCATGACCGTGTCCGAGCCGGCGGCGGCCTGGGCGAGCTGCGGGTTGTACTCGAACCCGTTGAGGGCCGGCTGGATCTCGGTGATCGCGGCGAAGGACGAGGCGAACTCGTCCAGGAGCCGCCCAGCAGGTGGTTGGTGATGGCCGTCTCCATCGCCGTCATCGGCCGGTTCGGCTGCTCGGCGCTGCCCGAGCCCCCGAGCATGTGGTCGACGGTGGCCATCGCGATGTCCAGCGGGTAGGCCAGGAGCCCCTTGCCGGCCAGCGGCTCGAGGGTGAACGTCGAGATGAACACCGGGTTGGGCAGCGTCACCAGGTAGTCGTCGTACGAGAACTGCTCGATGCCGACCAGCTCCAGCCGGGCACCCGCGCGCAGGAAGGTGGTGAGGATCGTCGTGGCCTGGCGGGCGAACGACTCCTGGGCGACCTGGAGCACGCGGACGTGGTCCCGGGAGAGCTTCGTGGGGCGGCGGAAGTCGTAGGTGCGCGCTTCACCGCGGCGGCTACGTGCTCCGGTACCGGTGGCCTGCGCCACCGCGGCCGGTCCGGGGGCGGACGGCGCGGGCGTGGCGGGGGATGGGCCGGCGGCCGGGGGAGCGGCGTCGGGCGGTGACGCGTCCGACGACTGGGGATCCGCCCGGCTGGGGTCGGGTCCGTTGTCGGGTTGGGTCACGTCCTCCGTCATCGGCGGAGCCGGGCGGGACCCTGACCGGCGGCTCCCGAGCCCCTCCGGTCGGCCGGGAGGGATGTGACGGGTGGTGCGCAGTGTTCCTGTTGCGTGACTCCGCCGGGCCCCCGGTGACGGGGGCCCGGCGGCGGGTCGTTCGGCTGCTACTGGGTGACGTACTCGTTGTAGTAGATGTTCATGACCATCGGGACGCCCTCCTCGGTGTACGCCTCGATGATCTTCGCCTTGAGGGCCTCCTTGAGCGCCTCGCGAGCGCCCGTCACGTCCGCCGGTGAGGCCTGCGAGAACGTGGAGATGATCAGGTCGAGGGCCTTGGAGCCGTCGATCGTGGCACCGCCGTGCCCGCCGCCCGCGGCCGCCTCCGCCGTGATGTCCAGCGTGACACCCACCTTGAGGTAGCCGCCGCCGGCGAGGTTCACCGCGATCGGCTCGAGCGCGACGTACCCGCCGTGCTCCGGGGCGGCGGCCTCCGCCTCCCCGGAACCGCTGAACAGGAAGAAGTACGCGGCTCCCGCGGCGGCCAGCACGATCACCAGCCCGAGCAGCAGCAGCTTCTTCTTGCCGCCCTTCTCGGGCGCCTCTTCGGTCTCGTCGGTCTTGGTGCTCATGGGGTGGCCTCCCGGTTGGCGGCATCGATGCCCGGCAGGAGCGCGTTGGCCTCCGCCGATGCGGTGGACAGGACGACGAGGTCGACGCGCCGGTTCACCGACAGCGCGTCCGGGTCGGACTCGGGCACCAGCGGCCGGGTGGAGGAGTAGCCCGTCGCCGACATGCGCACCTCGGGTACGCCGGCACCGGCGAGGTGCCGCAGCACCGTGCTGGCGCGGTAGCCGGACAGCTCCCAGTTCGACGGCCACGGGCCGCCGGGGGTGACCGCGAGGTGGTTGGCGTGGCCCTCGACGCGGAGGACGTTGGGCAGCTCGGCGAGGGTCGGCGCGACGGCGTCGAGGATCGCCCGCCCCTCGGGCCGGAGGACGGCCTGCTCGGCGTCGAAGAGGACGGCGTCGGCGACGATGTGCACGACCAGGCCCCGCTCGTCGATCTCGTAGCGGGCCGCTCCGGCGTAGCCGGCCGCCTCGAGCGCCTGCTCGATCCTGTCCCGCGCTGCCGACATGTCCTCGTAGGCCGCGGCGGCCTCGGCGGCGACGCGCTGGGCCCGCTCCGCCGCTGCGGCCGCCGCCGCCTTGTCGACCTGTGCGTCCTGGACGGTGGGGTCCGGCGGGATGGCCGAGGCGATGTCGATGGCGCCGGGCAGTCCGTCGAGCACGGAGCCCTCCGGCGTGGCGCCCGCGGTCACGGTGATGGGTCCGCCGAAGCTCTGGTTCAGGCCGGCGGCCAGGGCGGCGAACTTCGCCTTGTCGACCTGGCTCATCGCGTACAGCACGACGAAGAGCACGAACAGCAGCGTCAGCATGTCGGCGTAGGACACCATCCACCGCTCGTGGTTCTCGTGCTCCTCCTCCTCGTGCTTCTTGGCGCGCCGGCGGCCCCCGTGGCCCGCGCTCACCGGTACTCCTCGCTGGCGCTCGTCGCACCGCTTCGCGGCGCTGCTCTATCCACCCGTGAGCTCGCGAGCTCGCTCACGCGGCCTCCTTGGCCAGTTCACTGGGCGGGATGAGGGAGTTCAGCTTGAGCCGCACGGCCCGCGGGCTGGTGCCGGCCTGGATCTCGGAGATCCCCTCGACGAGCAGCTCCATCTGCGCGGCCTGCAGCTCGCTGACGCGGATGATCTTGGCGCCCATGGGCAGGAACCAGAAGTTGGCGGCCATCACGCCCCACAGGGTCGCGACGAACGCCGCGGCGATCATGGGACCCAGCGAGGACGGGTCGTTGAGGTTGGCCATCACGTTCATCAGGCCGACGATGCAACCGACGATGCCGATGGTGGGGGCGTAGCCGCCCATGGCGTTCATGAACTTGGCGGCGACCTTGTCCTCGGCCTTCTTGGCCGCGATCTCGGCCTCGAGGACGGAGCGCAGCTCCTCGGGGTCGGTGCCGTCGATGCCCATCTGCAGCCCGCGCCGCAGGAACGGGTCCTGGATGTTCTTGACCTGGGCCTCCAGCGCGAGCAGGCCCTCCTTGCGAGCCTTCTCCGCCAGGCCGACCAGGGTCTGGATCTGCTCGGTGGCCGGCGGCACCTGCCCGGCATCAACGCCATCTTGAACCAGGCCGGCATCTTCTTGAGGTCGTCCATGGTCTGGTGGGCCATGGCCGCGCCGAAGGTGGCGACGATCACCAGGATGATCGCCGGGAGGAAGAGCAGCGACATCGGGTCGGCGCCCTCCATGATCATGAAGATCAGGAGGGCGATCATGGAGACGACGAAGCCGATCAGAGTCGCCGGATCCATGGGTCAGCGCTCCTCTCGGGTCGGGAAGGGCACGACCGACGAGCCGCTGTCGATCTCGGGGACGACCACCCGGTACTCCCCGCGGTCCATCTCGTAGCTGGTGGCGAGGATGGCTGCGCGGTACTCGCGGATCTCCTGCAGCACCTCCTCCACGCTCTCCTTCACCACGTACCTGGTGCCGTCGACGAGGAAGGCGACCGTGTCGGGGTGGCCTTCGACCCGCTCGATCAGGTCGGGATTGAGCGCGAACTGCTCTCCGTTCAGGCGCGTCACACGGATCACGGTTCGGTCCTCTTGCTCGATGGTGGACGGGTCGCGCTGCCCAACAGCGCGGGGAAGGCGTTCTTCTCATCGGCTCACGAGGGGATCTCCTTGAGCCGAACCACCCCGGCGCGGGCCCCCGGAGGCCCCGGAAACCGGGGGAAATCAGTGCGGCCCGGCCACCCGGAGGGGTGACCGGGCCGCACTGGGGCCTTCCTCCGGGGGCCCGCCGCTAGCTTGCGAGTGACGGGAAGGAGGAAGGTCCTGGCTCAGCGCTTCAGGTTGACCAGGTCCTGGAGGATCTCGTCGGAGCTGGTGATCACCCGGCTGTTCGCCTGGAAGCCGCGCTGGGCGACGATCAGGCCGGTGAACTCCTCGGCGAGGTCGACGTTCGACATCTCGAGCGCGCCCGAGACGAGCGAGCCACGGCCACCGGCACCGGCGGTGCCGACCATGGCGACGCCGGAGTTCACGCCGACCCGGAACGAGCTGTTGCCGGACTTCTCCAGGCCGCCGGGGTTGTTGAACGTCGCCACGGCGAGGCGCCCGATGGGCTGGCGCAGCTCGTTGGAGTAGACGCCCATGATCGTGCCGTCGGCGCCGAGCTGGAAGGCCTGCAGGGAGCCCAGCGCGTAGCCGTTCTGGTCGGGGGCGTTGATCTCCGTGGCGCCGCCGAACTGGGTCAGGCCGGCGATGTTGATGACGACGGGAGAGTTCCAGCTCGGGAAGGCGGCGGCGTTGACGGTGTTCGGGTTGACCGCGGCGAGGGTGCCGGGGGAGCCGGGGTGGTGAGCGCACCCGAGGCGTCGAAAGCGACCGTCGCGTCGTTGATCAGGGTGATGCCGTTGGCGATCACGTCCATGTCCCAGTCGTTGGCGCCCATCTTGGTGAACGTGTAGACGACCTCCTGCTCCACGCCCTGGGCGTCGAACATCTTGATGTTGGTCGTCACGGTGGTGCCCACGGGCGCGTCGGACGCGAGGTTGCCCACGACGGACCCGCTGGTGGACGCCCGTGGGGCCACGGTCTGGCCGTAGGGCACGGAGAGGGGGCCCACCGGCCCGTTGGTGTTGATCTGCCCGTTGCCGTTGGCCATCCAGCCCTGCAGGACCGAGCCGTCCGGTGTGACCAGCTTGCCGGCGCCGTCGAAGTCGAAGGACCCGGCGCGGGTGAACAGCTGCTCGCCGCTGCTGTTGCGGGTGATGAAGAACCCGTCGCCCTCGATCATGAAGTCCGTCGAGCGGCCGGTGGACTGGGTCGCGCCCTGGGTCCAGTTGGTCGTGATGGCGGCGACCTTGACCCCGAGCCCGACCTGGGCCGGGTTCGTGCCACCGCGGTCGGCGGCCGGCGCCCCGCCGCCCGGATCACCTGCGAGAGCGTGTCCTGGAAGACCGTCTGGGAGCCCTTGAATCCGACCGTGTTGACGTTGGCGATGTTGTTGCCGGTGACGTCCATCTTGGTCTGGTGGGCGCGGAGGCCGGAGATGGCCGAGAACATGGAACGAAGCACGGGGAAGTTCTCCTCAGGTGTGGAGTGCTGCGGCGGTCGAGGCGGGTCAGGTCGTCTTGGTGACGGCGATCTCGGTGAGGCGGCCCACGGGCACGGAGACCCCGTCGATCACGGCCACTGCCTCGCTGGCGCGGCTGGCGAGGCGGACGGCGGTGACGACGCCGGTCTTCGACGCTCCCGTGGTGTCGGTGTAGGTCGCGGTACGGCCGACGAGGGCACCCGCCGTGGCCGACTCCTGCAGGACGAGCATCGACGCGTTCTGGTTGACCAGTTGCTCGAGCTTCTCGACCTGGGTGAAAACCGCCGTCTGCGACATCATCTGGCTGCTGTCGACGGGGTTGCTGGGGTCCTGGTAGCGCATCTGGGCCACGAGCAGCTTGAGGAAGGTGTCCTTCCCCATCTGGTCCTTGCGGTCGACCGCGCTGGTGGACGTGCTGGTCGCAAGGCCGCTCGTCCCGTACACGGGCGTGGTCATGGGTGGGTCAGCTCCTTGGTCAGACGCGGACGTCCACGCCGGCGGACGTGGATCGGGAGTCGGCAGAGGTCGGTCCGCTGACTGCGGTATCGGCAGGGGCGCCCCCGGGACGTGACCGGTCACCGCCGGTCTGCTCCGCGCCACCCCCGGCGGCTCCGCCCTGGGGCTGGCCCTGCGGGGTCGCGTGGCGGTTCAGCCAGCTGCCACTGGTGTCGCGGTCGACCTCGAGGGAGGAGCACGTGAGCCCCGCGCTCTCCAGATCCCGGCGCAGGTCCGGCAGCCCGTCGAGCAGGGCGGCTCGCCCCATGTCGTGCGCGCCGCGCAGCGTGAGGTCGACCGCCCCCTTGGTCACGGTGACCGAGACCTCGACCGGGCCGAGGGTGTCGGGGGTGAGCACGAGCGTCATGGTCTGCGTGCCGTCGGGACCGCCGCGGAGGACGGCGACCTGCCGGGCCACCTGGGAGCCCACCGGCAGGGAGGCCGCGTCGCCGGTCGCGCCGGCGACGGGAGCCGCAGTGACGACCGGGGTGGGGGTGACCGGGGCGGGACCGGCCCCCGTCACCGGTGCGGTCGACTGACTCTCGGGAGCGCGCCACGTGTCCTGGCGGGTGGTGCCGCCCCCGCCGGGTGAGCTGCCCTCGCCCGTGGTTCCGGTCCCGGCCGAGAGGGGCACGGCGCCCGCGGCGACGCCGGCGGGACCGGCGACGGGTGCGGCCCCGTCGACCGGCGCGGACGTGGTCGCAGCGGCCGGGGCCGCAGCGGCCGGCACGGCCGGGGCGACGGCCGGGGCGACGGCAGCGGGGACGGCAGCGGGGACGGCAGCGGGGACGGCAGCGGGGACGGCAGCGGGGACGGCAGCGGGGACGGCAGCGGGGACGGCGGCCCGGGGGCCGGCGCCACCCGGCTCGTCGGCGACGGTGACCACATCGATGCCGAGGGCGGCCAGCGCGGACTCGGTCGGTGCGGCCGCCACCGGAGCGGCCGGGGTCGCCGGAGTTGCGGGAGCGGCGGTCTCCGTGCCCGGCAGCGGCGTCGCGGCGGGCGGTGCCGCAGCCGGAGTGGGAACGCCCTGCCCGCCCGCCTCGGCCGTCGGCGCGACCGGCACGGGAGCAGCCACCGCAGGGGTCGGGAGGGTCACCGGCACGTCGGCCGTGGGAACGGTCGACACGGTCGGCGCCGCGGTACCCGGCGGCGCCGGCGCACCCTCGCCGCCCGCTTCCGCGGTCGCGGCGACGGGACCGCCCACCAGCAGGGCCCAGACCGCGGCGGACAGGGTGGTGGAGCCCGGGTCGGGCGCGGCCACGGGGACGTCGTCCGTCGCCTCCGGTGTCGTCCCCACGGCCTGCCGGCCGGTCGCGGCGCCGTCGGCGTTCTCGTGCGCCGGCCGGTCGGGGCTCTGCTCGGTCCTCGCCTCGGCACGGGCCGCGCGCGCGGCGGCGCGATCGGCAGCCCTCTCCGCGCGGGCGGCGGCCGCCTCCGCTCGGTCGTCCGGTGTGCTCCGCCGCTCGACGGCACGGTCGGACGCCGGGGTGCTGCCCGTGCTCCGGTCGGCCGACCGGGCGGAGCCGAGCGCGGAGTCCAGCGCCGATGCGAACGGCGCTGCGCTGCTGGAGCTCCGGGCCCCGGAACCGAGGGCCGGCGTCGGCCGCCCCCGGGCAGGGTCGGGCTCACGGGTGCGGTCATCGGTAGGCCTCCGCCTTGCTCATCACGGCGCGGACGTAGTTCTGGGTCTCGGGAAAGGGCGGGATGCCGCCGTAGCGGCTGACGGTTCCCGGGCCGGCGTTGTAGGCGGCCAGCGCGAGCGGCGTGGAGCCGAACTGCCGGGTGAGGTCGCTCAGGTACCGCGCGGCGCCGTCGATCGACGAGGTGGGGTCGAATGCGTTGACGCCCAGGCCCTTGGCCGTGGCCGGCATGAACTGCATCAGACCCTGCGCGCCCGCGGAGGAGACGGCCTGCGAGTCGAAGTTCGACTCCTGCGAGGCGACGGCCGCGAGCAGCGACGCGTCGACCCCGTAGCGGCTGCCCGCTCGCTGGAAGAGGTCGGCGTAGGGAACGCCCGCGAGCGATCCGCCGGAGGCCGACGGCAGGGCGAAGGTCTGCTCCGGGAGGACCCGCCGGATCACGGCAGGGGTGCCGACGTCCTGCACCTTGACGACTTCGCCGGGCTGCGGCGCGGCGATCATCTTGCCGTTGCCGAGGTAGATGCCCACGTGGTCGATGCCCGCACGTGACGACGAATGGTCGAAGAAGACGAGGTCCCCGGGGCGGGCGTCGTGGATCGAGGCGACCGCCCGGCCCGCCGTGGCCTGCTGGGACGACGTGCGGGGCAGCTCGATGCCCAGGTTGCCGAAGACCAGCTGGGTGAACCCGGAGCAGTCCAGGCCCTTGGCCGGGTCGGTGCCGCCCCACAGGTAGGGGACGCCGAGGTACTTGTGTGCCTCGGCGACGACCGCGCTCTCCGACACGGTGCCGCCGTGGCTCGACGACGGGATCTCGCCGGCCGGGGTCAGACCGGCGGCCGACGCGGCGGACGTCCAGTCGCCCGAGGACGGTGCGCGGAACACGAACCGCGACTGGATCTGCGCGATCCGGGCCTGGACCTGGGTCACTCCGTCCACGGCACCTCCCCGTCGCCCGGCGGCGTCGACCGGCCGGCACGGCCGGTGACCAGGTCGTCGACGGCCCGCTCCTCGGCGACGTCCTCCGCGTGCTGGAGGGCGGCCAGGTGCCGCTCCTTGAGGCGCTCGAGCCCCTTCGTCCGCTGGGCGGCAGCCGTCCACTGCGCACGCACGAGCTCGGCCTGCTCCGCCGACGCGGTCGCCAGGGCCCGGGCGTCGGAGGCGTCGGTCGCCGCCGTCCGCAGCAGCGACATCGCGGCGACGAACGCGCCGCCGGCCAGGGACGAGGGGACCCGGGCCGTGGCCAGACTGGTCTCGTACTCCGTGGCGCGCCGGTCGGCATCGGCGGCGGCGCTGGCCGCCTGCGCGGCGGCGGCCGCGGCGGCCCGCTCCTCGGTGCGGCGCAGTTCGAGCACCGGTTGCAGCCGGAACGCGGCCCGCTTCATGCCGACCTCACGATCCGCTGCAGCCACTCCCACGCGTCGGGCGCAGGGGTCGACTCACCCATCGGCTGCTGCAGGAAGGACTCGATCGCCGGCTCGAGCTGGCGGGCGCGGTCGACGAGAGCGTCGCTGCCGGTCTGGTAGGCGCCGATCTCGATCAGCTCGCGGACGTCGCGCAGCGCACCCATGAGGCGGCGCACCTCGCGAGCGTCGGCCATGTGGGCGGGCGGGACGACGGCCGTCGCGACGCGGGAGATCGACTCGAGGACGTCGATCGCCGGGAAGTGGCCGGTCGTGGCGAGCTTGCGGGTGAGCACGATGTGCCCGTCGAGGATCGACCGGGCGGTGTCGGCGATCGGCTCGTTGTGGTCGTCGCCCTCCACCAGCACGGTGTAGAGGCCGGTGATCGACCCGGTGACGCCGGTCCCCGCCTTCTCCAGCAGCTGCGGCATCATCGCGAAGACGCTCGGCGGATAGCCCCGGGTGGCCGGGGGCTCTCCCGCCGACAGTCCGACCTCGCGCTGGGCCATGGCGGTCCGGGTGATCGAGTCCATCAGCAGGAGCACGTCGCGGCCCTGGTCGCGGAACGCCTCGGCGATCCGGGTGGCGACGAACGCGGCCTTGAGCCGCACCAGCGGTGGCTCGTCGGAGGTGGCGACGACGACGACGGTGCGCGCCATGCCCTCGGCGCCGAGGTTCTCCTCGAGGAACTCGCGGACCTCGCGACCACGCTCGCCGATCAGCCCGATGACACGGACGTCGGCATCGGTGCCGCGGGTGATCTGCGCGAGCAGGCTGGACTTGCCCACGCCGGAGCCGGCGAAGATGCCCAGGCGCTGGCCCTTGCCGCAGGGCACCAACGTGTCCAGGGCGCGGACGCCGAACGTCAGCGGCTGCTCGACGCGGGCGCGGCTGAGCGCGTGCGGCGTCTCGCTGGACAGGTCGACGAACGACACGCGGGAGGCCAGCGCCGGCCCGCCGTCGACGGGCCGGCCGAGGCCGTCGAGCACCCGGCCCAGCAGCGCGTCGCCGACCGGCACCTGCAACGGCATGCCGGTCGCCCGTACCGGCGCCCCGGCGTGCACACCGGACAGGTTGCCCAGAGGCATGCAGGTGAGCCGGTCGCGGCCCACGGCCACCACCTCGGCGAGCAGTGGCCGCTCGCCGGGGTTGACCTCGACCAGGTCGCCGACGGCGGCGGTGAGCCCGTCGACGGTGAGCGTCAGGCCCATGGCGCCGGTGACGATGCCCGTGACCTGCGGCCGAGCCGCGGCCCGGGCGCGCACCAGCACGTTCGGTGGGAACGTCACGAGGTGAGCACCGCCTGGACGCGCTCGAGCGCGGTGCCGATCTGCGCGTCGATCCGGCGGGGACCCGACTCGACCACCGCGCCGGCCCGCTCGACACCGAGGTCGCCGACGACCCGCACGCTGGCCGGCAGCTCGGCGAGGGACTCAGCGGGGATCTCGGCGAGGTCGTCGGGGTGCACGCGGACGACGGCCGCCGCGTCGGACGGCACGAGCACGAGCGCCCGGCGGACGGCGTCCATGACCGGGTCGTCGGCGAGCGCCAGCTCGCGTCCCAGGAGGTCCTCGACCAGGGTGAGGACCGTGCCCAGGATCGTCTCGCGGACCTCCTCGGCCAGCGGCTGCGACGCCTCGTCGAAGCGGGTCACCGCCGCGCCCAGGGCAGCGGTGGCCGACGCCACGCGCCGTTCCCACCGCGCCTGGACGTCGGCCAACCGCTCGGCGGCCTGCCGCTCGGTCTCGGCGACGACGGCCGCGGCCGCTGCCATGCCCTCGGCGTGACCGGCCGCGAACCCTTCCGCGTGCGCGTGCCGGCGCAGCCGCTGCAGCTCCTCGGCGTAGACGTCGCCGAGACGGAACGACGTCCCGCCGCCGTTGACCGGCTGGTCGGCGGCGCGACGGATGGTCGAGCGGCGCTCCGACGCCGGCTCGGGCTCGGCCACGGGCAGCGCCGGCGGGGCCACGGACGCCGGCCGCTGCGCGGGGACGGCGACCTGCTCGCGGTAGGGGACTGCCCGCTCCGCCGCACCGGCGCGGAGCAGGACCCCCTCACGCGACGAACTCATCGTCCTGTCCACGCGTCAGCGTCAGGACGCCCTGCTCCTCGAGCGTGCGGATGATGCCGACGACCTTGGCCTGGGCCTCCTCGACGGTCCGCGTGCGGACCGGGCCGAGCAGCTCGATCTCCTCGTTGAGGTTCTCGGCAGCGCGCTCGGAGAGGTTCCGCACCACCTTGTCGCGGACGTCGGGACGCACCCCCTTCAGGGCGGTGGCCAGGTCGTTGGCCTCGACCTCGCGCAGCACCTGCTGCAGGGAGCGGTCGTCGATGGTGACGATGTCCTCGAAGACGAACATCTGCGACCGGACCTGCTCCGCGAGCTCCGGGTCGGTGTTGTCCAGCCACTCGAGGATGGAGCGCTCGGTGGGGCGCGCGGAGCGGTTGATGATCTCGACGAGCGTCTCGACGCCGCCCACGGTCGTCATGTCCTGGTGCGCCAGGAGGGAGCCCATGCGGCGGCCCAGCTCCTCCTCGACCAGGCGGACCATCTCCGGCGACGTCCGGTCCATCGTCGCGATCCGGTGCGCGACCTCGGCCTGCAGCTCCGGCGCGAAACCCGACAGCACCTCGGCCGACTGCGCTGCGGTCATGTGCGCCAGCACCAGCGCGATGATCTGCGCGTGCTCGTCCTTGAGGAACGTGACGAGCTGACGGACGTCGGCATTGCGCAGCGAGGCGAACGGCACCTCGGTGTAGACGACGTTGAGCCGGGACAGGATGCCTTCGGCCTTGTCCTCGCCGAGGCCGGCCGCCAGGATCTCGCGCGCGAAGTCGACGCCACCGCGGCCGATGAAGTGCTGGGCGGTCATCAGGCTGTGGAACTCGGTCATGACGTCGTCGACGTCCTCGACCTCCACCGAGCCCAGGCGCATCAGCTCCCGCGTCAGCGACTCGACCTCGCGCGGCCGGAGCTTGGCCAGCAGGACGCCCGCCTCCTCCTTCGACATCTGGGCCAGGAAGACGGCCGCCTTGCGCAGACCGGGCAGCTCGGCTCGGGCCGGGGCGGCCACGGCGGGGAGGTTGCCCCCGCCCCCGAGGAGCTGCTCGACGCCGGCGATGCTCATGCGTCCTCCTTCCAGGAGTCGTTGCGACGACCGGTGGTCATGACTTGTTCTCGCTCAGCCAGCCGCGGAGCATGGCCGCGACCTCGTCGGGCTTCTCGCTGACCATCGTGGAGATCTCGGAGCGCACCTTCTGCCGCTCGGCGGCCTCCAGCTCGAGGGCGCGGTTGTCGGGCTTGGCCTCCTCGCGGACGCTCTGCACCCGCATCCGGTCGAGCTCGGCGAGCATGTCGTCGGTGAGCTCGAGGGGCTCGTACTCCTCCTCGATCTCGACCTGGCGACGCGAGCGCAGCCACACGACGAGGACGACGAGGGCGATGCCGGCCGCGATGCCGCCGGTGCGGATCATCGACCACATCTGCTCGGCGGCCTCGGCCTCGCGGGCCGCCTCCATCTCCGCCGCGGCGGCGTCGGCCGCGGTGGTGTCGAAGGGCAGCGAAGCGACGGTGATGTCGTCGCCACGGGCCTCGTCCAGGCCGACGGCGGTCATCATCAGGTCGCGCATCTGCTGCTGGTTGAGGTTGCCGGCGACCGACTCGTCCATGACGACGGACACGGTCAGCCGGTTCAGCGCACCGGGGGCGCCCTGCACCACCTCGGTCGTCTTGCCGACGGCGTTGTTCGCGGTCGTCGACTCCTTGTTGTACGTGGAGCCGCCGCCGCCGGCGTTCGCGGCCGCGTCGGGCATGTTCTCCGGGCCGAGGACGCCGCCCACCGGGGTGCCGGAGCCGGTGTAGCTCTCGGTGGTCGTGCTCTCCGAGACCGGCGGCGTGCCCTGGTCGTAGGTGAACGTCTCCGACGTGGTCTCCCGCTGGGAGAGGTCGACGTCGGCGCGCACCGACACCACGGAGCGGTTGGGGCCGACGACCGAGTCGAGGATCTTCTGCGCGCTGGCCGACAGCCGCGCCTCGTACTCGGACTCGACCTGCGAGCGGGCGTCGCCCGCCGCGGCCGTCACACCGGTTCCGGCGGCCGCGAGCACCCGGCCCGTCGAGTCGGCCACGGTGACCTGGTCGGGGTCCATGTCCTGGACGCTGGAGGAGACCAGGTTGATGACCGCCTGGACCTGCTCGCCCGACAGCGACTTGCCGGGCCCCAGGTCGAGCAGCACCGACGCGGTCGGCTTGGCCGTCTCGGTCACGAAGACCTCGTCCTCCGGCAGCGCGACGTGGACGATCGCGGAGCGGACGCCCTCGATGGACTTGAGCGTCTTGGACAGCTCTCCCTCGAGCGCCCGCTGGTAGGAGACCTGCTGCTGGAACTCGCTGGTGGTGATGCCCTGCTCGTCGAGCAGCGCGTAGCCGGTGTCGGAGCCGGCCGGCAGGCCCTGGCCGCTCATGGCCAGTCGCAGGTCGTAGACCTTGTCCTTCGCGACCATGATCGTCTGGCCGCCGTCGGTGAGCTCGTAGGCGACGCCCTGGGCGTTGAGCTCGTCGACGATCGCCGAGGCGTCGGTGGAGGCGAGGTTGGAGAACAGCGGAGCCTGCGTGGGTGCGGTGATCCAGCGGAAGAAGAAGACCCCGCCGCCAAGCAGCCCGACGAGCAGGAGGCCGATGACGACCTTCTGCCCCAGGCTGATCGTGGAGAACGTGGAGCGGGCGCGCTCCATCGTCCCGGCGAGTGCCGACTTCATCAGACAGGCATCCTCATGATCTCGTTGAAGGCCTCAACGGCCTTGTTCTTGAAGGTCACGACCATCTCGGTGGCGAGGGATGCCTCGTTCCTCGCGATCATGTAGTCGTGGACGTCGCGCAGGTCGCCCGTGGCCGCCTGGGCGGCGAGCTCGTCGGCGGCAGCCTGGGTGCCCTGCAATTTGTCGAACGAGGCGGCGAGCACCGCCGCGAAGCCGTCGGCCCCCTGGGCCTGCGGAACTCCGTCGGTGGCGCCGGCGACACCGCTGACGGCGCCGACGCCGACGGGCAGCATCCCGCCGATCGGGGAGGTCATGGTCAGCCCTTCCCGAGCTGCAGAGCAGCCTGGTAGGCACTGGTCGCCCGCTCCACCACGGCGAGGTTCGCCTGGTAACCACGCTGAGCCATCATCAGCTGGGTCATCTGGTCGGACAGGTCGATGTCCGGGTACTTGACGTAACCGTCGGCGTCGGCCAGCGGGTGGTCGGGCTGGTAGACCATGCGGCCTTCGGCGTCTCCGAACTCGGCCCGCGCCACCCGCACGCCACCGTTGCCGGACCCGTAGTCGACCGACTGCGCCACGATGAAGCGCTCCTGGAACGCGTTCTCGTTGGTGCGGGTCACCGTGTTGATGTTGGAGATGTTGTCCGAGACGGCGTCGAGCCACTTGCGGTGGACCATGAGGCCGGACCCGGAGATCCCGAACGTGTCGAAGATGGCCATGTCAGGACGTCCTGAGGGCCGTGCGCAGCGAGTTGTACTTGCCGTCCAGGGCGTTGAGCGCCAACTGGTAGCGCAGCCCGGTCTCCGTGGCGATCAGCGTCTCCGCGTCGAGGTTCACGTTGTTGCCGTTGGTGTTGGTCGGCTCCAGCGAACGCAGGGTCGTGCCGCCGTTGATCTCCGGGGTGTCACCGCCGCTCAGGGCGCCGCGCAGCGATGTCTCGAAGTCCACACGGCCGGCCAGGAAGCCGGGCGTGTTGACGTTCGCGATGTTGTCGGCGGTGACGCGCTGGCGCTGAGCCAGGCCGGAGAGGCTGGCGTGCAGCGCCGCAGGCGTGATGTCGCCGATCACGGGAGTGGTCGCCGACGGGTGCAGCAGGACACGATCGACCTCCGGGTATGCGGAAGGCACTCGCGAGCGAGTGCGGGGTCCGCCGATCCGTGGCGATGTGGTGCTGTCCGTGCTCTCCACTCATCGGCACCCGGCCCTCGCGGACTGACCGCTCGTCGCCCACACGAGGGACAGCAGGGCCGGGCGGGAGCGGCGTGGCCGGTGTGACCAGCGGTGACCTCGCCGTGTCCCGCGGTCTACCGGGGCGGCTGAGTTGGCAGCTTCCGCCCGTCGGTCCGGTATCGGCGACAGACGCTGGGCGAGAACGCACAAAGACCCCGTCGTCGGCGCGTGCGCCGGCGGACGGGGTGGGGGACTGGCTGGAGGCTCGGCTCAGAGCGCCTTGTCGATGAACGACGCGACCGGCCGCGGCGGTCCGAAGGACATCCGTGCGGCGACGTCGCGCTGCCGCTGCGACTGGGTGATCCGCTCGATCAGCGCCTCGGCGACGGCGAGCTGGTGCTGCAGCAGCCGGGCGGCCCGCTCGCGCAGGTCGTCGGGCACCGGGCCGAGGTTGGAGGGCGGCACCCAGTCGTCCGAGCGCCGTCCCCAGGCGGCGATCTCCTCGGCGCGCCCCTGCGCCATCGTCCGCTCGGCCGCCAGGACCTCGCCCTCGAGGTGGTCGAGGACGACCGCCCAGTTCACCGTCGGCGTCTCGCGACCGGTTCCCCGCCCGCCCTCGAAGGGTCGTCGGCCGGTCACGGCGTACTGCCGGCCAGTGAGGCCGCGGCCTGCCGCCACGCGTCGCGGAGCGGCTCGACCACCTGGCGGCAGGAGGAGATGCGGTTGGTGTCCAGCTTGACGTTGGCCTGCACGAGCTCGCCGATGAGCCAGTTGTAGAGCGCGGCCAGCCGCGGTCCGCCCTCCCATGCGTCGACCTGCAGGCTCGACAGCAACTCGAGGACGATGGCCTGCGCGTGCTGCAGCTGCTCGCTCGCGGCCTCGCGCTCCCCGGCGGCCACGGCCTTCTGCGCGCGCTCCAGGTCCAGGGCGAGGCGGTCGTACAGCATCACCAGCACCTGCTGCGGCGAGCTCGTCGCGACGGCGTCGCCGAGGTAGCGGGCGCGGAGGGATGCGGCACTCATGGGGGTGTCTCCTGGAACGTGGGGAAGAGCGTGCAGGTGTCAGCGAGATCAGGACCGCGAGGGCATTGCGTTGATCTGCCCGGCCAGCCAGGTCGACTGGTTCTTCAGCGAGCTCAGGGCCGTCTCCATGGCCGTGAACTGCCGGGTCAGCGTCTCCTTGCGCTTGGCCAGGCGCAGGTCCCAGTCGGCGATGCGGGCGGTGTAGTCCTTGGCCAGCGAATCCTGTCCGTTGGCCAGATTCACCAGCGACCCGGTGGTGCTGTCGGAGGCGGCCTTGGCCACGTCGAGGAGCCGGGCGACCAGGCCCGGGACCGCGGCGACGTCGTCCGTGCCGCCGACCACGCCGTCCGGCCCGTTGCTCGCCACGGTGCCGACGACCATGCGCTGCACCAACGCCGGGTCGTCCTTGAGCGCGGTGCCGAACTTGGCCCTGTCGAAGGTGACCTTGCCGTCCTTGGTCAGCTCGAGGCCGAGCTTGGCCGGGGACCCGTCGGCGCCCACCGCCTTGGACGCGGCGTCGAGGATCTGGCCGGCGATCGACGTCACCGCGTACTCGCCCTTGAGGGCGGCGGTGCTGCCCGGTGCGCTGCTGGTGTAGGTCCTGATCGTGGTCAGTGCCGAGTTCACGGCGTCGACCAGCGTCTGCATCTTGGTGGCGACCGCCTCGGAATCGGCGGCGACGGAGACGGTGACGGCGGAACCGTCGACCTTCGAGATCGTCACCGACACGCCGGGCATCAGGTCGGCGAAGGTGTTGCTGGCGGACCTGGCCTGCACGCCGTTCCCGAAGTCGAGCGTGGCGTCGGCGCCGGTTCTCAGGGCGGTGAACCCTGACCCGGCGGCCTCCTCGGACTCGGTGGCGCTCTTGACGATGAACCGGCCCGCCTCGCCGGACGCCGTGCTCACCAGCTGGAGGCGGTGCTCGGTGGGGCTCAGGCTGACGATCGTGGCCTTCACGCCGAAGTCGGTGGCGTTGATGGCGGTGACGGCGTCGGCCAGGCTGGCGCTCGGCGGGACGTCGATGGTGCCGACGACGGTGGTGCCGTCGGCCTTGCGGATCTGGATCGGCCAGGCCGGCTCCTGGTCGCGGACGCTGCCGGTCGTGGTCGTCCACTGGCTGTTGCTCAGGACGGTGTGGGTCGCGGCGAGCGCGGAGGGCGTGAACGTGAGAGCGGTCCCGGCCGCGGCGGACGTGGTCGCGCTGGCGGTGACGGCGCTGCTGTCGGTGGTCGCCTTGCGGCCGGCGGTCACCGCGGTCGTGGTCAGCGCCTCCGCGGCGGCGCGCACGGCGGCGATGGTGGTGTTCACGGTCCGATAGGCCGAGGCGGCGAGCTGCGTGGCGCTCAGCCGGGTCTTCAGCGAGGTCTGCGTCCCGGCCTCCGCCTTGAGCAGCTGGTTGATCAGGGACGTGGTGTCCATCCCGCTGATGAGGCCGTCGACGCTCATGCTCATGGGGTCTGCAGCCTCCTGGGACGGGATCGGGGGTGCGGGTGAGGGGGAGGCCGGTGGCCTCCCCCTCGCCCGGGCGGTGCTACGCGCGAGTGCTCAGGTGCGGGTCGTTCAGCCGCGCAGCAGGGACAGGACGCCCTGCGAGGCCTGGTTGGCCTGCGCGAGCATGGCGGTGCCGGCCTGGGACAGGATCTGGTTCCGGGTGAACTGGACCATCTCCTGGGCCATGTCGGCGTCGCGGATGCGGCTCTCCGAGGCGGTCAGGTTCTCCACCGCGACGTTGAGGTTGTTGATGGTGTGGTCGAACCGGTTCTGGATGGCACCCAGGTCGGCCCGCTGGGTCGACACCTTCTTGATCGCGGCGTCGAGGGCGGTGATCGCCGCGGTGGCACCGCTGGCGGCGGTGAAGGTCGGGGTGGCCGAGGCGATCTGCTGGGCGGAGGTGCCCAGCGCGTAACCGTTGGCGCCGGTGAAGCCGGCGACGGCCTCGGTGACGCTGAAGGTGATGGTGGTGGCCGTACCGGCGGCGAACGGGCCGGTGGTCAGGCCGAGGGCGGCCTGGGCGGCGTTGTTCAGCAGGGTGCGGGCCTGTGCACCGGTGGTGGCGGTGCTGTAGTCCACCGAGCTGAGGTCGAAGCTCTTGCCACCGAAGTTGATGGTGCCGTCGAGCTTCATGAACGAGGCGACGGCCACGGCGCCGGTGGCGTCGAGGTAGTCGTCGCCGGCGGCGAGCTCGGTGAACAGCAGCGAGCCGGCCGCGGCCGCACCGGCGTTGGTCGTGGTGACCCGGCCGGCCGCGGCGGCGCCGTTGGTGAACGCACCCACACCGGTCACGTTGACCCCGGAGACACCCAGGCCGGCGGCGTCCATGCCCGAACCGGGCGAGCCGATGTTGACCGTGATGGTCTCCCCGGCGTTGGCGCCGACCTGGAAGAGGGCCTGGAAGCTGCCGTCGAGGAGCTTCTTGCCGTTGAACGTGGTGGCACCGGCGATCCGGTTCAGCTCGGCCTTGAGCTGGCCGATCTCCGACTGGATGTTCGCCTGGGCGTCGGTGTTCAGGCCGCCGGTGTTGCCGGCCTGGACCGACAGGTCGCGCATGCGCTGCAGGATGCTGTGCGTCTCGGTGAGCGCACCCTCAGCGGTCTGCACGACCGAGATGCCGTCCTGGGTGTTGCGGACGGCGACCTTCAGGCCACCGATCTGCGACCGCAGACCCTCCGAGATCGCCAGCCCGGCCGCGTCGTCGGCGGCCCGGTTGATGCGGAACCCGGAGGAGAGCTTCTCGAGCGACTTGCTCATCTGGCCGTCGGTGACGGACAGATTGCGGTACGCGTTCATCGCCGCGATGTTGTTGTTGACGCGCAGACCCATGATGTTCCTCCTTGGATGGGGTCTAGCCGGAGTCCCGCTGCATCCGTGCTGCGGGCCGTGCAGAGGTCTCGGTGGGTATTACGGCGGCGGGGCCTCCACCTTGAGGCGAACCGGCCCATTTCTCGGTCACGTTCACCCGCCCCTGGCGTTCGTGTTGCCCAGCAGCGCGAGGACGTTCCGGGACGGCGATGTGGCCTGCGCGAGCATCGCCGTGCCGGCCGGGGCCAGGATCTCGTTGCGGGTGGACATCACCCTCTCCTGCGCCATGTCGGCGTCGCGGACCCGGCTCTCCGAGGCGGTCGGGTTCTCGACAGCCACCTCCAGCTCGGCGATCGTGTGCTCGAACCGGTTCTGGAGTGCGCCGAGGTTCGCACGCTCCCAGGAGACCGTCGCGATCGCGCTCACCGAGCCGCTGGTCGAGCCGAAGGTCGGTGTGGCCCGGGCCAGGTCCGCGGGGAGTCGCTCCGCGTCGTCCCCAGGGAATCGGTGTACCCAGGCACGGCGTCGTGGACGTAGAACTGGAGCGCGTCCGTGGCCGGGGGCGTGCGGAACGGCCCGGTAGGGAGGCCGAGGGCGGCGGTGGCCGCCGCGTTGAGCTGGGCGAGCAGGTCGTCGCTGTCGACGGTCCCGCGGTACCGCTCGGTCCGTGGCACTCGAAACAGCTCGTCATAGGTGGATATGAAGTCGAACCGCCGACCGCCCCTGTTGCTCTCGTCCGGGGGCGTCGCTCAGGCGGTCTGCGCCGCGGCGCCGGCCACCGGCCAGCCCGAGCGCTGCCGGGGGAGGGCCGTGGGCGTCGGCGCCCGCCTGGCGACCCGCTCGACGTAGGACCGCTGCTGGTTGCGCGCGCGGACACCGCCGTCGGCCGGAACCGCCTTGCCGTCCCACACCTCGCTCATCGCGGCGTGCAGAAGGGTCAGGGCACGCGCTCGCATCTGCGAGACCCGCGAAAGGGTCACACCGAGGTCTTGGGCGATGTCGGTCAGTGATTCGTCACCGAAGAAATTGCGCTCGATGACCTCGTCGAGGCGGTCCGGCAGTGCCCGGATCGCGTCGTTGAGGTAGCGAGCCCGTTCGCCCCGCAGCACGGCGCGCTCGGGGGACTCACCCGTGTCGGGCAGGTCGAGCGTCGAGCCGTCCTGACCGGCCTCGGCGTCGATGCTCACCATCACGGCACGGTGGACGTCGACCTGCAGGTTGTCCAGCTCGCTGCGCGGGACGCCGAGGCTGGTGGCGAGCTCCTCACGGGACGGCGGTCGGCCCAGGGAGATCGTCAGGGCGTCGGCGGCGGCATCGCTGCGACGGGCCGCGGCTCGTACCGAGCGGCTGGCCCAGTCGCCGGAGCGCAGCTCGTCGAGCACGGCTCCCTGCAGCCGGGCCAGGGCGTACGTCGCGAACGAGGCGCCGGCCGACGGGTCGAAGCGCTTGGCCACCTCGACCAGCGCCACGTGAGCGCAGGAGAGGAGGTCGTCGCGGCTGACGTGCCCCGGCAGCGAGATGCGCGCGGCGACGGCGTTGACCGCGAACGACGCCAGCGGCAGGTGCTCGGTGACCAGTGCGTCGATCTCCTCCTGCGAGCGGGTGCGCGCGAGGTGCGGGGTCCGACCGGTGGCTGGGCGCTGTGGTTGCGACCGCTCATGCGTCGGCCGCTGACGCAGGGGCCGCGAGGTCGCCGGTGCACGGGCTGGGCTCACGTCCTTCTTCTCGGCTGACCCGGGGGCGCTCGGCACCGCCCTCGGCACATTTCCTTCCGAACTCGAGCACGTCTTCCCGCTTCGGCTTGAGGCCCCTCCGCGGGGTGCCGATGGCAGCAGCGACGAAGGCGCCCCGGAGACGGATGGGCGCCGGACGACGGAAGGGCGGTGGACACGTGGACTACCAGCACCTGTCGACATTGCTGTGGCGGGAGCAGGAGCTCCTGGACCTGCTGCTGTTCAAGGCGGAGGAGAAGCAGTACCTCATCCTCACCGGGAAGACGCGGTGGCTGGCGCGGATCGCGCACGAGATCGAGGTGGTCCTCGAGCAGCTGCGCACGCTGGAGGTCGAGCGGGCCGCCGCCACCGAGGCGATCGCCGTCCAGCTCGGCATCGGCGCCGACCCGTCGCTGCGCCAGGTGTCCGACGCCGCCCCCGCCCCGTGGAACGACCTCTTCGCCAAGCACCACGAGGCGCTGCTGGTCCTGGTGACCGACCTGCGCAGCCTCTCCGACACCAACCGCGAGCTCATCGAGGGCGGCCTGGCCGCCATCGGGGACGCCCTGGTGCAGACCAAGGCCCCCTCGGCCGGCACCTACGGCTCGACCGGTCGCACCGACGACGGCTCCCACCGGGCCGTGACGCTGGACGGCGCACTGTGAACGAGCTCGCGAGTTCACCGATGGGCACCGGAGCGGTGCGAACGCAGGCGACGAGCGCCAGCGAGGAGTCGAAGTGAGTACGTTCTCGGCGCTGAACGCGGCCACGACCGCGCTGTGGGCGCAGCGGCGCGCGCTCGACGTGACGGGGCAGAACATCGCCAACGTCAACACCGAGGGCTACTCGCGGCAGCGGGTCGACCTGAAGGCCATCGGCGGCAGCGCCGTCCCGGCCTTCTTCTCGACCAGCCCCGGGATCGGCGCCGGCGTCAATGCGGACGCCGTGTCGCGCATCCGCGACGCCTTCCTCGAAGGGCGCGGTCACGTCGAGCACGCCAACAGCGCTCGACTGGTCGCGGAGACCGAGGCCTACGACCTGGTCGAGCAGTCGTTCCGCGAGCCGGGGGACACCGGCATCCAGAGCCTGCTCTCGGACATGTGGAAGGGCTGGCAGGACGTCGCCAACAACCCCAAGGAGCCCGCCGCGCGCGGCCAGGTGCTGCAGCAGCTGGAAACCCTGGTCGGCGGCATCCACTTCAGCCAGGCGTCGCTGGGCGCGCAGTGGGGTCAGACGCGGGAGAACCTCGAGGTCCTGGTCAAGGACGTGAACGCGGCCGCCACGACCATCGCGCAGCTCAACAAGGCCATCCGCGGTGCCACCCAGAGCGGGCTGCCCGCCAACGACCTGGCCGACCAGCGGGACCTGCTGGTCATGAAGCTCGCCGACCAGATCGGCGCCACCACCCGCCCCGGCGAGGACGGCATGGTGGACGTGATCGTCGGCGGCATGTCGCTGGTCTCCGGTACGGCCGCGAGCCAGTTCGCCGTCCAGGGCCCCAACGACCCGAACCTGATCACGCCGACGGACAAGCCGCGCATCGTCACGGCCTCCGGCGGGTTCACCGTGGCGGCCGGCGGCACCGCCGGCGGTCAGCTCTCCGCGCTCAACGTGATCCTGCCGGGCTACCGGGGGCAGCTCGACCGGCTCGCCCAGGACCTCGCCGCCGCCCTGAACACCGCCCACACGACGAACGCCTACGACTCGCTGGGCAACCCGGGCACGCCCCTCCTGGGGTCGTCGGGCGGACCGATCACTGCTGAGTCGCTCCGGGTCCTGATCACCGATCCCGCACTGGTGGCCGCCTCGGGCGTGCCGCCGACGGCCGGCGTGCCCGCGGTCGACAACACGGTCGCCGACCGGATCGCCCAGCTCCGGCTGGAGCCGCTGGGTGTCGACGCCTCCTACCGGAAGATGATCGTCGAGCTGGGCGTCCAGGCGGCGGTGTCGAAGCGGAACCTCGGCATCCAGAACGTGATCACCACGCAGGTGGACGCGGCGCGGGAGTCGGTGTCCGGGGTCAACCTCGACGAGGAGATGACGAACATGCTGTCCTTCCAGCACGCCTATGCCGCCGCGGGCCGCATGGTGACCGCGATCGACCAGACCCTGGACGTGCTCATCAACCGCACCGGCATCGTGGGCCGGTGATCTGAGTGCGCATCACCCAGCGCGCCGTCGCGCTCACCAGCCTCCAGGGACTCAACCGCAACCTCGACGCCGTCGGCAGGCTGCAGCACCAGCTCACCTCCGGTCGCCTCATCAATGCGCCGTCGGACTCGCCGACCGGCACGAACAGGGCGATGCAGGCCCGGGCGGAGATCGCCAGCGTCGCCCAGGAGGCGCGCAACATCAGCGACGGTCAGAACTGGCTGGAGCAGACCGACTCCACGCTGCAGAACATGATCAACATGACGCGGAAGATCCGCGACCTCACCGTCCAGGGCCTCAGCAGCGGGAGCGGTTCCGAGGCCAGCCGCTCGGCGCTGGCCACCGAGGTCGCGTCCCTGCGCGAGGGCCTGCTCACTCTCGCCAACACCAATGTCCAGGGCCGTCCGCTCTTCGGTGGGGTGACCCCGAACAGCAAGGCATACGACAGCACGGGCGCGTACGTCGGGCTGGCCGGCCCGCCGGTCACCCGGCGCGTGTCGGAGACCGAGGTCCTCCGCGTCGACACGACGGGGCCCGAGGCGTTCGGCACTCCCGGCGACGATCTGTTCGCCGTGGTCGCCCGCATCGCCACCGACGTGACGACGTCCCCGGCGGCGCTGGAGACCCACCTCGCCGACCTCGACGCGATCATGAACACGATGTACAAGGCGGTCGCCGACGTCGGCGCGCGGGCCAACCGGCTCGACGGCCTGGCGCGGATCAACTTCGACCGGTCCCTGGCCCTGAACTCGCGGCTGGCGGAGACGGAGAACATCGACCTGCCGAACACGATCATGCAGCTGGAGATGCAGAGGGTCGGGTACGAGGCCGCACTGGCCGCGACGGCGAAGGCGATCTCGCCGACCCTCCTGGACTACCTGCGCTGATGACCGCGTCCCTGCTCCGCACGCCCGCGCCGCGGGCGGCCTCCGCGCACGCCCCCGCGCGGATGCCGGCCGCCGTGCAGGCGATCGCCCTGTCCGAGCCGCTCCCCGGCTTCCCCGGGCACCGGGAGTACGTCCTCGTCCCCGCGGAGGAGGGCGGGACGCTCTTCTGGCTGCAGTCCCTGGCGCCGGACGGTCCCCGCTTCCTCGCCGTGCGCGCCGGCGCCTTCTTCCCCGACTACGCGCCGGTCCTGCCGATCGCGGTCTGCGACGAGCTCGATCTCGCCGACGTCGCCGAGGCGCAGCTGTTCTGCCTGGTGACCGTGCTCGACGGCGACGTCGCCACCGCGACTGCCAACCTGCGGGCGCCGCTGGTCGTGCATCCGGACACCCACCGGGCCCGTCAGGTCGTCCTCGTGGACGGCACGCACCCCATCCGGCAGCCGCTCATCCGATGAATCCGTCGGCGACTGTGGCATCGTGCAGCCGCCGGCTCGACCAGCACCACCGGAACGACCGCGCCACCAGAACACCCCCGCCCCGGCGGGACGCCAAGGACGGCCACCACACCACACCCATGGAGGGGTACTCGTGCTCACACTCACCCGCAGCGTCGGCGAGACGATCCGCATCGGCGACGACATCGAGGTCCACGTCGTCGAGGTGCGCGGCGGCACCGTCCGACTCGGGTTCAAGGCGCCCCGCGAGGTGGCGATCCACCGCGAGGAGGTCTACCGGCAGATCGCCGAGGCGAACCTGCTGGCAGCCCAGGTGACGGCCGACAGCCTCGGGGCGCTGGCGGCGTTCGCCCCTCCGCCGTCACCGGGGTCGGCCGAGGTCGACGGGGAAGCGGCCCCCATCTCCGCAGGCGGCTCCGGCGGCTCCGCACCCGCGGATGGGACCACCGGCTGACACATCTGCACGGCTCCGGCCGGCCCCCTTTGGGCAAAGGCTGCTGTGTGTCCGCAAGGGCGACCCGAGAAGGGGGCGACACGGGCAACATCTGCCGAAGTAATGGTCCACAACTGCGTATGACACGGCGAGTGTTGTCGGGGTCGATGCCGAGGCGATAGGGCAGATTTCTCCCCAAGCAAGTGACAGGGGGCGATCAGCATGGAACGCAGTGCAACCAGCGTGGCGGCATTCGACGCGCGGAGCGGCGAGCAGGCCGAACAGGCCGAGCAGGAGAGCGTGGTCGTCCACGTCCAGCTGCGCCCGCGACGCGGTGCCACGCGCAAGTGCCTGGCCGCTCTCGCCGCCCTCGCGACCGAGCACGACCAGGTCGCGTTCGGCATCACCGGGCTGAGCAAGGACGACCGGGTGGTCCGGGTGACCGTCGGAGTCGACCTCGGCCCGCGCACCGCCGTCGCCAAGTTCTCACCACAGGCCCAGGCCGCGTACGCCTTCGTCAGCGCCCTCTTCGCCACGCTCTACGACCACATGCCGGTCTACACCGCCGAGCCCGGCGAGGCCGAGCGGGCCGCGGCCGCCGTGCTGCTCGAGCAGGCGCCGTACGGCGTCTCGGCCGCCGATGTCGTGGAGGGCCTGCCGGCGACGTCCGCCGCCGTCGTCCCGGCGCCGCGGTCGCCGTCCCACGGTCTGGGCGAGAGGGTTCCGGCCTGAGGGCCCCCTCCCGAGCAACTTCCGGGTCTCCTTCCCCGAGATCCTCCTTCCCCGTAGTGCCCAGGAGTACCGGTGTCCGATCGCGCCACGTCCTTCCCTGTCATCACCCCGACGTCCACCGCCACCGACAACCGCAACCGTGTTCGTCAGCCGCTCGTCTTCGGCGGCATCCCTGAGTCCGAGGGCTGGGCGCTGGCGCCCATCACGCCCCGCGACCGGGTGCACTTCCGGGTGGACCGCGAGCTGCCCCTCGACCGGTTCCGCGCCGACCTGCCTGCCGGGGTGACCGTCACCTACGACCAGGGTGAGGGTCTCTACCGGGTGGACGGGGTCCCTGGGTCGGCCTCGGTGCTGGCCGACTGGATCCGGGCCTGGGCGGCGCGGCACGGGTCGTCGACGGTGGGCCTGCGCGCCGAGACCGATGTCCGCCGCCGTACCCCCCGAGACCTCCCGCCGGAGTTCCTGGCCGACCTCTGCCGGCACTACGGGCCGGTCAGCCTCAAGCGGCTGCAGCGCAACATGAGCACGATCCGCCTGCACCTGCCCGATCCGGACGACCTGGGCCAGCAGGTCTACGAGTGGATCCTCAAGGCCGTCAGCCAGTACGACGAGAGCAAGTCGGTTCCATTCGGAGCGTTCCTCGCGACCCAGCTCTCCAAGTGGGTGCACGACCTCGGCCGCAACGCCCACGGGCGCACCGCGGCCGACACCGAGCACAAGCAGCAGAAGGCGATCGCCGCCTTCATCGCCGAGCACCAGCGGCGGCCCAGCGAGAGGGAACTGGCCGCCTACATGGGGCAGAGCGTGGCGACCCTGCGGCGCAACTCCCAGACCGTCGCGACGCTGAACGGGCTGCGCAACCTGCAGTCCCTGGACGGCGGACCGGACGCCACCGAGATCCTGCTGCCGGACTCCTCCGAGGCGCCGGACGAGATCATGGGCGAGGCCGAGCAGACGCTGCTCTCGCACGCGCTGACCGCCGCCTGCGCGCCGGACCCGGCCGCCCGCCGGGACCAGCGGGCGGGCCAGCCCAATGTGCTCGGGTGGGCGACGTGGTACCTGACCACGTGGGGTGGGCAGACCAAGACGCAGCTGTCGGCCGACCTGAACACCTCGGTGCGCAACATGAACGTCTACGCCGACCGGGTCGAGCTCGCGCTCAAGGACCGCCTCGCCGAACTGGTCGACTGACGACCGAAACCGCGGTTCCGGCTCGTCCGGCCAGGCGCCGAAACCGCGGTTTCGGCTCGGTCACCTCCAGGACCGGAGCACGTCCCGGGCGACGACGCCCTCGCGCACCCGCTGCGGGTGGTCGCCGACCGGCACCTCGGCCAGCACGTCCGCCGTGGCGTAGTCGATGACGACGACCGCGTCCTCGCCGCTGACCGAGACCCAGCACGTCTCGCCGTCCGGGCCGTTGGTCGACCAGTACGGCTTCTCGCCGACGTCGACGAGCGCGTGGTGGGCCGTCGAGCGGTCGACGATCGCCGCGTAGCCGTCCATCGTCCCGGCGGCGCAGAGCGTCGTGCCGGAGGCGTTCATGGTCATGCCGTGGTGCGCGGAGTCGAGCACGTAGTTCTCGCGCGGCTCGGTGGTCCGCTTCGGGAGGTCGACGACCCTCGTGACGGCGCCGACGGCGGGCTCACCGGCATAGGTCGTCGTGCCGTCGATGTCGGGAGCCTGGGTGTCGAACTCGATCCAGCCGTGGAAGAACGACACCTGCAGGTAGACGTACCGCTCGTCGGGTGCCAGCGTCATCGGCCGGACCGCCGACTCCATGCCGGGGTGGCCGGCCTCCTCGAGCTCGCGGCCCATGTCCCAGCGGTGCTCGATCGACAGGTCGTCGGTGCGCACGGTCTGGAGGTACCGCTCGCCCTTCTGCGTGTCGTACGGCTCGCGCAGCACCGGCCGGTCGACCGGGGTGTAGACGCGGCCGATGCTGGCGTGGAAGACCCGCTCGCCGTCGGCCGTGTAGTTGTTCTCGTGCGGGCTGTCGCCGCTGGGGAACTCGCCGGTCTTCTCGCCGGTGAGGATGTCGAGCTCGTGCACCTTGTTGGCGGTCGAGTCGCTGACCAGCAGCCGCGTGCCGTCCGGCGAGACGCCCATGTGGTCGGAGCGGTAGCCCTCCATCGGGAAGCGCCAGACGACGTCCCCGGAGGTCAGGTCGATGCCCACGACGTCGGCGAAGCTCGGGCGGCTGACCGCGAGCAGCCGGCCGTCGTGCGTGGTGAACATGTCGTCGGTGTACTGCGCGTTGCCCTCGCCGATCGCCGCCTGGATGGCGAGGTAGAAGGCCAGCTTGTCGGGGCTGGCGAGGATCTCGGCCATCCGCTCCGCGCGGTCGGGGATCGTGTCGATCGTGGTGATCGGCCGGTAGGTCCGTGGATCGACGACGGTGGCGGTGCCGTCCCAGTTGTTGCCGACGAACATGACCTCCCGCGGCGGAGCGGAACCGCCGGGCGCGCCCTGGGCGGTGGCCGCTCCGGTGGTGACGGCGGTCGTGGCGAGCGTGGCGGCAAGAGCAACGGTGGCGGTGCGGCGCATCGAGCGTCCTCCTGGCATCGGCTTCGGAATGGAAACGCCGGGCTCGCCCTGCGGTTACGCAGCGGGTTCGCCGATCGCGGCCGGAAATCGTTGCGACACGGGTCGATCGACGTCTCCCGCTGCCGATATCCACCACGTGACGCCTCGTCCCCGCACCCACCGCTCCGCCGGGGCAGCGGACCACGGCGCGCGGACTCAGGGTGCCCGGACCCGCGGTGTGCGGCCCGTCCCCGGCGGACACCCGTGAGCGCGCTGCCCGCCGGCGGCCGCGCTCCCGAGGTCCTGGTCCCGTACTGGCTGGCCGGCCCGCAGCGAGCCGAGCTCGCGACCGCGGTGCGCGCCGCGCTGACCGGTCGCTACGTCCACCCCGTCGCCGCGATCCACCTCGAGGACGTGCTGACCGAGCTGCACGTCGCCGCGGCCCGCGACGCCGTGTGGCCGGCACCCGCTGCGCGGGTCCGCCTCGCCACCGGATGGGACGACGACGTGCTGCCTGTCCGCCTGAGCGCGGCCGAGCTGGCCGGCGTCCTGGCGCTCCCCGACCTGTCCGACACCGTCCGGGCGACCCTCGACGGAGGTGCGGACGGCTGATGGAGACCCGGTTCGGTGGAGGCTCCGCCGGCCTGCTGCAGCGCCTGCGCACCTCTCGCGTCGAGGTGTCGGACCTCCGAGCGGTCGCCGATGCCGTGCTGCCCCGGCTGGCCACCGCGCAGCTGAGGGTGGACGTCGTCTCGCGCCCCGGCGCGGGCTCGCTCGTCGTCCTGGAGGAGGACGAGCGGCGCACCCGCGTGCACCTGAGCGAGCTGGCCGACGAGATGAGCAGTTCCGGGGTCGCACCGACCCAGGAGGGCATCGCCGATGCGCTGTCGAGCTGGGTCGCCCACCGCCCGGTGACCGACGCCGCGGCGGCGAGCTCCGGGATCGCCGTCCTCGATTGGCGCGATGCCGCGCGCACCGCCGTCGGCTGGCGGCTGGTCGTCCGCCGGGACGACGTGGTCGTTCCCTGGGCTCCCACTGCCGCGGCCGACGCGGACGCCGCCCGGTCGGCGGCCCTCGAGCGGGCGCAGGAGGTGGCGCTGGACCTCAGGGTCGAGGGCCCGGTCGCCCTCTGGTCGCATCCGGACGTGCCGCTGCTGGCCACCTCGTCGCTGGTGGCTCCCCGGCGCATGCGTGCGGCGATCGCGGCGGCCGGCCTGACTCTGGACGACATGCACGTCGTGGTGACACGCAGCGCCCGGTTGCGTGCGCCGGAGCGGCCGTCGCCGCCCGCCTGGCCGGGGAGACGACGGAGGCCAGCGTCACGCTGCCGTGGCACCGGGTCGGCGACCTGCCCTGGCTGTAGCCGCCGGTTCAGGAGATGTAGCCGTACTCCCAGTGCCACGGCTCCGGCTTCTCGCCGCCGGGCGCAGCCCAGGTCGGCTGCACCCATCCGAAGCGCCCGGCGTTTGCCACCATCCAGTTCCACTGCGGTGAACCGGCGACGTTGATGCCGCCGCACAGGTCGACCGCCAGCGCCCAGCCGTGGTTGGACGTGCCGGGCCAGGCGGCCAGCGCCGGCTTGCGCGCGTACGCCGACACCTGCGACGCGTAGGACCGGTAGGAGTCGGTGATGCACAGCCGGCTGCCGAACGCCTCCTGGAAGGCCTCGCTCATCAGCTTGTACGAATGGGCCGCGTCGCAGCGCAGGGCGTGCCGGTAGACCCCGAGCTCGCAGAGCGCGTCGCCCGGGATCCGCCCGTTGGCGTAGCCGCCCCAGGCCGGGCTCGGCGCCTTGCCCGGCGGGGGCGGGACCGCGCCGCAGTTGCCGGCCCGGCCGTCCAGGGGCAGGGGCGGATTCGAGGCGGCGGGCGTCGGGAGGGTCACCCGGGTCGCCGACGACCCGGGCACGAGGTCGCGGACGCCGACTTGCCCCGTGGCGGCCGAGGCGCTCAGCACGTCGCCGTCGCCCAGGTAGATGCCGACGTCGCGGCCGCCGGGCGAGAACACCAGGTCGCCGGTGTTCAGCTGGGCCGCCGGCACGGGCGCCCCCACGGCCCACTGCTCCTGGGGGTTGGTCGGGAGGGCGTACCCGGCCAGCAGCCAGGCGCTCGCCGCGAGGCCACCGCAGTCGTAGGTCTCCGGGCCGGTCGTCGCCGGCGCGAAGGGCTTGCCGAGCTGGGACAGTGCGGTGCTGACCGCCGCGACCGTCTCGGCGGGCAGCACGGTGACCGGGCTGCTGCCGATCACCGCCCAGGCGATGCCCGGAACCGGCCGGCGGTCCGCGTCCAGCGCCGGGGACAGGCCCATCGGGAGCTGGGTGGCATCGGACAGCTCCGCCGCGGTGGGCAGCCCGATTCCGGCGTCGTCCAACCGGGCCAAGTAGGTCTGCCAGCGGGCCATGGCCTGCTGGTTGCGCGCCTGGGCCGCCCCGCCGACCGGCGCGCCGAGCCCGGCGAGACGGGCGGTCACGGCGGTGCCGAGACCGCCGATCTCGTCCCGCACCTCCGCCAGCACCTGCGCCGCGCGGGCGCTGACCTCCTCGACCGCCGCCGCGGCCGTGGCGACCCGGGCGGTCGCCGTCTCGAGGGCCGCGACCGTGCGCTCCGCGCGGACGACGGTGCGCTCGAGGTCCCGGTCGGCCCGGTCGGCCACGGCCTGGTGGAACAGCACGTCGGACGTCCCCGAGGCGTTCCGCACGTCGAGCCCCAGGAGCGGATAGCGCTCGACCGGAGCAGACGTGTACAGCTCGGCCGCGCGCGAGCCGACGGCGACGCGCGCCGCGTCGACGCGCAGCTGCGCGGCCTCCTCGGCCAGCCGGGCCTGCTCGAGCTCGTCGGTCCGCCGGGAGAGCTCCTGCTCGAGCTGTCGGTACTGGCCGGCCTGGGCGAGCAGCGTGCTCTGCGCGGCGAGCGCCAGGGTGGTCACGTCGTCGGTGCCGCCGACGCCTCCGTCCGGGCTGCCGGACAGCGTCATCGCGGCTGCGGCCGGCATGAGCAGGGTGCTCATCGCGACCACGCCGATCCGGGTCCGCCATGAGGCCCGCGGCCGATCCCGACGGCCGGCCGCGGCACGACGGGCGGCCGGCTTCTTCCGGGCTGTGCGACGCGCCGGCGGACGTCCCTTCACCGATGCGCGCGGACGCGGGGCGGCCGGGGACCGGCCGGTGCGGGCGGCCAGGCCCGCGGCGGATCGGACCAGCTCCAGCTGCGCCGCGGTGAGCGTCTCCCCGGCGGCGGCGCGGGCACGCAGGGCGAGGGCCTCGCGCAGGACAGCGGTCTCGC
Organism: Blastococcus sp. PRF04-17; assembly: GCF_023016265.1. Taxonomy (GTDB): domain Bacteria; phylum Actinomycetota; class Actinomycetes; order Mycobacteriales; family Geodermatophilaceae; genus Blastococcus_B. The sequence goes on along the minus strand of NZ_CP095412.1, from coordinate 2,257,188 downwards.
GGGCACTGAGCGCCGGCCGCTTCACCTGCCCGGACGGGGACGTGCGGGAGGACGTGCGTGGCGCAGGCACTGCGGCGTCCCCCGGCGTCTCGTCGTCCTACCTGGCGGGCTCCGGCTGCGGGTGCAGCAGGAGCGGTCGCAGGTGGCATCGACGTGCCGAGGGGGACCGCTGAACGGGTCGACTCCCCGTCTCACCCCTCCGGGTGAGGGTGAAACTCCGTTCCGGCGGACGTCAGGGCGCCCACCAGGCGCCGTGCCGGTGGACCAGCGGGATGCGTAGCTCCCCGCCGTCCTCGGTCGAGATCACGACCTCGACCTTGGTGATCCGCTGGGGCGGGCCGTCGTCCTGGGCCTCGAGCAGTTGTCCGGTCGCCAGGGGCATCGGAGGCATGACGAGGACGTCGTCGCCGGACGGCGGCTCGGTCATGGTCGTCCCTCCTGGATCCGTGGGCGCCCCCACCGTAGGGGCGTCGCCGGGACCGCACACGGGCCGGGTCACCGGCTCCTGCTGGAGACAGCGGCCCGGCCCGGGGGCGGGGTGCTCAGCGGTTGCTGATGGGGACGAACTCACGCTCCGTGGCGCCGGTGTACAGCTGCCGCGGCCGGCCGATCTTCGTCGACGGGTCCGCGATCATCTCCCGCCACTGGGCGATCCAGCCGGGCAGCCGGCCGATGGCGAACAGGACCGTGAACATCCGGGTCGGGAAGCCCATCGCCCGGTAGATGAGGCCGGTGTAGAAGTCGACGTTCGGGTACAGCTTGCGCTGGACGAAGTACTCGTCGCTGAGCGCGATCTCCTCGAGCTGCTGGGCGAGGTCGAGCAGCTCGTTGTTGCCGCCCAGCTTGCCCAGGATCGTGTCGGCGGTCTTCTTCACGATCGCCGCGCGCGGGTCGTAGTTCTTGTAGACGCGGTGCCCGAAGCCCATGAGCTTCACCCCGGGCTCCTTGTTCTTCACCCGCTCGACGAACCGGGGGATGTTCCCGCCGTCGCGCTTGATCGCCTCCAGCATCTCCAGCACCGACTGGTTCGCGCCGCCGTGCAGTGGGCCGAAGAGGGCGTTGATGCCCGCCGACACCGAGGCGAAGAGGTTGGCGTGCGAGGAGCCGACCAGCCGGACGGTGGAGGTGGAGCAGTTCTGCTCGTGGTCGGCGTGCAGCGTGAACAGCATGTCCAGCGCACTGACCATGTCGGGGTCCATGTCGTAGGGCTCGGCCGGGAACCCGAACGTCATGCGCAGGAAGTTCTCGACCAGGCCGCAGGAGTTGTCGGGGTACAGGAACGGCTGCCCGACCGACTTCTTGTACGCGTAGGCGGCGATGGTGGGCACCTTCGCCAGCAGCCGCATGGTCGAGATCTCGACCTGCTCCTCGTCGAAGGGGTCCAGGGAGTCCTGGTAGAAGGTCGAGAGGGCGCTCACCGCGGAGGACAGCACCGGCATGGGGTGCGCGTCGCGGGGGAAGCCGTTGAAGAACTGCTTGAGGTCCTCGTGCAGCAGGGTGTGCCGTCGGATCCGCTGATCGAACTCGCCGAGCTGGTCGGCGGTGGGCAGCTCGCCGTAGATCAGCAGGTAGGTCACCTCGAGGAAGCTGGCCGAGCTCGCGAGCTGGTCGATGGGATACCCGCGGTACCGCAGGATCCCGGCGTCACCGTCGATGTAGGTGATCGCCGACGTGCACGAGGCCGTGTTCACGAAGCCGATGTCGAGGGCCACCTTGCCGGTGGTGGCCAGGAGCTTGCTCGTGTCGATGCCGTCGGACCCCTCGGTCGCGGGGATCACGGGCAGGGGCAGTTCGCCGCCGTCATAGCGCAGGGCTACATCTGTCTCGGTCACGCCTTCGGACGCTACTGCGCCGACGTCCGAGGTGCCCCCTCAGCGGAGTGCGAGGGCGCGGATTCCGCGTCCCTCGCACTCCGCTCGGCTGTTCAGGGGTGGGTCATCGAGAGGACGTCGAGCGCGTCGTCGAGCTGCTGTTCGGTGAGCTTGCCCTGCTCGACGTAGCCCCGCTCGACCACCACCTGGCGGATGGTCTTCTGCTCCCTGAGGGACTGCTTGGCCACGATCGCGGCCTCCTCGTAACCGATGTACTTGTTCAGCGGCGTGACGATCGACGGCGAGGACTCGGCCAGCTCGCGGCAGCGCTCGACGTTGGCGGTGATGCCGTCGACCGTGCGGTCGGCGAGGATCCGGCTCACGTTCGCCAGCAGCCGGATCGACTCGAGCACGTTGCGGGCCATCAGGGGCAGCGTCACGTTGAGCTCGAAGTTGCCGGTCGTGCCGGCGAAGGTCACCGCGGCGTCGTTGCCGATGACCTGGGCGGCGACCTGGATGGTCGCCTCGGGGATCACCGGGTTCACCTTGCCGGGCATGATCGAGCTGCCCGGCTGCAGGTCGGGCAGGTAGATCTCGCCCAGGCCGGTGCGCGGCCCCGAGCCCATCCAGCGCAGGTCGTTGGCGATCTTCACCAGGCCGACGGCGATGGTCTTCAGCTGGCCGGACGCCTCTACCAGCGCATCCCGGGAGCTCTGCGCCTCGAAGTGGTTGCGCGCCTCCGAGAGCGGGAGGTCCATGTCGGCGGCCAGCTTCTCGATGATCGCGGCGGCGAACCCGGGCGGGGTGTTGATGCCGGTGCCCACCGCGGTGCCGCCCAGCGGCAGCTCGCCGATGCGCGGCAGCGACGCCTGCAGGCGCTCCACGCCGTACCGGATCGCCGCCGCATAGCCACCGAACTCCTGGCCGAGCGTGACGGGCGTGGCGTCCATCAGGTGGGTGCGGCCGCTCTTCACCACCTCGGCGAACTCCTCCGCCTTGCGGTCGAGCGAGGCCTCGAGGTGCTGGAGGGCAGGGATCAGGGTGACGACGATCGCCCGGGTGGCGGCGATGTGGATCGCCGACGGGAAGACGTCGTTGGACGACTGCGACGCGTTGACGTGGTCGTTGGGGTGGACCGCCCTGCCCAGCGACTCGGTCGCGAGGGTCGCGATGACCTCGTTGGTGTTCATGTTGCTCGACGTCCCGGAGCCGGTCTGGAAGACGTCGATCGGGAAGTGCTCGTCCCAGTCGCCGCGCGCGACGGTGGCGGCGGCCTCCGAGACCGCGCCGGCGATGTCGGCGTCGAGCACGCCGAGGTCGGCGTTCACGGTCGCGGCCGCACCCTTGATCGCGGCGAGGGCGCCGATGAGCTCGCGCTCGATGGGCGTGCCGGAGATGGGGAAGTTCTCGACGGCGCGCTGCGTCTGGGCCCGCCACTTCGCCCAGGCCGGTACGCGGACCTCCCCCATGGAGTCGTGCTCGATGCGGTACTCGGCGGCGTCCTGACCCACGGTGTGCTCCCGGGTGGTGTGGATGGTGACTGTGCTCAGGGAGGGACCCTAGACACCCGTGAGGGGCCGTCCGGGTTCCGGTCCTGGCGGCGCGGGCCGATGACGGCAGAGCGGACGCCTCTCCCGGCGGCCGTCCCCGATCACAGGAGCTCCCGATGGCCCAGCCGACCACTCCTCCCGACGGCGGCACGCCGGCGCCCGAGCCGTCCCACCCGCCGTACGACGGCGGGGTGCCGATCGCCGACGGCGGGACCGTCTGGACCGCACCCCCCGCACCCTCGTGGACGACGCCGTGGCCGCCTCCCGGCGAGGCGCCGGCCGCGCCGATCCCGCCGGCGCCGTCGCGGAAGTCCGTCCCGCGCGGGCCCGTGGTCCTCGCACTGGTGGCGTTGGCCGGGGTGCTCGCGGGTGCCGTCGGTGCGGCCTTCCTGGTGACGGCGGTGTTCCTGGGCAGCGCGCAGGACATCGGTCGGGAGATCGCGGCCGAGGTGGGACCGGAGGTCGCCCGCGAGGCCGGCGACGGGGTCGTCGACGCCCTCGGCGAGATGGGGCTGTCGATGCTGGGTGAGGGGTTCGCCGACGAGGAGTTCGGGGGACCGATGGGGGAGGAGATGCCTCCGGTCGAGCAGCACCCGGCTGTCGAGCCCGGCGAGCTGGGCCCCGACCCGGTGCTGAACCAGTACGCCGTGGACTGCTTCGGAGGCGACCTGCAGTCCTGCGACGACCTGATGTACGAGTCGCCGCCGCTGTCGGACTACGAGCAGTACGGCCTCACCTGCGGTGGCCGCGTGAAGGCCTACATGGTCATGTACTGCACCGAGCTGGAGTAGCGACCGGTCGATGCGCCCGGATCCGACGCCCCGGGCGGGCGGTGGTGCAGGCCGAGGGTGTGGAGCCCTAGCATCCGCAGCACTGACGCACCGGCGAGGAGATCCCCCCATGTCACGACCGCCGTATCCACCGCAGGGCGGCAACGAGCCCGGGGGGGACGAGCCCGGATCGCAGGGCTGGCCGCCGCCGGGGGCGGACGACCCGACCCGGCAGTTCCACCCGCCGAGCGGACCGCCCAATGAGGGGCAGCGCGACCAGACGCAGCAGTTCGGCGCCCCCGGGCCCTACGGACAGCAGCCGCCGTACGGCCAGCAGCCCTACGGACCGCCACCCGGCCAGCCCTACGGCCAGCCGGGTCAGCCCTACGGCGCTGTGCCCTATGGCCCCCCGGGCCAGCCGCCGTACGGGCCGCCCGGGCAGCAGCAGTGGGGCCCGCCCGGCGGGCGGCCACCGAAGAGGGGCAGCAGCACCCTGATCGCGCTCCTGGTGGCCGGCGTCGTCGTCGTGGCCGCCATCGGCGTGGCGCTCTGGCTGCTGCTCGGCGACGACGACGCGTCGACGACGGCGAGCTCCACGACCACCGGCGAGACGACCAGCTCGAGCTCGGAGGAGACGACGTCGACGTCCACCAGCACGTCGACCTCGACCAGCGAGGCCGAGCCGACCGGCGCAGCCGGCATCCCGCCCGCGACCGTGACCCCTGACGGGCTGGGCGACGACCCCTTCCTCGACGAGCTGGCCCAGAGCTGCTACGACGGCAGCATGGAGGACTGCGACTCCCTCTACGGGTTCTCGGAGGACGGCTCGGTGTACAAGGCGTACGGGGACACGTGTGCCGGTCGCCAGCCGGAGGGCACCCAGGTCCTCTGCACGGTGGCGTTCTCCGGGGAGTGACGCGTGGTGTCCGATCCGTCGTCCGAGTCCTCGCCGGGTGTCCGGGCCTCCGACGCCGACCGGGACGCGGTGGTCGCCCGGCTGCAGGCGGCGCTCGGGGAAGGGCGGATCGACCTCGACGAGTTCGGCCAGCGGGCCGACGCGGCCTACGCGACGACGACCAGCGAGCTGGACGGACTGGTGGCCGACCTCCCGCGGCCGGGCGGCCCCCCGGTGGAGATCGTCGGCATGCGGGCGGCCGAGGAGCTGCGCAACGTCTTCGGTGACATCACGCTGACCGTCGGCGCGGTGCCGCCGCAGCGGGCCAGCACGGTCTTCGGTGACATCAGGATCGACCTGCGCCCGCTGCGCACCGACGCCGACCGCATCGACCTGTACCTCAGCACCGTCTTCGGCGACATCGACGTGATCGTCGCCGAGGGGGTGGACGCGGTGCTCGAGGGCCGGGCCTGGATCGGGGACCGCAAGGTCGACCTCGCGCCGGTGCGCCGGCTGGCCGGCACGCCGCTGGTCGTCGTGCACGCCCGGGCGGCCTTCGGCGACGTCAAGCTGCGCAGCCTCGCGCCGGGGGAGTCGCCGAGCAGGTGGCGGGCGCTGCTCGACCGGCTGGCGGCCCGGCCGCTGCCCCCGCTCCCGCCGATGCCACCGCTTCCGCCACCGCTTCCGCCGACGCCGCCGCGCTGGCCCTAGCTAGTTCTCCGGGCGGTCGAACGGCACGGCCGAGTAGGCCCGCAGCTTCTCGAGGGAGTGCAGGCTGTCGATGGAGCGGATCGTGCCCGACCTCGAACGCATGACCAGCGACTGCGTCGTGCAGCCTCCCGAGCTGTAGCGGACGCCGCGCAGGAGCTCCCCGTCGGTGACCCCGGTGGCGACGAAGAAGACGTCACCGCGGACCAGGTCGTCGATCCGCAGGACCCGGTCGAGGTCGTGACCGGCGTCGACGGCCTTCTGCCGCTCCTCGTCGTCCTTGGGCCAGAGCTTGCCCTGGAGCTCGCCGCCCATGCACTTGAGGGCGCAGGCGGCGATGATGCCCTCGGGCGTGCCGCCGATGCCGAGGAGCATGTCCACGCCCGTGCCTTCGCGGGCGGCGGCGATCGCACCGGCGACGTCGCCGTCGGTGATGAACTTGATGCGGGCCCCGGCTTCGCGGACCTCACTGACCAGCTGCTCGTGCCGCGGCCGGTCGAGGATGCAGACGGTGACGTCGCCGGGTGAGCTCTTCTTGGCCTTGGCGACCCGGCGGATGTTCTCGGCGACCGGTGCCGTGATGTCGACGACGTCGGCCGCGGCGGGGCCGACCGCGATCTTCTCCATGTAGAAGACCGCCGACGGGTCGTACATGGCGCCGCGGTCGGCGACGGCCATGACCGCGATGGCGTTCGGCATGCCCTTGGCCATCAGCGTCGTCCCGTCGATGGGATCGACCGCGACGTCGCACTCCGGCCCCTGGCCGTCGCCCACCTGCTCGCCGTTGTAGAGCATCGGGGCTTCGTCCTTCTCACCCTCGCCGATGACGACGACGCCCTTCATGCGCACCGTGCCGATCAGCGCGCGCATCGCGTCGACCGCGGCGCCGTCCCCACCGTTCTTGTCGCCGCGGCCCACCCAGCGGCCCGCCGCCATGGCCGCTGCCTCGGTCACCCGGACGAGCTCGAGGGCGAGGTTGCGGTCGGGGGCCGGACGGTCCGAGCGGAAGCTGCTGCTCGCGGGGCGGTGGCCTTCGGGGACTGGCAGCGACACGGGACCTCCTGGAGAAGGACCTCGTCCGTCCACCCTTCGCGGGCTCGGAGCGGGGCGCGGAACGGGGCCATGGGACGACACGGCGGGTCGACGAGGTGGGGGGGCTTGCCTGCGATCCTAGGGGCATGACCGGAGTCGGCCCGACGAGCCAACGCCCGCATCCGTCGCAGGACGAGCCCGGGGTGGCGAGCCCGACGCCCGCGGCCGCGCCGTCCGCGGCGATCGAGCGGGCCGGCCGGATGAACGCGGCGAACATGGTCCGGTCGCTGCTCCCGCTGGTCGTCATCTGCCTGCTGATCGCGGCCTGGACGGCGTTCCGGCAGAGCGGCGACACCGGGGTCCGGACCGTCGACCCCTCCACCACGGTGCAGCTAGCCGCGGCGCGGGCGAGCTACCCGTTGCTCGCGCCGGACGGGCTGGAGGAGGGCTTCCGGCCGACCAGCGCCCGGACCGACGCCGGCGACGCGCAGGACGGCGATCCGGTGACCCTCGAGATCGGCTATCTGACGCCGGGGGAGCGGTTCGCCGGTTTCGTGGTGAGCGACGACCGCCGCGCGGAACCGCTCGCCGACGTGCTCGACGGGGCGCGGGAAGAAGGCGCGGTCGACATCGGCGGCCGCACGTGGACGCGGTCCACCACGGAGAAGGGCGAGACCGCGCTGTCGGTCGAGGTCGCCGGCGCCGTCGTCGTCGTCTTCGGCTCCGCGGGGGACGACGAACTGGAGACGGTGGCAGCCGCGGTGGAGCCGTACAACGACTGACGGCTCCGGGTGTGGGCAATTAGGCGGCTGAGCCGACGAATGTGCCGCATGTCACAAGGTGGTATCGGCCGGGTGCGTCGCGTGTCGACACGCGCGGTCTCACGGGACTCTTCCGTCCCGTCAGTCCCGCGAGTCACACTCGCACCACGTCGAAGGAGCCCGCGATGCCCCCTCGTGACACCTGCCCCGGCAGCGACCACCGGCCCCCTGCCACCGGTGGATCGTGTGCCTGCGGCATGGTGACCCGGATTCCGAGCCGGAAGCCGGTGCAGTCCCCCACACGGCCGCTCGCCGCGCCGGACGTGCGCGACGCCCTCGCCCGGTGCCTCTACGACGGCCCGGGTGACCCCCTGGCCCACGACGTCACCGACCACCGACCGGACGACCTCCGGATGTCCGGCATCCTGCGCCGCCGCGCCGAGCGCATGATCACCGCGCTCGCCGCGGCCGGGTTCGTGGTCACCGCCGACGGCCAGTTGCAGCAGGCCGCCTGAGGCCGAGCGGACGACGCCGATCAGGACCGGTCGGCGTCGTCCGCCGGCGCGGCGGCCGCCAGCCGTTCGCGCGCACGGTCCAGCCAGTGCTGGCACAGCTCGGCCAGTTGCTCGCCGCGCTCCCACAGGGCCAGCGATTCCTCCAGCGTGAGTCCGCCCGCCTCCAGCCGGCGGACGACGTCGGCGAGCTCCTCGCGGGCCTGCTCGTAGGTGGTCGTCGGCTCGGCGGCCTCTGCACTGCTCACGGTTGCCCATCCTCTCGCTCCACCCGCACGGCCAGCCGACCACCCGCGACCCGGACCCGCAGCCGCTCCCGGTCGGCCACCTCCGACGGGTCGCGCACCAGTGCGCCGTCCTCCTTCTGGACGACGGCGTAGCCTCGCTCCAGCGTCGCCGCCGGCGACAGCGCCGCCACCCGCGCCCGGGCGTGCTCCAGGTCGCGTTCGGCGCCCTCGACGCGGTGCAGGAGGGTTCGGCGCGCTCGCCCCCGCAGCGCCTCGACGTCCTCCTCTCGGCCGTGCAGCAGCCGCTCGGGCGAGGCCAGCACCGGGCGCGTGCGGATCGACTCCAGCCAGCGCTCCTGCTGTTCCACCCGGACGGTGACGACGTGGCGGGCGCGGGAGCGCAGCACCTCGACCAGCCGCCGCTGCTCGCCGATCTCGGGGACGATCCGGTGCGCGGCGTCGGTGGGTGTCGCCGCGCGCACGTCGGCGACGTGATCGACCAGCGTCGTGTCGGTCTCGTGGCCGACCGCGGAGACCACCGGGGTGCGGGTCGCGGCGATGGCGCGCACGAGCCCCTCGTCGGAGAACGGCAGCAGGTCCTCGACCGAGCCGCCACCCCGGGCGATCACGATGACCTCGACGTCGGGCTCCGCGTCGAGTCGGCGGAGGCCCTCCATCACGTTGGCCGCCGCGTTGGGGCCCTGGACGGCGCAGTTGTGCATCGCGAAGCGCACCGCGGGCCAGCGGCGCCGGGCGGTGACCAGGACGTCGCGCTCGGCCGCGCTGTCACGGCCGGTGATGACACCCACGACCGCGGGCGCGAAGGGCAGCGGCCGCTTGCGGACGGCGTCGAACAACCCCTCGGCGGCCAGCAGCTGCCGGAGCCGCTCGATGCGGGCCAGCAGCTCGCCCAGGCCGACGGCGCGGACCTCGGTGGCGCGCAGGGAGAAGGAGCCGCGGGCGACGTAGTAGTCCGGCCGCGCCCGGACGACGACGCGGGCGCCCTCGGTCAGCTCCAGGCCGGGTCGGTCGGCCACGTCGCGGTGGCAGGTGACGGGGATGGACATGTCGGCCGCCGGATCGCGCAGCGTCATGAAGACGGTCGCCGCGCCGCCCCGGCGGGACAGCTGGGCGATCTGCCCCTCGACCCAGACCTCACCGAGGCGGCCGATCCAGTCGGCGACCTTCCGCGCGACCGTCCGGACCGGCCACGGCGCCTCGGGGGAGGAGGGGGAGCTCACGTCGCCGAGAGTGCCATCCCCGTCCGACCGGCTTCTGCCCGGTTACGCCCCCCGGGGCGCCAGCGGGCTGGCGGCGACGGCCTGCTCCTCGAGCTTCTCCAGCCTGTTGCGCAGCATGCGGAGATAGGGCTCACGGGCCTTGGTGGCCTCCTCGTACGCGACGAGGTCCTGCACGGTGCGGAGCGCGTAGCCGCGCAGCCGGCCGCGCAGCTGGGCGATGGAGAAGCTGTCGTAGCCCTCGATCGGCGCGGTGCCGGCGGCCTGCGAGCCGGACAGCTCGCTGCCGCCCTGCGGGTCGTCGGTCGGCGCGGCCGAGTAACCGCCCACGGCGTCGATCGCAGCCCCCTGGGCGATGGCGGCGTCCTCCGGGGCCGTGCCGGTCTCGCCCTCGTCCGTGCGGACGCCGGTGGCCGCCGCGACCGGGCTGCCGCCCTCGTCCGTGGCGGTGGCCGGGCCGGTGTCGGTGCCGGTCGTCGGGGTGGCCTGCTTCGCCGGAGCTGCCTTCTGGGCCGGAGCCTTCTTGGCCGGAGCCTTCTTCGCCGCCGCCTTCCTGGCCGGGGCCGCCTTCTTGGCCGGGGCGGCCTTCTTCGCGGGCGCCTCGGGCGCGGCGATGCCCTCGTCGGTCACGGACGCCTCGACGCGGGCGACCTCGCCGTCGGGAGTGAGGACGTCGACCGTCGTGGCGACATCGGGGGTCTCGCCGGCGGTGGTCGTGGGTGCCGTCTCGTCGAGGGTCGGTGCCTGGTCGATGAGCTCGTCGATGGCGATCTCGTCGAGGATCTCGTCGGTGCCGGGGACGGCTTCGGCGAGCTCCTCGATCGACTGGCGGCCCTCCTCGACCTGGTCGGCGAGCCGGTCCACGACGCCGGTCACCGCGTCGGCGGCCGGGTCCGAGGGCAGCGTCTGGACCTCGGCGTCGCTGATGCCGTCGCTGGTGGGCTCGGCGGTCGCGCGGTCGAACGCGGAGTCGCGGAAGCCGCCGGCCGTCGGCTCTGCGACCTCGTCGTCGTCGTCGAAGGTGGCCAGACCCGGTTCGTTCTCGCCGCGCAGGCCGGTGAACAGCTCGTCGCCGCGGGCGACGAAGCCGGCGTACTGCTGCTGCACCTTCATCGCGTGCTGCATGGCGAGGCCGATGAGCCGGACCGGCAGACCCGGCAGGGTCTCGGGCAGCCTGCGCGCCTCGTCCAGCACGGTGGCGGCCAGTCCGGCGGCGGCGCGGACGACTTCGGGGATCTCTCGGGCCATGGGGCACAGCGTGCCCCACAACCTGCGACGCGACACGCGATGTGGGCAGTTCCACGCGCGCTGCCACACGGAAGCGTGGTGGTCGATCCCACCAGCGGCGAACGGGCGCCCCGCCGTGACCTGCCTACCATGGGTGCATGGCTGATCAGCGCGGACGCGTCCTCCTGGCCGACCCCCGCGGGTATTGCGCCGGCGTGGACCGCGCGGTCGTCGCCGTCGAGCGGGCGCTGGAGATCCATGGCGCCCCCGTCTACGTCCGCAAGCAGATCGTCCACAACAAGCACGTGGTGGCGACCCTCGAGCGGCGGGGCGCGATCTTCGTCGAGGAGACCGACGAGGTGCCCGAGGGCTCCGTGGTGGTCTTCAGCGCGCACGGGGTCTCCCCGGCAGTGCACGAGGAGGCAGCCGCCCGGCAGCTGCGGACCATCGACGCGACCTGCCCCCTGGTCACGAAGGTGCACCAGGAGGCCAAGCGGTTCGCCCGCGACGACTACGACATCCTGCTGATCGGCCACCGCGGGCACGAGGAGGTCGAGGGCACGTCGGGCGAGGCGCCGTCGCACATCCAGCTGGTCGACGGGGCCGACGACGTCGCGAACGTCCAGGTCCGGGACCCCGAGAAGGTGGTGTGGCTGTCGCAGACCACGCTGTCGGTGGACGAGACCCTGGCGACCGTCGACCAGCTGCGCACCCGGTTCCCCGGGCTGCAGTCCCCGCCCAGCGACGACATCTGCTACGCCACGCAGAACCGGCAGCAGGCCGTGAAGCAGATGGCTGCCGACTGCGACCTGGTCCTGGTGGTCGGATCCACGAACTCGTCGAACTCGGTGCGCCTGGTCGAGGTGGCGCTGGAGGCCGGTGCCCGCGACTCGCACCTCGTCGACTTCGCCTCCGAGATCGACCCGGCGTGGCTCGAGGGAGTCGGCACCGTGGGCGTCACCAGCGGCGCCTCGGTGCCGGAGATCCTGGTGAGTGAGGTGCTCGACTGGCTGGCCGAGCGCGGCTATGCCGACGTGGAGACGGTCAAGGCGGCCGAGGAGCGGCTGGTCTTCGCGCTGCCGCACGAACTCCGTCGGGCCGAGCGCGCGGCGCAGGCCGACTGACCACCGCTAGCCGTTCGTCCCGTCCCGGGCATCGGTCGCCTCGTCGTCGAAGGCGGGCTCGGCCGGGCGCAGCGTGCGGATCGTCGCCTCGATCGGCTCGGGTTCGGGCACCGGGCTCCCGGCGATGCCGAGGTCGTCGAACCGGCGGGCGGCGGTGAGCACGGACCGCTCGTAGGAGCCGACCGTCTCGTTGAACCGGGTCATCGTGGTGCCCAGAGCCGAGCCCAGGCGGGTCAGGTGACCGGACAGTGTGCTCAGCCGGGCGTGCAGCCGGCGGCCCACCTCCAGCACCTGGTCGGCGTCGCGCGCCAGACGTTCCTGACGCCACGAGTAGGCGACGGTGCGCAGGAGGGCGAGCAGCGTGCTCGGGGTCGCCACGACGACGTCCTTGGCGAAGCCGTGCTCGAGCAGTCCGGGCTCGGCCTCCAGCGCCGTGGTGAGGAACCCGTCGGACGGGACGAAGAGCACGGTGAACGGCGCGGCCGGGCGGAAGGCGGTGGGGTACCGGCGCGCGGCCAGGGCGTCGATGTGGGTGCGCAACTGCCGGGCGTGGGCGGCGACCCGCTGGGCGCGCACGGCGACGTCCTCGGCCTGCACCGCCTCGATGTAGCCGGTGAAGGGCACCTTGGCGTCGACGATCACCTGCCGGCCGTCGGCGAGGGTGACCACGAGGTCGGGCCGCACGCCGGCGCCCTCGTCATTGGTGCCGCCCGGCTGCTCGACGAAGTCGCAGTGCTCGACCAGCCCGGCCACCTCGACCACCCGGCGCAGCTGCACCTCGCCCCAGCGCCCGCGGACGTGCGGGGTGCGCAGCGCGGTGACCAGGGCGGCCGTCTCCTGCTTCAACTGTGCGGAGGTCGTGCCCACCGTGCCCATCTGCTCGCGCAGCTCGCCGTGCGCGGTGGCCCGGGCGCGCTCCATGCCGGCGAGCAGCCGGTGCAGATGGTCCAGTGACTCGTGCACGGGCTCGAGCCCGGCGTCGTCCGGCCGGCGCCTGGCGAGCAGCGCGACGACGCCGAGCGTCACCGCCGTGGCCAGCAGCGCGCCGAGGAGGAGACCGGAGATCAGGGAAGCGGCATCCATGGCCGCAGACCCTGCCGGACGGGTCCGACAGTTTCGCGGATCAGGCAGGAACGGCGGCGTGCTCCGCCTCGTGGTCGAGCAGCCAGCGCTTGACCGGCGTCCCCCAGCGGAACCCGCCGAGCCCGCCGTCGGAGCCGAGGACGCGGTGGCAGGGGACGAACAGTGCCGCCGCGTTGCGGGCGCAGGCGTTGGCCGCGGCCCGCACGGCCGCCGGGCGGCCGCACCGGGCGGCGAACGCGGCGTAGGTGTCCGGTTGCCCCGCGGGCACGGTGCGCAGCACCTCCCAGGCCCGGGTCAGGAACGGGCCCGAGCGCTGGAGCACCGGCACGTCGTCGATCCCGGTCACGTCGCCGGCGAAGAACTTCTCGACCACGTCGAGGACGGGCAGGTCCTCGACCCGCTCGCTGCGCACCGGGCGGAGGGTCGGATGGACCACCGGGAGGAGCTGGTCGAGGTCGGCGGTCCAGCCGCCGGCGAGGACGACGTCGCGACCGTCGGGGTCGCTCGTGACGACGACGGTGAACGGTCCCGGCGGGGTGGACACGGTGGCGTGGCGGACGCTCATCAGGCGCTCCTCGGCAGCTGGGAGGTACGGGTGAAGAGGGAGGGCACGGCGAGGGCCCACAGGTGCAGGACGGCGTAGGAACGCCACGGACGCCAGCGGGTCGCGGCGTCGGCATCGCTGCTGCCGAGCACCGCCAGCGATCGGCGCAGCGCCAGGTCGCCGGGCAGCCAGACGTCGGGATCGGCCAGGCCCCGCAGGGCGACGAGCGCCGCTGTCCAGGGACCGATGCCCGGGACGGCGAGCAGCGCCCGACCCGCCTCGTCGCGGTCGGCACCCGGGTCCAGGGCGATCTCCCCGGCCGCGAGGGCGGCGGTCAGCGCGTGCACCGTCCGCCGCCGAGCTCCGGTCAATCCGACCGCCGACAGGTCGCCCTCGGCCAGGGCGGCCGCGCGGGGGAACGCGTGGGTGAGGGTGCCGACCGGCTCGGGGAGAGGGGTGCCCGCGCTCAGCAGCCGGGCGGTCAGCGTGCGGGCGCCGACCACCGAGACCTGCTGGCCGAGCACCGCCCGCACCGCGAGCTCCTCGGCGTCGGGCGAGGCCGGCACCCGGCGGCCGGGCGCGGCCGCGACGAGCGGGGCCAGCGCCGGGTCGGCGCCCAGCACGTCGTCCACGGCCGTCGGGTCGGCGTCGAGGTCGAGCATCCGGCGGCACCGGGTGACGGCGGCCCCGAGATCGCGCAGTTCGGCCAGCCGCAGCCGGGCGGTGACGGCCGGTCCGCCGTCCGGGGCGGGGGAGAGCCGGACCACCGCGGGGCCGTGGGGCAGGTCGAGGACGCGGGAGAACGTCGTCCCGTCCCACTCCTCGAGGCCGGGCACGGCGTGCGCGCCGAGGAACAGCAACACCTCGGCGGCCTCGTACGGCGCCCGCGCGGCCAGCCGGACGGTCAGCCAGCCGGGGGAGCCGTTGCTCGTCGCCGGCTTCGACCTCCGCAGGTCGCTCGGGGTCGAGGCGAACACCTCGCGGACGGTGTCGTTGAACTGTCGGATGCTCGCGAAGCCGGCGGCGAAGGCGACATCGGCCATGGGCAGGTCCGTGGTCTCGATGAGCAGCCGCGCCGTCTGGGCCCGCTGGGCGCGGGCGAGGGCCAGCGGCCCCACGCCCAGCTCGCCGACCAGCAGGCGGTGTAGCTGGCGCTCCGAGTAGCCCAGATGCGCGGCCAGCCCGGGCACGCCGGAGCGCTCCACCTCGCCGTCGGCGATCAGTCGCATGGCGCGGGCGACGACATCGGCGCGGACGTCCCACTCCGGCGACCCGGGGACGGCGTCCGGACGGCACCGGCGGCACGCCCGGTATCCGGCGCCCTGGGCGGCGGCCGCGGTGGTGAAGAAGGAGACGTTGCGCGCCAGTGGGGTGCGTGCCGGACACGACGGGCGGCAGTAGATGCCCGTCGTCCGGACGGCGGTGAAGAACCAGCCGTCGAACCGGGCGTCGCGCCCGGCGACGGCCCGGTAGCAGCGCTCGTGGTCCAGCACCTGGCTCATGGCGACGAGCATGCCAGCGGAGGACGACAGCCACTGGCGGTTTTCGGACGTCGCCGTGCGAGTGGCGGAATCGCCGTGCGACTGGCGGAATCGCCGTGCGAGCCCACCGATCAGCGCGACGCGTCCAGGATCAGCACGCCGATGCCGTCGAGCAGCCGGTCGAGCCCGAACTCGAAGGAGCGCTGCGGGTCGTACGCGGCCGGGAGTTCCTCCCCGGCGACCGGGGCGACCCGCGCGGCCGTCGGGTAGCGCTCGGGGTCGAACACCTCGGCCAGGTACGGCCCGGTGGCCGCCCACCACTGGTCCTCGGTGATGCCGGTGGCCCGTTCGTGGTCGGCCCTCTGCTGCACCCCGCCGACCGTGCCGCGGACGAACCCGTTGACCAGGGTGACCAGCAGGTCCATCTGCACCTCGGACAGGCCGAGCCCGTCCACGGCGCGCAGCTCCAGCTCGTACTTGCGCATCAGTCCGGGGCCCAGTGGCGGGCGGCCGGTGGCCACGTGCCGCGCCCAGGGGTGCCGGAGGAACAGGTCCCGGTTCACGTGGGCCACGGTCCGCAGCCGGATCCGCCAGCCGCCGGAGGTGACGACCGCCTCGTCGGGGTAGAGCTCGCCGAGCACCGTGTCGAGCATCAGGTCCACGAGCTCGCCCTTGCCGGGCACGTGCGTGTACAGGCTCATGGCCCCCACCCCCAGCCCGGCGGCGACCCGGCGCATCGACAGCGCGGCCAGCCCCTCCCGGTCGGCCAGGCGGACGGCGGCGTCGACGATGCGGTCGACGTCCAGGGAGGCCCGCGGTCCTGGGCGCGTGCCGCCGGCCGCCTGCCTGCGCCAGAGCAGCGCCATGCTCCGCGCGGGATCGCCGGTGCCGGTGAACTCGGTGGCCATGTCCTCACTCTCGCGCATGTCTCGGCAGCCGCCGGCGAACGACCTCCGTACGGCGTACGTTGTCGGTCGCTGTAACTCCGTACAGCGTACGGGGGGCGGCTGGCCGCGAGTGCCGCACCGGTCGTCGGACTCATCGAGAGGTAGGGGGAGACGCCGGCGCTGGACGGGGTGGACCTGCGGGTCGGGCGCGGTGCGGTCTGCGCGCTGCTCGGCCCGGACGACGGCACTGTCGAGGTGGCGCGACGCGGTCGCCGTCGTCGGGCCGGTCGTGCTCACGGTGCTGTTCGTGGTGCCGAGCGTCCGGCGGTGGCCGGCCTGTCCCGCTGACTGCCCGCCGTCCGCCGTCCACCGACAGGTGGACGGCGGACCAGCGGTTCGGCGGTCCCGTCGGCCGCTCGAGCGCAGCAGATTCGTGGCATGACGACGACACAGGCCGCACCCCGCCCCGCGGGGACGCCGACACCGACGGAACCGGCTGTCCGCATCCGCGGGCTGCTCAAGCGCTACGCGGGGCGGGCCGTCGTCGACGGCCTCGACCTCGACGTGCACCGGGGCGAGGTCTTCGCCCTGCTGGGGCCCAACGGCGCCGGCAAGACGACCACCATCGAGATCCTGGAGGGGATCCGCAAGCGGGACGGCGGCGACGTCCGTGTCCTGGGTGAGGACCCGGCGCGCGCCGGTCGGGACTGGCGGGCGCGCATCGGCGTCGTCAGCCAGACCGAGGGCCGGGCACAGGAGCTCAGCGTCCGCGAGGTTCTCGACCACTTCGCGGTCTACCACGCGACGCCGCGGCCGACCGCGGAGCTGGTCGCCGCCGTCGGGCTCGGCGAGAAGATCGGCACCCGGGTCGGCAGGCTCTCCGGCGGCCAGCGGCGACGGCTCGCGGTGGCCCTGGGCGTGCAGGGCCGGCCGGAACTGGTCTTCCTCGACGAGCCGACCACGGGCATGGACCCGGTCGCCCGCCGGCAGTTCTGGGAGCTGATCCGCGGGCTGCGCGCCGACGGCACGACCGTGCTGCTGACCACCCACTACCTGGACGAGGCCGCCGAGCTCGCCGACCGGGTCGGCGTCGTCGCCGAGGGCCGGCTGGTCGAGGTCGCCCCGCCGGGCGAGCTCGGCGCGGCCATCCGGCGGCAGGCCACGGTCCACTGGCTGGAGGACGGCGTCCCGCGCCAGGTGCGCACCGAGTCGCCCGCTTCCGTGCTGCGCGACCTGCTCGCCGTCGCCGGGGACGTGCCCGGCCTGACCGCCACCCGCCCCAGCCTCGAGGACGTCTACCTCGAACTCGTCGGCGCGCACACCACCGTTCCCGGCCAGACCGAGGGAGACCCCCGATGACCGCCGTCCGCACGCCCGCCGCACCGCCGTCGGCCGCCCGCATTGCGCTGGCCCGGGTGGGGCTGGAGCTGAAACTGTTCTTCCGGGAGCGCCAGCAGGTGGTGTTCTCCTTCGCCTACCCGGTGATCATGCTGGTCATCTTCGCGGCGGTCCTGGGCGGTGACGAGCGGCCGGGGGCAGTTCCCTTCACGCACTACTTCCTGGCCGGGATCGCGGCGACCGGCATCATGCTGACCAGCTTCCAGGCGATCGGCACCTCGATCGCCGCCGAGCGGGAGAACGGCCAGCTGGAACGGCTGCAGTTGCTCGGCACCCCGCCGGTCGCCTACTTCGCGGGCAAGGCCGGGCAGGTGCTGGTGACCACGGCGGCGCAGCTCGCGCTGCTGCTGCCGCTCGCCCACCACGCCTACGACGTCCCGATGCCGGCCGACGCCCAGCGCTGGCTGACCTTCGCCTGGGTGGCCGTCCTCGGAGCGCTGGCGGGCACGGTCCTGGGTGTCGCGGTGTCTGCACTCCGGGGTAGCGCGTCCTCGGTCACGACCGGCATCTCCGCCTTCGCGATCGTGCTGCAGTTCTTCTCCGGTGTCTTCTTCGGCTTCCTGGAGCTGCCGGGGTGGATGCAGCAGGCTGCCGCCCTGTTCCCGCTCAAGTGGATGACGCAGGGCATGCGGTCGGCGTTCCTCCCCGAGCAGGCGGGGGCGTTCGAGATCGCCGGCAGCTGGGAGCACGGCCGGACCGCCCTGGTGCTTGCCGCATGGGTGATCATCGGTGCCGTGGTGTGCGTGCGGACCTTCCGCTGGCGTCGGGCCGACGGATGACCTCGGACCCGGGCCGGCCGCCCGCCGTCGACCCTTCCTGCGAGGAGGAGGCCGACGGCGGCCTGCCGCTGTCGCCGCGGGCCTGGCGGGTCACGATCGTCGGCCTGCACCTGGTCTTCGTGGCGCTCCTGGCCATCGCCGTGGCGACGATCGTGCTGGCGCCGCTGGCGGGGTCGAAGCCGCTCCTGCTGTCGGCACTCGCCGCGCTGGCGGTGGCCTACGCCTTCCTCGGGGCACCGGCGCTGACGTCGCGGGACCAGCGGCGGGCACAGGCGTACCTCGCCGTCCTCGTGGTCGTCTTCGGCATCCTGGCGTGGGAGGAGCCGGCGCTGCTGTTCCTGCTGTTCATCGGCTACACGCACGTGTGGTTCCTCGTCGAGTCGCTGCGGCGCGGCATCGTCTGGACGCTCGCGCTGGCACTGGCCTCGACGCTGGGGCCGGGCATCGAGTGGACGCGCGGGAACGAGCCGCTGTCCGGGCCGGGGCAGACGCTGGTCGGCCTCGCGTTCAGCATCGCGATGGGCATCTGGATCAGCCGGGTGCTGGAGCAGAGCAAGGAGCGGGCGCTGCTGATCCGCGAATTGGAGCGCACCCGGGTCGAGCTGGCCCGGCTGCACCACGCGCAGGGCATGGCGGCCGAGCGGGAGCGGCTGGCGCGCGAGGTGCACGACACCCTGGCGCAGGGCTACACGAGCATCGTCGTCCTCGCGCAGACCGCGGCTGCGGGGCTGCCACCCGGTGCGGACGGCGTCGCCGAGCGGCTGGCCCTGATCGAGGAGGTCGCCCGCGAGAATCTCGCCGAGGCGCGGGCGATGGTGGCCGCGTTCTCGCCGCTGGCGCTGGACTCGGCCACCCTCGTCGAGGCGCTGGAGCGGCTGGTCGAGCGGTTCGGGCGGGAGACCGGCCTGGCCACGCGGCTGGACACCGCTGCCCTGGGCCGCGCCGAGCTGAGCCGCAGCGAGGAGGTCGTGCTGCTGCGCGGGGCGCAGGAGGCGCTGGCCAACGTGCGCCGGCACGCGTCGGCCACGGCGGTGGTGCTGCGGATCAGCAGCGTCGGGACGGGGCAGTCGCGGCAGGTGTCGGTGCACGTGGAGGACGACGGCGTGGGGTTCGATCCCGAGGACGCCGTCGGTGTCGGCCTGGCCGGGCTGCGCGACCGTGCCGAGGAGGTCGGGGGCACCGTGGACGTCGTCTCGGCACCGGGTGAGGGGACGCGGGTGACGGTGCGGGTGCCGGCCCGGTGATCCGTGTGCTCGTGGTCGACGACCACCCGGTGGTGCGCGGCGGCGTCGTCGGCTGGCTCGCCGCGCAGCCGGACATCGACGTGGTGGGGGAGGCCGGCGACGGGCTGGAGGCGCTCACCGCGGTGGCGGAGCACGCGCCGGACGTCGTCCTCATGGACCTGCGGATGCCCCGCATGGACGGCGTGGCGGCGACCGAGCGCATCGCGGCCGCGCACCCCGACGTCCGGGTGCTGGTGCTGACCACGTACGACACCGACGCCGACATCGTGCGCGCGGTGGAGGCCGGCGCGACCGGTTACCTGCTCAAGGACACCCCGCTGCCGCAGCTGGCCGACGCGGTGCGGGCGGCGGCGAGGGGCGAGACGGTGCTGGCCCCGCCGGTCGCCGCGCGGCTGGTCTCACGGATGAGGGCGCCTGCGGTCGAGGCACCCACGGCTCGTGAGCTCGAGGTGCTGAGCGGGGTCTCGCGGGGGCTGACGAACGCCGAGATCGGGCGGGAGCTGTTCATCGGCGAGGCGACGGTGAAGACGCACCTGCTGCGGGTGTTCGCGAAGCTCGGCGTCGACGACCGGACGCGGGCGGTGATGGTCGCGGTGGAGCGGGGCCTGCTCCCGCGACCGGGCTCCTAGCGAGCGCGCGGACGCCGATCCCGCCCCACGTAACCTGAACTCCCGTGAGCCTCACCATCGGGATCGTCGGCCTGCCCAACGTCGGCAAGTCGACCCTCTTCAACGCCCTGACCAAGAACGACGTGCTGGCGGCGAACTACCCGTTCGCGACGATCGAGCCCAACGTCGGCGTGGTGGGCGTGCCCGACCCGCGGCTCGACAAGCTGGCCGAGCTGTTCGGCTCGCAGAAGATCATCCCGGCGACGGTGTCGTTCGTGGACATCGCCGGCATCGTGCGCGGCGCCTCCGAGGGCGCGGGGCTGGGCAACAAGTTCCTCGCGAACATCCGGGAGAGCGACGCGATCTGCCAGGTCATCCGCGTGTTCACCGACCCCGACGTCGTGCACGTCGACGGCAAGGTCAGCCCGGCCGACGACATCGAGACGATCAACACCGAGCTCCTGCTCGCGGACCTCCAGACGCTGGAGAAGGCCATCCCGCGGCTGGAGAAGGAGATGCGCAAGGACAAGGACAAGGCGGACCTGCACAAGGCCGCCGTCGAGGCGCAGAAGGTCCTGGACGAGGGCCGCACGCTCTTCGCGGCCGGCGTCGACCCGGCGCCGCTGCGCGAACTCGGGCTGATGACCACCAAGCCCTTTCTCTACGTCTTCAACGTCGACGAGGAGGAGCTCGGCAACGAGGAGCTGATCGCCGAGCTGCGCGCTCTGGTCGCACCGGCCGAGGCGATCCTCATGGACGCCAAGATCGAGTCCGAGCTCGCGGAACTGCCCGCCGAGGAGGCCGCCGAACTCCTGGCCGGCATCGGCCAGGAGGAACCGGGCCTGGACCAGCTCGCCCGCGTCGGGTTCGCGACGCTGGGCCTGCAGACCTACCTCACGGCCGGCCCGAAGGAGGCCCGCGCCTGGACCATCCCGATCGGCGCCACCGCGCCACAGGCCGCCGGGGTCATCCACACCGACTTCCAGCGCGGCTTCATCAAGGCCGAGATCGTCTCCTTCGACCAGCTCGTCGAGGCCGGCTCGATGAACGAGGCCAAGGCCAGGGGCTGGGTCCGCATGGAGGGCAAGGACTACGTCATGCAGGACGGCGACGTCGTGGAGTTCCGCTTCAACGTGTGACGGCGCCGTGGGCGGCCGTCAGCGCACCCGCCGGATCAACCCGGTCTTGGAGCTCCACAGCGGCCGGCGCCACAGATCGAGGAGAACGAGGTTGCCGTCGTTCTGCAGCTGGAGGTAGGTCGTGCGCCCGGTCCCCTGGGTGCCGGAGTTCCACACGGCCACCCGGCCGCCGTTCCTGCCGGGCTGGTACCAGACCAGATTGCCGTCGGTCTGCAGGACCAACTGGCCGGCGATCGAGTCGCAGTCGACCCGTCCGTCGTTCGGGCAGTTGACGCCCCAGATGGGCACGTTGCGGTCCCAGACGTGCATGGAGTTCCCCGGGGTGCCGAACGTGTACCGGCCGTTCTGCGACGTCAGATCCCCCACGGCGCGACCTGAGACGTGCGCGTAGGTGGATGGCGTGCCCGTGGACCAGACCGGTCGCTTGCCGCTGTAGACGACCAGGTTCGCGTCGTCCTGCACCTGGAACACGTTGGTGCTGCCGGTGCCGTTGGTCATGGTCGCCCACGCGACCCGGCCGGTCGGGGAGTAGAGGACCAGGTTCCCGTCGCGCTGCAGGGTGAGGCGATTGCCGGGCTGACCGGAGGTCCCGAGGCTCCAGTAGGGGTTCGTGCAGTTCGTCGCACCTGTCCCGCAGCTGAAGAGGACCAGGTTGCCGTCGGTCTGCATGACCAGCCGCCAGAGACCCGAGGGTGACGTGAGGAACTGACCCGGCTGCAGCGTCGCGCCGGCAGCCAGCGCCCAGGTCGGTGCCGCCGCACGCGCCTCCGTCGCCGGAGCGGTGAGGCTCACGAGCCCTCCGCCCACGGCGAGGACGGCGAGGATCGCCAGCACCCGGATCCATCGAGCCGAACGCAGTGAGGGGAGGACGGGCACGGCACCTCGCAGTCGGGCAGGCCACTGCCGAAACCGGCACCGGGCGGTGCACGCTACAACGATGGGATCCCCTGTTCGCGGTAGAGCACGGGATGTCGCCCTGAGGGATGGCTGCGTCCGAGGCGGGGCATCCTCGATCCACGAGACGGAGGTCGGTGATGGTCGAGGACGCCGCGCGGCGCCGGGCTGAGCAGTCCGAGCGCGCCGCGTACCACGTGCAGGCTCAGCGCCGGCGGGAGCAGGAGGAGTCGGACAAGGCCCAGGTGCTCATCGACCGGTTCGTCGAGCAGGCGAAGCAGGCCGGGCTACCGACGGAGGA
This sequence comes from Blastococcus sp. PRF04-17, assembly GCF_023016265.1. Classification (GTDB taxonomy): domain Bacteria; phylum Actinomycetota; class Actinomycetes; order Mycobacteriales; family Geodermatophilaceae; genus Blastococcus_B. Next base: position 2,234,975 of record NZ_CP095412.1, on the reverse strand, counting down.
GCTGACGGCTCGCCCGTGGTCCGGGACCGGTCGCTACCGGACCGGCATCGTCGGGTGGTACCTGAAGCGCAACCGCTCGGTCGGCATCGGCGAGGACGGCAGCTTCTACGTGCTCAACGTGCCTCCGGTGCGGTTCGGCCGATGGCGCACCGTCCACGTCGACCCGACCCCGCCGCCGCTCGTCGTCGGCAAGGGCGCCGGCGACGGCGAGGTGTTCGACCTCGACGACCTGCTCCGCAAGCGGCTCGACCGGTTCGACGACGGTCAGGGCTGAGCCGGGCTCACAGCTTCCCGCGCAGGATCCGCCGCCAGTAGGTCCGGGGGAGCAGGTAGCGGTCGGCGAACCAGGTCGCGCGGCGTGGCTTCATCGGATCGAGGAACGGCACCGACGGGGTGGGGCGGCTGTCACGGTCGACCTCGGCGAGCAGCAGCTTCCGCCGGCTCACGGTGATCGGCATGACGGTGTAGCCGTCGTACCGCTGCAGCGGCTTCCCGTCCCGCGCTGCGGCCATGTTCTGGACGAGGATCTCGACCTGGCGTCGGAGAGCGCCGCCCGAGGGCCGGGTCGCCAGGGCCGCCGCGTCGCCGATCGACCAGATGGCCCCGTGCCGGCGCGAGCGCAGGGTGGTGGGGTCGACGTCCACCAGCCCGGGCGTCGGGTCGGCGGCCAGGCCCGCGTCGGCGATCCAGCTCGGCGCCCGGTAGTGCGGCACGGCGTGCGCGAAGTCGACGTCCTCGAGCACCTGCCGGCCGGCGGGGGAGGTGACCGTGATCGCGTGCGATGCCCAGTCCACGTCGGCGATGCGGGTTTCGCGCAGCACCTCGATCCCGTAGTCGGCGAAGGCGCGGTCGAGGATCTCGTCGGCCTCGCGGACGTCGGTCGGGTGCCGTGCCGGCAGCAGGAGGCGGACCCGCAGGTCGGCCAGCGCGCCGGTCCGCCGCCAGTGGTCGCACGCCATGAACAGCGGCTTGAGCGCGGTCGGGCCGCACGACGCCGGCTCCGGCGGCACGGTGAACACCACGGAGCCCGAGCGCAGCGACGTCAGCCTCGGCCACACCTGCGGCGCGCTGCCCGGGACGTAGGTGGAGGCGACCCACCCGTCCGCGTAGGCCGGCTGGAGCCCCGGGGTGGCGTCCCAGTCCTCCACCAGACCCGGGCACAGCACGAGGGTGGAGCAGTGCAGCGTCTGCCCACCGCGCGTGCGGACGGTCATGGCGTCCGCGTCGACCGCCTCGACGCTGTCGCGGACCCAGCGGCACCCGTCGGGGACGATGCCGGCCGTCGGACGCTCCAGGTCCGCCATCGTCGCCTCGCCACCGCCGACGTAGTTGAGCAGCGGCTTGTACCGGTGCAGGGGTTGCGGGGCCACGACCGTGACGCCGTCGGCGCCCCCGCGCAGCAACCGGGCCGCCAGCGAGATGCCGGCATTGCCACCACCGACGACGAGCACCTGCGTCTCATCCACGTCCGCTCCCGGGAAGGCCCGCGGACTCCGTCACCGCCGTAGATCGGCCACCGTGTCGAGCCTGCCCAACTTGTGCGGGTTGCGCATCGCGTACATGCGGCTGATGCGGCCGTCCTCGACGACGAACGTGAGCGCGGTGTCGAACTCCCCGCCCGCGTCGATACGCGCGCCCACGGTCCCGTTGACCAACGGTGTGGTGATCTCCAGGCCCGGTGCGAACGCCGCGAACTTGGCGAGTGCCCGAGCGACCTTCTCCCGACCCGCGACCGGCCGCCTGGCCGCCGGTGCCAGGCCGCCGCTGTCGGCGACCACCACGACGTCGGGCGCGAGCACCTCCATGAGACCCAGGACGTCGCCTGCCGTCACGGCGGCGAGGAACCGGTCCACGACCCGCTGCTGCTCGGCCTGGCTCACCGTCATCCGCGGACGGCGCGCCGCCACGTGCTGCCGGGCGCGATGGGCGATCTGCCGCACCGCGGCGCTCGACTTGCCCACGGCCTCGGCGATCTCGTCGAACGGCACGTCGAACACCTCGTGCAGCACCAGCACCGCGCGCTCGGTCGGCGAGAGGGTCTCGAGCACCGTCAGCATCGCGATCGACACGCTCTCGGCCAGCTCGACGTCCTCGGCGACGTCGGGGCTGGTCAGCAGCGGCTCGGGCAGCCACTCGCCGACGTAGTCCTCGCGGCGCCGGGACAGGGTGCGCAGCCGGTTGAGCGCCTGACGGGTGACGATGCGCACCAGGTAGGCCCTCGGGTCGCGCACCTCTGCCCGATCGGCCCCCGCCCACCGCAGCCACGCCTCCTGGACGACGTCGTCGGCGTCGGCGGCCGAGCCGAGCAGCTCGTAGGCGACGGTGAACAGCAGGCTGCGGTGAGCCGTGAAGGGGTCGCCGGTCATGCCGCGGGGACGCCGTCCGCCGTCCGGGCCGCCAGCGGCGGCAGGCCGCAGGACGCGGCGAACTCCTGCGAGCGGATGCCGAGCGCGACGTTCCCGCGCGCACTGGAGTTCATGAAGCCGATCCTGGCAGTCAGTTCGACCATGGCCGGCGCCCCGAGCTCGGCGAGCAGCGCGGCGGACATCGCGTCGGTCACGGCAACGGGTGTCCGGGACATCGCCTCCGCGTACTCCATGACCCGTCGTTCCAACGGCGTGAAGACGGCGGACTCGCGCCAGCGCGGCACCTCCCGGGCCTTGCCCTCGTCCAGGCCCCGGTTGTGCGTGAGGAAGTAGTGCAGGTCCAGGCAGAAGCTGCAGCCGATCGCGCCGGCCGCCGCCATGGAGGCGAAGGACGCCAGGTTCGGGTCCAGCCGGTTCCACGCGTCGACCTTGCGGCCGAATGCCATGGAGTCCTTGAGGACGGCGGGGTAGTGCCACATGACGCCGGCGCCCTCGGGCACCTGGCCGAACATCTTCCGGCTGAACAGCTTGAGCAGACCCCCGTAGATGCCGGTGATCTCGGTGGCCGGGATGCGGGTGCTCGACATGTCTCCTCCTCGGTGAGTGGTCTCGTCGACATGGAGACACCGGCCGCGGACGGGATGTGACACCTCGTGAGGAGGAACGGGGAGCTATCCGGCGATGCGGGCGCACTCCTCGCACCGCTCGCCGTCGGAGGCCGACGGCCAGTCCCGACCCGCGGCCGCGGTGACGAGCACGCCGCAGACCGACGCGTCGAGCCCGTCGACGACCGGCCGGGCGACCGCGTGCGCGACGGCGCGAAGACCTCGGGCGACCGTCGGCACGGACGTTCCGGTCGCGAACAGGCTGGCCGTCATGTCGACAGGGTGGGATCTCCAGATGTCGCCGGGGTGACGCGCGATCGAACATCCCGCGCCGACTGCTGCTCGGCGAACCGGCGGCGGGCGTCCTCCAGGACCCGTTCGGCGTCCTTCCTGTTCTCCCAGGTGCGGGTCTCGGCGGACTTGTCCGGCTCGAGCGCCTCGTAGATCTGGAAGAAGTGCCAGATCTCGCTGACCTGGTGGAAGGGCACGTCGCCGAGCTCGCGCAGGTGCGAGAACCGGGGATCGTCCGCGGAGGCGCACAGCAGCTTGGCGTCCGGGCCCTTCGTGTCGTGCATCCAGAACACGCCGATCACCCGCGCGCGCACGAGGCAGCCCGGGAACGTCGGCTCGGTCAGCAGCACGAGCGCGTCGATCGGGTCGCCGTCCTCGGCGAGGGTCTCGGGCACGAACCCGTAGTCGCTCGGATAGCCGGTCGCGGTGAACAGCATCCGGTCCAGGCGGATCCGGTCGAGCTCGAGGTCGTACTCGTACTTGTTCCGCGATCCCTTGGGGATCTCGACGATCACGTCGACGTCCACGAGCACGGCCCTTCGTCGGAGAAGGTGACCTTCCTGGCGGGGAACCCTCGCCCGCGCCGGGGGACGCGTCAAGCGGGAGCACCGACGACCGCTTCGGTTGCGCGGGTCAGCCGGTCGGAGCACTGTCGAGAGCACCGGCGAGACCTGCCCGGACGGCCCGGGCCAGGGCCGGTTCACGGGAGGGTGCCATGGCTTCAGCGCGCGACATCATGACCGGCGGCGCCGAGTGCGTCGGCGAGAACGAGAGCTTGCTGGATGCAGCCCGAAAGATGCGCGACCTGGACGTCGGGTCGCTGCCCATCTGCGGTGAGGACAACCGCCTCAAGGGGATGCTGACCGACCGCGACATCGTCGTGAAGTGCCTCGCCGAAGGTGGGGATCCGTCGTCGGCGAAGGCCGGGGACTTCGCCGAGGGCAAGCCGGTGACCATCGGCGCCGACGACCCGGTGGAGGAGATCCTCCGCACGATGACGCAGTACAAGGTCCGGCGGCTGCCCGTCATCGACGGCCACGACCTGATCGGCATCGTCAGCCAGGGCGACGTGGCACGGAACCTGCCCGAGGAGAAGGTCGGCGATCTGGTCGAGGCCATCTCCAGCTGACCGGTCAGGTGCCGCAGAAGGTCCGGTAGACGCCGAAGTCCTGCGGCGCGGGCGCGGCGTACCGCTCCAGCCCGGGCCGTTCGTCGAAGGGGGCGGACACGACCTCCAGCAGCTTCTCCAGCGGCTGGAGGTCGCCGGCGGTCGCCGCGTCCAGGGCCTCCTCGACCAGGTGGTTGCGCGGGATGTAGATCGGGTTGACCCGGTCCATCGCGTCGGCGTCCGGGCCGATCGCCCGCCAGCGGGCCAGCCAGTCGTCGATCGCCGCGAGATCGAGGAACAGCAGCCGCGTGGGCTCGGCGTCGCCCCTGGCGGCCGCACCGAGCGTGCGGAAGAACGACGTGTGGTCGACGTGGTCCTTGTGCAGCAGCTCCTGGAGTTCCTCGAACAGGGGCCCGGCCACCGCCTCGTCGAGGCCGTCGGGCAGGCCGAGCTTGGCACGCATGCCGGCCAGCCACGCGGCGTTGTACCGCGGCCGGAAGGTGCCGAGGGAGGCGACCGCGAGCTCGACGGCCCGCTCCTGCTCCTCGTCGATCAACGGGAGCAGGGCCTCGGCCAGCCGGGCGAGGTTCCACTCCGCCGCGAGCGGCTGATTGCCGTAGGCGTACCGGCCGCCGGAGTCGATCGAGCTGTAGACGGTCGCCGGATCGAACGCCTCCATGAACGCGCAGGGGCCGTAGTCGATCGTCTCGCCCGAGATGGTCATGTTGTCGGTGTTCATCACGCCGTGCACGAAACCCACGAGCATCCACCGCGCGACGAGCTCCGCCTGGGCGGCGACGACCGCCTCGAACAGCGCCAGGTACGGGTGGTCGGCGTCGGCCGCCGCCGGGTGGTGCCGGGCGATCGCGTGGTCGGCGAGCCGGCGCAGCAGCTCGACGTCGTCGGTGGCGCGGGCGTACTGGAAGCTGCCGACCCGCAGGTGGCTGCTCGCCACCCGGGCGAGGACGGCGCCGGGCAGCAGCGTCTCCCGCCGCACCTCGCGGCCGGTCGCCACCACGGCCAGCGACCGGGTGGTCGGGATGCCGAGGGCGTGCATCGCCTCGCTGATGACGTACTCGCGCAGCATCGGCCCGACGGCGGCCAGGCCGTCGCCTCCCCGGGCGAACGGGGTGCGGCCGGAGCCCTTCAGGTGCAGGTCCCGCAGCCGGCCGCCGGTGTCGACGAGCTCGCCCAGCAGCAGCGCGCGGCCGTCGCCGAGCCGGGGTGAGTAGCCGCCGAACTGGTGTCCGGCGTACGCCTGGGCGACTGGAGTCGCGCCGCCGGGCACCGCGGTGCCCACCAGCAGGCCGACGCCGTCGTCGCTGCGCAGCCACGCGGGGTCGAGCCCCAGCTCGGTCGCCAGCGCGTCGTTGAGCACGAGCAGCCGGGGGCGGGGCGCCTCCTCGGCCCGCCATGGAAGGGCCAGCTCCGGCAGCTCGCGGGCGAAGCGGTTGTCGAGCACGGTCCTGGGCGGCGCGACGGTCACCTCATCCAGGGTACGAGGGCCCGGCGTTTCCGGCCCGCGCCGCCAACCTTGCGCGGGAGACCTAACCGGCGGTGGCGGCCCGCTCGTCGCGCAGAGCCTGGAAGACCCGCCGGCGGATGATGTCGCCCGCCCTCTCGGGGACGTCCAGGAACTTCATCGCCAGCAGCCACTGCTGGCCGCCCCGGTCGGCGGTCCAGACGAACTCGCCCTGCAGGTGCAGGAGATCGTCGTCGATCTCGATGCTCAGCTGCGTCGGAGTGCCGGGCTCCGGAGGCAGACCCCAGCCGTCCATCAGCGCGCGCATCCCGCCCTCGCTGAGGTCGACGGTCGTGCCCGTCATCTGCGAGCCCGCCCAGGGAACGATCACCGGGACGGCGACCCGCGCCCGCACCGCCTTGCGTCGCTGGCTGCGCTCGGCCTGCCCCTTGACCGCGATCTGCCACCGCGGCTCGGCGCCACCCTCGAGCGAGGTGAGCGTGCCCGGGAGAGTGCGCTCCTCGTGCCCGCCGACCCAGTACAGCTCTACTGTCTCCCCGGGCTGGAGACCGCAGGCGGACTGGTCGCCCTGCGGCCGCACGATGACCACGGAGGTCTCCGACAGCTCCACCGACGCGGTCACGGTGACGCCGCGCGTCACGAGCGTGACGTCGGCGAAGCCGCTCTCCTCGGGCCGGTCGAGGTGCTGGTCGATCTCGTCGTTCACGGCACGCGCCTCCGCGCTGGGGGATGGAACCGGGCGGCCGGCGCCCTTGCCGTCCACCGGAGGCTTCGGCAGATCGGCTCCATCACTGGAGTCGAAACAACGAGGTCGTCCTCATTCCGGGGGGAAGGAACGGCGGCGAACCCCTCCTCGAAGGGACCGCGATCGGCCAGACTCAGCGACGACGGCACGGCGAGACCGGAAGGCGTGGGATGGCGGACAACTACATCGCGCAGCTGCAGTTCGGCGCACCGAAGATCGACGAGGAGGCGTTCGTCGCCCCGACCGCGGTGGTGGTGGGCGCCGTGACGCTCGATGCTCGGGCCAGCGTCTGGTACGGCGTCGTGGTCCGCGCCGACGAGGAGGTGATCGTCATCGGCCCCGACACCAACGTCCAGGACGGCTGCATCCTGCACTCCGACCCCGGCTTCCCACTCCTGGTCGGCCGCGGCGTGACGGTCGGGCACCGCGTCGTGCTGCACGGAGCACGCGTCGACGACGACGTCCTCGTCGGCATGGGCAGCGTGGTGATGAACGGGGCACACATCGGCACCGGGTCGATCGTCGCCGCCGGCGCGGTCGTCACCCCGAACACGACGGTGCCACCCGGTTCGGTGGTCGCCGGTGTGCCGGCCAAGGTCGTGCGCCAGGCGACCGACGAGGACCTCGAGCACATCCGTCGCAACGCCGAGAGCTACACGAGGCGGCTGCCCGCGGCGCGCCGGGTGCGCCCGGTCATCCGCACCCCGCTGCCACCCGCCGGCACCTACTTCGACGACGGCGCGCCGTGAGCGGCCCCCGACCGCACGAGGACGACGTCGACCCCGACGACGGCCAGGCGCTGTCCCGGGCGACCGGCGGCGGTCCCAGCGACGAGCCGGACGCCGGGAGCACGACGGGCACCGGCGACTCGGGCACGTTCGTCGGGCGGGTCTCCGGGCAGGACGTCGGCTACGCGGAGGAGACCGGCGCCGAGCGACGGGCCGCTCAGGAGGACTGAGTCGGCCGGCTCGCGGAGCGCTTCTCCGGTGGCAGGGCCAGCGCGGTGAGCAGGCCGACGCCGAGGACGGCGGCGGTCGCCGCGAACGCCACCTGGTACGACGCGACGTCGGTCAGCCAGCCGGCGATCAGCGGGCCGGCGACGGCGCCGAGGTCGGCCGCCATCTGGAACACCGCCACGACCCGGCCGCCCCGGGCCGGGCTGATGTCCCCGACGAGCGCGGCCGGTGCGCTGCCCAGCAGGGACGCGGCCAGGCCGAACAGCGCCATGGAGACCAGGAAGGCACCGATCGCGGGCGGCAGCACGAGCAGGGCCAGGGAGCCGGTGGCGATCGACGACCCGAGGATCAGCGACGGGCGTCGTCCCCAGGTGTCGACGAGCCGGCCCGACCGCAGCAGACCGACGGCCTGGGCGAGGGAACCGACGAGCAGCCCGGCGCCGGCCCAGGCGACGGTGCGGCCGAGCTCCTCGGTCACGTAGAGCGGGACGAGCGAGTTGCGGACGCCGAAGAGCACCCACCCGACGCCGAGGTTGGCCACCAGGGCCGCGATGTACACCCGCGAGCGCAGGGCGGTGCGCAGCGCCACCGGGCCGGCGTCGAGGTCGGGACCCGTCTGCACCGGTGACCCACCCGGATCGACCGCCGTCGGCGCCGTCCGCAGCATCGCGACGGCGACCGCTCCGGCCACGACGAGGAAGCCGGCGTAGAGGAAGAACGGCAGTCGCGGCGACAGTTCCGCGAGCAGGCCACCGGCGGCCGGGCCGGCGATGCCGCCGAGGATGAAGCCGCCCTGCCAGGTCGCCGCGGCCCGTCCCCGGTGCGACGGCGGCGCGACGCGCAGGAGCAACGACAGCGCCGACACCGTGAACATCGCGCTGCCCACCCCGCCGGCCGCCCGCAGGGCGAGGAACAGCGGGAAGTTCCCCGCCAGCCCGGCCGCCCCGGTGGTGAGCGCGACGATCAGCAGTCCGGCGGTGAGCACGAGCCGCTCACCGAACCGCTCGACGAGCGTGCCGCCGCTGAAGGCCGAGACGAACCGGAAGAACGCGAAGGCGCTGACGGCCAGGCCGACGGCGGTCGTCCCCACGCCGAAGTCGCGGGCGAACAGCGGGATCGCCGGCGCGACGACACCGAAGCCCAGGGCGACCACGAACGCGATGACGGCGAGCACGCCCACCTCGCGCGGGAGCTCACCCCGCCCGAGGAACCGCACGGAGCGGAATCCTCGCACGCGCTCCGACCGGGCCTGCCGGACGGTGAGTGCGGCCCGTCCGGAGCCTTGCTCCGCGGCCGGACGCCATGGGACCGTACGACCGCCCCTGTTGGACGACGGAGGGCCGCGACGTGACCACACCGCATCTCGACCTCTACGACATGGCGTGGCTGGCCGGCGGCCGGCGTCGCGCGTCGCAGACCGCCGTGGCCGCCCTGGTCGGGAGCGGGCGCGTGAAGGTGACCGATCCGACCGCGGACCTGCAGGCCGTCGGCGGTGGCGCCACGCATCCGGTCGAGACGGCCGTGCTCGACGCCCTCGGCACCCGCGGGCATCGGGGCATCGAGACCGTCGTCTTCCTCGTGCGCGAGGACCCCCGGCTGGACGCGGTCGAGGAGCGGCTGGTTCGCGCCGGGCTCCTCCGGCGAGGACGGCTCGCCTCGGCGGTGCGCTCGCCCCTGACCCGGGCCGGCCGCCGAGCCCTGCGCGCGCTGCGAGAGCATGCCGACGCTCGGCCCGGCAGCGTCGCCACGGCTGAGGTCGCACTGCACGGGCTGGTCCGGGTTCCGGCCGGTCTGCCCGCGGCCCTCGCCGAGCGCCCGCCGTCACACTGGTCGTTCACCCGGCGCGAGCCCGTCGACTCCGACAGGGCGCGTATCCACGCCGGGAACTTCATCGGCCCGGTGTTCTAGGTTCAGTCCCCTGTCCGACGGCGGCGGATCACCGACCCGAGGAAGGTGAGCGGGTCGAACTTGCGGTCCACCACGCGCTCCTTGAGCGGGATGATCCCGTTGTCGGTGAGGTGGATGCCCTCGGGGCAGACCTCGCTGCAGCACTTGGTGATGTTGCAGTAGCCGAGGCCGAACTCGTCCTGCGCGACGTCCTTGCGGTCGACGGTGTCCAGCGGGTGCATGTCGAGCTCGGCCAGCCGGATGAGGAACCGGGGGCCGGCGAAGGCCGCCTTGTTCTCCTCGTGGTCACGGATGACGTGGCAGACGTTCTGGCAGAGGTAGCACTCGATGCACTTGCGGAACTCCTGCGAGCGCTCGACGTCGATCTGCTGCATGCGGTGGCTGCCGTCGGCCTCCCGCGGCCGCGGGGTGAACGCCGGGATCCGCGAGGCGACCTCGTAGTTGTACGAGACGTCGGTGACCAGGTCGCGGATGACGGGGAAGGTGCGCAAGGGCGTCACCGTGACCGTCTCGTCCTCGCCGAACGTGCCCATCCGCGTCATGCACATCAGCCGCGGCCGGCCGTTGATCTCGGCGCTGCACGAGCCGCACTTGCCGGCCTTGCAGTTCCAGCGGACGGCGAGGTCGCCGGCCTGGGTCGCCTGCAGCCGGTGGATGATGTCCAGCACGACCTCGCCCTCGTTCACCTCCACGGTGAAGTCCTGCAACTGGCCGCCCGAGGCGTCCCCGCGCCAGACCCGAAACCGGCCCTGGTAGCTCATGCGATCTCCTCGAAGATCTCGGCCAGTTCGCCCGGCATCTGGGGCAGCGGTTGTCGCGTCACCTGCACGCCGCCGCCGGCGGTGGGCGAGCAGACGAGGTTGATCCGCGCCCAGTCGGCATCCGTGGCCGGGAAGTCGTCCCGCGTGTGCCCGCCGCGGCTCTCCTGCCGCTCCAGCGCCGCCCGCGCGATGCACTCGCTGACGATCAGCATGTTCGGCAGGTCGAGCGCGAGGTGCCAGCCAGGGTTGTACTGCCGGTGGCCCTCGACGCTGAGGTTGGCGACCCGCACCTTGAGCGCCTCGATCCGCTCCAGCGCCTGCTCCATCTCGGCCGCCGTCCGGATGATCCCGACCAGGTCGTGCATCGTCTGCTGCAGGTCGTGCTGGACGGCGTACGGGTTCTCCCCTCCCTCGCGCTCGAAGGGCGAGAGCGCGGCGCGGGCGGCGTCGGCCAGGTCGTCGTCCGAGAGGGGCCCCGTGCTGCCCCGGCGACTCGACGCGTGCGCGGCGGCGGCGGCCCCCGCGCGCCGGCCGAAGACCAGCAGATCGGACAGCGAGTTGCCGCCGAGCCGGTTGGAGCCGTGCATGCCGCCGGCCACCTCGCCCGCCGCGAAGAGCCCGGGCACCCGCGCCGCCTCGGTGTCGGGGTCGACCTCCACCCCGCCCATGACGTAGTGGCAGGTGGGGCCGACCTCCATCGGTTCGGCGGTGATGTCGACCTCGGCCAGCTCCTTGAACTGGTGGTACATCGACGGCAGCCGCTTGCGGATGTACTCCGGCGTGCGGCGCGAGGCGATGTCCAGGTGGACGCCGCCGTGGGGCGTCCCGCGACCGGCCTTCACCTCGCTGTTGATCGCCCGGGCGACCTCGTCGCGCGGCAGCAGTTCCGGAGGACGGCGGTTGTTCTTCTTGTCCTCGTACCAGCGGTCGGCCTCGGCCTCGGTCTCCGCCGTCTCCTTGCGGAAGAAGTCGGGGATGTAGTCGAACATGAACCGGTTGCCGGCGGAGTTCTTCAGGATGCCGCCGTCACCGCGGACGCTCTCGGTGACCAGGATCCCGCGCACGGACGGCGGCCACACCATGCCGGTCGGGTGGAACTGGACGAACTCCATGTTGACCAGCGTCGCGCCGGCCTGCATCGCCAGGCTGTGCCCGTCGCCGGTGTACTCCCACGAGTTGGAGGTGACCTTGTACGACTTGCCGATGCCCCCCGTGGCCAGCACGACCGACGGCGCCTGCCAGGCGACGAACCGCCCGGACTCCCGCCAGTAGCCGAACGCCCCGGTGATCCCGTTGCTGTCGGTCAGCAGCCGGGTGACGGTGCACTCCATGTAGACGTCGATGCCGAGCGCGACGGTGCGCTGCTGCAGGGTCCGGATGAGCTCCAGACCCGTGCGGTCGCCGACGTGCGCGAGGCGGGCGTACCGGTGCCCGCCGAAGTCGCGCTGGCTGATCAGCCCGTCAGGTGTGCGGTCGAAGAGGGCGCCCCAGTCCTCCAGCTCACGCACGCGGTCGGGCGCCTCCTGGGCGTGCAGCTGGGCCATGCGCCAGTGGTTGAGCATCTTGCCGCCGCGCATGGTGTCGCGGAAGTGCACCCGCCAGTTGTCGTCCGGCCAGAGGTTGGCCATGGCGGCCGCGATGCCGCCCTCGGCCATCACCGTGTGCGCCTTGCCGAGCAGCGACTTGCACACCACAGCCGTGCGCGCCCCCGACTCGTGGGCTTCGATCGCGGCCCGCAGGCCCGCACCTCCCGCCCCGACGACCACGACGTCGTACTCGTGCCGTTCCAGTTCCATGGTCAGAAGAACCTCAGATCCGAGATCGTGCCGGTGGCCAGCAGGAACACGTAGAAGTCGGCGAACGCGACGGTGAACAGCGACGCCCAGGCGTACTGCATGTGGCGGGCGTTGAGCTTCGAGACGACCCCCCAAGCCTTGTAGCGCAGCGGGTGCTTGGAGAAGCTGTTCAGCCGTCCGCCGACGATGTGCCGGCAGGAGTGGCAGGAGACCGAGTAGAGGAACAGCAGGACGGCGTTGACCAGCAGGATGAGCGTGCCGAGGCCCATGTGCCCCCACTCGCCGGTCTCGTCGCGGAACGACGCGAACGCCTCGTAGAAGAGGATCACGTTGAAGACCAGCGCCGCGTAGAGGAAGTAGCGGTGCACGTTCTGCCCGATCAGCGGCAGGCGCGTCTCACCGGTGTAGCGGCCGTGCGGCTCGGCGACCGCGCACGCGGGCGGCGCCAGCCAGAACGACCGGTAGTAGGCCTTCCGGTAGTAGTAGCAGGTCAGCCGGATGCCCAGCGGCAGCACGAGGATGTAGAGGGCCGGGGAGATCCAGGCCGGGCCCTCGAAGAACTCGGGGAACGTCCCGCCCTCGCACCGGGTGGTGATGCAGGGCGAGTAGAACGGCGAGATGTAGGGCGCGGCGTAGTAGTGCGCGTTCTGGAACGCCCGGAACGTCGAGTAGGCGATGAACAGCAGCAGCGCGACGACGGTGATCAGCGGCTGCAGCCACCACCGGTCGGTGCGCAGGGTCCGCTGTGCGATCGCCGCGCGGCGCGGAGCCGGCCCGCCGTCGCCACGCCCCGGGGTGACCGCGCCGGTACGACGCGGGGCGGTCGCCGTCACCGATGACCTGCCGGTTCGTCCTGTTCCATCGCCATCCGTGCCTCCAGCTCCCTGGTGACGCCGCCCACACCGGTGGAGCGCAGCGAACCATGGACGCCGGGTGGGGCGAAAGTCCCTGGCCGGTCCCGATCCGTGTCGCGCCGGTGTGTCGCCCGCGCCGGGCGGGGGTCACCGCGGCCTCGGTCCCTGCCAGGATGGGCGCCCCGCCCGCAGAGCCTGGGAGCCCCGACGTGTCCATGCCGTACGAGCAGCAGCCGCCGGCCCCCATGGTGGTGCCGCGGTTCTTCGTCAAGCAGCGGATCACCCTGATGATCAACCGCTACGAGATCCGTGCGGCCAACCCGGACGGCAGCGAGGGTCCGCTCATGGCGCTGGCCGAGCAGAAGCGCATGAAGATCAAGGAGGAGGTCCGCTTCTTCTCCGACGAGTCCAAGAGCCGGGTGGTCTTCTCCTTCAAGGCCCGGCAGCGGCTCGACGTGCACGCCGAGCACGACGTGTTCGACGAGTACGGGCAGCAGCTGGGCTACTTCGGCAAGCAGTTCGGCGCCAGCCTGCTGCGCTCGACCTGGAACCTGGCCGCGCCGGGTCTGCAGGCCGTCGGCCGCGAACGGCGTCCGTTCATCGCCATCCTGCGCCGCATCTGGGAGCTCATCCCGTATCTCGGCGACGTCTGGGTGCCGTTCATCTTCCACTTCGACTTCGTCGACACCGCCTCCGGTCAGGTCGTCATGGTCAGCGAACGGGTCAAGGCCATCCGCGACCGCTACGACGTGCAGGTGCCCGACCCGCGCCTGGACTTCCGCGTCGCCGCCTCCATGGCCGTCGCGCTCGACGCCCTGCAGAGCCGCTGACCCGGCGCCGGGTCACTCCGGCGCGTTGTCGTGCTCGCCGCCGACCGTGAACGGTTCGGTGACCCCGGCGTAAGCCAGGTGCGCCACCAGCCCGTCGCGGGCGTGGTCGAGGTTGTGGCAGTGGTCCATCCAGATGCCGGGGTTGTCCGCGACGAAGGCGACCTCGTAGCTCTCCCCGTCGGCGACGTTGAGCGAGTCGACCCACCACGGACTGCCGGTGGCGGCACGCCGTCCCGCGACAGGACGACGGCATGGTGGCCGTGCAGGTGCATGGGGTGCACGTCCCCGCTGTCGTTGGTGATCGTCATCCGGACGACGTCCCCCTCCGCGACGTGGAACATCGGGACGTCGGGGAAGAGACGGCCGTTCACGGTCCACCAGAACCCGGGGCGGCCGTCGAGGAAGCCGATCCGCCGGCCGATCTCGTACCTGAAGTCGCGGTCGGCCCGGTCGGGATCGAAGCCCAGCTCGACCGCGGTCCCGTAGTCCAGCAGGTCGAGCACGTCGGGCGGCTCCGGTTCCTCCGGGACGTCGGTGCCGCGTGGCCCGAGGACCAGTGCCGCACCGCCGCGGATGCTGACGCGGGCCGGCTCCTCCAGGAGCAGGTCGAGCCGCCCACCGGCGGTGACGAGCACGCCCTCGCTGCGTACCGCGGTCGGCTCGTGGACGTCGGTCCCGTCGACGGCGACCACGCGGAAGGCGGCGCCGCTGACCCAGGCGCGCAGCGGTCCGTTGTCGGTGTTGACCAGCCGCACGCGCACCGGCCGGCCGGGCTCCGTCTCGACCGTGGTGATGCCGGTCCGGCCGTTGACGGTCCGGTGTCCCTGGTAGGTGTGCACCGCCGCCACGACGTCCTGCTCGTCCCGCCCTCCCGCCGGCAGGACGACCAGCGTGCCGAAGAGCCCGCCGCGCACCTGCCTGTGCGAGACCTGGTGCGAGTGGTACCAGTACGTGCCGGCGTCCTCGGCCACGAACCGGTAGACGTGGCTCTCGCCGGGCGCGACCGCGTCCTGCGTGACCCCGGCGACGCCGTCCTCGGCGTTGGGCACGTCCACCCCGTGCCAGTGCAGCGTCACGCCGTCCGGCACGTCGGCGTTGATCAGGGTCACCTGCACCAGGTCGCCCTGGTGCACCTCCAGCGCGGGGCCGGGGGAGGACCCGTTCAGCGTGTAGCCCTCGATCCGGTCACCGCCGGCCAGTTCGAACGTCCCGCGCGCCGCCGTCAGCTCGACGGCGACGTCCGGGTCCCCCGACTGCGGACCGGTCAGCGCCGCGACGCTCTGTCCGCCGCTGTGCCCCGTGCCGTGGTCGTGCCCGGCCGCGGACCCACCACCGAGGTCGGTGTGGCCCATCTCCATGACCGAGTAGGTCGACGGGACGAGGCTCGACCACCAGGACCACCCGAGCACCCCCGCGACCGCGAGGACGACGGCGAGCGGGACGACCAGCCGCCACCGCAGGCGGCGGGGTCGCTCAGACAGGGCGGGTCGACTGCGGGGCAGCCGAGCCGGTGCTCTGCGCCGGCACGTCCACCGGTCCGGTCATCTGCCGGCGCGCAGCGGCGGGTGAGGTGCGCGTCAGGGCCGCTGCCCGCCCGGCCACACCGATGATGGCGAGCGCGTTGATGCCGTGCAGGGTGCCCACGACCGGCGCGCTGAACGCGGCGAACGCGAGCGCCACCTGGAGCACGATCAGGCCGAAGACGATGCCTGCCCACATGCGCGCGCCCGGGACCTGCTTCGCCGCGAAGAACGAGACGATCAGCAGGATCAGGCCCAGCGCAGGCATGACGAGCATGCCGTTGATGGCGTGGATCATGTGTCCGGCGTTGCCCTCGTAGTTCTCGTCGATGACGGCGCCCTTGTCGACCTCGCTGATGGCGTCGAACCAGCCGAAGGCGATCGCCGCCGCCTGCACCAGCACACCGAGGGCGACGAGCCCGGCGAGGACGCGGTAGGTCTGCTTCACGGTCGTGTTCCCTTCGAGGAATCTCGTAGGGGCGGTCTCCCCCGTGGTGTCGGAGGTTGTACACCCGCGCCGGGATACACCGACAGGTGTTCGTGCACGACCGTGCGGTCAGCCGGGAGGGGCGTCCTCGCGGATCTCGGAGAAGGGTGTCGCCGGGTCGCTGAACGTCCCGAAGGTGCCGAGTCCGACCACCGCGGCCCAGGCGGCGAGCGCCACCACCGACTGCGCGATCTTCCGTCCGAGGGAGCGGTGCACGGGCCGGATCCTGGCCCACGGAGGTCACCGACGGTGACCGGGCGGGCGGGTGTTCACCCGGCGGTGGGCGGCGTTCACCCGGCCGTGGAGGCGAACGTCGCAGTGCGTCACGGGAAGGAGCTCGAGGAGTCGGGCGTTGCAGCAGGCAACCGATCCGAGAGGCACCTGCTCATGCGCATTCCGCTGTCCATCCTCGATCTGGCGCCGATCGCCCGCGGCGAGACGGCGGGCAGCAGCATCGCCGCCAGCGTCGCGCTCGCCCAGCGCGCGGAGGAGCACGGCTACGCGCGGGTCTGGTACGCCGAGCACCACAACATGCCGTCGATCGCCTCGTCGGCGACCAGCGTGCTGATCGCGCACGTCGGGGCGCAGACCAGGACGATCCGGCTCGGGGCCGGCGGCGTCATGCTGCCCAACCACGCGCCGCTGACCATCGCGGAGCAGTTCGGCACCCTCGAGGCGATGTACCCGGGGCGGATCGACCTCGGGCTCGGCCGCGCGCCCGGCTCGGACCAGAACACGATGTACGCGCTGCGCCGCGACCCGAACTCGGCCGACCGCTTCCCGCAGGACGTGCTGGAGCTGCAGGGCTACCTCACCGGCGCGACGCGCGTGCCGGGCGTCGACGCCGTACCTGGCAAGGGCTCGGACGTCCCGCTGTACATCCTGGGGTCGTCGATGTTCGGGGCGACGCTGGCCGCCGCCCTCGGCCTGCCGTTCGCGTTCGCCTCGCACTTCGCGCCACGGCTGCTGGCCAACGCCGTGGCCGCGTACCGCCAGGAGTTCCAGCCGTCGGAGCAGCTCGACCGCCCGTACGTGATCGCCGGCGTGAACGTCATCGCGGCCGACACCCCGGCTGCCGCCCAGGCGAACCTCGAGGCGGTCCGGCGCAACCTGGCCGTCGGCCTGTTCGGTCGTGGGCAGTCCTACTCCGACGAGCTGGCCGACCAGCTGCTGGCGCAGGGCGCCGGCCACCACGTCGGGCAGATGCTCACGCACACCGCCGTCGGCACCCGCGACCAGATCGGCCCGTACCTCGACGAGTTCCGGAGGTTCGCCGACGCCGACGAGCTGATCGTGGCGCACCAGTCGGCTACGACCGAGGGCCGGCTGCGGTCGGTCACGCTGCTGGCCGAGGCGATGGACGCCGTCCCCGCCGCCTGACCGGCGCCCCGCGGCGGTCGTGCCGCTACGGTCCGGGCGTGTCCAGCGTTCCCATCCTGCCGACGGCCGAGCTGCACGTGCACATCGAGGGCACCCTCGAGCCCGAGCTGGCGCTCCGCCTGGCCGTCCGCAACCGCACGCCGCTGCGCTCGACCGAGCTCGACGACCTGCGCCGCGCCTACTCGTTCCGGGACCTGCAGTCCTTCCTGGACCTCTACTACGAGCTCATGGCGGTCCTCCAGCGGCCCGAGGACTTCGTCGATCTCGCCGACGCCTACCTGGCCCGGGCGGCCGCGCAGGGCGTCCGGCACGCCGAGGTGTTCGTCGATCCGCAGGCGCACCTCGCCCGCGGCGTGCCGCTCGAGGTGGTGATGGAGGGACTGGGCGAGGCGTTCGCCCGGGCCGAGGAGCGGCACGGCATGTCCGCCCGGCTGATCGCCTGCTTCCTCCGGGACCGCGACCCGGACGAGGCCGAGGCGCTGCTCCCGCGGCTGCTCCCGTACCGCGGGCTGGTCATCGGCGTCGGCCTCGACAGCGCCGAGGTCGGCTTTCCGCCGGAGCGCTTCGAGCGGGTGTTCGCCCGGGCCGCCGACGAGGGGCTGCACCGGGTGGCCCACGCGGGGGAGGAGGGGCCGCCGGCGTACGTCCGTTCGGCCCTCGACCGGCTGGGCGTGGAGCGGGTCGACCACGGCAACCGCAGCCTGGAGGACCGGGACCTGGTCGCTCGGCTGCGCGAGGAGCAGCTGCCGCTGACCGTCTGCCCCCTGTCCAACGTGGCGCTGCGCACCGTCGCCCGGCTCGAGGACCACCCCCTGCCGGCCATGCTCGCCCACGGGCTGCTGGCCACCGTCAACTCCGACGATCCGGCCTACTTCGGCGGCTATCTGCACGACAACGTGACCGCGGTGACCCGGGCGCTCGGCCTGACCGCCGAGCAGCGGCGCCGGCTGGCGGAGAACAGCTTCCGGGCCAGCTTCCTGCCGGAGGAGGTCAAGTCCCGCCACCTCGATGCGGTCGCGGCCGCGTGACGGGGTTTGCCCCCCGGGGAGGGCCGGGTAGGGGTCGTGCGTGACGTACTCGATCGTGGCTCGTGACGCCGACACCGGTGAGATGGGCGTCGCGACCCAGTCCCAGGCCTTCGCCGTGGGCAACAGCGTGCCCTTCGCGCTGCCCGGGCACGGCGTCATCGCCACCCAGTCGATGGCCGAGCCCATGTACGGCGCGGTCGGCCTGGAACTGCTCCAGGGCGGGTTCACCGCCCAGGAGGTGCTCACCGCACTGAGCAGCGTCGACCCCCAGCCCGAGCGCCGCCAGGTCGCCGTCCTCGGCGTGAACGGGGACCTGGCCGCCTACACCGGCGCACAGTGCGTCGAGGCCGCCGGCCACCTCGTCGGCGACGGCTGCGTGGCCCTGGCCAACATGGTCGCCTCGCCGCAGGTCTGGATCGCGATGGTCGAGCGGTTCGAGAACTCCTCCGGCCCGCTCGCCCAGCGCCTCCTCAACGCCCTGCAGGCCGCCGAGGAGGCCGGCGGCGACTTCCGGGGCAGGCGGTCGGCGGCGATCATGGTGATCCGGCCGTCGACCACCGGTCGCCCCTGGCACGACATGGCCGTCGACCTGCGGGTCGACGACTCACCCGATCCCATCGCGGCGCTCACCGATCTCCTGATCACGAAGGCCCGCTACCAGGACGTCGTCCGGGCGTTCCAGCAGGCCATCGACGGCGACGCGCTGACCGCCGACCGGGAGCTGGAGCTGCTGCGGCCGATGGACCCCGTCACCGAGCCCGACCAGCTGCTGTGGCGGGCGGTCGTGGCCGCCCTGGCCGGCCGCGAGGACGACGCGCGCAAGATGCTCGCCGACCTCTCGTCGTGCGCGCCGCAGTTCGTCGAGGCGGCACGGCGCTTCGGGCGAGCCGGCCTTCTGCCCGCGGACGTCGTCGAGCGGATCCTCCCCGCCTCCTGACCGTCACCCGGGTAGCGGGCTCGGGAGGGTCTGGACGGATCGGCCGGCGAGCCAGGGGAGCAGCTCTTCGATGGGCATCGCGCGGGCCAGGTGCCAGCCCTGCACGAAGTCGCACCCGAGCGAGGCCAGCAGCTCCCACGTCGCGGCGTCCTCGACGCCCTCGGCGACCACCTCGAGCCCGAGGTGCCGGCCGAGGTCGACGATCGCCCGCACGATGGCCGAGCTCTCCACGGCCGAGCCGAGCGTCGTCACGAAGCTGCGGTCGATCTTGACCTCCTGCACCGGCAGGCGCTGCAGGTAGGACAGCGACGAGTGGCCCGTGCCGAAGTCGTCCACCGACAGCCGCACCCCCAGCCCCCGGAGGCCGTCCAGGACGGCGCCGCACGAGTGGGATCGACCATCACCGAGCTCTCGGTCACCTCGAGCGTCAGCCGGTCGGCCGGCACCTCGTGGGTCTCCAGCAGCATGCCCACCAGCCGCACGAGGTCGTGCTCCCGCAGGCTGTGGGTCGACAGGTTCACCGCGACGCCGAGGTCGTGCCCCGCGTCCCGCCAACGGGAGCAGGCCTCCAGGGTCGTGTCCAGTACGCGCGTGGTCAGCGGACCGATGAGCCCACTGCGCTCGGCGACGGGGATGAACTCGTCCGGGCTGACCCGGCCCAGTGTCGGATGCTCCCACCGGACGAGGGCCTCGACACCGGTGATCCGGCCATCCGCGAGCGCGGCCTGCGGCTGCACGTGGACCTCGATCAGTCCCTCGTGGACGGCCGACCGGAGCTCCGACACCAGCGTCAGTCGTCGGGGGCTGTCACAGTCCAGCCCCGGTTCGTACAGCCGCACCCGGTCGGTCGATGACTTGGCCTCGTGCATGGCGGTGTCGGCCCGCTTGAGCAGCGCCGTGGCGTCGGTCCCGTGGCCCGGGGCGAGGGCGATCCCGACGGAGCCGCCGATCTCCACCGGCATGCCGGCGAGGGGCACCTGCCGCTCCAGCGCCCGCAACGCCCGGCGGGCCAGGTGCACCACGCGGTCCTCGTCCCCGGCGGCGGGTACGAGGACGGCGAACTCGTCGGCGCCGAGCCGGGCCACCGTTCCGCTGTCCCCGATGACTCCCTCGAGCCGGAGACCGACCTCGCGCAGCAGGTTGTCGCCCTGCTGGTGCCCCAGCGTCTCGTTGACCTGCTTGAACTCGTCGAGGTCGAGCACCATGACCGCGACGGGCGCCACCGATCCGTCGGCGGCCGGGACCAGGGAGGCCGTGAGGCGTCGCTGCAGGTCCGCGCGGTTGGGCAGGCCGGTGAGCGAGTCGTGCAAGGCCTCGTGCCGGAGCTGTCCGATCAGCTCGCCGTTGCGTAGCGCGACCGCCGCATGGCTCGCCACCGTCTCCAGCAGCAGGGCGTCGGCCTCCTCGAAGGTGCGGACGTCGCCGAGCCGGTCGGCGACGACGAGGGCGCCCACGATGCCCGAGGAGCCGGTCAGCGGGACGGCGACGGCGTCGCGCATGCCGTAGATCTCCAGCCAGCGGCGGGCCTCGGGCGCGCGCGTGGACCGCGGCATCAGGACCGGCCGCCCCCCGCCGACGACCTGGTCGAGCAGCCAGGCGTCCTCCGGTCCGGCCGGTTCCTCGGACCGCGACAGCCGACCGGCTGCGTCCATGCGGACCCGGGCGACGAGTTCCCCGCCGGGGCCGGTGAACGCCGCGGTCGCGCGTTCCGACCGGAGCAGCTCCTTGGCCTCCTCGAGCACGTTGCGCATGACCTCGTCGAGCTCGGAGGCGCTGCCGACCGCCTGGCTGAACCGGTACAGGCGCTCGAGATCCGTGTGGCGCTCGGTCAGCGACGCGTAGCTGCGGAAGGCCAGCAGCAGCAGGACGCCGAAGGTCACGAGCAGCCACGCGCTCACGGGAGCCGCGTGCACGCTGACGACGCAGACGAGTCCGAGGGTCACCGCCACGGTGGGCACCTGCAGGGAGCCGGCTCCCGAGAGCAGGGACCGGAAGTTCACTCCACCGTCGCGCACGGCGATGATGCTCGAGATCGCCAGGGCGGCCATGAGGTCGGCGGCCAGCGCAGCCGCGTAGGCCGCCAGCCACGCGACCGGTCCCACCCCGGGTTCCAGCGGAGCGAGCGCCAGGAAGACGCTGACGCTCACGGCCGTCTCGGACGCGATGAGCGAGAGGTTGAGGGCGACCTTGAGCGGCGGTGAGCGGCGGAAGCCGATCATGGCCACCGCGGAACCGAGCAGGCGGCCCGCGAACAGCGCGACCGGTGAGACGAGGAAGAGGCCGAGGACCAGCGGGATCTCGCTCAGCGAGACCGTCTGCGTCTCCCGCCGCGCCTGCACGTTGAGGACGAACACGTCGGTCGCCGCGAAGGCGAGCGTCGTCGCGAGCACCATGGCCCACACCGGCAGGTCCAACCCCGGCAGGTAGGGCTCCCGGTCGGCGTGCGCAGGGCCCAGCAGGGCGGCGACGGCGAGCAGGGCGGCGATCAGGCCGCCGATGAAGGTGGCCTGGCCGCGGCGTGACAGCGGCAGGGCGCCGCGCCGTTCCTGTCCTCCGCCTTGCTTGCGCACAGTTCCACCGCCTCCCGCATGGTCACGACCACACGTTCATCGGTCCGGATCACTCCTGACTGAAGTGCAGGGCGCCAGTCGAGACAGAGCGCGGGGTCAGTCGCCGACCCGGTGCTCGGCGACCAGGCGGCGGGGGGCCTTGCTCGCCCACGCCTCCTCCGCCAGCTCGCGCAGCGCCTGCTCGTCCAGCCGGTCGAGCCGGCAGAGGACCGCGGGGTAGCCGTCGAAGTGCGATGTCGTGAAGTAGACCGCCGGCTCCTCGGCGATCAGGGCCGCCTTCGCGCCCTCGTCGGGCACCGCCGCGCCGATCACCGGCCCGGTCGGCGCGGTCCGGCCGAGTTCGGCGAGGTCCTTCTTGCGGAGCGGGCGCTCCCAGACGAAGGTCTTGTCGCGGACCTTCCAGGCGCGCGACCCCCACGAGGTGGCCTCGGTCGTCGCCGGCAAGGCCAGGCAGATCCGTGCCACGTCGTCCCAGGTCGCCATCGCGCCACCCTCCCGTCCCGGAGCGTGGCAGCCGCGGTGGACGTCGTCCAGGGCGAGCCCTGGTCACGGGCGTTGCTCCCCCGGACGGGGAGCGCGTGGAGAACTCACTGCAGAGGCGGCACCGGCGTGCCGATACGGGGGCTGCGCAACCAGCGGTCCGACGCCGCGACGGCGGGCGTCCACGGACGCGCCGCCGACCGACGGCTGCGTACCGTCCGTCTCCTCGGGGTGCTCTTCGGGGGCACCTGGGCGCTGGCACTGCTCGCGGGCGGGCTCTCTACGACGACGAGCGCGACGGTGAGGGACGGCACCGGGTCGAGGTGGTCGAGCAGCTGCGCGCCGGCATCGCCGAGGGACAGCTCGTGCTGCACTACCAGCCCAAGCTGGCGCTGGCGACCGGCGAGGTGGACGGCGTCGAGGCGCTGGTGCGCTGGCAGCACCCGACGCGCGGCCTCCTGTTCCCCGACGCGTTCATCGACCTGGCCGAGTCGGCGGGGCTCATGAGCCGGCTGACCTCGGCGGTCGTCGACATGGCGTTGGCTCAGTGCCGGCGGTGGGCCGACGACGGCGGCCTGCTCACCGTGTCGGTGAACGTCAGCCCCTCGAACCTGGTCGACGAGGAGTTCCCCGACGAGGTCGCGACGGTGCTGCGGCGCCACGACCTGCCGCCGACGGCGCTGGTCCTCGAGGTGACCGAGAGCATCCTCATGGAAGACCGCGAGCGGGCGGTGCGTGTCCTGTCCCGGCTGCGCGACGCCGGGGTCGGCGTCTCGATCGACGACTACGGCACGGGCTACTCCAACCTGGCGTACCTGGCCGCGCTGCCGGTGACCGAGCTCAAGCTGGACCGGGTGTTCATCGGGGCGATGACCGGGAGTTCGCGGGCAGCGTCGATCGTGACCTCCACCCTGCAGCTCGCGCACGCGCTCGACCTGACCCTGGTCGCCGAGGGCGCCGAGGACCAGGAGACCGTCGACGCGCTGGCCGGCCTGGGCTGCGACCTCGTCCAGGGCTACCACCTGAGCCGGCCGTTGCCGGCGGACCAGCTCTGGGCCTGGTTGGCCCAGCGGGCGGCGCGGACGCCGATCAGCTAGCGGGGAGCGGGAACACCAGCAGCGAGCTGGACGCCGTGGCCACCTGGCGACCGTTCGCGTCCAGGACCTCCCCCTCGGCGAACGCCACCCTCCGCCCGGGCTTGACCACCCGACCGATCGCGGTCAGCGGGCCGCTGCTCGCGTGCACCGCGCGCAGGTAGTTCACCTTGAGCTCGATCGAGGTGTAGCCGACTCCCGATGGCAGCGTGGTGTGCACCGCGCAGCCGGCGACCGTGTCGAGCATCGTGCACACGAGGCCGCCGTGGACGACGCCGATGGGGTTGTAGACCGACTCGTCCAGGGTGCAGGTGAACTCCACCCGCCCCTCCTCGAGTGCCGTGATGCCCATCTGCATCAGCATCGCGATGGGGGAGGGGGCAGGACGCCGTCCCGGATGGCCTCCATCGTCTCGAGCCCGGACCGCTCGAGCGCACCGGCCGCGGTGACCATGGGGTCGTGCCAGGTCACGGTGCGGGAGCGCGGCTCCCCCCAGGCCGCGGGGGTGGAGTCGGTCGTCAGCTCAGCCGTCATAACCCTAGGTTCACACATCGAACCCAGGTTGTCAGCTTTCTGTACAGAAAGCTCGCCCCGCTGCACGTCAGCTCTTGGGGCGCGCTCCGGCCCGGAGCGCGCCGAGCAGGTCGTGGTTGAGCCGGGAGATGGTCTCCATCGAGATGCCCTTGGGGCAGGCCGCCGAGCACTCGCCGATGTTGGTGCAGCCACCGAAGCCCTCGCGGTCCTGCTGGGCCACCATGTTGACCACCCGGTCGTTGCGCTCGGGCTGCCCCTGGGGGAGCAGGCCGAGATGGGTGACCTTCGCGGCGGTGAACAGCATCGAGGAGCCGTTCGGGCACGCGGCCACGCAGGCGCCGCAGCCGATGCAGGTGGCCGCGTCGAAGGCGGCGTCGGCGTCCTTCTTCGGCACCGGCATCGAGTGCGCCTCGGGCGCGGTGCCGGTCGGCACGGAGATGTAGCCGCCGGCCTGGATGATCCGGTCGAACGCGCGACGGTCGACCGCCAGGTCCTTGATCACCGGGAACGGGCTGGCCCGCCACGGCTCGATGTCGATCTTGTCGCCGTCCTTGAACGAGCGCATGTGCAGCTGGCACGTCGTCGTCTGCTGCGGCCCGTGCGCCTCACCGTTGATCATGAGGCCGCACATGCCGCAGATGCCCTCGCGGCAGTCGTGGTCGAAGGCGACCGGGTCGTCGCCCTGCA
The DNA here is from genome assembly GCF_023016265.1 of Blastococcus sp. PRF04-17. Lineage (GTDB taxonomy): Bacteria > Actinomycetota > Actinomycetes > Mycobacteriales > Geodermatophilaceae > Blastococcus_B. The sequence continues at coordinate 2,210,555 of NZ_CP095412.1, read as the reverse complement.
TGATCAGCTGCTCGTTGAGCACGTCGAGCATCTCGAGGAACGACATGTCCGGCGAGATGTCGGTGACCTTGTAGGTCACCATCTTGCCCTTGACCGACGGGTCCTTCTGCCGCCAGACGCGCAGCGTGAGGTTCATGCCCCGCTTCTCCGACGACCCGCCCGGGGTCGAGTGGGGGCCATCCTGGGTGATCGTCACTTGTAGCTCCGCTGTGCGAGGTGGACGTACTCGTACTCGAGGGCTTCCCGATGCAGCACCGGCGGCTGCCCCTCGGGCGTCCACTCCCAGGCCGCCACGTAGGCGAAGTTCTCGTCGTCGCGCAGCGCCTCGCCGTCCGGCGTCTGGCTCTCCGCGCGGAAGTGGCCACCGCAGCTCTCGTTGCGGTGCAGGGCGTCGACGCACATCAGCTCGGCGAGCTCGATGAAGTCCGCGACCCGGCCGGCCATCTCCAGGGTCTGGTTGAACGAGTGCCAGTCGCCCGACACCTTGACGTTGGTCCAGAACTCCTGGCGGATCTCCGGGATCCGGTCCAGCGCCTTGCGCAGACTCTCCTCGGAGCGCTCCATGCCGCAGAGGTCCCACATCAGCTTGCCGAGCTCCCGGTGGAAGGACGCCGGGGTGCGGGTGCCGTTGATGTTGAGCAGCTTCTGCACCTGGGCCTGGACGCCCTGCAGCGCCTCGATCGCGGCCGGGTGGGTGTCGTCGACCTTCTCGAACGGCCCGTCGGCCAGGTACTCGGTGATGGTGGCGGGGAGCACGAAGTAGCCGTCGGCGAGGCCCTGCATCAGCGCGCTCGCGCCGAGCCGGTTGGCGCCGTGGTCGGAGAAGTTGGCCTCGCCGATGACGAACATGCCGGGGATCGACGACTGGAGGTCGTAGTCGACCCACAGCCCGCCCATCGTGTAGTGCACGGCCGGGTAGATCCGCATCGGGACCGAGTAGGGGTCCTCGCCCGTGATCTGGGCGTACATGTCGAAGAGGTTGCCGTACTTGGCCTCGACGGCGGGCCGGCCCAGGCGCGCGATCGCGTCGGCGAAGTCCAGGTAGACGCCCAGTCCGCCGGGGCCGACGCCGCGGCCCTCGTCGCAGACGTTCTTGGCCGCCCGCGAGGCGATGTCGCGGGGGACCAGGTTGCCGAAGGAGGGGTAGATCCGCTCGAGGTAGTAGTCGCGCTCGTCCTCGGGGATCTCCCGCGGGTCGCGGGTGTCGCCGCGCTCCTTGGGCACCCACACGCGGCCGTCGTTGCGCAGCGACTCGCTCATCAGCGTGAGCTTGGACTGGTAGTCGCCCTTGACCGGGATGCAGGTGGGGTGGATCTGGGTGTAGCAGGGGTTGGCGAAGTACGCGCCCTTCTTGTGCGCCCGCCAGATCGCCGTGGCGTTGGAGCCCATGGCGTTGGTCGACAGGTAGAACACGTTGCCGTACCCGCCGGTGGCCAGGACGACGGCGTCGGCGAAGTGCGTGCTGACCTCGCCGGTCACCAGGTCGCGGGCGACGATGCCGCGGGCGCGGCCGTCGACGACGATCAGGTCGAGCATCTCGGTGCGTGCGTGCTGCTCGACGCTGCCCGCCGCGATCTGCCGCTCCAGCGCCTGGTAGGCCCCGTAGAGCAGTTGCTGGCCCGTCTGGCCGCGGGCGTAGAAGGTGCGGGAGACCTGCGTGCCACCGAAGGAGCGGTTGTCGAGCAGGCCGCCGTACTCGCGGGCGAAGGGCACGCCCTGCGCCACGCACTGGTCGATGATGTTGACGCTGACCTCGGCGAGGCGGTGCACGTTGTTCTCGCGCGAGCGGAAGTCGCCGCCCTTGATCGTGTCGTAGAACAGCCGGTAGACGCTGTCGCCGTCGTTGCGGTAGTTCTTCGCGGCGTTGATGCCGCCCTGCGCGGCGACGCTGTGCGCCCGCCGGGGGCTGTCCTGGTACCAGAAGGACTTGACCTTGTAGCCGGCCTCGCCGAGGGTCGCCGCGGCCGAGCCGCCGGCCAGGCCGGTGCCCACCACGATGATCGTCATCTTGCGGCGGTTCGCCGGGTTCACCAGGCGACCCCGGAAACGGCGCTGGCTCCAGCGTTCGCCGATCGGCACGTCGGCGGGAGCCTTGGTGTCGACGAGGGGCTCGCCGACGGTGAAGAGGTCCAGAGGCATTGCAGGGGAGCTCCTTAGTCGACGAGCCCGAAGAGGACGGAGAACGGCACGAGCAGGAACCCGAGCGTCAGGACCGTGGCGATCGCGGTGGCGGCGTAGTTGACGGTCCGCTCCCGCCGCCGGTTGCTCTGCCCCAGCGTCTGGGTGGCGCTCCAGATGCCGTGCCGCAGGTGCATGCCGACGAGGATCACGGCGATCGCGTAGAAGGCGGTGGACACCGGGTTGGAGAAGCTGGCGACCAGGCGGTCGTAGGGAGAGGCGTCGCCCTGGCTGTTGACCGTGCCCCAGGTCAGGTCGAGGAGGTGCCAGATGACGAAGGCGGCGATGATCACGCCGCCCCAGCGCATCGTGCGGGAGGCGTAGCTCTGGGCCACGGCCTTCTTGGTCACGTAGCCCTGCGGACGGGCCCGCTTCGCCTGCCGCCACAGCGAGACGGCGGCCCAGATGTGGGCGGCCACGGCGACCAGCAGGACGATCCGGATGATCCACAGCGCGGTCGCGCCCGGCAGGGCCGGGTTGCCGATCGTGCGGAGCCACTCGGAGTAGTGGTTGAACTCGTCGCGGCCCGAGAAGGCCTTGAGGTTCCCGATCATGTGGGCGATCAGGTACAGCACCAGGATCAGGCCACTGACCGCCATGATGATCTTCTTGAAGACCGAGCTGGTCTTCGCCTGCTTGGGAGTCCTGCGCTGGACCTGGTCCGTCACCGTCACCACAGGTCAAAGCTAGATCCAAGCAGGCGTTGCGGCGAGGTAAACGCGAGGTGACTCGGATCATGTAAGGCTGCCCTCACTTCCGTCCGGCACTAGGGTCGGACGGTCGCGGCAGCTCCGCCGGATCCGCAGGGAGGACGACGTGCCAGGACCGACGAGAGGCTTCCTCGGACGGCGTCGCGAGGCCAACCCACGGCTGCCTCCCGGCCAGTACGACGTCGGCTCGGGCTGGCCGGTGCTCACCGCCGAGCCCACCCCCCGCATCGTCCCCGAGACGTGGAGCCTCACGGTCGACGGCAAGGTCGAGTCGCCCACCACCTGGACGTGGGACGAGGCGCACCGGCTGCCGTTCTCGGAGTACCTCGGCGACATCCACTGCGTGACGACCTGGTCGAAGTTCGACACCCGCTTCGGCGGGGTCAGCGTCGACACCCTGCTGGAGGCGGCGCGGCCGACCCCTGACGCGCACTTCGTGATGGCGACGTCGAAGACGGGCTACACGACCAACCTCCCGCTCGAGGACGTCACCGGCGGCAAGGCCTGGATCGTCTGGGAGTTCGACGGCAAGCCCCTGCCGATCGAGCACGGCGGTCCGGTGCGGCTGCTGGTCCCGCACCTGTACTTCTGGAAGAGCGCGAAGTGGATCTCGCGGCTGTCCCTCATGACGCGTGACCAGCCCGGGTTCTGGGAGCAGAACGGCTACCACGACCGGGGCGACCCGTGGCGGCAGCAGCGGTACCAGGGTGACTGAGGTACTGGGCGCCGGTGTCCCCGATGCGCCCACCGGGGGCTGGCGGACGGCGTCGGTCGCCGGTGTGCGGCGGCCGCTGCAGCGCATGGTGGAGCTGCGCCTCGACGTCCACGACCGGGTCGATCACCTGCCCGGCCAGCACTACGTCGTGCGGCTGACCGCCGAGGACGGCTACACCGCCCAGCGCTCCTACTCCGTCGCGTCGGCCCCGGGCGATCCGCTGGTCGAGCTGTGCGTCGAGCGGCTGGCCGACGGCGAGGTGTCGACGTACCTGGCCGACGTCGTCGAGCCGGGCGACGAGCTCGAGGTGCGGGGCCCGATCGGCGGGTGGTTCGTGTGGGACGGCGAGACGCCCGCGCTGCTCCTCGCCGGGGGGTACGGCGTCGTCCCGTTCGTGGCGATGCTGCGCCACGCGCGGGCGATCGGCCGGCCGGACCTGCTGCGCATCGCCGTCTCCAGCCGGACCATGGCCGAGCTGCCCTACGCCGGCGAGCTCCGCGAGGCCGGTGCGTTGATCGTGCTGACGCGGGAGGCGAACGGCATCCGCCCGGCCGGTCGGCTGACCGCAGGCGAGCTCATCCCGTTGTGGGAGCCGGGTCAGAAGGCCTTCGTCTGCGGCGGCACCTCCTTCGCCGAGTCGGCCAGCCGGATCCTGGTCGACCTCGGGTTCCCGGCCAACGGCATCCGGGTCGAGCGGTTCGGTCCCAGCGGCGTCCCCGCCTGAACCCGGCTACCCGCGGGTAGGGGAGCCGGTATGACGACGACAGCCCCGACCTCGCCCGTCGCCACCAGCCCGCTCGAGGCCGCCCTGGTGGGGCGGCTGGCCGGCCTGGTCACCGCCGCGCCGGAGCGGCCACGGCAGACCTCGTACGCGCCCTTCGACGGCGCGGTGGTCGGCGAGGTGCCGACGTGCACTGCCGAGGACGTCCAGGAGGCGCAGCGTCGCGCGCGGGCCGCGCAGCGCGCCTGGGCCGCCCGCCCGCTGGCCGACCGGTGCGCGGTGATGCTGCGCTTCCACGACCTGATCCTCGAGCGGCAGGAGCTGGTGCTCGACGTCGCGCAGGCCGAGACGGGCAAGGCGCGGGTGAGCGCGTTCGAGGAGCTCGCCGACGTCGCGATGACCGCCCGGTACTACGCCCGCTCCGCGGCACGGCACCTCCGTCCGCGCCGCCGGCAGGGGGCACTGCCCGTGCTGACCCGGACGGTCGAGCACCACCACCCGAAGGGGCTGGTCGGCGTCATCAGCCCCTGGAACTATCCGCTGACCCTCGCCGTGTCCGACGCGATCCCGGCCCTCCTCGCCGGCAACGGCGTCGTCCTCAAGCCCGACGCGCAGACCCCGTTCACCGCCCTGATCGCGGTGGAGCTGCTGTACGAGGCCGGCCTCCCGCAGGAGCTGTTCCAGGTGGTCACCGGCGCCGGCCGCGATCTCGGGACCCCCTCATCGAGGGCGTCGACTACCTCATGTTCACCGGCTCGACCGCGACCGGGCGGATCGTCGCCGAGCAGTGCGCCCGCCGGCTGATCGGCTTCTCCGCCGAGCTCGGCGGCAAGAACCCGATGCTCGTGCTCGCCGACGCCGACCTGGACAAGACGGTGGAGGGCGCGGTGCGCGCCTGCTTCTCGAACTCCGGCCAGCTGTGCATCAGCGTGGAGCGGATGTACGTCGAGGACGCGGTCTACGACCGCTTCGTCCCGGCGTTCGTCGAGCGGGTGAGGAACATCCGGCTCGCGGCCGGGCTGACCTGGGACGCCGAGATGGGCTCGCTGGTCAGTCAGGACCAGCTCGACGTCGTCTCCCGCCACGTCGACGACGCGGTGGCGAAGGGGGCTCGGGTGCTCGCCGGTGGCCGGGCGCGTCCCGACCTCGGCCCGCTGTTCTACGAGCCGACGGTGCTGGAGGGCGTCACCGACGAGATGGAGCTGGCCCGTGACGAGACCTTCGGGCCGGTCGTCGCGGTGAGCCGGGTCCGGGACGTCGACGAGGCCGTGGAGCGCGCCAACGACACCTGCTACGGGCTGAACGCCAGCATCTGGTCGACCTCCGCGCACGGCGCCGAGGTGGCCACGCGCATCCAGGCCGGCACGGTGAACGTCAACGAGGGCTACGCCGCCGCGTGGGCGTCGCACGACGCGCCGATGGGCGGGATGAAGGACTCCGGAGTCGGCCGCCGGCACGGCCGCGAGGGGATCGTCAAGTACTGCGAGACCCAGACCGTCGCCGTCCAGCGGGTGCTGCCGGTCGGTCCGCTGCCCGGGCTGCCGCTGGAGCGCTACGCCACGGTCATGACCGCCGGGCTCAAGGTCCTCAGGCGGGCGCGCTTCCTCGACTGATCGGGCGCCGTCGTCGCTACCCTTCCCTCAGGCGCACATCGCCAGGCGGGAGACGGCTCATGGCCGACGACAACCAGCTCCGGCAGGACCTCCTCTGGCGCATCGAGGCGCGCCGCGCCTCGGTGCAGGCCTTCCTCCGCGCCCACCGGCCGCGGACCCGGCGGCGGGCCACCATCACCGTCGTCCTCAGTTCGATGGCGGCGGTCTTCACCGCTGGACCGGCGTTCGGCGGCGAGCCGTTCGCCGAGACCGTGCAGGACATGTTCGGGCTCACCACCGACGAGCCCGTCTGGCGGGTGCTCTGCCTGCTCGCGCTGCTGGTGTCCGTGGGCGCCGCGGTGCTGACCAACCTCGGCAAGTCCCAGGACGACGTCGCGAGGCTCAGCAGCGCCGAGGCGGCGAACGCCGAGCTGGAGGGACTGGCCAGCCTCCTCCAGTACGGCCACCTGTCGGTCGACGACGGCGTGAAGCTCTACCAGCAGTACAGCGTCAAGATCCCGTTCGTGGACGACCAGCCGCAGCCGGTGCTCCACGCGTCACCCCAGCACTACCCGCCGCAGCACTACCCGCCGCAGTACTACACACCGCAGCAGTACACGCCACCTGCCCCCGGCCACTACGTCCCTCCGCCGGCTCCCGGTCCTCCGCCCGGGCCCTACCCGCCGACGCCCCGTCGCTGAGGTGTGCCCGCAGCGGCGGCGCGGGTAGACGGGCGCGGTGAGCGCCGATCGGACCCGGGAAGAGCTCGGCACGACAGACGCTCCGGCCGAGGACGAGCTCGCCCAGGCCTTCGACCGGATCGTCGACGAGGGGGCGCAGCGGCTGCACCGGTCGTGGCGTGAGGTGCTGACGACCGGACTGGCGGGTGGCCTCGAGGTCGCCATCGGTGTGCTGTCCCTCCTGGCGGTGTACGCCGAGACCGGCAGTCATCTGCTGGCCGGCCTGGCGTTCAGCATCGGGTTCATCGCGCTGCTGCTGGCCCGCAGCGAGCTGTTCACCGAGGGATTCCTCGTGCCGGTGACCGCAGTGGTCGCCGGCCGGGCCGCACCGCGTCAGCTGGCGAAGCTGTGGGGCGGCACGCTGGTCGCCAACCTTGTGGGCGGGTGGGTCGTCATGTGGCTGATCGTCCACGCCCTGCCACCGCTCGGGACGACGGCCGTCGAGTCGGCGATCGCGTACGTCGACGCGCCGCTGGACCTGCGGGCGGTCTGCCTGGCGTTCCTGGCCGGCAGCGTGATCACGCTCATGACCCGGATGCAGCACGGCGCCCACAGCGAGGGCGGAAAGATCGTGGCGGCGGTGGTGGGCGGGTTCGTCCTGGCGGGCCTGGGGCTCTTCCACTCGATCCTGGACTCGCTGATCATCTTCGGCGCGCTGCACGCCGGGGCGCCGTTCGGCTACGCGGACTGGCTGGCCTGGTTCTGGTACACGACGCTGCTGAACATGGCCGGCGGCCTTCTGGTGGTCACGCTCCTACGCCTGGTGCGCAGCAAGGACCTCATCGAGCGCGAGCGGGCCGCGGCCCAGAACGGCCGCTGACGGGGGCGCGCCTCGCGCCTGGCTCCGACGGCGCTGGTCATGCGGGCCGGTGATCGAGCTCGTCGGCCTGACCAAGACGTACCGCCGCCGGGTCGCCGTCGACGACGTCACCGTGACCATCGAGCCCGGGCGGGTCACCGGCTTCCTCGGCCCCAACGGCTCGGGCAAGACGACGACGATGCGCTGCATCCTCGGGCTCACCCGGCCGACGGCCGGCTCGGCGACGGTGCTCGGCCGGCCCTACCGGGAGCTGGACCGGCCGCTGCGCTCCGTCGGCGCGCTGGTCGAGGCCCGCGCCCGGCATCCCGCGCGCACCGCCTACGCGCACCTGCTCGTCCTGGCGGAGAGCAACCGGCTCCCGCGGGACCGCGTGGACGAGGTGATCGAGCTGGTCGGACTGGCCGACGTGGCGCACGACCGGGTGGGCGGCTTCTCGCTCGGCATGGGCCAGCGGCTCGGCATGGCGGCTGCGCTGCTCGGCGACCCCGAGGTGCTGCTCGACGAGCCGGTCAACGGGCTCGATCCCGAGGGGATCCGGTGGATCCGCGACCTGCTGCGCCACCTCGCCGGCGAGGGGCGGACGGTCCTCGTCTCGAGCCACCTCATGAGCGAGATGGAGGACACCGCTGACCACCTCGTCGTGCTCGGGCGCGGTCGGCTGCTGGCCGACGTGCCGATGGCCGAGCTGCTCGGCCGGCACTGCGCGGTGCGTGTGCGCACCCCACAGTCCGTGGCGCTGGCCCAGGCGCTCGGGCACGCGGGCGCGCGCGTGGAGCGGGCGGTCGACGGCGCCCTGCTGGTCGAGGGCCTGAGCGCCGCAGAGGTCGGTGACGTGGCCTACGCCCGGGACGTCCCGGTGCACGAGCTGGCCCGGGTGACCGCCTCGCTGGAGGCGGCGTACCTCGCGCTGACCGGCGACCATGTCGACTACCCGGTCGAGTACCGGGCGGCGCCGTGACCGCGTTGCTGCGCAGCGAGTGGACGAAGCTGTGGTCGGTGCGGTTCGCCGCCTGGTGCACCGCGGTGTTCGTCCTCGTCGTGTGCGCGTCGGGCTGGCTGGCCGCCGCGGGCACGCAGACGTCGCCGCGACCGGAGCTGGCGGTGGAGACGGCGCTGACCGGCTTCGGCTTCGGGCAGCTCGTCCTCGTCGTCCTCGGCGTGCTGGCGGTCACCAGCGAGTTCGGCACCGGCAGCGCGCTCGCGACGTTCACGGCGGTGCCCCGGCGCACCCGGCTGCTGGTGGCGAAGACGCTGGTCCTGGCCGCCACGGTCGCCGTCCTCTCCGGCGCCCTCGGGCTGCTGTGCGCCTTCGCCGCCGGCCGGCTCACCGAGGTCCCCGGCGGGGTGTCGCTGCTGGGCCGGCCCGTGCTGCAGGTCGTCGGCCTCCAGATCGCGGCTGCCACCCTCATCACGGTGCTGGCGCTGGCGGTCGGCACGGTGCTGCGGTCGTCGGCCGGCGGCGTCGGCGTGGGCATGGGGCTGGTGTTCTTCGTCCCCCTCCTGGTCGCCCTGGCGCCGGAGCGCGTCGCCGAGCTGGCGAGGGTCATGCCGGCCCTGCGCGTGGGGCGGGACACCTTCCTCGCCGAGGCGACCAGCTGGCAGGTGGGCACGGCGGTCACGGCGGCCTGGGCCGCCGGCGCGTGGGTGCTCGCGGTGGTCGTGCTGGAGCGGCGCGACGTCCAGCCCTCGGGACGTCGCCGCACGTGTGTCCCGTGGAGCTGGAGCTCCAGCCGCAGCGCACCCCGTAGGTTGGACCCACTGTGCTGACCGCCGTCACCGCCACCCGCTACGTCACCCCGCTGCGCGAGGGTGGCTCGCTGCCCGGGCTCATGGAGGCCGACGACCTCGGCACGTACGTCGTCAAGTGGCGGGCCGCCGGCCAGGGGGTCAAGGTCCTGGTCGCCGAGGTGGTCTGCGGCGAGCTGGCTCGCGCGCTCGAGCTGCCCGTGCCGACGCTGGTCACGGTCGACGTGGCCCCGCAGCTGGCGGTCGGGGAGCCGGACGTCGAGGTGCAGGAGCTGCTGCAGCGCTCCGCGGGCCGCAACCTCGGGCTGGACTACCTGCCCGGGGCGCTGGACTTCGAGGCCGGTGCCGACGGTGTCGACCCCGGGCTGGCCGGGCGGGTGCTGTGGTTCGACGCGCTCATCGGCAACGTCGACCGGTCGTGGCGCAACCCCAACATGCTCTTCTGGCACGGCCGCCTGCAGCTGATCGACCATGGCGCCGCGCTGACCTTCCACCACCACTGGCCCGGTGCCGCGGCCGCGGTGAGCCGCCCCTACGACGCATCCGCCCACGCGCTGGTCGAGTGCGACCCCGACGTGCCGGCCGCCGACGCCGCGCTCGCCCCACGCGTGGACCGGAGGCTGCTGGACGGCGTCCTGGCCCTCGTGCCCGACGAGTGGCTGGAGGGCGAGTCGGCCGAGGAGCCCCCGGCCGCCGTGCGCGCCCGCTACGCCGACCAACTGCTCGCCCGGCTGGCCGCCCGCGACGCCTGGCTCCCCGGGCTGGTCGACGCTGCCCGGGCGGGCGCGGGAGGCCGCCGCCGCGCGCCGCGGGGGAGAACCGGCCGTCGTGGCTGGGCCCGCCGCCACCGGAGGGAGTGAGCCAGCGGTGAGGGACACCTTCGAGTACGCCGTCCTGCGGGTGGTGCCGCGGATCGAGCGGGGGGAGTCGCTCAACGCCGGTGTCCTCGTCTACTGCCGGCAGCGCGACTACCTCGGCTCCCGGGTGCACCTCGACGTCGCCCGGTTGCACGCCCTCGACCCGACGGCGGACGCCGAGGCCATCGGGCGGGCGCTGCAGGCGGCCGCCGACGTCTGCGCGGCCGAGCCGGGTGCCGGTGCGGCCGGGCGCGAGGCGCTCGGCTCGCGGTTCCGATGGCTGACCGCGCCGCGCAGCACCGTCGTCCAGCCCGGCCCGGTGCACACGGGGCTGACCGCTGATCCGGACGCCGAGGCCGACCGTCTCCTGCGCCTGCTGGTGCTGCCGGTCGCCTGACCTGCGTCGATGCAGCCGCTGCAGGGACTCGTCCTGGTTGCAGCCGCTGCAGTCAGCCGGGCAGCAGGGCGTCGAGGCGGCGGGCCAGTTCCAGGTCGAGTTCGCTGACCCCGCCGGCCGAGTGGCTGACCAGGGTCAGGTGCAGCGTCCGCCAGCGCAGGTCGATGTCGGGGTGGTGGTCGAGCTCCTCGGCCACGTCGGCGATCGCGACGATCGCGGCGACGGCGGCCCGGAAGCTCGGCAGCTCGACGGTGCGCCGGATGCCCTCGCCGTCGCCGGACCAGTGGGGCAGGTCGAGCAGGGCTGCGGAGACCTCGCCGGGGGAGAGACGTGGTGGTCGCGGCATGAGCCCGATCCTGCCCCGCACCGGCTCAGGAGTGGATCCCGCACTCGATCTTGCCGCGTCCGGCCCACCGGCCGGCCCGGGCGTCCTCGCCGGGAGCGACCGGCCGGGTGCACGGCGCGCAGCCGATGGAGCCGTAGCCCAGCTCGAACAGCGGGTTCACCGGGATCTGGTGCTCGGCGACGTAGGCGTCGACGTCGTCCTGCGTCCAGGCGGCGATCGGGTTGACCTTGACCATGTCGCGCTTGGCGTCCCAGTCGACGAGCCGCGTGCCCGCCCGGGTGGCTGCCTCGTCGCGGCGGACGCCCGAACCCCAGGCGACGTAACCGGCCAGCGTCTCCGCCAGCGGGGTCACCTTGCGCAGCGAGCAGCAGAGGTCGGGGTCGCGGTCGTGCAGCTTCGGCCCGTGCTCGGCGTCCTGCTCGGCCACGGTCTGCGACGGCGTGACGTTCACGAGGGTCACGGGGAGGACGCCGGTGATCCAGTCGCGGGTGCCGATCGTCTCGGCGAAGTGGTAGCCGGTGTCGAGGAAGATGACGTCGACCCCCGGGCTCGCGGTCCCGGCCAGGTGGGCCAGCAGACCGTCGGCCATGGACGACGTGATCGCGAACCCCTTGCCGAACGTCTCCCCGGCCCAGCCGAGCACCGCCAGCGCCTGCTCGACAGGGTCGGCGATGTTCTCGAAGCGGGCGTCCGCCGCGGCAGCCAGCTCCGGCGTCGGCCGCATGGCGATGGTCACTCCTGCACCCCCGTCGCGATCAGGCGGACCGTGAAGGCCCGCAGGCAGGCGCCGCAGCGCCAGGCGTCCGAGCTGTCCCCGTGCGGGGAGAGCTCCTCGTCGCCGCAGTACGGGCAGTGGAACACCGGCAGCTGCCGGGCCCTTCCCGTGCCCGCCTCCTCGCTCACAGCAGCCAGTCCTCCTCGGCGCGGGCGACGTAGTGCGCGAAGGACTCGCCGTCGGTCCGCCGCTCCTGGAAACCGCGCAGCACGCGCTCGCAGTAGTCCGCGGTCTCGGCCTTGGTCACCTTGTGGCCGCGGAACTTGCGGCCGAAGGTGGCCTCGACGCCGAGGTGCCCGCCGAGGTGCACCTGGAAGCCCTCGACCATCTCGCCGGAGTCGTCGCGCACCATCGAGCCCTTGAAGCCGATGTCCGCGGTCTGGAACCGGGCGCAGCTGTTCGGGCAGCCGTTGACGTTGATCCCGATGGGCACGTCGAAGTCGGGCAGCCGCTTCTCCAGCTCGGCGTAGAGGTCCTGGGCGTGCTGCTTGGTCTCGACGATGGCGAGCTTGCAGAACTCCAGGCCGGTGCAGGCCATCGTGCCCCGGCGGAAGGCACTCGGCCGGACCTGGAGGTCGTGCTCGGCCAGGGCCGCGACCAGGGCCTCGACCTTCTCGTCCGGGACGTCGAGGATCACCAGCTTCTGCTGGGTCGTCGTCCGGATGCGACCGGCGCCGTACTCGTCGGCGAGGTCGGCGATGCGCGTGAGCAGGGTGCCGCTGATGCGGCCGGTGCGCAGCGCGAATCCGACCGCGTTGTTGCCGTCCTTCTGCCGGGCGACGCCGACGTGGTCACGCTGGTCGTGCTTGGCCGGTGCGGGGGCCGGGCCGTCGGGGAGCGCCTCGTGCAGGTACTCGTCCTGCAGCACCTGGCGGAACTTCTCCGGGCCCCAGTCGGCCATGAGGAACTTGATGCGGGCACGGTTCCGCTGCCGTCGGTAGCCGTAGTCGCGGAAGACGGCGGTGCACGCCGCCCAGACGTCGGTCACCTGGTCGGGCCGCACGAACACGCCGATCCGCTGGGCGAACATCGGGTTCGTGGACAGGCCGCCGCCGACCCACAGGTCGTAGCCGGCCTCGCCCGCCTCGTTGACGACGCCGACGAAGGAGACGTCGTCGATCTCGGGCTCGGTGCAGTGGTCCACGCACCCGGACATCGACGTCTTCCACTTGCGGGGCAGGTTGCTGAACTCCGGGCTGCCCACGTACTTCGCGACGGTTTCGGCGATGACGTCGGTGGCGTCGACGACCTCGTCCTCGAGGATCCCGGCCAGCGGGCAGCCGAGCATGACGCGCGGCACGTCGCCGCAGGCCTCCATGCTGCTCAGGCCGACCGACTCCAGCCGCCGCCAGATCTCGGGCACGTCCTCGATGCGGATCCAGTGGTACTGCACGTTCTGGCGGTCGGTGACGTCGGCGACGTCCCGGCCGAACTCGGTGCTGATGCCGCCGATGGTGCGCAGTGCCTCGCTGGTCAGCTGCCCGCCGTCGATGCGCACCCGCATCATGAAGTAGGAGTCCTCGAGCTCCTCCGGTTCCAGGACGGCGGTCTTCCCGCCGGGGATGCCCTGTGCCCGCTGGGTGTAGAGGCCCATCCAGCGCATGCGCCCGCGCAGATCGCCGGGGTCGATGCCGTCGAACCCGGTGTGCTGGTAGATGTCGAGGATCCGCTGCTGGACGGTGAGCCCGTCGGCGTCCTTCTTCATCCGCTCGTTCGGGTTGAGCGGTTCCCGGTAGCCCAGAGCCCACTGGCCCTGACCGCGTTGCGGGCGGTTGCTGGTGCGGGGAGTGGTCACGTCGTGCTTCTTCCTGCGCTCACCGACCCCTGCGGCGCTCGGCCGGACTGGGGGAGGCGCTGCAGATCGGGGGAGGGCAGCGGGGGCTGCGCCGGGGACCGGGCTCAGCGCTGAGCGGGACAGGCGGCGCTGGACACCAGCGCCAGGTCGATGTGCAGCCGCGCCACGAGCAGGCTGCCGGCATCGGTCACCGGTCGATGGTCCCACACGACGGGCCCTGCGTCGGTGTGACCCAGGAGACAGTCGGCTCAGGCGGTCATGGCCGCGCGGATGCGGGCCACCGACTCCTCGAGCGGGACGACCGACGTGTCGACGACCACCTCCGCCCGGGACGGCGGCTCGTAGGGGTCGCTCACCCCTGTGAACTCCGGAATCTCACCGGCGCGGGCCTTGGCGTAGAGGCCCTTCACGTCGCGCTGCTCGCACACCTCGAGCGGCGTCGCCAGGTGGACCAGGACGAACCGGCCGTGCTCCTCGACCAGCGCCCGGGCCTGTTCCCGCGCCGCCTCGTAGGGGGCGATCGCCGCGACCACGACGGTGCCGCCGTGGCGCACGATCTCGCCGGCGACCCACCCGATCCGCGCGATGTTCAGGTCGCGGTGCTCCCGGGAGAACGTCAGCTCGCTGGACAGGTGCGTGCGCACGACGTCGCCGTCCAGCACCGTCACCTGCCGGCCCTCCGCCTCCAGCTGGGCGACCAGCGCGTCGGCGATCGTCGACTTGCCCGCACCCGACAGCCCGGTCAGGAAGACGGTGACGCCGCTGCTCGACATGGCGCCCAGTGTTCCAAAACGCGGTGGCGGGTCAGCCGGTCGGGCCGTCGTCCCCGAAAGAGCGCCAGGCGCTCTCCAGCTCCACGAGCTCGGCGACGTGGTCGGGCAGCTTGCCGGCCACGACGTCGGCGAGCGTGACCTCCTCCAGGACCCGGCGATAGGTCTCGCGGGCGGCGACCCACACGCTGGCCAGTGTCGCCGCGTTGCCGGGGTACTCGACGTCCTCGGGGCGCTTGCCCTGCACCTCGGCGAGGAACCCCTGCTCCACGCGCATGACCCGGGCGATGGAGATCTCCGAGGGGGGCAGGGCGAGCCGGTAGCCGCCCTCGCGCCCGCGCTGGCTGGTCACCAGCCGGGCGTGCTGGAGGTCCCCGAGGATCGACTGCAGGAACCGGGCCGGGATGCCCTGCGCGGTGGCGATGCGCTCGGCGGTGAGGCTGTCGGGGGCCGCGGCGGCCAGCTCGAGGGCCGCTCGGACCGCGTAGTCGACCCGGGCAGTGATGCGCACGGGGTCATCGTGCCTGGTCTGGGAGGCTGGAACGGTGTTCCGCCTGTGTTTCACCACGATGGTGGAGGCGCCGCTGACCGTCGCCTTCGACGTGGCGCGCGCCCTCGGGCGGCCCTGGCCGGTACCGCTGGAGGAGGTCGAGTCGGCGCGCCCGGCACGCGACGTGTACTCCGCCCCGGTCGGCCGCGGCCGGGTCATCCACAGCCGGACCTTCTCCGCGACGGGGGAGGGCACCCGGGTCGACGAGCAGGTCGAGTGGAACTCCGGCCTGCCCGCCGTCCTCGCCGTCGCCGCCGACCCGCTCCTCCGCCGGCGGGTGGCTCGCGCGATGCGCGCCCACCTCGACGCCTACGCGGCCGCGGCGGCCCGGGCTGCGCTCGACGTCGTCCAGGTGGTCGGGGCGGCCATCGTCGACGGCGAGCGGGTGCTCGTCGCGCAGCGTTCCGGCGGCCCGTACGACGGCTGCTGGGAGTTCCCCGGCGGCAAGGTCGAGCCGGGGGAGTCCGACCTGTCGGCGCTGGTCCGGGAGATCGGCGAGGAACTCGGTGTGGTGATCGAGCCGGGGGAGTTCCTCGGCGAGGTTCTCCTGGACGGCGTCGTCGGTGGCGGGGAGCCGGGCGTGTCGACGCTGCGGGTCTGGTCGGCGCGGCTCGGGGGCGGCGACCGGCCGTCCGCGCGCGAGCACGCGCAGCTGCGCTGGCTGGCCGGCGTCGAGCTCGACGACCTCGACTGGATCCCGGCCGACCGCCCGCTCCTCCCCGCGGTCCAGGCCCTCCTCCACCGACCCTGACCCGCCACCCCGCTTTCTGTACCGAAAGCGCAGGGGACGGCCCGGCTTTCGGTACAGAAAGCTCGAGGGTGCGGGTCCCTGTGGACGACGGGGGCTCCGGACGGCGCCATGAGCCACGCTGCGAGCGTGAGACGTCCACCGCAGGTGCTCGGCGGGATCTTCCTCGGTTCGCACGCCGTCGCGGCCGGAGCCGTCACCCGGGCCCAGCTGCAGTCGGGGCTCTATCGCCGCCTCTTCCAGAACGTGTACGCGGACCCGGGCCTGCGGGCGGACCACCG
This sequence comes from Blastococcus sp. PRF04-17, assembly GCF_023016265.1. GTDB lineage: Bacteria > Actinomycetota > Actinomycetes > Mycobacteriales > Geodermatophilaceae > Blastococcus_B. The sequence continues at coordinate 2,194,814 of NZ_CP095412.1, read as the reverse complement.
TCTCCACGCCCGTGGCGCGATGCTGGTCATGCCGCCCGATGCCGTGCTGGGCGGCCGGTCCGCTGCTGCCTGGTACGACGCCCCGTTCGCCGGGCCGCAGGAATCGGTGCTCGTCGTGGTACCGCCCGAATCGGCTTGGAGGGGGCCCCGGGGCATCCGGGTGCACCGAACGGGTGTGGGCCCTGCGGAAGTGGTCACGATCGATGACGCGCGCGAGCACGTCCGGCTCACCTCCCCTCTGCGGACGGCGTGGGAGGTCGCGACCCAGGAGTCGATCCCGACCGCGGTGGCGCTGCTCGACGCCATGACACACGCCGGCCATGTCGACGCCCGCTCGCTGGATCGCCTGGGACGAGCGCGGCGGGGTGCGTGGGGAGCACGACGCTTCGCGACAGTCACCTCACTCGTCGACGGGCGCAGTCAGAGCCGGCCCGAGTCGCTGGTCCGCGTGGCGTGCGTCCGGGCCGGGCTTCCCGTGCCCGTTCCGCAGCACGTGGTGATGGACGGAGACGTGTTCCTCGGCCGGGTCGACCTGGCGTGGCCGGACGCGCGGCTCATCGTGGAGTACGAGGGCGCACACCACTTCGAAGAGCTCCAGATCCAGCAGGACGACCGGAGATACGCGCGCTTGGTGGCGGCAGGGTGGCGAGTGATCCGGCTGAGTGCTGCCGACCTGCGGGACCTGGACGCAGTGGTCGCACGCATCCGTGCGCTTCTCGGCCTGCGCTGAGCGCACGTCGACCGCGTCCCGGCCTTCCGTACCGAAAGCCGGGACGCGGACCGTCGCTTTCTGTACCGAAAGCGGGGAGAGGGCCTACTTGAAGGCGTCCTTGACCTTCTCGCCGGCCTGCTTGAGGTTGCTCTTCGTCTGGTCCTTCTGGCCGGCGGCCTGCAGGTCGCGGTCGTTCGTCGCGTTGCCCAGGGCCTCCTTGGCCTTGCCGCCGAGCTCCTCCATCTTGTTGTTGGCCTTGTCCTCGCCGCTCATGGCTGCCTCCTGGTCTCGGAACACGTGTCCGCACACCGTTACCCGGGGCCCGGCCGGCCGAACCCTGTCCCCGGAAGGCCTGCGGTCTTCGGGCCCTGCCGGCGGAATCGCGTGACCCCTGCACGCCTCTCCGGGTGTGGAAGTTACGGTTGCGCGGCGGTTCGTGAGCTTTAGTCACAATTCGATGACCTTCGTGGTCGGGCCTTCCGATGGCTGCCTAGGGTTCACACCGTCCCGACGAGGGACCGAGGCGTCCCTGGTGTGGACCTGCTCGTGATCGATCAGACGCCCGTCGGCCCGATGGCCGCGGGCGGAATCCTGTCCGTTCCCCCCGCCGACGTGCGGGTCGAGGGAGGCATTGCACGTGAAGTTGACCAAGCGGAGCAGTTCGCTCGTGGCGACGGCCGTCGCCGCCGCGATGCTGATGACTGCCTGTGGTGGCAGCGACGAGGACACCGGCGGCGAGGGCGGCGACCCCACCGCGCAGAGCGGCGGCTCGTTCAGCATCTACATCGGCGAGCCCGAGAACCCGCTCGTCCCCGGCAACACCAACGAGACCGAGGGCGGCCAGGTCGTCGACTCGCTCTTCACCGGGCTCGTGCAGTACGACCCCGAGACCAACGAGCCGACCTTCAACGGTGTCGCCGAGTCGATCGAGTCCGACGACGCCACGACCTGGACCGTCACGCTCAACGACGGCTGGACGTTCCACGACGGCAGCCCGGTGACCGCGCAGTCCTTCGTCGACGCGTGGAACTACACCGCGTACAGCCCGAACGCCCAGGGCAACAGCTACTTCTTCAACCACGTCGTCGGGTACGCCGACCTGCAGGCGCCGACCGACGCCGAGGACAACCCGATCGGCGACCCGGCCGCCACCGAGATGAGCGGCCTGCGCGTCGTCGACGACCTCACCTTCGAGGTCGAACTGGACGCGCCGTACGCCCAGTGGCCGACCACCGTGGGCTACACCGCCTTCTTCCCGCTTCCCGAGGCGTTCTTCGACGACCCCGAGGGCTTCGGCGAGCAGCCGATCGGCAACGGCCCGTTCCAGGCCGAGGAGCCGTTCGTCCCCGGGCAGGGCATCACCCTCACCCGCTACGACGACTACGCCGGCGAGGACAAGGCCAACGCCGACGAGGTCACCTACGCGGTCTACGCCGAGCTGGAGACCGCCTACACCGACCTGCAGGGCGGCAACCTCGACATCATCGACACGCTGCCGCCGGACGCCATCCCGTCGGCCGAGGACGAGTTCGGTGACCGGGCCATCGAGACCGTGCAGGGCGACATCACCTCGCTCGGGTTCCCGACCTACGACGAGCGCTACTCCGACCCGCGGGTCCGTCGCGCCATCTCGATGGGGATCGACCGCGAGGCGATCACGGAGGCCATCTTCAGCGGCACCCGCCAGCCGGCGACGTCGTTCATCAACCCGGTCGTCGCCGGCCACCGGGACGACGCCTGCGACGTCTGCGAGCTGAACGTCGACGAGGCCAACGCCCTGCTCGACGAGGCGGGCTTCGACCGGACCCAGCCGATCGAGCTGTGGTCCAACGGTGGTGCCGGCCACGAGGCGTGGATGGAGGCGATGGGCAATCAGCTCCGCACCAACCTCGGCGTCGAGTACGTGCTGCGGATGGAGCTGGACTTCTCGGAGTACCTCCCGCTGCGCGACGCGAAGGGGATGACCGGCCCGTTCCGCGAGGGCTGGATCATGGACTACCCGGTCGCCGAGAACTTCCTCGGCCCGCTGTACGCCACCAGCGCCCAGGCGCCGGCGGGGTCGAACACGACCTTCTACGGCAACCCGGAGTTCGACGACCTCATCCGTGAGGGCAACGGCGCCGACAACGACGAGGACGCCATCGCTGCCTACCAGGCCGCGGAGGACCTGCTGATCCAGGACATGCCGTCCGCGCCGCTCTGGTACCGCGTCAACATCGGTGCGCACTCGGAGAAGGTCGAGAACGTGATCATCGACGCCTTCGGTCGCATCGACGCCGCGGCCGTGCGGGTCATCGGCTGACCAGGTAGCAGGACCCGTACCACTCCGCACCATCCGCCGGGGGCGGCCGACCTCACCGAGGACGGACGCCCCCGGCGGCACGCGTGCTCCTGCGGGATGGAGCACGATGGACCCGGCGCCGGCCCGACCGGCCGGCGCGCACGAACCAGAGGGGGGACATGGGGCGCTACGTCGTTCGCCGACTGCTGCTCGCCATCCCGGTCCTGATCGGTGCCTCGTTCCTGATCTTCGCGATGGTGTACGCCCTCCCCGGGGACCCGATCCGGGCGCTGGGCGGGGACCGGGCGCTGCCCCCGGCCGTCGTCGCTGCGCTGACCGACGAGTTCAACCTCAACGACCCACTGGTCGTCCAGTACGTGAAGTACGTCGGCGACCTGCTGCAGGGCGACCTGGGCACCGACTTCCGCGGCCGCGCGGTCGAGGACACCATCGCCCAACGGCTGCCGGTGACGGTCCGGCTGACCGTCACCGCGATCGCGTTCGAGGCGCTGATCGGCATCGTCGCCGGCGTCCTCGCCGGCATCCGCCGCAACGGCTTCATGGACAACCTGGTGCTCGTCTCGAGCACCGTCGTCGTCTCCATCCCGATCCTGGTCCTCGCCTTCGTCGCCCAGTTCCTCCTCGGTCTGCAGCTGGGCTGGTTCCCGATCTCCGGTATCAGCCAGGGCTGGTACAGCTACCTGCTGCCCGGTCTGGTGCTCGCCGCCGGGTCGCTGGCCTACGTGGCGCGACTGACGAGGACCAGCGTCGCGGAGAACCTGCGGGCGGACTACGTGCGGACGGCGCGGGCCAAGGGCCTGCCCAACCGCACGATCGTGGTGCGGCACACGCTGCGCAACAGCCTCATCCCCGTCGTCACGTTCATCGGCGCGGACATCGGCACGCTGATGGGCGGAGCGATCGTCACGGAGACGGTGTTCAACCTGCCCGGCATCGGTCGGGCCATCTTCGACGCCGTCCGGGCGCAGGAGGGTGCCGTCGTGGTCGGCATCGTCACCCTCATGGTGTTCTTCTTCATCTTCTTCAACCTGGTGGTCGACGTGCTCTACGCCGTCCTCGACCCGAGGATCCGCTATGACTGATCGGCAGCAGGCCGACCTCCGGCACGACGAGGTCGTCGCCGGGACGACGACGGGCCTGGCGGCGCCGGACGTCGACGTGACCAAGGAGCGGCAGAACAGTCTGTGGAGCGACGCCTGGCGCGAGCTGCGGCGCAACGTGCTCTTCTGGATCGGGGCGTTCCTCGGCGGGCTGTTCCTCCTCGTCGCGGTCTTCCCGTCCTTCTTCGCCCGCGGCGCGGACCCGCGGGCGTGCGACCTGGCCAACAGCAAGCAGGCGCCGTCGGCGCAGCACTGGTTCGGGTACGACCAGCAGGGCTGCGACTACCTGGCCAACGTCGTCCACGGCGCCCGCAACTCGCTGATCATCGGGCTCCTCGCCGTGCTGGTGATCCTCGTCCTCGGCGTGGTGGTGGGGGCCGTCGCCGGCTTCTTCGGTGGCGTCACCGACAGCGTGCTGGCCCGCCTGACCGACGTCTTCTACGCCATCCCGTTCATCCTGGGTGCCATCGTCGTCCTCCGGAGCGGCATCGTCGGCCGTGGCGTCGTCGCCGTCGCGATCGCGCTCGCCGCGTTCGGCTGGATGACGGCTATGCGGCTGGTGCGCTCCCAGGTGATCGCGGTGAAGAGCTCGGACTACGTCGCGGCCGCACGGGCCATGGGCGCCTCCAGCTGGCGGATCCTGGTGCGGCACATCCTGCCCAACGCCGTGGCGCCGGTGCTGGTGTACACGACGATCACCATCGGGGTGCTGATCGCGGCCGAGGCGACCCTGACCTTCCTCGGCGTGGGGCTGCAGCGGCCGGCGATCTCCTGGGGCCTGCAGATCGAGAACGGGCAGTCGCTGCTGCGCAGCGCGCCGCACCTGGTGTTCTTCCCCAGCCTGGTTCTCACCCTGACCGTGATGGCCTTCATCATGATGGGCGACGCGCTCCGCGACGCCCTCGACCCGAGGCAGCGCTCGTGACCATCCTGCCCAGCTCGGAGCTCGATGCCCGGCGCGGCGAGCCCGGTGCGCCGATCCTGGCCGTCGAGGACCTCCACGTGGAGTTCCGCACCCGCGCCGGTGTGGTCAACGCGGTCAACGGCATCAGCTACACCGTGTCGGAGGGGGAGACGCTGGCCATCCTCGGCGAGTCCGGGTCGGGCAAGTCCGTCTCCGCCCAGGCGATCATGGGCATCCTCGACAGCCCTCCCGCACGGGTGCCGCGCGGGGAGATCTGGTTCGAGGGGCGCAACCTGCTGACCCAGTCCGCCGAGGAGCAGCGCAAGGTCCGCGGCCCGGGCATCTCGATGATCTTCCAGGACGCGCTGTCCTCGTTGAACCCCGTGTACAGCGTGGGCTACCAGATCGGCGAGATGTTCCGCGCGCACCGGGGACTGAGCAAGAAGGAAGCGAAGAAGCGCGCCGTCGAGCTGATGGACCGCGTCCGCATCCCGGCGGCCGCCGACCGGGTCAACGACTATCCGCACCAGTTCTCGGGCGGCATGCGGCAGCGCGTGATGATCGCGATGGCCATCGCGCTGGACCCCCGCATCCTCATCGCGGACGAGCCGACGACCGCCCTCGACGTGACGGTCCAGGCGCAGGTCATGGACCTGCTCAAGGACCTGCAGCGCGAGACCGGGATGGGTCTGGTGCTCATCACCCATGACCTCGGCGTCGTCAACGAGGTCGCCGACAACGTCGCGGTCATGTACGCCGGGCGCATCGTCGAGCGCGGCACCGTCACCGACGTCTTCGACAACCCCGCCCACCCCTACACCGAGGGCCTGATGAACTCGGTGCCGCACGTGGAGGCGAAGGGTGGCCGGCTGCAGCCGATTGCCGGGCAGCCGCCCAGCCTCGCGCGGATCCCGTCGGGGTGCCCCTTCCACCCCCGCTGCGCCCGCCGGCGCCTCGGCGCGGATGCGGCTCCCGGCCGTGACTGCGCCGGTGACGTGCCGCCGCTGCGGGTCGTCGTCCCCGGCCGGGAAGCTGCCTGCCACTACAGCGAGGAGGTCCTCGGTGTCTGACCTCACCGACGCCGACGTCGCCGCCGCCAGGGCGGCGGCAGCGCCGCCGACCCCGCCGACCGGGGAGCCGCTGCTGGAGGTGCGCGGCCTGAAGAAGCATTTCCCCCTGACGCAGGGCATCGTCTTCAAGCGGACGATCGGTCACGTCCGTGCCGTGGACGGCGTCGACATCCGGCTCGGCCGCGGAGAGACGCTGGGTCTGGTCGGCGAGTCCGGCTGCGGGAAGTCGACGACCGGCAAGCTGATCGTCGCCCTGGAACGGCCCACCGACGGGCAGATCCTCTACAAGGGACGGGACGTCGCACGGATGGGCGCCCGCGCCCTCAAGGCCTACCGCCGTGAGGTCCAGATCATCTTCCAGGACCCGTACGCGTCGCTGAACCCGCGCATGACCGTCGGCGACATCGTCGCCGAGGGCTGGTCGGTGCACGCCGACATCGCCCCCCGTCAGGGCCGGCTCAAGCGAACGCAGGACCTGATGGACCGGGTCGGCCTCAACCCCGACTTCGTGAACCGGTACCCGCACCAGTTCTCCGGCGGTCAGCGGCAGCGCATCGGCATCGCCCGCGCCCTGGCCCTGCAACCGGAGGTGATCGTCTGCGACGAGCCGGTGTCCGCCCTCGACGTCTCGGTGCAGGCGCAGGTGGTCAACCTGCTCGAGGACCTGCAGGACGACTTCGGCCTGTCCTACCTCTTCATCGCCCACGACCTGTCGGTCGTGCGGCACATCTCCGACCGGGTCGCGGTGATGTACCTCGGCAGCGTGGTGGAGGAGGGCAGCGACGTCGACGTGTACGGGTCGCCGTCGCACCCGTACACGCAGGCGCTGCTGTCGTCGGTGCCGGTGCACCAGCCGCAGCTGCGCGGGCTCAAGGAGCGCATCCTGCTGCAGGGCGACGTGCCGAGCCCGGCGAACCCCCCGTCCGGCTGCCGCTTCCGCACCCGGTGCTGGAAGGCTCAGGAGATCTGCGCCGAGGAGCCACCCGCGCTGGTCGACCGCGGCCAGGGGCACGCGTCGGCGTGCCACTTCGCCGAGGCGCGGGCCGTGGTCCCGATCGAGGCCGGCTAGCACCGACGTCCCGGCCGCGAGGCCATCGACCTGCACATCGAGCGGAGGGCATCAGTGGGGCGGTTCCTGCTCCGACGACTGGCCAACTACGTCGTCCTGGTCCTGGTGGCGACGACCCTGGCGTACTTCGTCGCGTCACTCGCGCTGAACCCCCGCGCGCGGTACGAGGGCCGCAACCCTCCGGTGCCGGCGGCGGTGATCGACCAGCAGCTGACGGCGTACGGAGTCAACGACAAGGACCCGTTGATCGGCCGCTACGTCGACTGGATGGGCGGCGTCGTCACCGGTGACTTCGGCAAGACGGTCACCGGCGGCGACATCAACGACCAGCTCGGCTCACGCGCGCTGGTGAGCCTCCGGCTGCTCCTGCTCGGCTCGATCATCGGGGCCGTGCTCGGGGTCCTGGTCGGGGTGGCGAGCGCGATCAAGCAGTACAAGTTCACCGACAAGTTCTTCACCGCCTTCTCGTTCCTGTTCATCGCCACCCCGGTGTTCTTCACCGCGGTGCTGCTCAAGTTCGGTGCCGTGAAGCTCAACCAGGCGGCCGGGACGACGCTGCTCTACTACACCGGCTACGAGACGCCCGGCCTCGACGCCGGTTTCTGGGGCACGGTCAAGGACCAGGTCGCCCACCTGATCCTGCCGACGCTGTCGATCGCCCTCGGGCTGATCGCCTTCTTCTCCCGGTACCAGCGCAACGCGATGCTCGACGTCATGGGCAGCGACTTCCTCCGGACGGCGCAGGCCAAGGGGCTCACCCGCAGGCGGGCGCTGTACAAGCACGGGTTGCGCACCGCGCTCATCCCCATGGCGACCCTGCTGGCGTTCTCGTTCGGCACGCTCGCGGTCGGCGCCACCTTCACCGAGAAGATCTTCGGCTGGCACGGGATGGGGGAGTGGCTGGTGGACTCCATCCGCGGCAACGACATCCACGTGACGGCGACGGTGGCGCTGTTCACCGCCGTGTTCATCCTCTTCTCGGGATTCCTGTCCGACGTCCTCTACGCCGTTCTCGATCCGCGCGTGCGGGTCACCTGAGGGTGAGGAACTGACATGTCGCTACCCGCAGACCCCCTGCTCATCGCCGACGACGACTCGCTCAGGGACACGCCGCGGGAGACCGCGTCCGGCCCCGACGTGGTCGTCCGGGGACGCCGTCAGCTCGTCCTGCGCCGCCTGCGACGCAACAAGGCGGCCATGGCCTCCCTCGTCGTGCTGGCGCTGCTGTTCGTCGCCGCCTTCGTGGGTCCCCGCGTCTACGAGGCGATCACGGGGTGGACCTACGGTGACCAGGACTTCACCGCCTTCCTGCAGCCTCCGTCGGCCGACCACTGGTTCGGCACGACCCAGATCGGCGGCGACGTCTTCGCCCTGACGATGCGGGGGCTGCAGAAGTCGCTGCTCATCGGGCTGCTGGTCGCGGTCATCTCCACCGGCCTGGCCGCCGTGGTCGGTGCCGTCGCCGGCTACTTCGGCGGCTGGGTCGACCGCGTCCTGATGTGGATCGTCGACCTGCTGCTGGTGATCCCCTCCTTCCTCATCATCGCGATCATCAGCGGCAACCTGCGGGGCGCCAGCTGGCTGGTGCTGGTGTTCCTGATCGCCGTCTTCGCGTGGATGATCACCGCCCGCATCGTCCGCGGCATGACGCTGAGCCTGCGCGAGCGGGAGTTCGTCCAGGCCGCGCGCTACTCGGGGGTGTCCTCGGCGGGGATCATCTTCCGGCACCTGATCCCGAACATGAGCTCGCTGCTGATCATCGACGCCACCATCGCGGTGGCCACGGCGATCATCGCCGAATCGGGCCTGTCCTACTTCGGGTTCGGCGTCAAGCCGCCGGACGTCTCGCTGGGCACGCTGATCGCCGACGGCACCCGGTCGGCGTTCACCTTCCCCTGGCTGTTCATGTTCGCCGGTGGCCTGCTGGTGCTCACCACGCTCGCGGTGAGCGTCTTCGGTGACGGTCTGCGCGACGCCCTCGACCCGGCCTCCAAGCGCGCGGGAGCCACCAAGTGACCCTCAGGGAGGAGCAGCTCGCGGGGACGCCGGACCCGGCCGCCCCCTGCTCGAGGTGAGGGACCTGACCGTCGAGTTCCCCGGCGACGACGCCGTCGTCCCGGCGGTCCGCGGGCTGAGCTACACGTTGGCACCGGGCGAGGTCCTCGGCATCGTCGGCGAGTCCGGGTCCGGCAAGTCGGTGTCCTCGCTGGCCGTCATGGGCCTGCTGCCGGAGTCGGCGACGGTGGCCGGCAGCGTCCGGCTGCACGGCCAGGAGCTGGTCGGGCTGCCCGACCGGCAGCTGGCCAGGATCCGCGGCAACAAGATCGCGATGGTCTTCCAGGACCCGCTGTCGGCGCTGACGCCGGTCTACTCGATCGGCGACCAGATCGCCGAGACCGTGCAGGTCCACCGCGGGGTGTCGAAGGACGACGGCTTCGCCCGCGCGGTGGAGCTGCTCGACGCGGTGGGCATCCCGAACGCCCGCGAGCGGGCCAAGGCCTACCCCCACGAGTTCTCCGGCGGCATGCGGCAGCGCGTGATGATCGCGATGGCGATCGCCAACGACCCCGACGTCCTCATCGCCGACGAGCCGACGACGGCACTGGACGTGACCATCCAGGCGCAGGTGCTCGAGCTGCTGGACAAGGCGCGGGAGATCACCAACGCCGGGACCATCATGATCACCCACGACCTCGGGGTCGTGGCGGGCATGGCCGACCGGATCGTGGTCATGTACGCCGGAAAGGCGGTGGAGAGCGGCGCCGTCGTGCCGGTCTACGCCGATCCGCGGATGCCGTACACGATCGGGCTGCTCGGCTCGGTGCCGCGACTCGACCGGCCGGGCGAACCCCTGACCCCGATCGAGGGGTCACCGCCGAACGTGGCCCGCCTGCCCGGGGGTGCCCGTTCGTGCCCCGCTGCCCGGTCAGCATCTCCATCTGCCACGACGTCGAACCGGCACTGGAGCCGACCGCCGACGGGGCGCGCCGTGCCGCGTGCCACCGCAGCGAGGAGATCGAGCACGGCCTCATCGACGGCGTGCCGGTCTTCCCGCCCCCGCCATCGCGACGGCGCGCGAGGAGCTCCCCCGCGACCAGCGGGCCGCGGTCCTGGAGGTGCGCGACCTCGCCAAGCGCTACCCGATCACGAAGGGTGTCGTGCTGCGCCGCAAGATCGGCACCATCACGGCCGTCGACGGGATCAGCTTCGACATCCGCGAGGGCGAGGCGCTCGGGCTCGTCGGCGAGTCCGGCTGCGGCAAGACGACCACGATCATGCAGATCCTCGAGATGACGCGCCCGGAGCAGGGCACCGTGACGCTGCTCGGCACCGACGTCGGAGGGCTGGACCGCAGCGGCCGCAAGCAGCTGCGACGCGACGTGCAGGTCGTCTTCCAGGACCCGCTGGCGTCCCTGGACCCGCGGCTGCCGGTCGGCGACATCATCGAGGAGCCGATGCGCGCCTTCCGCGTCCCGGCCGAGCGGCGCCAGGAGCGCGTGCGGGAGCTGCTGTCCCTGGTGGGGCTCAGCCCCGAGCACGCCAACCGGTACCCGGCCGACTTCTCGGGCGGTCAGCGGCAGCGCATCGGCATCGCCCGGGCGCTGGCGCTCGAGCCGAAGCTGCTGGTGCTCGACGAGCCGGTCTCCGCCCTCGACGTCTCCATCCAGGCCGGCGTGCTCAACCTGCTCGAGGACCTCAAGGTCCGCCTCGGCCTGTCCTACCTCTTCGTGGCGCACGACCTCTCGGTGGTGCGGCACATCGCCGACCGCGTGGCGGTGATGTACCTGGGTCGGCTGGTCGAGGTGGGGAGCGGGGCCGACGTCTTCGAGCGACCCACGCATCCCTACACGCAGGCGCTGCTGTCGGCCGTGCCGATCCCCGATCCCGTGGCCGAGCGGAAGCGGTCGCGCATCCTGGTGCGCGGCGACCTGCCCGACCCCGCGAACCTGCCGTCCGGGTGCCGGTTCCGCCTGCGCTGTCCACTGTTCGCCGAGCTGCCCGAGGAGCAGCAGCGGCTGTGCATCGAGGTGGACCCGCCCCTGGAGCGCCACGAAGCCGGCGGAGAGCAGGAGGCGGCGTGCCACTGGGCGCGCGAGCGGCACGTCGTCCCCACCTGAGCGGTCAGGTCGCGGGTGGTCAAGTTCCCAGCGTCTGACGCCGATAAAGGGAGCGCTGCCCCGTCGGATCCAGCGGTGATCGTTATGGCGACGTGATCCGTTCGACGCGGACACGTGCTTACCCTCCGGACGTCCGAGAATCGGCCGTCCGTTCCAGCCCGGCTGGGACGCCGGCACCGACCATGGAGCACCTCTTGAGACTTCGTCCACTCAGTGCAGTCGCCGCTGCCACTGCCGCCGCCCTCGTGCTGGCCGGCTGTGGCGGCGGGGACTCCGACTCCGGTGGCAACGGCGGCGGGAGCGGCGAAGCCGCCTCCGCCTCCGAGAACCAGATCAACGCGGTCGACCGCGATGAGCTCGCCGAGGGTGGTGACCTGCGCTGGCCGCTGGGTGAGATCCCGCCGAACTTCAACTATCACCAGTTCGACGGCACCCTCCAGGACAACGCCGACGTCATCGAGGCGCTCATGCCCTCGGCCTTCCACTTCGAGGCCGACGCCAACCCGGTGGTCAACGAGGACTACTTCACCAACATCGAGCTGACCTCCGAGGACCCGCAGACGGTCACCTACGACATCAACGAGGACGCGACCTGGTCGGACGGGACGCCGATCACCGCGCAGGACCTCATCGCCCAGTGGCAGGCGCTCAACGGCACCAACCCGGCGTACAACATCTCGTCGACGACCGGGTACGACCAGATCGAGTCGGTGGAGGAGGGCGACAGCGAGAAGCAGGCCGTCGTCACCTTCGCGACCCCCTTCGCCGACTGGCAGAGCCTGTACAGCCCGCTGTACCCGGCGTCGACCAACAGCGACCCCGAGGTGTTCAACACCGGCTGGGTCGAGCAGCCGCAGGTGACCGCGGGTCCGTTCCAGCTGGCGAGCATCGACGCGACCGCGCAGACGATCACGCTCGAGCGCAACCCGGACTGGTGGGGCGACCCGGCGATCCTGGACCGGATCATCTACCGGGTCATCGACCTCGACGCCCAGATCGACTCGCTGGTCAACGGTGAGGTCGACTTCATCGAGATCGCTGCCGACGTCAACAAGCTGCAGCGCGCCGAGGGCACCGACGGCATCGAGATCCGTCGTGCGGGTGGGCCGAACTTCCGGCACATCACCATCAACGGCACTTCGCCGGTGCTCTCCGACGTCGCGGTCCGCAAGGCGCTGGCCAAGGCCATCGACCGGCAGACCATCACCGACGCCATGATCGGCCCGCTGGGTGGCGACGCCACCAAGCTCGACAACCACATCTTCATGCGGAACCAGGAGGGCTACCAGGACAACGCCGGCGAGCTCTCGGAGCCCGACGTCGAGGCGGCCAACGCCGAGCTCGAAGAGGCCGGCTGGACCCGCGAGGGCGACGAGGGCACGCGGACCAAGGACGGCCAGGAGCTGTCCGTGCGGTTCGTGATCCCGTCCGGTGTGGCCACGAGCGCCCAGGAGGCGCAGCTGGTCCAGAGCATGCTGGCCGAGGTCGGTGCCGACGTCCAGATCGAGACGGTCGACGTGGGCCAGTTCTTCGAGAACTACATCCTCATCGGCGACTACGACATGACGGTCTTCTCCTGGATCGGCACGCCGTTCCCGATCAGCTCGTCGTCCTCGATCTACGCGATGCCGCAGGGCGACAACATCCAGCAGAACTTCGCCCGGGTCGGGACGCCGGAGATCGACGCCGGGTTCAACGAGGTCAAGTCGGAGCTCGACCCCGAGCGGGCCCGTGAGATGGCCAACGAGATCGACGCCCAGATCTGGGACATCGTCCACTCGCTGACCCTCTACCAGCGGCCCGACATCTGGGCCACGGTCGACAACCTGGCGAACTTCGGAGCCTTCGGGTTCGCCTCGGCCCGGTACCAGGACATCGGCTTCACCGAGTGATCTGAGCACCACCCCGGAGCGGGGGTCGGCCCGGAAGGGTCGGCCCCCGCTTCTGTGCATGTGGCGGTGCACCGGACCGCACGCTGCCGGGAGCCGTCCGGCGCGGGACCCTTCGGGCCTCAGCCGGGGCGACCAGGGAAGATCGCTCCCGTGACCTCCTCCGACCGACGCCTCCTCCTCGTCCACGCGCACCCGGACGACGAGACCATCAACAACGGCGCCACCATGGCCAAGTACGTCGCCGAGGGCGTCGGCGTCACCCTGCTCACCTGCACCCTCGGCGAGGAGGGGGAGGTGCTGGTCCCCGAGCTCGCCCAGCTGGCTGCCGATCAGGCCGACCAGCTCGGCGGTTACCGCATCTGGGAGCTGCGGTCGGCGATGGAGGCGCTGGGGGTCCGCGACGTCCGGTTCCTCGGGGGGCCGGGGCGCTTCCGGGACTCCGGGATGATGGGCACCCCCGCCAACGAGCACCCTCGGGCCTTCTGGAACGCCGACCTCGACGAGGCGGTGGCCCACGCGGTCGACGTCGTCCGCGAGGTGCGCCCGCAGGTGGTGGTCACCTACGACGAGAACGGTGGCTACGGCCACCCCGACCACATCCAGGCCCACCGCGTCGCGATGCGTGCCGTCGAGGCGGCGGCGGACCCTGCGTACCGGCCAGACCTGGGGCAGGCCTGGTCGGTGGCCAAGGTGTACTGGTGCTGCGTGCCCAGGTCGGTGCTCCAGCAGGGCATCGACGCGCTGGCGGCCGTCGGCGCGGACTCGTTCTTCGAGGGGGCGGTCAGCGCGGACGAGATCCCGTTCGGGGTGCCCGACGACCAGGTGACGGCCGCCGTCGACGGCCGCGCGTTCGTCGACCGCAAGGACGCCGCGATGCGCGCGCATCCCACGCAGATCCAGGTCGACGGCCCGTTCTTCGCGCTGTCGAACAACCTGGGCATGGAGGTGCTGGGCACGGAGTACTACCGCCTGGTCCGCGGCGAGCGCGGCCCGGCCGGGAACGGTCCGCAGGGGTGGGAGGACGACCTGTTCGCGGGTCTGGGCGGATGACTCCGCTGCAGCTGCTGGACCGGCTCGGCTGGGCGGTCGTCGCCGTCGTGGTCGGCGGGTGGCTGGTCCTGGTGCAGGTCTTCTGGCTCCCCCTCCGCATCGGCGGCGTGCTCGTGCCCGTGTCCGTCCTGGCCGCCGTCGTGGGCAACCTGCTGCTGCCGGCCCTGCTGCACCGGCTGTCGGGCTCGCGACTGGTCGCCGTGCTCCCCGTGGTCGTCTGGCTGGTCGTCGCGGTCAGTTCCATGTCCCGCCGCCCCGAGGGGGATGTCGTGCTCCTCGGCACCGGCGCGCTCGGGACGCTGAGCCTGGTCTTCCTGATGACCGGGGTGCTCGCCGCGGCCGTCTCGGTGGGCCGCATCCTGGGCAGCGCGGCCCGACCCCGGGTCAGGCCTGCGGACCCAGCCGGTAGTGGTAGCGGTGGTGCTCGGTGAACCCCAGCCGTGCGTAGAGCGCCAGGGCCGGGGTGTTCTCCTGCGCGACCTGCAGGAGGCAGGAGTGCCCGTCGCGGTCGCGCGCCCAGGCGCCCAGCGCAGCCATGACGGCGGTCGCGAGTCCGCGCCGTCGGTGCCGCTCGTCGACGGTCACGGCGGTGACGCACAGCCAGCCGTCCACGAGCACGCCCCGCGCGACGGCGGCCAGCGGCGCCGGCTCGGGATCGCAGCGGACGGCGGCGAACACCGGCTCGTCGGCGTTGGCCAGCACCGCGGCGGCGACCGGGGGCAGCGGCGTGCCGCGGTAGCGGTACCCGGCCAGCCAGGCGTCGTCCGGGGTCGGGGCCAGGGACACCTGCACGGCGGTCTCCGCCCAGCCGGTGAGCGGCGCGGTCAGCACGAGGACCTCGTCGTGGTGGGCCCAGCCGGCGGCGTCGAAGGCGGCGTCGGCCTCCTCGTTGCCCGGCCCCGGAACCTGCGCACGGGGCTGCAGCCCGCGCCGGGTGTACCAGTGGGTCACGGCGTCAACGGCGTCGGGCAGGTCGGCGGGCGGGTCGCCGAGCACCAGCACCGAGTTGGCCCGGCCGGTGAACCCGCCGCCGGCGCGCAGCAGCCAGTCGCCGTAGGGCGCCTCCTCCAGCCCTCGCCAGCTGCGGGCGGCCAGCCGTTCGAGGGCGGCGACGGACGGCGGCACGGGCACGCGGGGGATTCTCCCGGGGCGGGCCGCCGCGTCAGCGGGCGGGCAGCAGGCGGCGGCGCGGGCGAGCCCCTCGGTCGACCAGCCTGTGGCGGACCACGCGGGTGGTGGTCAGCGAGGCCGCGCGTGCCTGGCTGGTGCGGGCCTGCTCGATGACGCCGCCGAGGTGCGCGCCGGCGGCCGCGGCGAGGCGGCGAACGTCCTCGGAGAACGGTCGCAGCCGGGTGCTGCCCAGGGCCAGCACGCCGGCGAGATGCGGGCTGCGCCCCAGCGGCACGGCGAGGCCGGAGGCGATGTGGAAGGAGTCGGCCCACCAGCCCGACAGCAGATGCGAGTCCCGGTCGGCGGTCACCGGCTGGCCGGTCCGCAGCACGGTCTCGGCCAGCTGCAGCCCGACGGGGGCGTTGCGGAACTGCTCCCGGGTGGCCGGGTCGCGACGGCCGTCGGCGCAGCTGGCCATGCGCGGCACCAGGGCGCCGTCCTCGACCAGGAAGATGCAGGCGCGCTCCACCTCGCCGAGCCCGGCCAGCAGCCGGCAGGCGACCGCCAGGAGCTGGTCCGTCGACGGCGCCTGCGAGGCGGACTCGATCAGCTGCAGCAGGACGGTGGCCTGCGCGGTCCGACGCTTCTCCGAGCGCCGGGTCCACGCCTCGTCGACCGCTGCGGCGAGCTCACGGGTGGCCCTGCGGAGCAGGCGCGGTGCGGCCGCCGCGGCCGGCTCGACGGTCAGGACGCCGATGACCTCGCCGTCCAGGAGCAGCGGCTCGCCGTGGGCCGAGCGGATGCCGACATCCTCGATCTCGCGGTCGGCTGCCCGGCGCCCGGTCGAGTGCGCCACGGCCGGCGCCCGGTCCCGGACGACGCGGGCGAAGAAGGGCGACCGGCTCAGCGCGACCGGCGTGCGCAGGCGGGGGTGCTCGACGGGTGGCCGCCCGGAGGT
Source organism: Blastococcus sp. PRF04-17 (assembly GCF_023016265.1). Classification (GTDB taxonomy): domain Bacteria; phylum Actinomycetota; class Actinomycetes; order Mycobacteriales; family Geodermatophilaceae; genus Blastococcus_B. The sequence continues at coordinate 2,178,529 of NZ_CP095412.1, read as the reverse complement.
GGCTACCGCCTGGCGGAACGGGACCATCGTCTGCGTCGTGGCCTCGAGCACCCACACCGAGAGCCGGGTGGCGCCGGAGGAGGCGCGCAGACGCTGGAGCAGGCCCTCCATGGCCGCCTGTGCGTCGAAGGGGGACGCCGACGTCGCCCGCGTGTTCCTCGCTCCGTGCACGCAACCAGGATCGGCAGACGCCCGCGAAGCTTGAGATGCCGCTTCCGGGTCACCCCGTCCGGGGGACGTCGGCCCGTCGCGGGCCACCCGTCGCGCCCGCGCGCGCACCGGGGCGTCATACTGTGGCCTCAGGACCCACCCTGGCCTGGCCAGCGGTTACTGCTACACGCGTCCCCGGGAGGGAACCACCGTGACCTACGTGATCACCCAGGCCTGCGTCGACGTCCTCGACAAGGCGTGCATCGACGAGTGTCCGGTGGACTGCATCTACGAGGGCGAGCGGATGCTCTACATCCACCCCGACGAGTGCGTGGACTGCGGCGCCTGCGAGCCGGTCTGCCCGGTGGAGGCCATCTACTACGAGGACGACGTCCCGGACAAGTGGAAGGACTTCTACAACGCCAACGTGGAGTTCTTCTCCGACCTCGGCAGCCCGGGGGGTGCGGCGAAGACGGGGAAGATCAACAAGGACCACCCGCTGGTCGCCGCGCTTCCCCCGCAGGGCGAAGGTCACTGAAAGGGCCACTGACGGAGACGGTCCCGGGCGCGGCCCGTTCGCTGCCCGACTTCCCCTGGGACGCGCTCACCGGTGCCCGGGCGCGCGCCGCCGGGCACCCGGGCGGCGTGGTCGACCTGTCGATCGGCACCCCGGTCGACGACACACCGACGGTGCTGTCCGACGCCCTGGCCGCCGCCGGGAACGCGCCCGGCTATCCCACCGCCCTGGGCACGCCGGCCCTGCGGACGGCGGCTGCCGGGTGGCTGCGGCGCCGGCTCGGCGTCGCGGTGGCCGACCCGCTCGGCGCTGACCCGTCGGTCATCCCCACGGTCGGCTCCAAGGAGCTCGTCGCGCTGCTCCCGACCCTGCTCGGGCTCACGGGGACCGGCACCGTCGTCGTGCCCGAGGTCGCCTACCCCACCTACGAGGTCGGCGCGGTGCTGGCCGGGCTGGCCGTGCGGCGCACGGACACGCCGCCGGCCGATGCCGCAGGTGTGGTCCTGGTCTGGCTGAACTCGCCCGGCAACCCGCACGGGCGGGTGCTGACCGACGACCAGCTGCGGGGGTGGGTCGCCTGGGGCCGGGCGCACGGCGTGCCCGTGGTCGCCGACGAGTGCTACGTGACGCTCGGCTGGGACGTCGAGCCGCGGTCGATCCTGCACCCCGCGATCGCGGGTGCCGACCACGCGGGCCTGCTGGCCGTGCACTCGCTGTCCAAGCAGTCGACCGCCGCCGGTTACCGCGGCGGTCTGCTCTCGGGCGATCCGGCGCTGGTCCGGCGCGCATGGGAGGTGCGCCGGCATCTCGGGCTCCTGGTGCCGACGCCGGTGCAGGCCGCCATGGTGGCCGCCCTGGAGGACGACGCCCACGTCGACGCCCAGCGCGCGCGGTACCGGGCGCGGCGGGAGCGGCTCGCCGCCGCCGTCCGGGCCGCCGGGCTCCGGATCGACCACTCCGAGGCGGGGCTCTACCTGTGGGCCACCCGAGACGAGGACTGCTGGTCGACCATCGACTTCCTCGCCGGTCTCGGCATCGTCGCCGCGCCCGGCGTCTTCTACGGTCCCGCCGGGGGGCGGCACGTGCGGCTGGCGCTCACCGCGTCCGACGAGCGGATCGACGCCGCGGTGGAGCGCCTCGCGCCGTGACTCAGTACGGCTCGCGGTAGCGGATCACCGTGCCGGCGCCCGCCCGCCGGGCGGCGGTGAGGCTGACCAGCCCGCGGCGCAGCACCTCCTCGGCCGAGAGCTCGGGAGCCAGCTGCGCGATGCCGGCGGCGGCCGTCAACCCCTCGATGCCGAGGTCGGAGATCGCGGCGCTCAGCCGCGTGGCGGCCGGCTCGGCCGCGTCCGCCGGACCGGACATCAGGACGGCGAACTCCCCGGGCCCGGACTTGGCGAGGTAGTCGTCGCCGCGCAGCGACCGGGCCAGCAGTCCGGTCACCGCGGCCAGCGTGCTCTGCGCCGTCGGCCAGCCCTCGTCGCGGCGCAGCAGCCCGATGATCACGAGGGTGGCCGAGGTGCGGACGGTCACGGTCAGCCGCTCGCCGAGACGCTCGAGCAGAGCGTCGCGCGAGGGCAGCAGGGTCGTCACGTCGGCGACCGCGGCATCGTCGCACGGTGCGGTGGGGAGGTCGTGCTTCGGCGCGGTCGTCATGCCGAGGTCGTCGGCGGCGGGCATGTCGGACCTGAGCGATATCACCCGGCGGAGGTAACAGGCAGATTCCGGTGCTGCGGGCGGGTGTTGACGGTGTCGCTGTCGGTGAACAGTCTGGTCCGAGGGGCCCTTCGGGAGAGCCCTGAGGGGGCGATGTGGCGAGGGTGTTCGTCAGTCACGCCGGCGCCGATACCGACTTCGCGACCGTGGTGCACGGCTGGTTGCGAGCCGGCGGACACGAGGTCTTCCTCGACCGCGACCTGGGCGACGGCATCGTCCTCGGCGAGGAGTGGGAACAGCGGCTGTTCGAGCGGCTGCGCTGGGCCGACGCCGTGGTGTGCATCCTCACGTCGGCATACATCAGCTCGGTGTGGTGCACGGCCGAACTGGTCTTCGCCCGCTCGCGGGGAACCCGCTTGCTTCCGTTGCGGGCCGAGCCCGGCGTGACCCACCCGCTGCTGCAATCGGTCCACCACGTCGACGTGGCCGGCGACGGGGAGCGGGGACGGGCGGCACTCACCGAGGTACTGGTCCGCGTGGACGCGGCCGGGGGCGGCGGATGGCCGGACGACCGCTCGCCCTTCCCGGGCCTGCGCCCGTTCGAGACCGACCAGCACCGGGTGTTCTTCGGCCGCGAGCGCGAGACCGAGGAACTGGCCGCGCTGCTCAGGTCTCCGGCCGAGCAGGCGGACGGCGCCGCTCTCCTCGTGCTGGGCCCGTCGGGTTCGGGCAAGTCCTCCCTGGCACGAGCGGGGCTCCTCCCGGTCATGGCACGGGAGCCCGACTGGTGGACGTTGTCCCCCTTCCTACCGGGCGCCGATCCCCTGTCGGCCCTGGTGCGGGAGCTCGCGGCCGCGGCCCGGCTGCTCGGCTCCGGTGACTCGCCCGCCGCACTCCGCGAACGGGTCCGCAACGGGGGGCTCGGAGAGGTGGTCGACGACCTGCTGCTGTCGGTCCCCGGTCACCGGCGGCGTCGCCTGCTCGTCGTGGTCGACCAGTTCGAGGAGATCGTCACCCGCTCGACACCGGACGCGCGGGCCCGCTTCGCCGAGACCGTGTGCCCGGCGCTGTCGGGGCCGGTGCAGCTGGTCGCCACCATGCGACCGGAGTTCCTGGAGCCGCTGCTGACCGACGAGGCCCTGGCGGCTCTGCCCAAGCGGCTCCACACGATCGCGCCGCTGCGCCGCGACGCGCTGCGGGCGGTCGTGGAGAAGCCGGCTCGGCTGGCGGGCATCGAGGTGGACGACGCCCTGGTGGACCGGCTGGTGGCCGACACGGACTCCGGGGACGCGCTCCCGTTGCTCGCCTACACGCTGGCCGAGCTGGCCGAGGGGATCCCACGAGGCGGTCGCCTGCTCGCCGGCCGCTACGAGCAGCTCGGCGGCGTGCAGGGGGCCCTGGTCCGGCAGGCCGATGCCGCCCTGGAGACAGCGGTCTCCTCCGGTGGTCTCCCCGCCGAGCAGGTCGTCACGGAACTGCTCCGGCTGGTCACCGTGGACGAACGCGGACGGCGGACGCGCTCCCGGGTGCCGCGGGACGAGCTGCCGCCGGCCGTCGCCGCTGCCTTCGACGCGTTCATCGCCAGGCGCCTGCTCGTCACCGACCGCGAGGCCGACCGAGTGGTCGTCGGAGTCGCGCACGAGGCCTTCCTGTCGGCGTGGCCGCCGCTGCGCGATGCGATCGACGGCGCCTCGGTGGCCCTCCGGGCTCGACGCGGGGTCGAGCTGGCGGCCGAGGAGTGGCTCGTGGATGGCAGGCCACCCCGGAAGCTGTGGGAACGCGGCCAGCTGGCGGCCGCGGTGGCCGACACCGGGGTCCACCTCGAACCCGAGCCAGGGGCGGGCGCAGTCGAGGGCGGCGGACCGCGGGCGTCCGTCCGGCTGCCGTGGAAACCGTGGCCGTTCCGACGGCGCACACTGCTCTCCGAGCGCGTGGCGCTGAGCACGGCCGCAGGCGAGTTCCTGACCAGGAGCATCGTCCGGGACCGGTGGCTGAGGGGACGCACCACGATCGGACTGTCCGTCCTCCTCGTTCTCGCCGTGGTGGGCGCTGGGATCGCGGTCCTCCAGCAGCGGGTGGCGCGCCAGCAGGAGACGGTGGCCACGGCCCGGCAGCTGGCGGCGACCGCGGTCGCGGGCATCGGCGACCGGCTGGACGTGGCTCAGCTGCTGGCCGTGGAGGGATACCGCCGCGACCCCAATCCCGAGACCCGGCGGGCGCTGATGTCGGTCGTCGCGGCAAGTCCCCGCCTCGTGCGTTATCTGCAGGCCGGCGCCGCCGTGTCGGCGCTCGGCGCTTCTCGCGACGGCACCGTGCTGGTTGCGGGAACCGAGGACGGGGAGGTCCTCCTATGGGAAACGACAGGCGCCAGTGAGGCCCGCCGGCTCGGCCGGGCTGGACGGTGCGGTCGTCTCCGTCTCGGTCAGCGACGACGGATCGTGGATCGCCGCGTCCGTCGACGGGGGCGTCACGGTGTGGGCCGACGGCGAGGAGGTGCGTCTGCCGCTTCCGCCACCTGCCGCGGACGGCGGGCCGCAGGTCGTGGCGGTCTCGCCCGACGGCCGACAGCTCGCGGTCAACACGGCCCGCGTCGACGGTGGTCCCGCCGACACGCCCGGTTCGACGCTGACCGTCGTCGACCTGGGGACGCGCACCTCCGCCGAGACGACGCTCGCCGTGCTGGCGGACGAGCTCGTCTTCTCCGACGAGGACCGGATCACCGCCGTCGACGTGGACCGCGGCATCTGGCACCTGATCCAGACGTCCACGCTGGCGACGGTCGCGACGTCGGAGGCCCCCCTTCCCGGCGTCCACTTCTACGGAGCCGGCGTGTCACCTGACGGCCGGTTCTACACCTGGACCAACGCCGCCGCCGAGATCCCGGTCTACGACGTGTCCCGGCCCGCCGAATACGACCGCCCCGACCTGGTCGCCGTCGGTCCCGGCCGCAACCCGGAGGCTCTGGCCGTCTCCGCAGAAGGTGAGTTCGTCGCGGTCGCGGAGACCGGTTCGATCCACGTGCTGCGCACGGCCCCCGCGGCAGCGGCCGCGGAGCAGGTCGACGTGCTGACCGGGAACGCCTCGGTGGACCGGCTGATGTTCGTGGGCGAGGGCGGGCAGACCCTTCTCTCCGTCTCCGGGAGTGCGATCGCCCTGTGGGACCTCACCCAGATGAGCCGGATGGGCGGGCAGGTGCCGACCTGGGCACCCGGTGAGTGCAACGGCTGCGCCGGACCCACCGTGATCGTCAGTCCGGACGGGCAGCGGGTGGCCGTCAGCGACTCCCACAACCAGGTTCTCGCCGTTCACGGCGCCGGAGTGGACGACGACGGGGCCGCGCAGTCCTTCCGGTTCCTCTCCTTTCCCGACAGCCCGGGCCCGTTCGAGATCATCCGGTGGTCGGACGACGGCTCCCGGCTGTTCTTGACCGTGCCGCCCTCGGTGTCCATCGACGTCCGCGAGGGTGGACCGGACGGCCCGCTCGTGCAACGCGTGCAGGCGCCCTCGGGCCACGGCGACGTAGTGCAGGCCCCCACCGCCCCGGGCGAGGCCGAGATCGTGCTGCGCGCCTCCGTCGCGGAGCCGGACGACGCCGCGGACACCGCGATCGTCCGCGCGCGGGCCGCGTTCGACTCCGCCCTGGAACGAGCCGGAGAGAGGTATCACCAGGCGGGGCCACTCGTGTTCGACGCGGACGTCTCCCGGGTCGCGACGATCGTCTGGAACCTGTCGTCCGAGAGCGGGACCTTCGAAGCCTGGCTGGTGGACGTCGAGGAAGGCGTCGTCGACGTCCTGCCCACGGGGGATGCGTGGGGTGTGACCTTCACACGCGACCATCTGCTGATCGCCACCGCCGACGGGTCGCTCGAGATCCGCGACGAATCCGGCCACGACGTGACAGCGGTCGTGCCGGGCAGCCCCGGGGACGCGGTGGCGCTGGTCGCCTCGAGCCAGGCCGAGGTGGCGGCCCGGCTGCGCGAGGACGGAACGATCGTGCTGGTCGACACCGCCGCGGGCGCCGTCCTGGGCACGGTGGGGAGCCCTGCGCCGGTCACGTACGGGTTGCGGCCGGGCATCGCCCTGTCACCCGACGGGGACCGCATGTTCGTGGCTTCCCCGGACATCTCCGACCCGACGGCCAGCGGCTGGCTGCGGCACTACGTGACCGAACCCGAGGACTGGGTCGACATCGCGTGCCGGACGGCCGGCCGCGACCTGACCCCCGGCGAGTGGAGCCGGCTGGTCGACCAGCCCCCACCGGCCGACCTGCGCTGCGGCCGCCCCCGGTGAGCCGGTCGGTCGGGACTCACGCGCAGGTGACGCCGTCGACCCCACCGGTCCTCAGCATGCCGGCGAGCTCCACGGCCATCACCTCCCACTGCTGGTACGCCTCGGGAAAGCCGCTCAACTGCACGTCCTGGGCCACCTCGGTCAAGCGGCGCGTATCCCATCCCGGGACCCGCACCAACCCGTCGTAGAACTTGCCTGCCGCGTACACCGGGTCCTGGACCTGGGCTTCGGTTCCCCAGCCCTGCGACGGGCGCTGCTGGAAGAGTCCCAGCGAGTCGCGGTCGCCGTAGTCGAGGTTGCGCAACCGCGACTCCTGCTGGGCGGTGGCCACGGCGATCACGACGGCCCGCTCGGGCAGCCCGCGTTCCCGGCCGACGCGCGCGATGACGTCGGCGTTGCCGATCTGCTCGTCGGTCACCTCCACACCCGAGCCCGGCAACCGGCAGACCTCCGGCGGCGGGGCTGCACGGTCGGCGTCCCAGGCGAGGCCGACGAGGACAGCCGCGACGACCAGGAGCGCGGGCCACCACCGCTGCAGGGCGTGCGCCGGGCCGCGCCGCGTCGGGCGCCCGCGCGTCGGGCGTCTGGTCCGTGCCACGCGAGGCCGCCGAACGGCCGAGCTGCCAGGCGCCCGGCGCCGCCGGACGGTCCGCACCGCCGTGGTCCGCCGCCGGGCGCCGGAGGCGTGCACGGCGGTGCGCGGCGCGGTCATCACCGGAACTGTAGGTCGCGATCCTGTCAGTTCCCCGGTGCCCGCGGTCACACCGGCGAGGCACCTCGGTCGCTAGCGTGTGCCTCCCCCGGCCCGAGGAGCTGCGCATGACCGACCACCTGCTGCCCGGCATCACCGCCACCCGGCTGCCCACCGACCGGCTCACCCAGAACGTCCTGCACCTCGAGGGAGTCGACCCCCGCGGACCGGGGGAGGCGGTGTTGTTCGTGCACGGCAACGTGAGCTGTGCGCTGTTCTGGCAGCAGCCGATGCTGGCGCTGGGATCGACCGGACGGCATCGCGTCCTCGCCGTCGACCTGCGCGGCTACGGGGACACCGATCCGCTGCCGGTCGACGCCACCCGCGGCGTCCGTGACTGGGCCGACGACCTCGACGCGCTGGTGACCGCTCTCGGGCTGGACCGGGTGCACCTGGTCGGCTGGAGCATGGGCGCGGGCGTGGTGCTGCAGCACCTGGTGGACCGCCCGGAGCGGGTGGCCTCGGTCGCGCTGGTGGCACCGGTCTCGCCGTTCGGCTTCGGTGGCACGGCGGGGGCCGACGGGGCACGGGTGCATCCCGACGGCACCGGCTCCGGCGCCGGCGCGGCCAATCCGGACTTCGTGGCGGCTCTCGCGGCGGGCGACACCGGCGACGCGAGCCCGACGAGCCCCCGGAACGTCCTGCGCTCGTTCTACGTCGCGCCGGGGTCGCTGCCCATCGACCCGGACCTGGAGGACGTCTTCGTCGCCGCGATGAACAGCACCCGGACCGGCGAGGACCACTACCCCGGCGAGGCGGTGGTGGTCGAGGCATGGCCCGGCGTCGCCCCGGGCGAGCGCGGCGTGCTCAACACGATGGCGCCGACCGTCTTCGACGCGTCCGGGATCGTCGACCTGGCACCGAAGCCGCCGATCCTGTGGATCCGGGGGAGGCCGACCAGATCGTCTCGGACACCTCGGTGTTCGACCTCGCCTACCTCGGCTCGATCGGCGCCGTCCCGGGGTGGCCGGGGGCCGAGGCCTTCCCGCCCCAGCCGATGGTCACCCAGACGCGCACGGTGCTCGACCGGTACGCCGCGACCGGCGGCGCCTACCGGGAGGTCGTGCTGCCCGGCGTCGGCCACTCACCGCACGTCGAGCGCCCGCAGGAGTTCGTCGTGGCGCTGCTCGAGCACCTCGACGTCCCCGCGGAGGCGCCGGCCAACCTGACCTGAGCGGCTTTCGGTACAGAAAGCGGCGGCCGCCGGCCGCGCTTTCTGTACCGAAAGCTGGGTCAGTTCGCGTGCAGCTCGGCGTTGAGCTCGCCCCAGGTGCCGGCGCGGGGGAGCGCCTCCAGGGCTCCGGTGACGCTGTTGCGCCGGAACAGCAGCCCGTCGCGACCGGAGAGTTCCTTGGCCTTGACCACCGAACCGTCGGGCAGGGTGATCCGCGAGCCGGCGGTCACGTAGCACCCGGCCTCGACGACGCAGCCGTCGCCGAGGGAGATGCCGATGCCGGAGTTGGCGCCGAGCAGGCAGCCGCTGCCGATGGAGATCACCTCGGTGCCGCCGCCGGACAGCGTGCCCATGATCGACGCGCTGCCGCCGATGTCGCTGTCGGGGCCGACGACCACGCCGGCGGAGATCCGGCCCTCGACCATCGACGGCCCGAGCGTGCCGGCGTTGTAGTTGACGAAGCCCTCGTGCATGACCGTCGTCCCCTCGGCCAGGTGGGCGCCCAGCCGCACCCGGTCGCCGTCGGCGATGCGCACGCCGGAGGGGATGACGTAGTCGACCATCCGCGGGAACTTGTCGACGCCGTGGACGGTCACCTGGCCCACCGCGGCGCGCAGCCGGTGGGCGTTGAAGGACGCCGCCTCGACCGGGCCGGCGCTGGTCCAGGCCACGTTCGTGAGCAGACCGAAGACACCGGTCATGTTCGCCCCGTGCGGCGGGATCAGCCGGTGCGAGAGCAGGTGCAGCCGCAGCCAGACGTCGTGGGTGTCGACGGGTGGCTGGGAGAGGTCGGGGATGACCGTGCGGACGGCGATCACCTCGACGCCGCGGGCCTCGTCCCGCCGGACCAGGCCGCCGTAGTCCGGTCCGAGCTCGCCGGAGAGCTCCAGCGCCCCGAGCCGGGCCGTGCCGGGTTTCGCGCCGTCGGGCGCACCGAGCCGGGGCTCGGGGTACCACGTGTCGAGGACCGCGCCGGAGGTGGCGAGGGTGGCCAGACCGGCGGCGACGGCGGAGCGGGGGGCGGCGTCAGTCACGGCGACGACGCTACCGACCGGCCCCGTGCCGGGTCGGGCCGGTGGGGCCGGTGCCCCCGTAGGCTCGGGACCCGTGGGTGACCTGCCGCCGCTCGACCTGTCCGCCGACGTCCTCGCGCTCACCCGTGCCCTGGTCGACGCCCCGTCGGTGTCGGGCGACGAGGGCCCCCTGGCCGACGCGGTCGAGGCCGCCCTCCGCCGTCTCGGCGGCCTCGAGGTCGAACGCGTGGGCAACGCCGTGCTGGCCCGGACCAATCTGGACCGGCCGACCCGCGTCGTCCTCGCCGGGCACCTCGACACCGTGCCGATCGCCGACAACCTGCCGTCTGACCTGCAGGAGGTCGACGGGGTACAGCGGCTGTACGGATGCGGCACCAGTGACATGAAGGCCGGCGACGCGGTCATGCTGCGCCTGGCGGCCCGCTTCGGCGTCCCCGGCGCCGAGCGGCGCACGACCTCACGTTCGTCTTCTACGACAACGAGGAGGTCGAGCACGCGAAGAACGGGCTCGGCCGGGTGGCCCGCGAGCAGCGCGGCTGGCTCTACGGCGACCTCGCCGTCCTGCTCGAGCCGACCGACGGCGAGATCGAGGCCGGCTGCCAGGGCACCCTGCGCGCCGAGCTCGAGACCAAGGGACGGCGGGCGCACAGCGCGCGCAGCTGGCTCGGCGTCAACGCGATCCACCAGGCGGCGGGCATCCTCGCGACGCTGGCCGCCTACTCCGCCCGGGAGGTGGAGATCGACGGCTGCACGTACCGCGAGGGCCTCAACGCGGTGCTCGTGGACGGCGGCGTCGCCGGCAACGTCATCCCCGACGCGTGCCGGGTGACGGTGAACTTCCGCTACGCGCCCGACCGCGACGAGGACGACGCGGAGGCGCACGTCCGCGAGGTGTTCGCCGAGGCGCTGGCCGACGGCGCCACCCTGACCGTCACCGACAACGCGGGCGGGGCCCTGCCGGGGCTGTCCGAACCGGCCGCCGCCGCGTTCGTCACCGCCGTCGGCCGGCCCGCCCGCGCGAAGCTCGGCTGGACCGACGTCGCCCGCTTCGCCGCCTTCGGGATCCCCGCGGTCAACTACGGCCCGGGAGACCCGCAGCTCGCGCACACCCGCGAGGAACACGTGCTCGTCGAGCGGTTGCAGCCGGCCGAGGACGCCCTGATCGCCTACCTCTCCGGGAGCTCCGCATGACCCTGCCCCCCAGCCCAGAGCAGCCCGAGCGCCGTCCGCGTCCCACCCGGCACCGCGGGCCGGTGGTCCTGCGCGGCGGCGAGCCCAACGCCCAGCCCGAGGGGTCGACCACCGACCAGCGGCTGCTGGACCGGCGCGGCCCGAGCGACTGGGTGCACACCGACCCGTGGCGCGTCCTGCGCATCCAGTCGGAGTTCGTCGAGGGCTTCGGTCTGCTCGCGGAGCTGCCGCGAGCGGTGAGCGTCTTCGGCAGCGCCCGCACCCCGCGCGACCACCCGCACTACGCCGCCGGCGTGGCGATCGGTGCCGCCCTGGCGCAGTCGGGCTACGCGGTGATCACCGGGGGCGGGCCGGGCGCGATGGAGGCGGCGAACCGGGGCGCCTCGGAGGCCGGCGGCCTGTCGGTCGGCCTGGGCATCGAGCTGCCGTTCGAGCAGGACCTCAACGAGTGGGTCGACGTCGGCATCGCGTTCCGCTACTTCTTCGTGCGCAAGACGATGTTCGTCAAGTACGCGCAGGCGTTCGTGATCCTGCCGGGGGGCTTCGGCACGCTCGACGAGCTGTTCGAGGCGCTCACGCTGGTGCAGACCCGCAAGGTCACCCGGTTCCCGGTGATCCTCTTCGGCTCCGACTACTGGTCGGGCCTGCTGAGCTGGATCCGGACCACGCTGGCCGGAACCGGCACCATCAACGCCGCCGACCTCGACCTCATCACCGTCACCGACGACGTGGGCGAGGTGCTGAAGGTGATCCAGGCGGCCGACGCCGCCCGGCGGGCCGGCGACGGCGGCGGTGGCATGCAGCACGTGCCCGTCGAACAGGGCCCGCTCGAGGCCTGATGCTCTCGTTCCTGCTGTTCGTCGGCGGCGTCCTCGTCGTCGGCGGGCTGCTGTTCCTCGGCGCGTCGGTGCTGCTGGGCCGCGGCGAGACCCAGCCGCCGGCCGATCTCGACCGCTCGCCGGTGGAACTGCCCGAGGGCCGCCGGTGACCTCCGACGACGTGCGCGCGCTGCGGATCTCCGTCGTCCTGCGGGGCTACCGGATGACCGAGGTGGACTGGCTGCTGGAACAGTTCGCGCTGGCCCTGGACGAGCGGGACGCCGAGATCGCCGAGCTGCGGGCGCGCCTGCATCCGCCACCCGCAGCCCGGCCGAAGGAGCAACCGACGGTCCCCCCGGTCGACGACGAGGAGCTGCCGCGTGCCTGAGCTGGTGGAGCAGATCGAGGTCGACGCGCCCCCGGAGCGCGTGTGGGCGCTGCTCACCGACTGGGAGCGGCAGGGCGACTGGATGCTGGCCACCGACGTCCGGACGGTGGGTGACCCGGCGCAGCGGCTGCACGGGCGGCTGGCCGCGCGCACGGGGCTGCCCCTGCCCGGGGGACGACGGCTCGGCGTCCTCGACACGATGATCATCACCCGGTGGGAGCCGCCGACCCTGGTCGAGGTGCAGCACACCGGCCGGATCGTGCGCGGTCCCGGCACGTTCGAGGTCCGGCCCCGTCACGGGGGCGCGACGGTGGTCTGCATCGAGACCTGGTACCTGCCCTACGGCTACCTGGGCGTCGTCGGCTGGTTCCTCTCCCGGCCGCTGGTCGTCTGGGGGCTGCGCCGCTCGCTGCAGCGGCTGGCCGAGCTCGCCGAGCGCGGCTGACCGGAGACTGCCCTAGGCGTTCCAGTCGTTCCACCGCGAGGCGCGCAGGCGCAGCAGCGCACGCGGGCCCAGCTCCTCGCGCGCCGACTTCGGGAACGGCACCTCGATGACCGCGTCGGATCCGCGCGGCGTCGCCTCCCCGCGTTCGCCCTCCTGCCAGCGCCACTGCCAGCCGATGCGCCACCGGCCGTCGGCCTTGATCGTCTCGACGTCCAGCAGCCCCTCCCACGTGCCGGCCTGCTCGATGTGCTCGTCGAACCGCTGGACGCCGTCCCGCAGGTGGACCGGCTGCACCCGCAGCCGCAGCGTGTAGAGGCAGGAGTCCTTGCCGGCCGGCCGGTTGCCGGACAGCAGGAACACCGTGAACAGCGGGATGGGCTCCTTGTCCCGGAGCTTGCGGTACTCGATCGGGATCGCCGAGTGGTGCTGGATCTGCTGGTTGTGCATGAGAGCCGGCAGCCCCCGCACGGCCACCGTGGCGTCCAGGTGGTGGAAGTGGCCGTCCGCGTCGCCCTTCTCGGCGCGCCTGGCCAGGTCCTCCCGGATCTTGTCCAGCCGGTCGAGCTCCAGGTGCACCCGGAGGTCCCCGAAGAAGAAGCGCTCCAGGTTCTGGTAGCCCTCCTCGGAGTTGACGATCCCGTAGCGGCCGGAGTGCGACCGGTGCGCGTAGGCCCGCGGCGCACCCCGCACGTAGGCGTTCTCGATCTGCACCAGCCCGTCGCTGTGCGCGCCCACCGCGTTCGCCGACAGCCGGTTGTCGTAGTCGCCGGGGTTGGTGCCGACCATGGAGAAGAAGCGCTCGGGCGGGAAGCCGGTCAGCTCGCGGGAGTCCCAGTTGCGCGGCGGTTTCGGCTGGCGGCCCAGCGTCTTGCGGTCGTGGGTGATCTCCCAGAGCCGCCGGGGGCCGAAGTCGTCGATGTTGGTCTGCTTGAACAGCGCTCCCGCCCGGTCGCGCAACCACTCGATGACCCCGCCGCCGGGGACGTCGAACTCGATGCCACCGTGCGGCGTGGCGTAGGTGAACACCTTGTCGACGTGGTCGACGGCCGTGCGGCCCAGGTTCGGGTAGGTCCGCTGGATCAGGCAGCGGATGACCAGGCCTCCGGTGGAGTGGGCGACCAGGTTGACCCGTGGCGCCCCGGTGCGTTCCTTCACGTGCTCGATGAGGTCGCTGAGTCCGAGGGCCGACTCCTCGATCTCCTGGCGCCGTCCGGGGGTGTCCGGGAAGGTCTTCGAGGCCTGGTCGTAGTAGCGGTAGACCCACAGCGACCGGAGCCCCACTCCCTCGTCCGCCCCGGCCCGGAAGAGCCGCTGGGTCGGGTAGGTCGCCGGCTGGCGCGTGAAGTCCTCGGGCCCGGGCGGGGCTCCCCGCAGCGAGCGGCCGGCGTCGAGCCGGTCCTGCTCCTTCTCGAGTTCCCGTTCGCCCTTGGCGTCGAGGCCGGCCTGGACGCCGGCGATGTAGCTGTCGCGGTACCCGTGGTCGCTGAGCAGGCGCAGGACCGGGCTCTCGAAGACGTAGAAGGCCGGCTGGCCCGTCTCGTCCTGCCGGACGTGCGTCGACCCCTTGTTGAAGCCGTAGAACGGGTCGTCGACGGTGGCTTCCGTCCCACCCTGCCCGTAGGTGAAGCCACGCAGGTAGATGATCGGCAGGTAGGGACCGTCGGCGGCTGCGCGCATGGGGACTCCGGCCTCGTCGAGGGAGGCGGAGCCTAGGGACCGCGAACCCGCGTCGTCTACGTTTCGCGTCGCGCCGGTGACCGGGTACGGCGTGTCGACGCGGGGAGGCGCCGGGGATGAGCGAGCGCTCGTGGGTGCTCCTGGCGCTCGTGGTCGGCGCCTTCGCGGTCCTCTCGCGGGGCAGGGAGGCGCGGCAGCTCACCGCTGCCCGTGACCCGGCACGTCTCGTCGACGGCTGGCCGGCCGCCGCGGTGGCCCGCGCCCGGCGGTTCCTGGTCCTGGACCTCGTCGTCCTCGTGCCCGCCTATTCGGGGCTCGGCGTCTCCCTGGCCGCTGACGGTGCCGGCGGATGGCCGACGGCGCTCGCGTGCGGCGTCCTCGCGGCCGGTGCCCTCGCCGACGTCGTGGAGGACGTCGCCGCGCTCGCCTACCTCGCCCGGCGCTCGCCCGCCCTGGTCCGGCCGATGCGATGGGGAGCGAGGGGAAAGCTGCTCGTCCTCCCCGGGCTGGCGGCCCTCCTGCTGCTGGCGGTCACCGCCCCCTGAGGGCCGTCGGCCAGGATGTGCGGGTGCTGAGGGGCGACGGGGACATGAGGTACGGGCGGTGAGCCGGCGGGGCTGGGGGCTGTTCCTGGCGATGTCGGTCATCTGGGGCGTGCCCTACCTGCTGATCAAGGTGGCCGTCGACGAGGTCTCGCCGGTGATGGTGGTCTTCGCGCGGTGCGTGGTCGGCGCCGCGCTGCTGCTGCCCTGGACGATCGCGCGCGGCCAGGTGCGCCCGGCGCTGCGCCACTGGAAGGCGCTGCTGCTGTTCACCGTGCTCGAGATGGCGGGGCCGTGGCTGCTGCTGTCCTACGCCGAGCAGACGCTGTCGAGCTCCCTCACCGGCCTGCTCGTGGCCACGGTGCCCTTCGTCGCCGCGCTGGCCGGCCGGCTGGCGGGGGAGGAGGACCGGCTCACCCCGGTCCGGCTGCTCGGCATGGCCATCGGAGTGGTCGGCATCGTCGCGCTGCTCGGCCTGGACGTCGGCGGCGCGCACCTGCTGCCGCTCCTCGCCGTGGCGCTCACCGTCGTCGGCTACGCCACCGGGCCGCTGGTGGTCACCCGGGCGCTGCCCGACGTGCCCGGTGCGGCCGCCAGCTCGATCGCCCTGTTGGTCACGGCGGTCGTCTACGCGCCGTTCGCGGTGCCGCAGCTGGGCCAGGCCGTCGACGCGTCGCCACCGGCGCTGTTCTCCCTGGTCGGGCTGGGTGCGCTCTGCACGGCGCTGGCCCTGGCGCTGTTCTTCGCGCTGATCCGGGAGGTGGGCCCGCAGCGGGCGCTGGTGATCACCTTCGTGAACCCGGCCGTCGCCGTCCTCCTGGGTGTGGCGCTGCTCGACGAGCCGTTCACGCTCGGCATCGCGATCGGTCTGCCGCTGGTGCTGGTGGGGTGCGTGCTCGCCACGCGGCGCAGCGACGTGCGCCGCCGTCCCTCCGAGCTGTCCGAGGTCGACTCCGCCGTCCCCTGACCCTCCTGGGCAGGGCCCGGCTCAAGGGTGGGCTCTTTCCTGCCGATGCCGGGTGCGGCCGAGGGAGGCACCCGTGCAGCGATCGGACCAGGGCGGACGAGCCCGGCGACGGAGCTGGCTGCCGCGCGCCCTGGCACTGCTGGTCGTGGCCGGCACGGTCGCCGTCTCCGGCCACGCGCCCCTCGCCACCCCCGCGCTGCGGACCGCCAGCGCGACCGACCCGGCACCGCCCACGGACGTCGTCGCCGCGAGCGCCGACCGGGCGCTGCACGTCTCGTGGACCGCGCCGGCCGGCGAGACGGTCACCGGTTACCGGGTGCGTCTGGACGGTGTCCTGGTGGCCAGTCCCACGGGCACGTCGGTGACGCTGGCCGGGCTGGTCAACGGCCGCTCGTACGTGGTCACGGTCATCACCCGATCGTCGTTCCTCGGCCTGCCGACCGAGGGGACGACGGCGAGCGTCCCCGTCACGGGGACGCCGCGCGACGCGGTCCCCCCGGCGGCGCCCGCCGGCGTCACGGCGGTGCGCGGCGACGGCAAGGTGGACCTGAGCTGGGTGCTCAACGCCACCGACTACGACGCCGACGGCTACCGGGTGCTGCGCGACGGCGTGCCGATCACCGGACGGCTCGGCGCGGCGACAACCTCGTACACAGACACGACCGTGGTCAACGACGTCACCTACGGCTACGCCGTGCAGACGCACGACACGTCGGACAACTGGTCGGCGTCCTCGACGCCGGCGGCCTCGGCCACGCCCACCGACCTGACGCCGCCGGCGACGCCGACCGGGATCATGGTCGGCCGGGGCGACGGCAGCGCCGGCCTGGCCTGGGACCCCAACGCCGAACCGGACCTCGCCCACTACCTCGTGCTCCGCGACGGCGTCGAGGTCGCCACGGTCACCGACACCGACCACCTCGATCTCGGCCTGACCAACGACACGACCTACTCCTACGCACTCGTCGCCGTCGACACCCACGGCAATCGTTCGGCGCCGACGGCCCCGGTGTCGGTCACGCCGACCGACCTCACGCCCCCGGCCGCGCCCACCGGGCTGGTGGCCGTCCGCGGCGACGGGCAGGTCGTCCTCGGCTGGGACGCCAACGGCGAGCCCGACCTCGCCGGTTACCGGCTCCTGCGCGACGGCGTGGAGGTCGCGATCGTGACCGGCGCGACGTCCTACACCGACACCGGCCTGACCAACGACGTCGAGTACCGGTATACGCTGGCCGCGATCGACAACCACGGCAACCACTCGATCTCGTCGTCCCCGGCCTACGCGACGCCGACCGACCTCGGTGCGCCCGCCATGCCGACCGGCCTGACCGCGACGCCCGCGGACGGGCAGGTGACCCTCTCCTGGGCGGCCAACACGGAGCCGGACCTCGCCGGTTACGTCGTGCTCCGGGACGGCGCCGACGTCGCGACCGTGAGCACGCCCGGCTACGCCGACACCGGGGTGACCAACGGGACGACGTACGGCTACTCGGTGGTCGCGGTCGACACGCACGGCAACCGGTCGCCGTCCACCTCCGCCGTTGCGGCCACGCCGGTCGACGTCAGCGCTCCGGCGAGCCCCGCCGGTCTGGTCGCCACCCGCGGTGACGGCCAGGTCTTCCTGACCTGGACGGCGAACGGCGAGCCCGATCTGGCCACGTACCGCGTGCTCCGGGACGGCGTCGAGATCGTCTCCACCGCCGGTACGAGCTTCACCGATCTGCCACTGGTCAACGACGTCACCTACTCGTACGCGCTGGTGGCCGTCGACAGGAGCGGCAACCGCTCGGCGCCGTCGTCCCCCGTCCCGGCCACGCCGACCGACCTCACCGCGCCGGCCGCCCCCACGGGTCTGAGCGCCGTGAAGGTCAGTGGCCGGACGGTCGTCTCCTGGACGGCGAACGGCGAACCGGACCTCGCGAGCTACCGGGTGTTCCGCGACGGCGTGGAGATCGCCACGGTGACCGGCACGAGCTACACCGACAACCAGGTGACCGGCGCCGCGCGGACGTACGCGCTCGTCGCCGTCGACACGCACGGGAACCGGTCGGCCGCGTCGGCGCCGGTCTCGACTGCGGCAGACTTCACACCGCCGGCGGTGCCGACCGGGCTGACCGCCACCCGCGGGGACGAGCGGGTGACGCTGTCGTGGGCGAGGAACAACGAGGCCGACTTCGCGACCTACCGGGTGCTCCGCGACGGGGTGGAGATCGCGACGGTCACCACTCGGAGCTACGTCGACACCGGCCTGACCAACGACGTCACCTACTCCTACTCGCTCGTCGCCGTCGACGACGTGGGCAACCGGTCGGCCGCCTCCGCACCGGTGTCCGCCACTCCGACCGACCTCACACCGCCGGCCGCCCCGACCGGTCTGGTCGCCGTCGCCGGCGAGAACGAGGTGTCCCTGGCGTGGGCGGCGAACGGCGAGGCCGACCTGGCCGACTACCGGGTGCTGCGCGACGGCGTGGAGATCGCCACCGTTCCCACCCGCACGTACCTCGACACCGGGCTGACCAACGACGTCGCGTACGCGTACACGCTGGTCGCCGTCGACACCCACGGCAACCGGTCGGCCCCCTCGGCGGTTGCCTCGGCAACCCCCCGCGACATGGCCCCCGACGCGCCGACCGACGTCACCGCCGTCCCCGGTGACCGCCGCGCGGTGCTCTCCTGGACCGCGCCGTCCGACACCGACGTCGTGGGCTACCGGGTCCTGGCCGAGGACGGCCGCATCGTCGCCACCGTGGCGGCGCCGGCCACCCGGGCCGCGGTGCCCGACCTGGTCAACGGCACGACGTACCGGTTCACGGTCGCCGCGGTGGACGCCGGGGGCACGTCTCCGGGCCGTCGTCGGTCGTGACGGTGGTCCCGGCCTCCCCGCCCGTGCCGACCCTGGGCGCGGGGGAGAGCGGCGGGCTCGCGGTGAGCGAGGACGGCCGCTTCGTCGTCGTCGGGACCCGTGCGCGGCTCGAGCCGGGCGACACCAACACCGCCTACGAGCTGTACCTGGTGGACCGGACCGCCGGGACGGCGATGCGCATCGCTCCGCTGCCGGCGGGCGCGACCGGCGCGACCGACCCGACCAACACCAGCGCGCCGGTGATCAGCGCCGACGGCGGCACGGTGGCGCTGGCCACCACGGCGGCGCTCCTCGCGGGCGACACCAACGGGCAGACCGACGTCTACCGGTTCTCCACCGCCACCCGGACGTGGAGCCTGGTCAGCGTGCCCTCCGGTGGCGGCGCGCACGCCTCGACCGCCGGGGCGGTGCTGCACACCGGAGGATCGGTGTACGCCACCAGCGCACCGGTCGCACTGTCCGCCGACGGCGCGCTCGCGCTGTTCTACTCGGCCCGCGCGGACCTGGTGCCCGGCGACACCAACGGCGTCGTCGACCTCTTCGCGAAGAACCTCACCACAGGTGCGGTGACGCGGGTCTCGACCACGACGGCGGGCGGCAACGTCGGCGGCGCCGCCACGGGGCCGGCGCTCGCGCTCACACCTGACGGCCGGTTCGCGCTCTTCCCCGTCACGTCGAGCACCGGCACCGTGCTGCTGTACCGCAAGACCCTGTCCGGCGCCGGCGCCGGCGAACTCCTCCTCGTCTCCTCCGTGGGACCGGCCGGCCGGGCCACCCCGTTCGCCGTCTACCGGGACGCCGGCGACATCGCGATCAGCGACGACGGGCGGTACGTGGCCCTCGTGACCGCCGCCCGGATCACCACCGCCAACCCGGGGACCACCGGCAGCACCGGGCTGGCCTACCGGATGGACACCGCCACCGGCGCCGTGCTGGCCCTCGGCAACGGCCAGCAGACGGTGTGGGAGCACCGGGTCGAGCTGGATCCGAGCGGGCGCTACGCCTTCTTCTCGACCGCGTCGGGACAGCTCCCCGGCGACACCAACGGCCACACCGACCACTACCGCCGCGACCTCGACGGCGGGGTCGCCGGGCCCCTGGTGCTGGTGACCAGCGACGCCGACGGGCGGGCCACCGCGGGGCCGATCGGCTCCGTCGCGGCGTCCGAGTACGGGCGGCTCACCGCGATCACGGCCGACGAGGTCGTGGTGACCACGTCGCAGGCGCTGGTGTCGGCCGACACCAACCGCATCCGCGACCTGTACGTCAAGGATCTCGTCAGCGGCACGGTGCGGTCACCGCTGGCCTGACGACGGTGTCGGTGGTGCGCACTAGCCTGCCGCCGTGGTGACCGACCGACCTCGCTGCGCGTGGGCGACGAGCACGCCCGAGTACGTGCGCTACCACGACGAGGAGTGGGGCACGCCGTTGCGCGGCGACGACGCCCTCTTCGAGCGGCTGTGCCTCGAGGCGTTCCAGTCCGGGCTGTCGTGGATCACGATCCTGCGCAAGCGCCCTGCCTTCCGGGCCGCCTTCGCGGGCTTCGACATCGACGCGGTGGCCGCGTTCGACGCCGACGACGAGGCGCGGCTCATGGCCGACGCCGGCATCGTGCGCAACCGGGCGAAGATCGCGGCCGCGGTCGGCAACGCCCGGGCCGCCCAGGAGCTGCCGGAGGGGCTGTCGGAACTGCTGTGGTCCTTCGCCCCGACCGGTCCCCGGGCCCGGCCCGCCACGCTCGCCGACGTGCCGGCCACGAGCCCCGAGTCGGTCGCCATGGCCAGGGAGCTGAAGCGACGCGGGTTCGTCTTCGTGGGCCCCACGACGGCATATGCGCTCATGCAGGCGACGGGCATGGTCGACGACCACGTCGCCGACTGCTTCCGGGCGTCACCCTGAAGGGGCTCGTGTTGGATGAAGACGACGCATACGGGATCATTGCCCGCAGAGCTCACAGCATCGACGGACGCCACCCCATCCCACGCCTCGGCGGGGCCGTGGGGTGGCCGGCGAAGGAGGCACGCATGGCGGCCATGAAGCCGCGCACGGGTGAAGGTCCCCTCGAGGTCACCAAGGAGGGGCGTGGCCTGGTCATGCGCGTCCCTCTCGAGGGGGCGGTCGCCTGGTCGTCGAGCTCTCGCCCGACGAGGCGGCGGCGCTCTCCGAGGCACTGAAGGGCGCGACCAGCTGAACACCCCCGCGAGCCTGCCTCCGGGCAGCCCCGCGCACGACACGGCCCCGGCCACCGGCGCACCGCCGGCGTCCGGGGCCGCGCCGTTGCCGCGGGTCGAGGTGGTGGGCGACCTGCCCGTCCTCGGCACCGACGACCTGCTCGCCGTGCCGGTCGGGTCGGGCGGTGCGCTGCCGGACTGGCTGGTGGGTTCGTCGTCCCCACCGGTCAGCCCCGAACTGCTGACCGGCGCCCTGGCCGACACCGGCAACACCGGCCGGGCGGGAGCCGTGACCGAGGTGCCGATCGCCGGACGGCGGCCGCGCAGCGTCCTCGCCGTCGGCGTCGGTCAGACGACGCTGCCCGACCTGCGCAGCTACGTCGCGACGGCCGTGCGGCGGGCGCAGGCCCTGGCCGAGCACGGTGCCCGCCGGCTGGTCCTCCCCGTCGACGGCCCCGCGGCCCCGGCAGGAGCCGACGAGGTGCGGGCCGCCGTCGAGGCCGCGCTGCTCGGGGGGTACCGCTTCC
The DNA here is from genome assembly GCF_023016265.1 of Blastococcus sp. PRF04-17. GTDB lineage: Bacteria > Actinomycetota > Actinomycetes > Mycobacteriales > Geodermatophilaceae > Blastococcus_B. The sequence continues at coordinate 2,157,368 of NZ_CP095412.1, read as the reverse complement.
GGGAGCTGTCGAAGCCGCACCCCCAGCGCCTCGAGACGGTGACGGTCGTGGTCGCCGATGCCGAGGACCCCGTGGTCGCGGCCGCCGCGCGGGCGGGCGAGATCACCGCCTCCGCTGTCGCCTGGGCGCGGGATCTCACGAACACCCCCAGCAACGTCAAGAACCCCGGCTGGCTGGCCGACCAGGCGGCCGAGCGGCTGGGCGCGCTCCCGCACGTGTCGGTGACCGTGCTCGGCGAGGACGAGTTGCGGGACGGCGGGTTCGGTGGCGTGCTCGCCGTCGGCGGTGGCTCCGCGACGCCACCCCGGCTCGTCGTGGCGACCTACCGCCCACCCGCCTCAGGTCCGGCGCACCCGGTGCTCGTGGGCAAGGGCATCACCTTCGACACCGGCGGGCTGTCGATCAAGCCGAACGCCGGCATGCGCGAGATGAAGACCGACATGGCCGGTGGCGCGGCGGTGCTCGCGGCCGTCGACGCGGCGGCGCGCCTCGAGCTGCCCGTGACGGTGACCGCGGTGGTCCCAGCGGCCGAGAACGCCGTCTCCGGCTCCTCCTACCGGCCGGCGGACGTCGTCCGGCACGTCGGCGGGCGCACCACGGAGGTGCTCAACACCGACGCCGAGGGGCGGATGGTCCTCGCCGACGGGCTGGCCTACGGCCGGCTCGAGCTCGGCGCCACCGTGCTCGTCGACGTCGCCACGCTCACCGGCGCCATGAAGGTCGCCCTCGGCACACGGACCGCGGGCCTGTTCGCGACGACCGACGGGCTCGCCGGCGCCCTGCTCACGGCCGGTGCACGGGCAGGTGAGCCGCTGTGGCGGATGCCGCTGCTCGAGGAGCACCGGGCCCTCCTCGCGAGTGCCACGGCCGATGCCAACAACGCGCCGGGCAATCCGGGCGGCACCACGGCGGCGCTGTTCCTGCAGCCGTTCGCCGGTGAGCTGCCGTGGGCGCACCTCGACGTCGCCGGCCCGGCCCGCGCCGGCTCGGACGACGCGGAGGTGGTCAAGGGCGGCACCGGCTTCGGCGCCCGCACGTTGCTGCGCTGGCTGGAGGCCGGCGCGCCGGTGGACCCGCCCGAGGCCGTGCTCGACTGATGCTGGCCGGCTCTTGATGGTCACGGCGTTCCGCGACCAGCCGACGCTGGTGGGGGAGCGGGTGCGGCTCGAGCCGCTCGGTCCCACCGTCCTGCAGGCGTACTGGGAGATGCTGCAGGACCCCGAGGGCCGACGCCTCACCGGCACGCATGCCGAGTTCACCCTCGAGCAGACCGAGGCGTGGCTGCGGTCGCGCGCCGACCAGCACGACCGAGCCGACTGGGCCGCCGTCGAGCTGGCGACGGGCACGTTCGTGGGTGAGGTGGTACTGAGCGACCTCGATCCCGACAACGGCTCCGTGGGCTTCCGCATCTCGCTCGCCGGTCCCGCCGTCTTCGGCCGGGGGTTCGGCACCGAGATGACCCGGCTGGTGCTCGACCACGCCTTCGACACGATCGGTCTGCACCGGGTCGAGCTCGAGGTGTACGCGCACAACCCCCGCGCCCGGCGGGTGTACGAGAAGTGCGGCTTCGTCCTCGAGGGCCGTCGGCGGGACGCCCTGCTGTGGGACGGCGTCCGGCACGACGCCCTGCTGATGGGGGCGCTGCGGACCGATCGGCGCAGCACGCAGTAGCCCCTGGCGACCGGGGCGCCCACCGGCCAGAGTGGCCGTCGTGCCCAGCTTGATCAGCCCGAGAGCGCTGTGGACGTTGGTCCGCGCGGGTGACCTGCGGATGCGCGTACGTGCGAACCGGGAGGGGGCTGCCGGTATCCGACTGCACCTCGCGGGTGCCGCGGTCAGCACCGGTCTCCTGGACGCGTTGGCCGCAGGTGAGGCGTCGACCGCCGAACTCGCCAGGCGGATGACCGTCGCGGACCCGGCGCTGCTCGAGGCCTTCCTCCGGGTCGTGGAGGCGGCGGGGTTCGTGCGGGACGACGGGGGCGCCTGGCGGCTCACGTCCCGGGGAGGGCGGTGGTGGACGACGATCTGGTGCGGGCGGCGTACGAGGCGTTCCCCGGTTTCCACACCGCGCTCTACCGCGAGCTCGGGCCGGTGCTGGCCGGTGGGCCGCGCCGGCGGGACGTGGCCGACCGGGGGAGCTCATCGCCCGGATCTCGGCGGGATTCGAGCCGTTCGTCATGGACCACCTCGTCCGCACGCTCGAGGAGCGGCGGCCCCGGCGGGTGGTCGACGTCGGCTGCGGCAGTGGGCTGCAGCTGGCCGCGATGCTCGAGGCGGCTCCCGGGGCGGAGGGGGTCGGCGTCGAGGTGGACCCGGAGGCCGCGGCCCTGGCCCAGCGGACGCTGGCCGAGCGCGGGCTCGCCGACCGGGCGGAGATCGTCGCCGCCGACGTCCGCGCGGACCGCGTCGGTCCGCTCGCCCAGCCGTTCGACCTCGCCCTGCTCGCCAACGTCATCTACTACGTGCCGATGCGCGACCGGGTGGCGCTGCTCCGCGATGTCGCCGCGCTGCTCGCCCCTGGCGGTGCCCTGTTCCTGGTCACCACCGTGGCCGCACCGCAGATCTTCAGCCGGCACTTCGACCTGCTGCTGCGCGCGCAGGAGGGCGAGATGGAGCTGTCGGACGCCGACACCCTGCTCACCCAGCTGGCGGACGCCGGCCTGCACCCCGAGCCGCCGCGCCCGCTGGCCCCGGGCGCTCCCGTGGTCACCGTGCTCGCCACGCGGCCGGACTGACGTGCGGCTGCGGAGGGGAAGCGGGTCCGGTCCGCCTTCTCCCAGCTGGACGGCCAGAAACCGTCGTACCCCCTCCGTAGCTTGACGGCATGTTCCCGGGTTCGAGCTACGGCGTCGCGGTCACCGTGGCGCGGCTGCACGCGCCCTCAGCCGAACTGATGCCCGCCGTGCCCGGCGAGCGCGACACGCGACTCGACGAGCTGCTGCCCGCCGAGTCCCTCACCGACGCGGAGCTGGCGCGCGAGATCGATGCCTGCACGCGGATCGAGGCTCGACTGGCTGCCTACAAGGCCGATCGGATCGCCCAGCTGGCGGCCCGGCGAAGCGCCGCTCGGGATCGGCAGCCCGGGCAGCCCGGCGCCGCGCCGCAGCGGGACGAACGGCTGCCCGACGACGTCAGCGAGTTCTTCCCCGACGAGCTCGCCATGATCCTCAACTGCTCCCGCACGGCCGCCACCGTGCAGACCGAGGTCTCACTGACTCTGCGGCACACCCTGACCAGGACCTGGGTCGCGATGACGGAGGGCCGCATCGACCCGGCACGAGGCCGCGCGCTGGCCCTCGAGCTGGGCGCGCCGGCCCGCGACACCGACCCGCTGATCATCGCGGCCGTCGAGTCGGCGATGCTGCCGGTCGCGACCACGATGTCGGTCAAGCGGCTCCGTGCCGAGACGCGCAAGGAGCTCGTGGCCCGGGATGCAGCCGCCGCGGACCGGCGCCGTCGACAGGCCGCGCGAGCCGCCGACGTGGTGGTCCGCCACCTCCCCGACGGCATCTCGCAGCTGGTGCACACCCTCCCGACCCCGCTGGCGAACGCCCAGCTCGACGCCTACGACCGGTACGCGCGCATGGTCAAGTCCGACGGCGACGAGCGTTCGCTGGGCCAGCTGCGCAGCATGGTCGCCGTCGAGCTCGCCCTCCGCCCGTGGGACACGACCCGACCACCGGTGACGGCGAGCCTCACCGTCCTGGCGCCGCTGGGCGCGCTGCAGGGGCGAACGGGCAGCGTCGCGGACCTGGACGGTCAGGCCATCACGGCCGACCACGTCCGCGAACTGCTCGCCGCGCTGGACGCTCTGACACCCGACGGCCTGCGGGCTCCAGCCGGAGGGAGCGTCACGGTCGGCGTCATCGACTCCGACGGGGCGTTGCGCGCGGTGGCGACGCCCGACGAGCTGCGGCGTCTGGCCCGTCGAGGGTGTCGCGAGCACCCCGACGACGCCTCGTGCGGGTGTTCCGTCCTCGATCGGCCACCCCCGGTCGACCGCTATCGCCCCAGCAGGTCGCAGGACCGCTGGGTCCGGACCCGGGATCGCGGCTGCCGACATCCCGGCTGCGACAACCGGGCCGGCTGGGCGGATCTGGACCACGTCGTCCCTCATGCCTGCGGCGGCTCCACCGACTGCGCCAACCTCTGCTGCCTCTGCCGCAGGCACCACCGGCTGAAGACCTTCGCGCCGGGCTGGCGGTTCGTGATGGAAGGCGACGGCACGCTGTCGGTCACGACGCCGAGCGGGGTCACCCGCAGCACCCGGCCACCGGGATTGCCCGCGCTGGCGGAGTACTGGCCGGTGCCGTCCCGCGAGCTGGTCCAGCCCGAGGACGACGACCCGCCGCCCTTCTGACGGCGCCCGCTCAGGCCGGACCGATCAGGCCGGCGACGATCTCCGCCGACAGGGCGACGAGCGGCAGCCCGCCCCCGGGATGCGACGAGCCCCCGACGAGGAAAAGTCCCGGCACGGGGGAGGCGTTGGAAGGGCGGAGGAAGGCTGCCCGGGCGCCGTTGCTCGACGTCCCGTAGATCGAGCCCCCCACGCTGCCGGTGTCCCGCTCCAGGTCGGCCGGGGTGCGCACGACGCGCCACCGCACGCGGTCGCGCACGTCCAGGCCACGGCGGGCCAGGACGTCGAGCACGTCGTCGGCGTAGCGATCCGCGAGCCCGGACGCGTCCCAGTCGACACCGGCACGCGGGTCGTGACGTGGCGCGTTGACCAGCACGAACCAGGACTCGCTGTTCTCGTCCGGTCGGAGTGCCGGATCGTCGGGCGCGCTGACGTAGACCGTCGGATCGGCGACCGGTCGCGGCGCGGTGAAGCGGCCGGTGCCGAAGATCGCGTCGAACTCCGCGTCGTAGTCGTCGGGGAACAGCACCGAGTGGTGCGCCAGCCCCGGGGTGCGCCCCCGCAACGCCAGCAGCAGGACCACCCCCGACAGCGACGCCGTCGCACGGGCCAGATCGCGCCGGACACCTCGCGTCGCCCGCTGCGGGGGCACGAGGGACGCGTACAGGGCGTCGGCGTCCACGCCCGAGACGACGACGTCCGCCGGTATCCGCGCCCCGTCGGCCAGCTCGACCCCGGCGGCGCGGCCGCGCTCGACGAGCACGCGGCGGACCGGGCAGCCCGTCCGGATCCGAGCCCCCCGTTCCCGAGCGCGGTCCGCGACGGCCTCGGCCAGCCGGTGCAGGCCCCCGCGCACGTACCAGGAGCCGAACGCCTGCTCCGCGTACGGCACGGTCGCCAGCACCGCCGGCGCCCGTCGCGGGTCGGAGCCCGAGTAGGTGGCGTAGCGGTCGAGCAGCGTCCGAAGCCGCGGGTCCGCGAGGTGCCGCCGGCCCAGCCCGCGCAGCGTCGCCCACGGCGCCACCGTCGCCACCTCGGACGGACGGCGGGCCAGCCGGGCCAGGGTCGCCGCCCCCTGCAGCGGCCGCCGCAGGAAGGGCGCCTCGCTGATCCGCCACATGCGCTCGGCCCGGTCCATCAGAGCCGCCCATTGACCGCCCGCGCCGTCCCCGAGCGCGGCGTCCAGGGCCGCCGGGATGCCGGCCGCGACGCCGGGGACCGCGAGGCGGCTGCCGTCGGCGAACCGGTAGGCGACCGCCGGGTCCAGCCGCACGAGATCCAGGACGTCGTCGAGCGGCGCCCCGGTCGCGGCGAACAGATCGCGGTACACCTGCGGCAGGGTGACCAGGCTGGGTCCGGTGTCGAAGGCGTGCCCGTCGCGGGCGTACCGGCCGAGCTTCCCGCCCACCCGCTCGCCCTGCTCGAGGACGGTCACCTGGTGGCCCGTCGCGGCCAGCCGGGCGGCAGCTGCGAGACCGCCGAGGCCCGCGCCGACCACCACCACCCGAGCCACGTCCGCCACGGTATCCGCCGTCCGGGTGAAGATCGTTTGCGCGCTCGTCGGGCGGGGGTAGGGCCTCCCGCGGGCCTGGAAGCGTCCCTCGTCCTCGGGCAGAGGAGGTCGCGTGGGAAGCGCTGTTCGCGTGCTGGCTCTCGTCGGGCCGGCGGTGCTGCTGGCCGGCTGCTCGTCGGCCGAGCGCCCCGCGGTCGAGGCCGTCGCCACCACCTTCGAGGACCCGTCGGCGGATCCGGAGGTCCGGTGCGACCTGCTCGCACCGATGACGCTGGCCGCGCTCGAGGAGCAGGCCGGCGCGCCGTGCGAGGAGGCCGTCGAGGAGTTGCCGTTGCGGGGCGGGGACGTGACGGCGGTGGAGATCTGGGGCGGCGACGCCCAGGTGCGCCTCGACGGCGACACCCTCTTCCTCACCGAGACCCGCGTCGGCTGGCGCGTCGTGGCCGCCGTCTGCACGCCACGCCCCGAACGTCCCTACGACTGCGAGGTGGAAGGCCCGTGAACGGCGTCCGGTTCGTCTTCGCGGCGTACCTGCTCGTCATCGTGCTGGGCATCGTCTACGTCACCGCCGAGGCGTTGATGGGCCGATGACCGGGCGGAAGCGGTACGGGGCGCTCCGGGCGAACGCCCTGAGTCTCGCGTTCGGCGGTGCCTTCCTGCTCACGCTCGTGGGTCAGGCCATCTCGGGGGCGGCGGACCACAACGCCCAGCAGATGGCCGAGGGACTCGAGAAGGTGTCCCTGCTGGACTACGTGACGTCCTCCTCCTTCGGGGTCGACGTCATGGAGAACTGGCAGTCGGAGTACCTGCAGTTCTTCCTCTACATCTTCGCCACCGTGTGGTTCGTCCAGCGGGGCTCGTCGGAGTCGAAGAAGCCCGGCGAGGAGGGGACGGAGAGCGACAAGGAGCAGAAGGTCGGCCGCTACGCCGACGAGGACTCGCCGGAATGGGCGCGGACCGGCGGCTGGCGGACCGCGCTGTTCTCCCGGTCGCTCGGTCTGCTCATGGGCGCGCTGTTCCTGCTCACCTGGGCGGCGTCGTCGGTCGCCGGCTGGGCCGCGTTCAACAGCGAGGAGATCGGACAGAAGCAGGACCCGGTGAGCTACCTCGGCTATCTCGGCGAGGCCGACTTCTGGAACCGGTCCTTCCAGAACTGGCAGTCGGAGATGCTGGCCGTCGGCTCGATGGCCGTCTTCTCGGTGTACCTGCGCCAGCGCGGATCGCCGGAGTCCAAGCCCGTCGGCGTCGCCCACGCGGAGACCGGCCAGACCGGCTGACCGGTCCTCAGCAGCGGACGACGACCAGCGCGCGGTCGTCCGCGGCGTGCCGCGACCCGCGCAGCTGCGCCTCGACCTCGGCGACCACCGCCTCGGCCGTCTCGTCGGCCGAACTCCCCGCGGTCCGGCGCAGCACGTCGGCGAGGCGCTCCTCGCCGAACTGGACGCCGTCGTCGTCGCGCGCCTCCGTCACGCCGTCGGTGTAGAGCAGCACGGTGGCGCCTCGGGGCAGTTCGACGTCGACCACCTCGTACGCGGCGTCGGACAGGACCCCGAGCGGAAGGCCGATCGCCTCGATCGCCGTCACGGTGGCGTCGCCGGTGCGCACCAGCGGGGCGGGGTGCCCCGCCGTGGCGACCTGTGCCGTGGTGCGGCCGGCGCGGCGACGCAGGATCAGGCAGCACGCGGTGACGAAACGCAGCGGGCCGGGCCGCTGCTCGCGGAGGAGCGCCTCGTTGACGGCGGCCAGGACCGCACCCGGATCCCCACCACCCGATGCCGCGGCGCGAGCGGTGTGCCGGGTCAGGGCGGTCATGGCGGCGGCCTCGGCGCCGGCGCCGCACACGTCGGCGATGAACAGCATCCAGCGGCCGTCGGCCAGGGGCATGACGTCGTAGGTGTCCCCACCGACGAGGACGCCCTCGGCGCCCGCCCGGTACCGGGCGGCGAGCTCGACGCCGGGGATGGTCGGGAGGTGCGAGGGCAGCAGACTGCGCTGGAGCGTGTCGGCGAGCCGGCGGACGTCGGACTCGGCGCGCAGCCGCGCGAGGAACTGGCCGATCTGCCGCCCGGCGCTGGCGAGCACGTCCTGCAGCTCGCTCGGCACCGCTCGGTGGTCGAAGGAGAACAGCTCGCAGACGCCGAGCAGCGTGTCGCCGCGCAGGAAGGGAAAGGCGACGGCGGTGCGGACTCCGTCGGCGCGGACGGCCGCGGTGCGGATGAAGACCGGGTCGGTCCACAGGTCCTCGACGACGACCGGGCGGCGGCGCTGCCACACGAGGCCGGGGACGCCCTCGCCGCGGCCGAAGCTCCGGACGCGGGTGTCGCCCTGGAGCGCAGGCACGGCCTCGCCGGGGGCGGTCCAGGTCCCCGCGTGCGCCAGCCGACCCCCGCCGTCGTCCGGCTGCCACAGGATCGCGGCGTCCCAGTCGAGCTCCTCGCACAACGTGGGCAGGAGCTGCTCGAAGGCGACGTCGGCGTCGGGTGCCGCGGTGAGCGCCTCGGTCACCCGCTGGATGGCGGCGAGGTAGCGGCTGACCTGGAGCTGGCGCTCGAGCAGGGCGGCGGTGTGCGCGTCGCGGAGGACACCGACGACCGCCGGGTCCTGCGGTCCGGCGCCGGCGGTCTGCTCCACGGGCGCGAGGGTCACGTCCACGGAGACCTCGTGCCCGTCCGCGTGTCGCGCAGGGGTCTGGGTCGTGGCGCCGTCGTCGGCGCGCACACGGGCGGGCAGGAGATCGGTGAGCGGTCGGCCGAGGACGTCGGACGGCTCGTAGCCGAGCAGTGCGCTGATCGCCGGGTCGACGTAGGTGATGCGGCCCTGGGTGTCCGCGACGACGACTGCGTCGGCGGGCCTGTCCGGCACAGCTGGTTCCTCCCGACGACGCCTGGTGTCTCGGGTCCACGATGTCATACAGCGCGTGATTGATCGATAGCTCAGCGCGATATGTAGCCAAGTCGACAAAGCGACCGGTGGCACCGGTCAGAACGCGTACCGGAGGGTCAGCCACGGCGTGCGCTCGGCCATCAGCGCGGTCAGCCGCGCGACGCCGTCCCGCTTGACGTCGTTGCGGTACCGCACGTTGCGCTGGCCGTTCTGGCTGCGCTTGGCCTGCTGCACCTCCGGCCGCCAGAGCAGGTCCTCGGCTTGGGGGTGCCAGCCGAGGTTCACCTGGTGCAGGTCGGCGTTGTGGGTCAGCAGGATGACCTCGGCCGCGGCCTGTGCCTTCGCCGCCGGGGACAGCCGGTCGTCGAGCTCGTCGAGCAGCGCCGTCCAGTCCGCCGTCCAGCCGTCCCGGAGGACGACGGGGGAGAAGTTCAGGTGCACCTCGTACCCCGCCTCGACGAAGTCGTCGATCGCCGCGATCCGCTCCTCGATCCGGCTGGTCCGGACGTCGAGCAGCCTCGCGTCGGGGTCGGGCATGAGCGAGAACCGGATACGGGTGCGACCGGCGGGATCGAGGTCGAGCAGCTGCCGGTTGACGTACTTCGTGGCGAAGGAGGCCTTCGCGGTCGGCAGCTCGCGGAAGGTGGCGACGAGGTCGGCCACGTTGTCGCTGACGAGCGCGTCCACCGAGCAGTCGCTGTTCTCGCCGATGTCGTAGACCCAGCTGACCGGGTCGCACTGGTCGGGCTCCGGCTTCGTCCCCTGCCGGGCGACGTGCCGGCGCAGGTAGCCGGTGATCTGCTCGATGTTGGTGAAGACGGTGATCGGGTTGGCGTAGCCCTTCCGCCGCGGCACGTAGCAGTACGCGCACGCCATGGCGCAGCCGTTCGCGGTCGAGGGCGCGATCCAGTTCGACGAGCGGTCGTTGGGGCGGGCCGACAGCGACTTCTTGACCCCGAGGACCAGGGTCTCGGTCTTCACCCGCACCCAGCGGTCGACGTTCCCCGCGTTGCCGTGCAGGTCGGGGATCTGCCAGTGCGACGGCACCTCCGTCACCGCGGCGTCCGGGAAGCGGGCGAGGACCTGCTGCCCGCGGGGAGAGGCGACCGCGGCCGGCTCGGCGAAGATCTCGCGGACCTGCAGCAACCGGTTCGGCGGGGCGGGTGCGCTCGGTGCGGGGTCGAAGAGCTCCAGCTGCGCATCGGCTCCCATACCTGGTCCAGCGCACGGCCGCCGGCCGGCATTCCGGTGCGAGACTGCGCCGGTGACCACACCGTCGATCGATCTGAACGCCGACCTGGGGGAGGGCTTCGGCGTCTGGCGGCTCGGGGACGACGAGGCACTGCTCGAGGTGGTGACCAGCGCGAACGTCGCCTGCGGCTTCCACGCCGGGGATCCCTCGACGATGCGCCGCGTCTGTGCGCAGGCGGCCGCACGCGACGTGGCGGTGGGGGCTCAGGTGTCCTACCGCGACCTGGCCGGATTCGGCCGCCGGTTCATGGACGTCGCCCCCGCGGAGCTGACCGACGACGTCCTCTACCAGCTGGCCGCGCTCGACGGGATCGCCCGGGTCGCCGGCACGCGGATCTCCTACGTCAAGCCGCACGGCGCCCTCTACAACGCGGTGGTCACCCACGAGGCTCAGGCCCAGGCGGTGCTGGACGCCGTCCTCGCCTACGACCGCCGGCTGCCCGTCCTCGGTCTGCCGGGCTCCGCGCTGCTGCGGGAGGCCGAGGCGGCCGGGATGGATCCCGTCGCCGAGGGATTCGCCGACCGGGGCTACACGCCGTCCGGCACGCTCGTGCCGAGAGGCCAGCCGGGGGCGCTCGTGCAGGAGCCGGAGGCGGTGGCCCGACGCGCGGTGCGCATGGCGCGGAACGGAGTCGTCGAGGCGGTGGACGGGACGACGCTGCTCATGCCGGTCCGGTCGGTCTGCCTCCACGGGGACACTCCCGGCGCGGTCGACCTGGCCCGGGCGGTGCGGCGCGCGATCGAGGACGCCGGCATGACCCTGCGGCCGTTCGCCGGCTGATCGGTCAGCGGCGCAGCGCCGAGGTCGGCAGGCGCCCGGCGAGCACGTCGGCGGCGACCTCGTCCACGGAGACCCCGGAGCCGGTGGCCTGCGCCCGGAGCAGGGCGAGCGCCGCCGGCGACCCGATCTCGAGCTCGACGCCGAGCTTGCCCATCGCCTCCCAGACGGCGGCGCGGCGGCGGGGGACCGGGCCGTGCAGCCACTCGGGGCCCTCCGACGAGGACCACTCGGACCAGACCGCGGCGTCGTTGAGCGCCGAGCTGACGAGTTCGCCCACCGCCATGGCCTCGAAGACGTCGAGGGCGGGCACCTCGTCCGGCCGCTCGAAGTACAGATCGATCGCGCCCTCCCCGACCAGGGCGGGTTGGAGCGGGAGGGCGACGACCGCGCGGTAGGGGGTGCTCCGCAGGAGCAGAGCGGTGAACTCGGGCCAACGGCGGCGCAGGTCCTCCTCGGCGGCGAACACCGGCTGACGGCTCTCGTGGGCAGCCATGCAGGGCCCGGACCCGACGGTGAACTGGAGCCGCTCGGCCGTCTCGGCGGTCGCCGAGCTCGCACCGAGGGGGATCCGGTGACCGCCCGGGTTCATCATGCTCAGGCCCGCATCGTCGACCGGCAGCATGCGGGTGCAGGCACGGGCGAGCCGGACGGGCAGGAGCTCGGCCCCGGCGAGCCCGGGTGCGGACACGTCGTCGAGCGCGGACGCGAAGCGCTCGGCGATGGTCATGCCTGATTGTCCGCCCGATGCCGCACGATGGCCCGATGGAGAACGCCCGGGTGCTGCCCTACGGCGACCGGGCGCTGCTCGTGGAAGCCGGTGACCTGGCCGCCGTCGCGGGTCTGCGGGCGGCGCTCGAGCGCTCGCCGCTGCCCGGCCAGCGGGAGCTCGTGCCGGCGGCACGGACCGTCCTGGTCCTCCTTGACCGGCCGCCCACGGACCTGGACGTCGCAGCGGTCCGCCGGCTGTCGCCGCAACCCCCGGGGACGCCGCCGAGCGGCCGCCGCTGGAGCTCCCGGTCACCTTCGACGGGCCGGACCTCCCGGAGGTGGCGGAGCTGGTCGAGATGCCGGTGCCCGACGTGGTGCGCGCACTCACGTCCGTGGCGCTCACGGTCGCCTTCAGCGGGTTCGCGCCGGGCTTCGGTTACCTCACCGGCCTGCCGCAGGAACTGCACGTACCGCGCCGCGCGACACCGCGCACCCGGGTCCCGGCAGGTTCGGTCGGGCTCGCCGGGCCCTACGCGGGGGCATACCCGAGCGAGTCGCCGGGTGGCTGGCAGCTGGTCGGCCGCACCGACGCCGTCCTGTTCGACGTCCACCGCGACCCGCCCGCCCTGCTCTTCCCCGGCACGCGGGTGCGGTTCCGGGAGGTGCGCTGAGTGCTGACGGTGCTGGCGACCGGACCGCGGGCCACGGTCCAGGACCGGGGCCGCCGGGGCTGGGCGTCGATCGGGGTGACGGCGTCGGGTGCGGCCGACCGCGCGGCCGCCGACCTGGCCAACCGGCTCGTCGGCAACGCTCCCGCCGCCGCGGTCGTCGAGGCCACCGCGGGTGGCCTGCGGGTGCGCGCGGAGCGGACCCTCCTCGTCGCGGTGACCGGCGCTCCGGCGGGCGTCCGCGTGGACGGTCGGCCCGCGCCGTTCGACGCGCCGCTCCCCTTGGCCGCCGGGAGGGTGCTCGACCTGCAACTGCCACCCGTGGGGCTGCGGACCTACCTGGCGGTGCGGGGCGGCGTGGACGTGCCGCCGGTGCTGGGCTCGCGCAGCACCGACACCCTGTCCGGCCTCGGCCCCGCTCCGCTGCGCGCGGGCGATCGGCTGCCCGTCGGCGACCTTGCGGCCGGCGAGCCCTTCGTCGACGTGGCGCCCGTGCGACAGCCGTCGTCCTCGCCGGTGCTGGCCGTCCTGCCCGGCCCGCGGCGTGACTGGCTGGAGCCGGCCGCATGGGACGCGCTGACCAGGCAGCCGTGGGAGGTGACCGCGGACAGCAACCGGGTGGGGCTGCGGCTGTCCGGACCGGCGCTGGCCCGGGCGCGGACGGGCGAGCTGCCCAGCGAGGGCCTGGTGCCGGGTGCGGTGCAGGTGCCGCCCGACGGCGCCCCGGTGCTCTTCCTCGTCGACCACCCGGTCACCGGCGGCTATCCGGTGCTCGCCGTGGTCACCTCCGCCGACCTGTCCGCGGCCGCGCAGCTGCGCCCGGGGGACACCGTCCGGTTCCGCCCGGCCAGGTGACCTCAGTCGGCGCGGATCGGCAGTACCGCCGGACCGGAGGGGCCCTGCACGACACGGGCACGGGCGCCGTAGTGGCTGGACAGCGACTCCGCGGTGATGACCTCGGCCGGGGGCCCCTCGGCGACGACGCGGCCCTCGGAGAGCAGCGCCAGCCGGTCGGCGTACTGCCCGGCCAGGGTCAGGTCGTGCAGCGTGCTGATGACCGTCAGGCCGTCCTGCCGGCGCAACCGGTCGACCAGGTCGAGCACCTGCTGTGCGTGTCCGAGGTCGAGGGCCGCCGTCGGTTCGTCGAGCAGGAGCACCCGCGGCTGCTGGGCCAGGGCGCGGGCCAGGACGGCCCGCTGCTGCTCGCCGCCGGAGAGGGTCGCCAGGGGCCGGTCGGCCAGGAGGTCCAGGCCCAGGCGCGGCAGGACGTCGTCCACGACCTGCCGGTCGACCGCCCGGGGAGCCGCCAGCAGCGCCCGGTGCGGTGTCCGCCCGAGCCCGACGTAGTCGCGGGTGGTGATGCCCTCCGGCAGCACCGGCGTCTGCGGGGCGTAGGCCAGGCAGCGGGCCCGCTCGCGCCGCGGCATGCCGCTGGTGAGCCGCCCGTCGATGCGCACCAGGCCCTCGTGCGCGTGGAAGCCCAGCACCGACCGGAGCAGCGTCGACTTGCCCGAGCCGTTGGGACCGATCACGGCCAGCCAGCCACCGGGCTCGACGGTGAGCCGGACGGAGTCCAGGACCGTCGTCCGGCCGTACCTGGCCGACAGCCCGACGAGCTCGACGCGGGCGCTCATCGCCGCCGCGCCCCGACCCACAGCAGGCCGGCGAAGAACGGGGCCCCGATGAAGGCCGTGACCACGCCGATCGGCAGCTCGGCCGGCGCCAGGACCACGCGGGCGACGATGTCGGTCAGCACCAGGAAGGCGCCACCGATCAGCAGCGACACCGGCAGCACGCGGGCGTGCGAACCGCCGACGAAGCGCCGGGCGATGTGCGGGACGACCAGGCCGACGAAGCCGATGAGGCCGCTGACCGCGACGGCCGAGGCGGTCGCGAGCGACGCGGCGACGATGACCAGCAGCCGCAGCCGGCCCGGGTGCACGCCGAGGGAGGACGCCTCGTCGTCCCCCACGGCCAGCACGTCGAGCGCCCGGCCGCAGAGGAGCAGCACCAGGCAGGCCGCGCCCAGGTACGGGAGGACGACGACCACGTCGGACCACTGGGCCTTGCCGAGCTGGCCGAGCAGCCAGCCGTAGATCTCGCGCAGGTCGTCGGTGTTCTGCTGCTGCACCAGGGTCTGCGCCGCCGCCAGGAAGGCGGCGACGGCGATGCCGGCCAGCAGCAGGGTCGCGCTCTGCGAGCCGCCGGCGACGGTGCCCAGGGCGAGCGCACAGCCGACGCCGAGGAGGGCACCGGCGAACGCGGCGAGCGGGACGATGCCAACCGGTCCGACGGACTGCACGGGCGAGTAGGCGATCGCCATGGTCGCACCGAGGCCCGCGCCGGCCGCGGCACCGAGCAGGTAGGGGTCGGCGAGCGGATTGCGGAAGACCCCCTGGTAGGCGGCGCCCGCGATGGCCAGGCCGGCGCCGATCAGCGCGGCGAGGATGACGCGGGGGAGCCGCAGCTGGAGCAGCACCGCCTCCTCGGTGCCGCTGAGGCCTCCGGGCAGACCGAGCAGGGTGGCCACGACGGCACCGGGCGCGAGCGGCAGCGCGCCCACCCACACCCCGGCCAGCAGGGCGAGCACGAGGGCCGCACCGCAGCCGGCCAGCACGAGCCCCGGCCGCCGCCGGCGCGGCGGCGTGGTCGCCGTCGCGCCGGCAGCGCCGGGAGCCGTCGTGGTCATGGGTGTGCCGTGCTCAGTTCTGCAGCGTCTCGGCGACGGCCTCGGCGAACTCCGCGATGCGCGGGCCCCACCGGGACGCGACGTCGTCGTCGGCGGCCAGGATGCGCTCGTCCTTCACGGCCGGGATCGTGCCGAAGGCCGGGCGCTGCGCCACCGTCTCGGCCGACTGCTCGCAGCACTTGGTGTCGGCCAGCACGATGAGGTCCGGCTCCTCGCCGACGATGTACTCGGCGGACAGCTGCGGGTAGCCGCCGGCCGCGTCGTCGACGCCGTCGGCGATGTTCTCCAGGCCGAACTCGGCGTAGATGCTGCCGATGAACGTGCTGCTGTCGGCGGAGAAGAAGCTCGGGTCGAGCTCGTGGAAGACCTTCATCCCCTGCGCGTCGTCCGGGACGGACTCCACCGCCGCCGCGATCCGGTCCCGCACGTCGGCGATCACCTCGTCGGCCTCCTCGGCGTGGCCGGTGGCGTCGCCGAGCGTCTCCAGCTGGGCGTAGGTGTCGTCGATCGTCCGGCCCGCCTCCAGCAGCAGCGTCGGGATGGCGAGGGCGTCCAGCGCGTCCACGATGCCGTTCATGTCGTTGCTGAGGATCACGAGGTCGGGCTCGTACCCGGCGATGGCCTCGGCGTTGGGGGTGAAGGCCGACAGGTCGGTGATCGGGGCGTCGGGCGGGTAGTTCGAGTTGTCGTCGACGGCGGTGACCTGGTCACCGGCGCCGATGGCGAAGAGCATCTCGGTGGTCGTCGCCGAGAGGGAGACGATCGCGTCGGGCTGCTCCTCGATGGTCAACTCGCCGTCCGCGCCGGTCACGGTGACGGGGAAGGGGGCGCTCTCCGACGCGGACGGCGCGGACGACGCCTCGTCGGCGGAGGTGCTCCCGCAAGCGGTGAGGGAGAGCAGGAACGCGGCCAGCAGGGCCGGCGCGGAACGGGTGGTGCGGGACACGGGGGAGCCTCCAGGGGAGGCGGTAGACATCGCCCACGAGGCTGGCGCCGCAAGGCGCCTCTCCATGCGCGACCCTTACCGCGAGGGTCGGTGACATGACGCAGGGGCAGGCGATCTGGCTCAGGTCGTTCCGGGGAACGGCCATCACAGTTGCGGGACAGCGCCGGGATTGCACCGGACTTCGCTGCCGTTGCGCCGCCGGCGCACGGGCCGGCGGGGAGACGGTAGCAGCGCCCTGTCAGGCGCGGGCGGCCAGGACGTCGGAGTAGACCTCGACGGTCTGCTGCGCGATGGCCGGCCACCCGAACTCGGCGAGGACCCGCTCCCGTCCGGCAGCGCCCATGGCGGCGGCGCGGTCGGGGTCGGCGAGCAGCTCGGCGATCCGGGCCGCGAGGCCGCTCTCGAAGGCCGGGATGTCCGCGGGGTCGTAGGGCACCAGCAGCCCGGTCCGCCCGTCGGCGACCACCTCGGGGATCCCGCCCACCGCACTGGCCACGACCGCGGTTCCGCAGGCCGCGGCCTCGAGGTTGACGATGCCGAGCGGCTCGTAGACCGACGGGACGACGAACACGGTGGCACCGGTGATCAGCGGGACCAGCTGCTCGCGCGGCAGCATCGCCTCGACCCACACGACGCCGTCCCGCCTGGCCTGCAGGGCCTCGACGTGCTCGGCGACGTACTGCCGCTCGCCGGGGGTGTCGGCGGCGCCGGCGCACAGCACGAGCCCGGCCTCCGGCGGCAGCTGCTCGGCCGCGGCCAGCAGGTGGTTGACGCCCTTCTGCCGGGTGATCCGGCCGACGAAGAGGGCGTAGGGCCGGTCGGGGTCCACGCCGAGGCCGCGCACGACGTCCGGGTCCTCGACCGGGCGGTAGGCGTCGGCGTCGACTCCGTTGCCGACGACCCGGACCTTGGCGGGGTCGAGGTCGGGATAGGCGTCGAGGACGTCCAGGCGCATGCCGTTGCTCACGGCGACGACCGCGTCGGCGGCCAGGTAGGTGGTCCGCTCGACCCAGGAGGAGAGCCGGTAGCCGCCGCCGAGCTGGTCGGCCTTCCACGGCCGGCGCGGCTCCAGCGAGTGCGCCGTCACCACGTGCGGGACGCCGTGGACCAGCGAGGCGAGCAGGCCGCGCCGTTGGCGTACCAGGTGTGGGAGTGGACCAGGTCGACGCCGGAGAGGGCATCGGCGATCTCGACGTCCACCCCCAGTGCCTGCAGCGCGCCGTTGGCGCCCCGCAGGTTCGACGGCACGGGGTGCCCCGTCGCGTCCGGGCGCTGCTCACCGAAGCAGTGGACGTCGAGGTCGGGGCCGGCGGGCAGCGACCGCAGAGCCGCCACGAGGTGCTCGACGTGCACCCCCGCCCCGCCGTAGACGTCCGGTGGCCACTCCCGCGTCACGATGCCGATGCGCACACCGTCACCCTAAGTGCGGAACCGCGCTCCCACGTGCGGCGATGTTCCCGTGCAACGGCTACGTTGCGAACATGCGCGGCGGTCCTCGGGTTCTCGGCATCGTCCTGGCCGGCGGTGAGGGCAAGCGGCTGGCCCCGCTCACCGCAGACCGGGCGAAACCGGCCGTGCCCTTCGGCGGCAACTACCGCCTCATCGACTTCGTGCTGTCCAACCTGGTCAACGCCGAGATCCGGCAGATCGCCGTCCTCACGCAGTACAAGAGCCACAGCCTCGACCGGCACATCACCCAGACCTGGCGCATGTCGCAGCTGCTGGGCAACTACGTCACGCCGGTGCCGGCGCAGCAGCGGCTCGGCCCGCGCTGGTACACCGGCAGCGCCGACGCGATCTTCCAGAGCCTGAACCTCATCTACGACGAGCGGCCCGACATCGTCGTCGTCTTCGGGGCCGACCACGTCTACCGCATGGACCCCGGCCAGATGATCGATCAGCACCTGCAGACCGGTGCGGGCGTGACCATCGCGGGGCTGCGGGTGCCGCGCAAGGACGCCACGGAGTTCGGGGTCATCGACTCCGACGCAGAGGGGAAGGTGCGCGGCTTCCTCGAGAAGCCCAAGGACCCCCCGGGGCTGCCGGACTCGCCCGAGGAGAGCTTCGCCTCCATGGGCAACTACGTGTTCACCACCGACGCACTGCTCGAGGCGCTGCGGGCCGACGCCGAGGACGAGAACTCCGTCCACGACATGGGCGGCTCGATCATGCCGATGCTGGCCGCTGCCGGTGACGCCTGGGTCTACGACTTCTCTACCAACATCGTCCCCGGCGCTACCGAGCGCGACCACGGCTACTGGCGCGACGTCGGGACGATCGACGCGTACTTCGACGCGCACATGGACCTGGTGTCGGTCACCCCGGTCTTCAACCTCTACAACGACCGCTGGCCGATCTTCACCCTGCCGCCGCAGCTGCCCCCGGCGAAGTTCGTGCTGGGCGGGCGCGCGGAGGAGTCGATGGTCAGCGCCGGCGCGATCATCGGCGGCGGCTCGGTGCACAACTCCGTCGTCTCGCCGGGCGTGCGCGTCGAGCGCGGTGCCCGCGTCGAGGACAGCGTCCTGATGGACGGCGTCTACATCGGCGAGGGCGCCTACGTCCGGCGGGCAATCCTCGACAAGAACGTCGTCGTCCCGCCGTGGGCGCGGATCGGGGTGGAGACCTCGAACGACAAGGCGCGGTACCACGTCAGCGAGGGCGGCGTGACCGTGCTCGGCAAGGGCGCCCGCGCGATCGTCTGAGGGCGGGCCGGATGGCAAGCGGGGCATCGAGCATTGCGACTGTGGCGCGAGTCGCATATGCGACCGTTGCGCACAGGACGTCATCGGATCGAGACCTGATGTGATTGTCGGGCTCACAGCCGGCTGAGATGTTCTGCGCGAACGCGCGAGGACCGCGAGTTCCGAGTCGCTGGTGGCTCGCCTCTCTGCTCGATGAGGTCCCGTGCACGCTCGTTCCGGTTTCAGCGAGGTTCCCAAGTGGCGTAGCAGGGGCGTCCTGGGGGTGGCCCTCACGGCGGCGCTCCTCGGCGAACTGCTCGTCGTCAGCACGGCGGCATCCGCGGCGCCCCGGAACGAGGCACAGGAGGCGGAGGCGGCCAGGGGGGCCGACGGCGCCCTCCAGGCACCGGACGCGCCTTCGGCGCGGACGATCGCGCGGCTCGAGGGTGAGCGGGTCGAGGTCATCGGGGAGCGGACAGAGAGCTCATCGACGTGGGCCCTGCCGGACGGCTCCATGCAGACCGGGATGGCGCCCGGGCCGATCTGGGTCCACCAGGGCGGGGATGGGACGGAGGCCGCGGACTGGGCACCGGTCGACCTCACCCTCGAGATGGCCGAGGACGGATCCATCCGCCCCAAGGCGCACCCCGCCGACCTCACGCTGGCAGGTGAGGGAGCGCCCGCTGAAGGGCTGCTGGTCTCGATGGAGAGGGAGGACGGGGCCTCGCTCGGTCTGGAGTGGGAGGGGGAGCTGCCAGCACCACGTCTGGAGGGTCCGCGGGCCGTCTATCCGGAGGTCCAGCCTGGTGTGGACCTCGTCGTGGACGCAACCCGCACCGGTTACGAGCAGTACTTCGTCCTGACCCGTCGTCCCGAAGCCGGCAGCGAGCCCGATCTGGACCTCCGCCTGCGGTCGGAAGGGCTCACCGCCGAGGCGGTGCAGGACGGGGGAGTGCAGTTCCGCGAACCAAGCGGGGCCGTGGTGGCCAGCTCGGGGACACCACTGGTCTGGGACGCCCAGGTCGACGAACAGCTGTTGCACCCCGTGACCCAGCAATGGACCGACGATGAGGCGCCGCAGGAGGTCCTGGCGCCGGCGCCCGACTGGGACGAACATCCCCAGGGGCAGCGGGAGCCGGTGGGGGAGGATCGACGGCACTGCCGGAGGGGGCATCGAGCACCACCCTGCCGGTGGACGAGCTGGGGCGGGCGACCTCGGAACAAGCCAAAGATGCCGGCGGCAGCGCAGCTCTGCCGCTGACGGAGGCGGCCACCGTCTCGGCACCGACGATCGTGGACATGGCGCTGACTCCGGACTCGGGGTTCTTGCACGACCCAGCGACCGAGTACCCGGTGGTGGTGGACCCGGCACAGGACTTCACCGGCATGTTCGACACCTGGGTGCAGACCGGGACGGGCACGGACCAGTCGGGCAGTCCTGAGTTGCGTCTGGGGACCTTCGACGGCGGCGCGACGGTGGCCCGGTCGTTCATCAACCTGAACGTCGCTCAGTTCGCCGGCAAGAAGATCCGCAACGCGACGATCAATCTCTGGGAGTTCCACGCCTGGTCGTGCAATCAGACGACCTGGGAGGTGTGGCCGACCGGCCAGGCGAGCACCGCGACCCGGATCAACGCGCAGCCCGCGTGGGGGTCGACGCGCTACGCGGTGTCCAACCGCACCACCGGTGCGGCGGGGTGCGCCGACGGCTGGGTGCACGCTGACGTCACCAGCCTCATCCAGACGTGGTCCAACTCCCGCTCCAGCGCGGTCGGGATCGGGCTCAAGGCCGAGTTCGAGAACGACAACTACGGCTGGAAGAAGTTCAACTCCGCCAACGCCGGCGGGGGTCTGCCCACCCTGTACGTGAACTGGAACGATCTGCCGGGCCAGCCGGCCGGCCGCTCGGTGTCGCCGTGCTACCAGCTGTGCACCACGGCGCCGGTGCTCACAAGCTCCACCACGCCTCGATTGACCGGCAACACCACCGACTCCGACGGCGGAACGCTGCGCTACGACTACGAGGTGTGGGCCGGGGACAGTGCCACCCCCACGACGCGGGTGGTCACCGGGTCGGCGAATGCGCCATCGGGAACGACGTCCGCGTGGGTGGTGCCGGCGGGCAAACTCGTCAACGGGCAGACCTACGAGTGGCGCGTCCGCGCGTTCGACGGCCTCGAGTACGGCCCCTGGTCGAATGGCTGGGTCGTGATCAAGGTCGACACGGATGCGCCGGCCACCCCCGCGGTGACGTCGACGACGTTCCCAGATGACGGCACGTGGAACGGCACGGCCAACCAGGCCGGCTCGTTCACAGCCACCCTGCCGGCGATCGACTCCACCGCGGCCGGGTTCGTCTACGGCCTGGACAACGCGCCGGTGACCACGCCGGTCACGCTCACCAGCCCCGCTACCAGCACCTCGGCCAACTTCACCGTGACGCCGACCACCAACGGCCCACACGTGCTGAAAGTCCGGGCGAAGGACCGGGCCGGCAACGAGTCTCCGGTGGCGGAGTACCACTTCAACGTCGGCAGCGCCGGCCTCATGTCGCCGGTCGAGGGATCGACCGTCGTGCGTCGCGTACGCCTCGACGTCGAGGCGAAGAATACGTATCAGTACGTGAAGTTCGCCTGGCGGCGGGGCCCCGACGCGGCCACCTCCCAGGACATCCCGCTGGCCGCCCTGACCCGCTCCAACGGTGACCCGCTGCCCGGCACGTGGACGAAGATCTCCGACCTGGGCAGCTACGCGACCTGGGACGCGGGCCTCACCCTCGGGCACGTGCCGGGGCCGGTCCAGGTCCAGGCCGTCGTGGCCACCGGCCCCAATGGTGAGGGGGCGGCGGGCACCCAGTGGGTGACCGTCACCGTCTCACCGGACGCCGACCATGCGGCCACCGACGACGTCGGCCCAGGGTCGGTCAACCTGCTCACCGGCGACTACCTGCTGTCGAGCACCGACGTCGACGAGCTCGGTCTCTCCGTGGGACGGACCGCGTCGTCGCGGAAGCCGCGCGCCGGGCTGGAGCCTCAGGCGGAGTTCCTGTCCGACCCGCAGCGAACGATGTCGTCCGTGACCGGTTATGCAGTCGGGTACTCGGCACTGGCACAGGTGACGACTCCCTGGCACACCGGGAACGACGCGCTGCGGGTCCGGTCGACGACCAGCTCCAATGGCGATTCCTTCGCTGGGGCGACGATGACCGACCTTCGGCCTGGCGCCGCCTATCGGATGACCGGCTGGGTGTACGTGCCGGCGGCCACTGGGCTGTCGCCGAATTCTCCGCGTGGCCTGAGGTTGTTCGCTCAGTGGACCGATGCCGCCGGGGTCATCCGCACGGCCGCCTCCGACGCGCCGACCAAGACCGACATGTGGCAGCAGCTGAGCCTGGACTTCACCATTCCGGCCGACGCCAAGGTCGGCGGGAAGGTTCGGCTCTACAACGGGTTCGCCACGGCGGGCAAGGACGTCTTCTACGACGACGTCTCGGTCCGGGAGATCTGGTCGCCGCTGGGGCCGCAGTGGTCGCTCGGCATCGCCGACGAGGGCACCGGCACCGCTTACGACTACATCAGCCAGCCCTACCCGGACGTCGTAGCGGTGCACTTCGCCGGCGGTGGCGAGGGGTGGTTCACGAAGGGCAGCAACGGCCAGTGGTGGCCACAGCCGGGTCTCGAGGCGCTCACCCTGACGTCGACGGGCACAGGCAAGTGGCGGATCACCGAGACCGACGGCACGGTCACCGACTTCGCCGTGCAACCGGGATCACCGAACTCCAAGGTCGTCTCGACCTCGCCGCCAGCGGCGACCGGCGGGACGCGGCTCGTCTACGAGTCGGACGAGGGTCGACTGCGCGTGGCACGGGTGATCGCTCCCGTGGAGACCGGGGTCGACGGCTGGCCCACGAATACCGCGGCCTGCACGACCGCGCCGTACGCCGCCGGTTGCGAGGTGATGCAACTCAAGTACGCGCCGTCGACCACGGCCACGACTTCGTCGTTCGGCGCCGTCAAGGGTCGGCTGAGCCAGGTGGTCCTGCACTCGGCAGAAGCCGGTGCTCCCACGACCGCCGACATCACGGTCGCGCAGTACGCCTACGACTCGGCCGGCCGACTCCGGGAGGTGTGGGACCCGCGGATCCAGCCGTCGCTGAAGACGACCTACGAGTACGACGACGACGGTCGCGTCACCATGCTGAGCACGCCCGGCGAGCTGCCGTGGAACTTCGAGTACGGCACCGGTGGCGCGAACGCCACCGTCGGCGGCGATGACCTCGTCGACCGCAGCTCCGGGCGGTTGCTGCGCGTGTCCCGTAATGCGCTCAAGGAGGGCACGCTCGACCAGACCGACGGCAAGACCACGAGCACGTTGGTCTACAACGTGCCGCTGGCGCGGGCTTCGGGCGGTCCGTACGACCTGGACGCCGACTCGTTTAAGACCTGGGGCCAGACCTCGGCTCCCACCGACGCGACCGCCGTCTTCGGGCCCGAGGACGTGCCCTCGGTGACGACGGCGAGCGAGACGACGCCGGGCGCCAATGGCTACCGGCGGGCGATGGTCCATTACCTGGATGCGTCCGGTCGTGAGGTGAACACGGCGACTCCGTCGGGTCCGGACGCTTCGCCGGCCGGGTACATCGACACCGCGGAGTACGACCAGTACGGCAACGTCGTCCGGTCACTCGATGCGACGAACCGACTCGTGGCCCTCGGCGCGATGACACTGCCCGATCTGTCGCCGCAGGAGATCGGGGCCGACACCGTCGCACGGGCAGAGGCGCTGTCGACGTACAGGACCTACGGGCCACGAGGGCTCGACCTCCTGCGTCAGCGCGGCCCCTTGCTGAAGCTGGCCATCGGAAACAACCCCGATGACCTGCAACTCGTTCACGACGTCACGACGTACGCCTACGACGAGGGCAAGCCCGACGGCTTCGCCTACCACCTCGTCACGACCCAGACCGACGCGCTGCTCGTGCCTGGCAGTGAGCCGGAGCAGCTACTGGACGTGGAGGTCACCAAGAACGGCTACGACCCGATCGACGGCGCCTCGCCGCTCGGGCCGACGTCCGGGTGGAAGAGGGGGCAGCCGACCGTCGTCACCTTCGACGCAGGTGAAGGCGGGGTGGGCTTGCAGGCGTTCGTCCGCTACGACGACCAAGGTCGTGTGGTCGAGTCTCGACGGACGGGCTCAACCGGTGCGAGCACCAACCGGGCGTTCTATTACACAGCCGGCGCCCAGCCGGCCCGGCCGGAGTGCGGTAACAAGCCCGTCTACGCCGGTCTGCCGTGCCTCAGCGACGTCGCCGGCCAGGTGGAGGGGCACGACTCGGGGCGCATGGCCACCAACCTGCCGGTCAAGCAGGTCACCGCCTACAACCGCTACGGATCCATCGTCTCGGTCACCGAGTCGGCCACCGGGCCGGTCAACGGTGAGACGGTCACGCAGTCGCGCACGACGACCACGGAGTACGACGCCGCCGACCGGGTAACGTCGGTGTCGATGTCCGCCAGCGGGGCGGGAACTGCGGCGGCGCCGCTGTTGAAGACGGTGAACAAGTACGACCCGACGTCGGGTGATGTGACCGTCATCGAGGCGCATGACGCGGCGGGCGCGGTCGTCTCGACGGTGAGCAAGACCTTCGACCGGCTCGGTCGAATGACGCGGTACGAGGACGGCAACGAGGGCGTCACCACGACAGTCTTCGACGAACTCGGAAGGCCCAAGACGGTCACCGACAACGCCGGATCGACGACGTTCCACTACAACCGTGACGAGGAGCCGCGCGGCTTCGTGACGTCCGTGACCGACTCGGTTGCCGGGACGCTGTCGGCCGAGTACGGCCCGGATGGTCAGGTCGAGAAGCAGACGCTGCCCGGCGGCCTGGAACTGCGAATCGGACACGACGCCAACCGGACACCGACGTCGCGGACGTACGTGCGGACCTCGGACGAGGAGGTCATCTCCTCGTCGTCGGCGGTGGAGAACAGCGCCGGGCAGATGGTCACCCATACGACGCCGGCGGCCAGCAAGCGCTACACCTACGACGCGCTGGGCGGCTCACCGACGTGCAGGACGCGGTCCACGATGACACCACCACGTGCACGTGGCGCCGTTATGCCTATGACGACCGGGACCGCCGTACGGCGCTGACGACCGCCGTGTCCGCCACGTCGACGTGCGTGGACCCGTCGACGCCTGATCAGCCGGCGTCGTCGGTCACCTACGCCTATGACACCGCGGACCGGCTGGTGACCGAGTCGACGGTCGATGCCGGCGCGTGGGTTTACGACCCCCTCGGGCGAATCACCACGGCTCCTGTTCGCGGAAGCCCGGGCGCGACGGTCCGTAACGCGTACTACGCCAACGACCTGATCCGCTCCCAGGAGATCGCCGGCGTGGCCCGGCAGACCTGGACCCTGGATGCGCTCGGCCGGTTCGCCTCGTACAGCAACGAGGCATGGGCTGCCGGAGCCGACGGTGTGCCTGCGTGGCAGGAGGCCGTCACCAAGGTCAACCACTACGACTCGGACTCCGACGCTCCTTCGTGGATCGTTGAGGATGCCTCCCTAGACACCGAGATCACCCGTTACGTCGACGGGCTCGACGGCAATCTGGCGGCGGAGACCGGCAAGACCGGCGGCGTAGAGCTGCAGCTGATCGACCTGCACGGCGACGTGATGACCACGCTGCCGATTCACGAGGAGGAAACCGAGGCGGCTTGGGATGAGGTCCGGCAGCAGGCCGCTGACGAGTTCGGCAACCCGACCGACCTGACCACCGGCAAGGCGGTTGTACGCAACGGGCAGGCGCCCGGCAAGGACGGCCGCTACGGCTGGCTCGGCGCGGCGCAGCGCTCGGCCGACGCCCTCGCCGGAGTGATCCTCATGGGCGTCCGGCTCTACGACCCGGCGACCGGTCGCTTCTGGTCGCGCGACCCCGTCCCGGGCGGCAACACCACTGCCTACGACTACTGCTCGGGCGACCCAGTCAACTGCAGCGATCTCGACGGCCAATGGGGCTGGTTCAAGAAGCTCGTCAAGAAGGTGGCCAAGAAGGTCGCCAAGGTCGCCGAATTAGCCTCTATTATTCCGGGACCGATCGGGGTGGCTGCGGCTGCGATTTCCGCTGGCGCCTACGCGGTGACCGGCAACAAGAGTAAAGCCCTTCAGATGACGGCTACCATCGCCATAGCTGCGGTCGGGGGAGGTCTGGCAGTAGCCGCGGTCAAGTTCGCTGGTCCGGCCATCAAGGCGGCCAAACTAGCTCGTGAAGCCAAGTCGTTCCAGGGCAAAGTCCCGCATATATTCGCACATCCAGCCAAGTATGTCGGTTTGAGCGCTCGACAAGTGACGCGCCTGGCAAAGAAGCAGGGGTTTATCCATTGGAAGCCATCGAAGGATGGTTTCGGCAATCTCTATAAGCACCCGAGTCTCAAGGGGAACGGTCAGCAGCTTCGGATTATGAATAGGGGGTACAAGCCGGGAGACAAGGGGTACAAGGTCGGCGGGAATCACAATGGACCCCGATTCTATGTGCATAACGCCCCGCATAAGGTCCACAAGGGGCCATACCGGCTACGAAAGGGGTGGTGAGTCCTGTGGCTGAGAATGGGGCTGGGCTCGATCGAACGTTCTGGAGCGTGCTAGGTCGTTCCCCAGACGGGGCGGTGGCGGTCTCGGACATCCTCGCAGCCTGCCTGATATCGGGAGGCGGAAAAGGCGTCGTCCTGCAATACCTCTTAAGGAAATCCAGTTCATCTTTGTGGTCCCTTGCACCTGTGCAGGAAAGAGGAGTCTTGTGGACTGTGATGCCCGACCTGGATTATCAGATCCGTTGGATATTATCTCGGCTTCCTATCGTCCATGAATACGAAGACGAAAAGTTTGAGGATGCAAGGATGCTGGGGGATGCAAGTCTCCTAGACTTGGAATTCGCCGACCCGAATATCGACGGACCGGACCTGGCTAGAATCTTCCCTGAAATTGTCAATCGCGATGACATCACGGACTACTTCAGCTTTGGTCATCATGAGCCGTTCTGTACTCTAGATTCCTTTTTCTTGGGTATGACTGTTGCGCGAAGCGAATCGGCGCCCCCCTTGTCGGCTTGGACCGGCTTGCGAACCTAGTCGAACGGGAGGCGTTGTTGCTCTTCCTGGTCGGCGGGCGCGTTCAGCCGAAGGAGGCAGCACGTGTTCTCCGCTTGCTCGCGCGGTCTTACGAGCCATCGGATTCACAACTGGCGATGGCGTCTCTTATGATTCCGCCGAGTGGGCTCGCAGAACCATGGGGCTAGGGTGCATCCGTAGCTGACGCAGGGCGGACGCCTGGCTTTATCTTGGAATGGCGGCAGAGTTGAGATCGGCGATTTCTGTTTGGCTCGTGTCCGTCGCTGGCGCATAGGCCGATACTTCTCGTTCTTGCGAACCGGAGTCAGTCGCGCTTGGTGGCGAGCAGGAGTCCGGCGCCGAGGGGGAGGACGGCGGCGAGCAGCGTCTCGTCGTCCTTGATCGTCCGGGAGATCTCCCGCCAGGCGACGGTCTGCGGGTCGCGGACCGTGCGGTCGCTGATCCGGCCGCCCTCGAGCAGGCCGTGGCAGACCAGCGAGCCGCCCACCCGGATCAGCTCGAGCAGCCCGGGCACATGGGGTGCGTACTCGCGCGGCGGTCCGGCGCAGACGACGAGGTCGTAGGCGCCGGGCGAGAGCCGGGGGAGCACCTCGGCGGGCGTGCCGAAGATCAGCCGCGCGCGGCTCGGCGCGACGCCGGCGTCGGCGAACGCCGTGCGGACCGCGCGCAACTGCTCGGGATCGGAGTCGAGCGCGGTGAGGACGCCGTCGGCGCGCATGCCGCGCAGCAGCCACAGGCCGGCCAGGCCGCCGCCGCTGCCGATCGAGACCACAGCCCGCGCGCCGGCGCCGGCGGCGAGCACGGCGAGCGCCGCCCCGACCGACGGGGCCACCGGGGAGCGCCGGAGAGGGCGAGCGCCCGCTCGCGCGCGGCCACCATCGCCTCCGACTCGACCGCGAACCGGTCGGCGTAGTCGGCGCTGCTCACCGGGCGAGGGTAGTGGGTGGTTCCTGTGGGTTTCCTGCGAGACGCTCGCACCGGGAACACCGGTGCCGATCCCGCCCGTTGATCGTTTCGTGCGACAGACGCCAGCCGATGCCGTTCGCCCTCCCCACGTCGGGGAGGCTCCGGACGCGCCCGTCTGCGATCCTGTAGGTGTGTCCGAAGCCGACGTCTGGGTGGCCCCCACGTGGGAGCAGGTCGTCCGCGACCACTCCGCCCGCGTGTACCGCCTCGCCTACCGGCTGTCGGGCAACCCCCAGGACGCCGAGGACCTGACGCAAGAGACGTTCGTCCGCGTGTTCCGGTCGCTGGCCGACTTCTCGCCCGGCACCTTCGAGGGCTGGCTGCATCGCATCACGACGAACCTGTTCCTCGACATGGTGCGGCGCCGCCAGCGGATCCGCTTCGACGCCCTGCCCGAGGACACCGAGCGGCTGCCCGGCACCTCGCCCAGCCCGGAGCAGGTCTACGCCGACACCCACCTCGACCCGCAGGTGCAGGCGGCGCTCGACGCGCTCTCGCCGGAGTTCCGTGTCGCCGTCGTCCTCTGCGACATCGAGGGCCTCACCTACGAGGAGATCGCGGCCACCCTCGGCATCAAGCTCGGCACCGTCCGCAGCCGCATCCACCGCGGCCGCGTGCAGCTGCGCGAGGCGCTGGCCCACCTGGCGCCCCGCCGGGCCGTTCCCGCGGAGGGCACGGCATGAGCATTCCCGAGAGCCACCTGGCGCAGGAGGCGATCGCCGCCCTCGTCGACGGGGAGCTCGAGGCCGGCCCGGCGAACCGCGCGGCCCGGCACCTCTCCGGCTGCCTGCAGTGCCGCATGGCCGTGCAGGCCCAGCGCGAGGCCAAGGAGGCGCTGCACCGCACCCGGGACGTCGACGTGCCCGGTGACCTCATGTCGCGGCTCTGCGCCATCCCCTTCACCGCCGACGTCCCGGGCCAGGGCGGCGGCGGCATGGGCACGCTCACCGCCGGCCGTGACCAGCTGACCGTGCAGGGCGCCACCGGCTCCTGGTCGGTCGACCTGCATCCCGAGGAGCGCCCGCAGCGCCCCGACCACGCCCGCTGGCTGCGCCGTGGACTCGCCGGCACCCTGATCGGTCTCGGTGCCGGCGTGACCGCCCTGGCGCTGAGCCTCCCGGCCGACGGCGCGCCCGGCACGGGCCGCCTGCCGTCGGGCCCCGTCGCCGGCACGTCGCCCGAGCAGCACACCCAGGTCGTGCCGCCGATCGTGCGCACCGTGACCATCGGCACGAACTCCACGGTGACGGGCGGGACCCCCTGAGCGACTCCGAGAGCCAGTTCGCCCGGCCGGCCGGATCCGAGGGCCCCTTCGCCGACGTCCCCGACCGGCTCGCTCCGCGCCCGGTGTCGGCGCCGCGCCCGTCACCCGGGCAGCAGGCCGCGTTTGGCCGACCGGAGTCGGTGGCCGGCGGCTTCGCCGACGGCCGGCCCACCCCGCCGCCGCGCCCCGTGCCGCCCCCTCCGGCCGAGGCCCTGCTGCGCGCCTTCGGACCCGCGGCCACCGGGCAGCGAGGCCTCCAGGAGCCACCCGGCGGCCGACCGGGACGGCGTCGCACGGCGACCGGCCCGTGGTGGAAGCCGGACGCGCGCTCCGACCCCTGGCGCGACCCGTACGCGCCTGCCGGTCTCGGCGCTCCGGCGGTGTACGACGAGGAGGTCCAGCCCGGGCCGATCGTCGTCGACCCCAAGGGCCGCAAGAAGCTGCGGGTGCGCGACCTGTCCGTCCGGCTCTGGGTGCTCGGGCTGCTGGCGGTCCTCCTGGTCGCCGCCGTCGGCGGTGGCGCCGGCTGGTACCTGACGAAGACCCAGGACGAGACGCCGCTGCTCGCACCCGGCACCCGGCTCTCCGAGGTCGACCCCGGCGTCACGCGCGAACCGGGCTCGGTGTCCGACATCGCCGCCAAGGTCATGCCCGCCGTCGTGTCGATCGAGGTGCGCGTCGGGCAGGCCGGCGCGACCGGCTCCGGCGTCGTCGTCGACGGCGACCAGGGCTACATCGTCACCAACAACCACGTGGTGTCCGGGGCCGACGGCGTCCAGGGCGCCGAGATCCGCGCCGTGTTCTCCGACGGCAGCGGCTCGGCCGCCCGCATCGTCGGCCGCGACCCGGCCAGCGACATCGCCGTCCTCAAGGTCGAGAAGCCGGGTCTGGTGGGCGCCGCCCTGGGCAACTCCGACGACGTCGTCGTCGGCGACCCGGTGGTGGCCATCGGCTCGCCCCTCGGCCTCGCCGGCACCGTCACCAGCGGCATCGTCAGCGCACTGAACCGGCCCGTCCGCCTGGCCGGCGAGGGCAGCGACACCAACGCGGTCATCAGCGCCGTGCAGACCGACGCCCCGATCAACCCCGGCAACTCCGGCGGCGCGCTGGTCGACGCCAGCGGTGCGGTCATCGGCATCAACACGGCGATCGCGTCGGTGGGCGGTGGCAGCGTCGGCCTAGGGTTCGCCATCCCGATCGACACGGTGCGCGACATCGCCGAGCAGCTGATCGCCACCGGCGAGGCGGTGCACGCCTCGCTCGGGGTGCAGACCCGCTCGGTCACCGACGGCACCCGCGACGGCGCGCTCGTGCTGAACGTGGAGCCGGGCAGCGCCGCCGACGAGGCCGGGCTGCGGGAGCAGGACGTCGTCATCGCCGTCCAGGGCGAGCCCGTGGGCAGCTCCGAGGAGCTCGTCGTCGCCGTCGACCGCCACGACCCGGGTGACACCATCACCGTCGAGGTCGTGCGCGGCGGGCGGTCGCAGGAGTTCGAGGCCACCCTGGACCAGGCCTAACCTGGACCGGTGTTCGACTCGATCGGCTGGGGCGAGATCGTCGTCCTGGGGCTCGCCGCGCTCTTCATCTTCGGTCCGGAACGACTGCCGCACCTCGCCAAGGACGCCGCGACCGGCCTGAAGAAGCTGCGGTCGGCGATCACCGGCGTCCGCGAGCAGATGAACGAGTCCCTCGGCGACGATCTCGGCGAGCTGCGCGACCTCGACCTGCGCAAGTACCACCCGAGGACGTTCATCCGCAGCCAGCTGTTCGAGGACGAGGACGACAAGCCCGTCGTGCGCCCGGCCGCGGCGGCGATGCCGGTCGCCCGGCCCCGCGACTCCGCGACCCCGCCCCCGTTCGACCCCGACGCGACATGATCTGTCGCCCTCCGGGCGACACCGCATCCACGAGCCGTCCCCCCGATGAGCTGAGCCCTGGAGGCCCCTCCTCGGGGAGCCTCCGGCCCCCGCTGGTCAGGCCTGGCCCGCGGCCTTCTTCGCGTCGGCCTCCGCGGCCTGCTTGAGGCGCTGCAGGGTGCCGGCGATGCCCTCGCGGTTGCGCTCGGGGAACCTGGCCGCCCGCACGACGGCCGTGGTGAGCCGGTCGGCCCGGGACATGTCGAACGCCTCGGTCACCGTCGTCCCGCCGTCGGCGGTCGCTGTCAGCTCGTAGCGCCACCGGTTGGCGGTGAAGTGCCGCCAGGCGATCAGCCGGTCGGGCTCGAACTCGACCACCCGGTTGCGGATCAGGTACGGGACGCCGAACAGCTTCATCCGCACGGTGAACGTCTGACCCGTGCCGGTGATCCGCTCGGGCGCCTGGATCACCGACCCGACCGAGCCCGACCCGTCGATGCGCGCATGCTGCGTCGGGTCGGCGAGGATCGCGAACACCACCGACGGGGGCGCGTCGACGGTGATGCTGTCGGAGACCCGCAGGTCGCTCATCGACGGACCGGCGTCAGCCCGAGCGACATGCCCGACAGGCCCCGCTGGCGGACGGCGAGCCCGTCGGCGACCTTCTCCAGCGCCTGCGCGGCGGGGGAGTCGGGCTCGGCGAGCACGATCGGCGCACCGGCGTCGCCGGCCTCGCGCAGCCGCGTGTCGAGCGGGATCTGGCCGAGCAGCGGCACGCGGGCGCCGAGCGTGCGGGTCAGCGCGTCGGAGACGGCCTCGCCGCCACCGGCGCCGAAGACCTCCATGCGGGAGCCGTCGGGCAGCTCGAGCCACGACATGTTCTCGATGACGCCGACCACCTGCTGATGGGTCTGCGTCGCGATCGCGCCGGCCCGCTCGGCCACCTCGGCGGCGGCGAGCTGCGGCGTGGTGACCACCAGGATCTCGGCGTTCGGCAGCAGCTGGGCGATGGAGATCGCGACGTCACCGGTACCGGGCGGCAGGTCGAGCAGCAGGACGTCGAGGTCGCCCCACCACACGTCGGCGAGGAACTGCTGCAGTGCGCGGTGCAGCATCGGCCCGCGCCAGACCACCGGGGTGTTCCCGGGAGTGAACATGCCGATCGAGATGACCTTCACGCCGTAGGACTGCGGCGGCATGATCATGTTGTCGACCTGGGTGGGCTTGTCGTCCACGCCCAGCATGCGGGGCACCGAGTGGCCGTAGATGTCGGCGTCCACGACGCCGACCGACAGGCCCCGCTTGGCCAGCGCCGCCGCCAGGTTCACCGTGACCGACGACTTGCCGACGCCGCCCTTGCCCGACGCGACCGCGTAGACGCGGGTCAGGGAGCCGGGCTGGGCGAAGGGGATGACCGGCTCGGCCGTGTCGGAGCCGCGCACGGTCTTGCGGAGCTCGGCACGCTGCTCGTCGCTCATCACGTCGAGCCCGACCTGCACCGAGGTCACACCGGGGACGGCGGACACGGCCTGGGTGACGCGGTTGGTGATCGTCTCGCGCATCGGGCAGCCGGCGACGGTCAGGTACACCTCGACGCGGACCGCGCCGCCGGCACCGATCTGCACGTCCTTGACCATGCCCAGCTCGGTGAGCGGGCGGTTGATCTCCGGGTCCTGGACGGTGGCCAGAGCGGCGGTGATGGCGTCGAGCGCCGGCGAGCCGGTCAGCGTGTCGGACATCGTTGCGTGTGTCTCCTTCGACGGGGGACCCGGTGCGCGACCGCGAGGCGCGGCGACCTGGGGTTCTCTCGATCCCTCCGCCACTGTACGGCGGGCCACAGGCGGCGCCTCCCGCCGGAGAGGTGATCTGCTGCGCAGTCCTGAGGCCCTCAGCCGGCGGACGGTGGCCAGGACTGCCCGGACGACCGATGTCGAGCCGCCTGCCTCAGGGCGACCGTCGGCGCATGGACATCCCCTACTGCACCCCCGCCCTGCACTCCGAGCTGTCGGACCGCTTCGACCGGGCACTCGCCGCGCGCCGGCGGACGCGCCGCAAGCGGCGCCGGCCGCGTCACTAGGGTCGGCCGGGTGACCTCCGCCGCCCCGAGCGCCGCCCGCCGGGCCACGCTCCGGGACGCCGTCGGGCTCGGCGTCGCGGTCGGGCTCTACGGCGCCGCCTTCGGGGCGGCCGCCGACGCGGCCGGGCTGCACGTCTGGCAGGCGATGACCCTCTCGCTGCTGATGTTCACCGGCGCCTCGCAGTTCGCCCTGGTTGGAGTGCTCGGGGCCGGCGGCAGCGCACTGGCCGCCGTGGGGAGCGCCCTGCTGCTCGGCACCCGCAACACCGTCTACGGCGTGCGCCTGGTGCCGCTCTTGCGGCCGCGCGGCGTCCGGCGGTTCGGGACGGCGCACTGGGTGATCGACGAGACGACGGCGCTGGCGCTGGCCGCGCCGGACCGCGCCCTGGCGCGGCTGGCCTTCCTCGCCGGCGGTGCCTCGATCTTCCTGATGTGGAACCTCACGACGGTCGTCGGTGCCCTGGGCGCGGCGGCCCTCGGCGGTGCCGCCCGGGCGGCGCTGGACGCCGTCGTCCCGGCGGCGTTCCTCGCGCTGCTGTGGCCGCGGCTGCGCCGGTCGTTCCCCGAGGCCGCCGTGCAGCGGCGGGTGGCGGTCGGCGGAGCTGCCGTCGCGCTCGCCCTCACGCCGTTCGTC
Source organism: Blastococcus sp. PRF04-17 (assembly GCF_023016265.1). Taxonomy (GTDB): domain Bacteria; phylum Actinomycetota; class Actinomycetes; order Mycobacteriales; family Geodermatophilaceae; genus Blastococcus_B. Next base: position 2,123,960 of record NZ_CP095412.1, on the reverse strand, counting down.
CCTGCGGGCGTGCAGGTGATCGCCGCCGTCGTGGCGGTGGCGCTGGCGGGCCGGCCCCGCCCGGAGGCCCGGCTCGAGGCAGGGCCGGCATGAGCGGAACCGCGTTGTGGGCGGCGGTGATCGCCGGAGCTCTCGGCTGCTACCTGCTGAAGCTCGCCGGGCTCGCCGTTCCGGCGGCCTGGGTGGAGCAGCCGTGGGTGGCGCGCGTCGTCGACTTCGTGCCGGCGGCGCTGCTCGCCGCACTGGTCGCGGTCCAGGCGCTGACCAGCGGTCAGGAACTGGTGCTCGACGGTCGTCTCGTCGGGCTGGCCGTCGCGGCGGTGGCGCTCGCGCTGCGCGCGCCGTTCATCGTTGTCCTGGTGGTGGCCGGTGCGGCCGGAGCACTGGTGCACGTCGTGACGGGGTGAGCCCTCAGAACAGCCGGTCGTCGCGCTGCTCGAGGTCGAGCAGGAAGCGCTTGCGGGGCAACCCGCCGCCGAAGCCGACCAACGTTCCGTCGGCCCCGACGACACGGTGGCAGGGGACGACGATCGCCAGGGGGTTGCGGCCGCTCGCGGCACCGACGGCCTGGGCGCCGCCGGGTTCGCCGACGGCCTTCGCCACCGCCCCGTAGGTCCGGGTCCGGCCGTACGGGATGCGGGTGAGCTGCTCCCACACCGCCAGCTCGAAGCCGGTCCCGGCCGGCCGCAGTGGCAGGTCGAACGCCGTGCGCCCGCCGGCGAAGTACTCGTCCAGCTGCCGGACGACGTCCTCGAACCCCTTCTCGGACCGCGCACCGAGGTTCTCCCGCTCGGCCTCCGTCGGCGGGTTCAGCAGCAGCCGGACCAGCGCGCCGTCCTCCCGGACCACGGTCAGCGGCCCGATGGGAGAAGGCACCACGGTGTGGGTCCTGGACATCGCCGCGACGCTAGCGCCGGATGCCGACAGTTCTCAGTCCGGCGTCACCGCGGCGGTGTCCCGCTTGCGCTTCGCCTTCTTCTCGCGCTTGTCGGCGTCCTCGTCGTCGTCGACGAGCCGGTTGAGCTCGCCGCGGATGAAGTCGCGGGTGGCCACCTCGCCGATCGCCACGCGGAGCGCCGCCAGCTCCCGGGCCACGTACTCGGTGTCGGCGCGGGTCTGCGCCGCCCGCGCGCGGTCCTCCTCGGCCTGCACGCGGTCGCGGTCGGCCTGCCGGTTCTGCGCGAGCAGGATCAGCGGGGCGGCGTAGGCGGCCTGGGTGGAGAAGGCCAGGTTCAGCAGGATGAACGGATAGGGGTCCCAGCGCAGCGACACCGCGAAGACGTTGAGCGCGATCCAGACGATCACCAGGATCGTCTGGATCGCGAGGTAGCGCCCGGTGCCGAGGAACCGGGCGATCGACTCCGCGCCGGCGCCGACGGCGTCGGGGTTGAGCTTGATCAGCGTGCTCAGCCGACGCCCGCCGGTGCGGGGGACGTCCAGGCGGGGACCGTCAGCCACGACGGGCACGCTCGCGCCAGTCGTCGGGCAGCAGGTGGTCCAGGACGTCGTCGACGCTCACCGCGCCCACCAGCCGGCCCTGCTCGTCGACGACCGGAGCAGCCACCAGGTTGTACGTGGCGAAGTACCGAGTGACCTCCGCCAGCGGGGCCTCGGGCCGCAGCGGCTCCAGGTCGTCGAGGACGCCGCTCACGAGACTGGACGGCGGTTCGCGCAGCAGCCGCTGGATGTGCGCGAGCCCCAGGTAGCGGCCGGTGGGCGTGGCCGACGGCGGCCGGCAGACGTAGACCTGGCTGGCCAGCGCCGGGGTGAGCTCCGGCTCCCGCACGCGGGCCAGTGCCTCGGCGATCGTGGCGTCCGGCGCCAGGATCACCGGCTCGCTGGTCATGATGCCGCCGGCGGTGTCCTCGGAGTACTTGAGCAGCTGGCGCACCGGCTCGGCCTCGTCGGGCTCCATCAGTTCCAGCAGCCGGTTGCGGTCGACGTTGGACAGCTCGGCGAGCAGGTCGGCGGCGTCGTCGGGGTCCATCGCCTCGAGCACGTCGGCGGCGCGGCGCTCGTCCAGCGTGCCGAGGATCGTCACCTGGTCGGCCTCGGGCAGCTCGCCCAGCACGTCGGCGAGCCGCTCGTCGTCGAGGGCCTCGGCGACCTCGTGCCGCCGCTTGATCGGCAGTTCCTGCAGGGCGTGGGCGACGTCGGCCGCGTTGAGCTCGCGGTAGGTCGCGATGAGCGTCTCGGCGCCCTGCCCGGTCTGCGGGAGGGCCAGGCCCTGGACCTCGTCCCAGGCCAGCTGGTGCAGCTGGCCGCGGCGGCCGAGGCGGCCCGGCTCCTGGACGGCGAGCCGCGAGAGCACCCAGTCGCCGGTGCGGGTCTGCTCGACGGCGGCGTCGATCACGTGCGCGGTCCTGCCCGACTCGGAGATCCGCACCGTCCGGTCCAGCAGCTCCCCGAGGACGAGGGTCTCGCCGGCCCGCTGCTCGAAGCGCTTCAGGTTGAGCGTGCCCGACGCGAGCATCACCGCGCCCGGGTCGACGGCGGTGACCCGGCCCATCGGCACGAAGATCCGCCGGCGGGCGACGACCTCCACCACGATTCCCAGGACCCGCGGTGCAGCGGCGCCCACGCGCAGCGCGACGACGACGTCGCGGACCTTGCCGACCCGGTCGCCGTTGGGGTCGAAGACCGTCAGCCCGGCCAGCCGGGACACATATGCCCTCGTCGCCGTCGTCACGAAGCGTGAGGCTACCGTCGGGGCCGTGCCGGCCCGGGAAAGTCTCGACTACGAGATCGTCGACGTCTTCGCGCCGCGCGCCTACGCCGGCAACCCGCTGGCCGTGGTCTTCGACGCCGACGAGCTGACCACCGAGCAGTGCCAGGCGCTCGCCTTCGAGTTCCACCTCTCCGAGACGTCGTTCGTCTGCGCGCCGACCGAGCCCGGCGCCGACTACCGGGTGCGCATCTTCACGCCGTTCGCGGAGCTGCCGTTCGCCGGCCACCCGAGCGTCGGCGCGGCCCACACCCTGGTCCGCACCGGCCGGCTCCCCGCCGGGACCGTGCGCCAGGAGTGCGGGGTCGGCGTCCTCGACCTCGAGGTCGACGGCGCCGGCGCGCAGCTCACCGGCGGAGAGCCGAGCATCGCCGCCGAACGTCCGGTGCACGCCCTGGCCACCGCGGTCGGTCTTGCCGCCGACGACATCGCGGGCATGCCCGCGCACATGGCCGGCTGCGGGCTGCCGTGGACCTATCTGGCCGTGCGACCGGGCGCAGTCGACCGGGCCGTCGCCGACCACGCGGCGCTCGACGCCCTGGGCGCGGGGGAGGGCATCGAGGTCCTTTCCTGGGACGCCGACTCCTCCACCGCCTACGCGCGGGCGTTCGCCGGCGACCTGCGGTGGGGTGAGGACCCGGGCACGGGCTCGGCGGCGTTGGGTCTGGGCGTCTGGTTGGTGGCGACCGGCCAGCTGCCGGGCGAGGGGACGTCGGCCTACACGGTGCACCAGGGCGTGAAGCTGGGCCGCCCGTCGGTGCTCGAGTGCACGGTCTCCGCTGCGGGTGGCGCGGCGGTCTCGGCGACCGTGACGGGGGCCGTCGTCCCGATCGCGAGCGGTCGCATCCGGGTCCCGTGACGACCACGGCCGACGCCTGGGCGCTGCACCGCCCGGGCGCCCGGGACGTCGGCCTGCTCTCCCTCGCCGTCGTCGGGGTCTCGCTGTCGGCGCCGCTGACCGCGATGGTCACCGCGCCGATGCTCGCGCTGGCGTTCTGGCGCAACGCCGCCGGCGCCGGTGTCCTGCTGCCGGTGCTGCTCACCCGCGAGCGCTCGACCCTGGCCGGGCTGCGGTGGCGGGACCTGCGCAGCTCCGTCGTCGCCGGGCTCTTCCTGGCCGCGCACTTCGCCACCTGGCTGCCGAGTCTGTCGATGACGACGGTGGCCGCCTCCGTCGCGCTGGTCACCACGACGCCGATCTGGACGGCGCTGGCGGCGCGCGTCTCCGGGGTGCTCCTGCCCGCGGCCGTCTGGTGGGGGCTGCTGCTCGCCTTCGCCGGCGTCGTCCTCATCGTCGGGGTCGACGTGACGGTGAGCCTGGAGGCGCTGGCCGGTGACGCGCTGGCGCTGCTGGGTGCCATCTGCGCCGGGGGCTACGTCCTGGCCGGTGCCCGCGCCCGGCAGCGGCTGGCGACCTCGGCCTATGCGGTCGTCTGCTACTCCGTCTGCGCGGTCGTCATCGCGGTCTCCGCGGTGGTGGTCGGCGCACCGCTCGTCGGGTTCGAGGCCCGCGACTGGTGGCTCATCGCGGGCATCACGGTCGCCGCGCAGCTGTTCGGGCACACGCTGCTGAACCTGGTGCTGTCCACGGTGGGGCCGACGGTGGTCAGCCTCGCCGTCCTGCTCGAGGTGCCGGGCGCGCTGCTCTTCGCGCTGGTGCTGCTCGGTCAGGTGCCGCCGCTGCTGGCGCTGCCCGGCGTCGCGCTGGTGGTCGCCGGTGTGGCGCTGGTCGTGCGGGCCAGCCGCCCCCACACCCTGGTCGAGCCGGGCACCTGAGCCCCCGCGCGTCCGTGATCATCGGCATGTGGCTGACCGGCACGCCGACGGTGACCGCCATATGACGATGATCACGGTGGTGAGCGGGTGGGCATGCCCGTCGCTACTCTCCGGTAGCTGACGAACCGACACATCTTGCGGAGGCACCGTGGCCGAGCTCCGATCCCGTCGTTCCAACCTCGCCGTCCCGGGCAGCAACCCCCGGTTCCTGGAGAAGGCGAAGGGGCTGCCGGCCGACCAGGTCTTCCTGGACCTCGAGGACGCGTGCGCGCCGCTGGCCAAGCCGGGCGCCCGCAAGAACATCGTCGCGGCGCTCAACGAGGGGGGCTGGGGCGACAAGATCCGCACCGTCCGGGTCAACGACTGGACGACGGAGTGGACCTACCACGACGTGATCGAGGTCGTGGAGGGCGCGGGCGCGAACCTCGACTGCATCATGCTGCCCAAGGTCGTCGACGCCCACCAGGTCAAGGCGCTGGACTTCCTGCTCACCCAGATCGAGAAGTCCAACGGGCTCGAGGTCGGCCGGATCGGCATCGAGGCGCAGATCGAGACGGCGCAGGGCCTGATCAACGTCAACGACATCGCGTTCGCCAGCCCGCGGATCGAGACGATCATCTTCGGCCCGGCCGACTTCATGGCCAGCATCAACATGAAGTCGCTGGTGGTCGGCGCCCTGCACCCGGACTACGCCGGCGACCCGTTCCACTACATCCTCATGCAGATCCTGATGGCGGCCCGCGCCCGCGGCGTGCAGGCCATCGACGGCCCGTTCCTGCAGGTCCGCGACGTCGAGGCGTTCAAGGAGGTCGCCAAGCGCTCGGCCGTCCTCGGCTTCGACGGGAAGTGGGTGCTCCACCCCGGCCAGATCGACGCCGCGAACGAGATCTACGCGCCGTCCCAGGAGGACTACGACCACGCCGAGCTGATCCTCGACGCCTACGACTGGTACACGTCCGAGGCCGGCGGCAAGAAGGGCTCGGCGATGCTCGGCGACGAGATGATCGACGAGGCGAGCCGCAAGATGGCGCTGGTCATCGCCGGCAAGGGCCGCGCCGCCGGCATGGAGCGGACGTCGTCCTTCACGCCCCCCGACGAGTGACCTACCGCCGCCAGTAGAGGTGGTGGGTCACGCCGGAGCGCGGGCTGGGGACGACGTCGCAGTGGAAGCGGTCGAACAGCTCGTCCGGTGACTCCCACAGCCGGACCCCGGACCCGAGCGTGACCGGCGCGACCGCCACGTGCAGGGTGTCGACGAGGTCGGCGTCGAGGAACTCCCGGATCGTCGTGGCGCCCCCACCGAGCCGCACGTGCTTGCCCTGCGCCGCGTCGCGCGCCTGCGCCAGCACCGTCGCCGGGTCACCGTCGACGAAGTGGAACGTGGTGTCCGACAGCGTGAACGACGGACGCAGGTGGTGGGTCAGGACGAACACGGGCGTGTGGAACGGCGGCTCGTCGCCCCACCAGCCCTGCCACTCGTGGTCCTGCCACGGACCGCGATGGGGACCGAACTTGTGGGCGCCCATGATCTCCGCGCCGATGTCGTGCGCGAAGTCGCGGACGAAGTAGTCGTCGAGGCCACGGCTGCCGCCCGGGTCGGTGCGGTTGGGCCAGCCGGCCGTGTCGAGGGCCCAGGCCATGAGCTCCATCGGGTTGGCGTGACCGAACGGGCGCTCCAGGCTCTGCCCCTCCCCGGCGCCGAAACCGTCGCTGGAGACGGTGAAGTTCTGGACCCTGAGCAGCTGACCCACCTGGTACCCCTCTCGTCGTCGTGTGGAGGGGAAGACCTCCGGCGAGCGCCGAACTCATCGCCGCCGTCGCCCGTCACCGGATGATCGCGGCCCGACTGGTCCGGGGCCGTCACCTCACCCACGAGGACTCCGTGCGAGGCTGCCGGACATGCCACTCTTCGCCTTCGAGGGTCGTTCACCGCAGGTCCACCCGAACGCGTGGGTAGCCCCGACGGCCACGCTCGTCGGGGACGTCGTCGTCGAGGCGGGGGCCTCCGCCTGGTACGGCGCGGTGCTGCGCGCGGACTTCGGCCGCATCGTCGTCCGTGAGGGAGCGAACGTGCAGGACAACTCCGTCCTGCACGGCGGAGAGGATCCGGTCACCGAGGTCGGCCCCGGAGCCACCGTCGGGCACATGTGCGTGGTCCACGGAGCGGTCCTCGGCGCGGAGGTCCTCGTCGGGAACGGCTCGACCGTTCAGGACGGCGCGAGGATCGGCCGACGGGCGCTGATCGGTGCCGGCAGCCTCGTGCCGCCGGGGATGGAGATCCCCGAGGGCGTGCTGGCGCTCGGTACGCCGGCCCGCGTGCGAGGGCCGATCTCCGGAGCGGCGGCCGGCTGGGTCGACGGCAATGCGACCGTGTACCGGCAACTGGCCCGCCGGCACGCCGCCGGGATCGTGGAGATCCGCTGACCCCCACGATCCCGGACGGTGCCACCCGGTTCAGGACACGGGGTCAGGACTCCTGCCGACGCCTTCGCCGATCGCGGATGGCAGAGACCACCAGCGCCGCACGACGGCGGAGGCCGGCGCCGACGGCCTGCAGTCCGATCCGCAGGGCGCTGGGCCCGGCACCCACCTCCGGCGCGGTTCCGGTGCGCGCGGTCCGGTCCACGGCGTCGGCGAACTGCTCGAACATCCGCTGGCTGACGTCACCGGCGAGCGCACGGCCGAACTGGGCGATGCGCCCCGACAGGAAGACCTTCGCCTCGGCCACCAGCACCGTGCCGTCGTCGCCGGGGGTGGCCCGGAGCACGATGTCGGCCGCGGTGCGGTTACCGCCGGTGTCCGCGCCCTGGGCGATCAGCGCCAACGTGTGGTCGCCGGGGTCCCGCTCGGTGATCTGGGCCAGCCCGTCGAACTTCAGCCGCACCGGCCCGAGGGCCACCTTCGCGCGGCCGCGGTAGCGGTCACCGCCCAGATCGGCGGTCATCTCGGCGCCGGGCAGGCAGCGCGCCAGGCGGTCGATGTCGTCCATGACCGCCCAGACGTCCTCGACCGGGCTGGCCAGCTGCCGGGTCACCTCGACGGTGATGGTCGGCGTGCCGGTCGGCCGGATGAGCTCCGTCGGCTCCTGTTCGACCGCGTCCTCCGGGGAACCGGCCGGCGCCCCGCCGGAGGCATGGGCTGCCCCGCCGCGTCCCACGAGGGTGCGGGGTGCACAGTTCATCGGCTCCGGGATCCCGTCCGGATGGGTCTCGGCGACATCCGCGACGGCCGCCAGGATGCCCCGGTAGCCGGTGCACCGGCAGATCACCCCGGACATCTCCTCGGGGAGCGTCTCCGGGCTCACCTCGCCATCGCCGTTCGCCAGCAGGTCGTAGGAGCTCATGAGAAAGCCCGGGGTGCAGAAGCCGCACTGGAGCGCGTGGTGGTGGCTGAACGCCTGCTGCAGGGGGTGCTGCGACTCCTGGGTGCCCAGCCCCTCGACGGTCACCACCTCGGTGCCCTCGGCCTGAACCGCGAACACGAGGCAGGCGCGGGCGGCGTCCCCGTCGATGAGCACCGTGCACATGCCGCACACGCCGTGCTCGCAACCCAGGTGGGTGCCCGAGAGTCCGAGGTTGGTGCGCAGCGCGTCCGCGAGGTGCATGCGGGCCGGCACCTGGACCGACACCGGCGTCCCGTTCACGGTGAACGCGACGTCGATGAGCTCGTCGGCGGAGGCCTTCACCGGCCGCTGGGGTGCTCGGGTCCCGGTGCTCTGGGTGGTGGTCATGCCGGTGCTCCTGTGGATCGGCGGTAGGCGCGGGCGAGCTCGCGGGCGGCGAGGACGGCGAACAGCCGCCGGCGGTAGCCCTGTGAGCCGTGCGCGTCCCCGGCGGTGTCGACGACGTCGCGGGCGAGTTCCTCGGCGCCCGGACGGAGGGCGGCCTCCAGGTCGGGTTGCCCGACCGCCGAGCGCACCAGGTCGGTGACGTCGCGGGTGACGGCGCGGTCGGAGACCCCGAAGCCGCTGATGACGGCCTCGGCGACGGCGCTGCCGGTGACCAGCACGCGGGTGACTACCCCGGCCAGGGCGAAGTCGCCGTGCCGGCGGGCGATCTCGGCGAACCCGAAGCCCTCACCGGGCCGGGCCACCGGGAACTCGACCGCCGCCAGGACCTCGTCCATGCCGACCGCCGTGGACATCGCGCCCTGGAAGAACTCGGCGGCCGGCAGCGTCCGCCGGCCGGAGGTGCCGACGACCTCCAGCGTCGCGCCGAGGCACGCTGCCACGGCCGGCAGCTCGGCCCCCGGATCGGCATGGGCGAGGCTGCCGCAGACGGTGCCGCGACTGCGCAGCTCGCGGTGCCCGACGAACGGCAGCGCGAGCCCCAGCAGCGGCACGTCGGCCGCCGCCGGGCTGCGCTCGACCTGCCGCTGCCGCGTGGTCGCGCCGATCCGGAGCGCCGGACCGCGTCGGTCGATGGTGTCCAGCCCCGCGACGCCGTTGATGTCGACGAGCGTCCCGGGCCGCCCGAGACGCATGGCGAGAACCGGCACCAGGGACTGGCCACCGGCGAGCACCTTGCCGTCGCCGTCGGTGGCGGCGAGCTCGGCGACGGCGTCGTCCAGCGTTGCTGGTCGCACGTAGGCGAACGGGGCAGGCTTCATGGTGCGATCAGCGTCCTGTGAATTCGGGCGTGCGCTTCTCGCCGAACGCCTTGACGCCCTCGGCGAAGTCCTGGGTGGCGCGGAGCATGGAGTAGGCCTTCCGCTCCAGCTCGATGCCGGTGTAGAGCGGGCCGTCCACGCCGCGGTCCAGCACCTCCTTGCCGGTCCGCAGCGCGGCCGGCGAGAACCGGATCAGCTTCTCGACCAGCTTCTCGGTGGCCTCGTACAGGGCATCGCGGTCGGGGTACAGCTGGTCGGACACCAGACCCCAGTCGAGGGCCTGCTGCGCCTTGATCCGGGTCGCGGTGAGGATGTGGAACTTCGCCCGGGAGAGCCCGATCAGCCGGGCCAGGCGCTGGGTGCCGCCGCTGCCCGGGATCATGCCGAGATTCATCTCCGGCAGCGCGAACTCGCTGCGCTCGGTGGCCAGCCGGATGTCGCAGGACAGGGCGAGCTCCAGTCCGACGCCGAAGCAGTAGCCGTCGACCGCGACGACGACCGGCTTGGCGCTGCGCGCCGGCGCAGTGATGTCCTGGCCGAGGTCGGTGAGGTCGATCGGGTCGACCTCCATGAAGCCGGCGATGTCGCCACCGGAGGTGAAGTGCTTGCCGTCCGAGCGGACGACGACGGCGCGGACGTTCGGGTCGCGGTCGATCTCGGCGAAGCGCTGGGCCATCTTGGCCCGCATCTCCATGGTCACGATGGTGTAGCCGCCGTGCGTGAGTGTCAGGTACGCGACCTGGCCGTCGTGGCCGTGGTCGAGAAGGACGTCGCCTCCGGTCGTGGGCATGCGCCAGCTCCTTGTCTGTCCGGGGGGTGGGGGTCAGGCCGGACGGCGGACGCCGTCGAGCAGGTCGTGCAGCAGGTTCCCGTGCACCGGCAGCTGATTGATCTGCAGGCCATGGGGCGAGAGGGCGTCGGTGACCGCGTTGGCCAGCGCCACCGGGAAGCTCATCGAGCTCCCCTCGCCGCAGCCCTTGGCACCCAGCGGGGTGAGCGGGGACGGCGAGACGACGTGATCGGTGACCAGCGGGAAGCGGGCCTCCGCCGTGGTCGGGCAGAGGTAGTCGAGGAAGGTCGCCGAGGTGGGCTGGCCGCCGTCGGAGTAGGTGAACTCCTCGTACATCGCGCCGCCGAGGGCGTGCACGAGGGCGCCGTACACCTGGCCGTCGAGGAGCGTCTGGTTCAGCACCGTGCCGGCGTCGTGGACGCTGGACACCCTCTCCAGGCTGATCTCCAGCGTCTCGGGGTCGATCCGCAGGGCCACCACCTCGGCCACGAACCCGTAGCACAGGCTGGAGTTGATCTTCTCGTCCCGGGTGGCCGCCTTGGCGTTCGGCGTGAAGGCCGCCTCCTCGTAGAGGCGGGCCGACGTCCCCTCGGGCAGGGCCGCCGGGTCCCAGTGCACGACCCCGGCGGCGTGCCGGAACTCCGCCGCACGCGTGGGGTGGCCGATCAGGCGCACCGTGCCCTCGGCCAGCTCGAGCTGCTCGGGCGCGGCCTCCAGCAGCACGCTGCCGGCCGCCTTGATCGTCTCGGCGATCCGGTCGCAGGCCTGGACCACGGCGCTGGTGACCAGCGGCGCGAACCGGGAGGAGTAGCTGCCGGAGGTGACCGTCCACGGCGTGGTCGCGGTGTCCATGTCGATGACGACCCGGACGGACTCCTCGGGCAGGCCGAGACGCTTCGCCGCGACCTGCCGGGCCGTGGTGGCGTGTCCTTGGCCCTGCGGGACGCTGCCCAGCATCACCGTGACGGTCCCCTGCATGTCGACGCTGACCCGCACGTGCTCGGTCGAGCCGGACTTGTCACGGCCGGGCTTGCGCTCCTCGGCGGGGGTGGCCAGGCCGACGTAGCCGATGTTGGTGCCGGAGGGGTCGACGACGAGAGCGACACCGATGCCGTACAGCTCGCCCCGCTCGCGGGCCTCGGCCTGGCGCCGTCGCAGCTCGGGCAGATCGGCGTTGTCGACGGCGAGGGCGACGGCCTTCTGGTAGTCGCCGGAGTCGTAGACACCGCCGGTGGGGGTCTCGTAGGGGAAGGCGTCGGCCGGGACGAGGTTGCGGCAGCGCAGGTCGACCGGGTCCAGCCCGGTCTGCGCCGCGATGTCGTCCATCAGCCGTTCCAGCCCGAAGTAGAGCTGCTGGCCACCGAACCCGCGGTTGAGCCCCGTGGGCATGGTGTTGGTGACGACGGCGCGAGCGCGGATCGCCACCGCCGGGATCCGGTAGGCGCCGGTGATGTTGCCGTAGCAGCGGTAGAGGGTGCTCGGCTCGGGCGGGCGCATGTAGGCGCCGACGTTGTCGACGAGGTCGGTGCGCAGCGCGGTGACCGTTCCCTGGGCGTCGACCGCGGCCTCGAAGCGCATCATCCGGTCGGAACCCGAGGAGCTGGCGAGCAGGTGCTCGACCCGGTCCTCGGACCACCGGACCGGCGTCCGGGCGTGCTTGGAGGCCAGCGCCATGAGGACGACGTAGGGGTAGATCCCGGCCTTGATGCCGAAGCTGCCGCCGATGTCGGCCGGCACGTGCAGCCGCACCCGCGAGGTCGGGATGCCCAGCGCACCGGCCATGACCGGCACCATCGTGAACGGGCCGTGGAAGTTGGCCCACGCCTCGATGGCGGGACCCGCGGCGTCCTCGGTCCAGTTGGCGATGACGGAGTAGCACTCCATCGGCACCGACGAGTAGCGCGGGAAGTCGTACTCGCCGACGACCACGTGCGCGGCGTCGGCGAAGGCGCGGTCGACCTCGCCGAAGGAGAAGGTGCGGTCGGTGGCGACGTTGGAACCGTTGTCCTCGTGCAGCAGCGTCGCGTCCTCGGCCAGCGCCGTGCGCACGGCGACCACGGGGTCGAGCAGCTCGTAGTCGACGCTCACCAGCTCGGCGGCGTCCTCGGCGACGAACCGGTCGGAGGCGACGACGACCGCCACCGGCTCGCCGACGTAGCGGACCTTGTCCGTGCCCGTGGGGAAGTACGGCATGCGGGTCGTGACCGACAGTGGGAAGGGCCGCAGCGCGGCCAGCACCTCGTCGGGGCCGATGACCGCGGTGACGCCGGGGTGCCGGCGGGCGCGGCCGAGGTCGACGTTCCGGATGCGGGCGTGCGGGTGGGGGCTCCGGACGATCGCCGCGACGAGGGTGCCGGGCAGCGGGTCGATGTCGTCGAGGAAACGGCCCTGCCCGGTCACCAGCGGGGCGTCCTCGACGCGGCTGGGCGTCCAGCGCGGAGCCCCGGGACCGCCGATGTGCTCGCTGGGCGTGCCGGCGTCCGTGGGCGCGGACTCCTCCGGGACGACGGGCGACGCCGCGACGGTGTTCGGGTCTGGCACGGCTAACCTCCGAGGGACTGGCGCCCGCGGCCGGACCGCCGCGACCGGCTCGAGATCCGGAGGTCGGCGGGACGGCGGAGTGGGGGATTGTCGGTGAAGGGACCCGGCGCAACCGGGTGACCGCCTCCACCGTCGTGCTAACGATCTGAAACAGACCATACAGCATGGATGGTTACAGTGACAAGCATGGTGAACGAGCGGCTGTCCCCCACGTCCTACGTGGTTCTCGGGATGGTCGCGCTGCGCGGCCCGTCCACGTCCTACGACCTCAAGCGCGCCATCCAACGGTCGATCGGGTATTTCTGGCCGTTCCCTCATGCCGGGTTGTACTCCGAGCCGCAGCGTCTGGAGAAGCTCGGGCTGCTCTCGGCCGACAGCGAGCGGGACGGCCGCCGCCGCCGGACCTATTCCATCACCGACGCCGGGATGCGTGAGGTGCGGGCCTGGCTCGCGGCGCCTACGAACGAGCACTTCCAGCTGCGGGACGTCGCGGAGCTCAAGCTCTTCTTCAACGAGCTCGGGGAGCCGGCGAACGTGGGGCGCCTGGCCCGTGAGCAGATCGAGCAGCACGAGCAGCGCATCCGCGTCTACGAGGACATGCAGGAGCGCTACGGCAGGGTTCCCAGCGTGGCGCGGCGGATGGTCACACTCCGGCTGGGACTCGAGATGGAGCGGGCCGCGCTCCGCTTCTGGACCGCCCTGCGCGAGGAAGAGGCGCTCGGCGAGGGCGACGAGTTGCACGGGGCGCCATCGGGTACCCGGGCCGACGTGGCGTCGGACCGGTAGAGGCTGCCACCCCACTCTCGCGTGACGAGATGAGCTCCGCACGCCACTGACCGGGGCCCTTCCGGTCCGGCTGATCCGCGACCGACCCGACATACCGCTCCGCGTCCGGCGACGGGGCTTGACGTGATCGGCAACACACCCTACGGTCTGCACCGTCCAATACGGACGATCCTTTAGGAACCATTTGGTTCGGACCTGAGCAGCAGTCGTCCCCCGCAGGGGGCGATGGCCGGTCGGCTCGACGCAAGACGAGCCGGATCCTGTTGGCTCGCTCGCCGGAAGGGGCGGAATGCAGATCGGTCAGGCATTGACGTGGACGGCGGAGCGCTATCCCGACCGCGTCGGGATCGCCGGCTCGCGCCGGCTGACGTACCGGGAATGGGACGAGCGCACCAACCGGATCGCCCATGCGCTGCTCGCGGCGGGTGCCCGACCGGGGGACAGGGTCGCGACATTCCTGTCCAACTCCGAGGTCATGGCATCCACCCACCTCGCGCTGCAGAAGCTCGGGCTCATGTCGACGCCACTGAACGTCCGGCTCGGCACGGCGGAGCTCGCCTACTGCCTCGACGACGCCGAACCGGCCGTCGTCGTCACCGACGACTTCGCCGGCGACGTCGCGGAACAGGCTCTGGCGGCGGCGACGTGCGCGCCACGGATCCTCCACGCCGGATCCCGGCCCCTGGCCGGCGCGGCCGACTTCGAGGACCTCGTGGCGCAGCAGGCCGACGCGCCGCCGAGCGTTCCGGTCACCGACGACGACCCCAGCGTGATGCTGTACACGTCGGGGACCACGGGGCGGCCGAAGGGCGTGCCCCGGACGCAACGCAACGAGGTCTCCGCGTCGGTGGCGCACGTGGTCCAGTCCCAGTACGCCACCGGCGAGGTGACGCTCGGGGCCATGCCGATGTACCACACCATGGGTTTGCGCTCGCTGCTGTCGATGGTGATCGTCGGTGGCACGTTCGTGGAGTTGCCGTTCTTCGACGTCGACCGGGCGCTGGAGCTCATCGAGAGCGAGCAGGTCACGAGCCTGTACCTCGTGCCCACCGCGTTCTGGGCCTTGGCGCGCACGGGCAGGCTGCCCCAGGCCGCCGCCTCCGTCCGCAAGATCGGCTATGCCGGAGCGCCGATGACGTCCACCCTGACCGAGCGGCTGGTCGACGACCTGAACCCCGAGGTGTTCATCAACCACTACGGGTCCAGCGAGGTCTACACCTTCTCCATCGAGCCGAACGCTGCCCGCAAGCCGGGCAGCGCCGGCCGCCCGGGTGTGTTCTCCCGGCTGCGCGTGGTCAGCCCGGAGGCGGGGGGCTCGCACGAGCCCCTTCCTCCGGGCGAGTCCGGGGAGATCGTGGCGTCCCTGCAGTCCGACGAGGCCTTCGCCGGCTACTGGAACCGGCCGGACGCCGACGAGCGCGGGCTGCGCGACGGCTGGTACCACACCGGCGACCTCGGGCAGATCGACGAGGACGGCGACCTCTGGGTCGTCGGCCGGGTGGACGACATGATCATCACCGGCGGGGAGAACGTCCACCCGGTCGAGGTCGAGGACGTCCTCGCCCGGTCCGCCGACGTCGCCGAGGTGGCCGTGGTGGGCCTCCCCGACGAGAAGTGGGGACAGGCGGTCACCGCCTTCGTCGTCCCGGCCTCGACGTCCGAGGACCCCGACACCGTCGCGGACCGGATCCGGACGTGGGCACGGGAAGCGTCCGGCCTGTCGCCCTACAAGCGCCCCAAGCACGTCGTCGTCGTCACCGAGATCCCCAAGAGCCCGGTGGGCAAGATCCTGCGCCGCAAGCTCGTCGCGGGTGACTACGAGTCCGCGTCCCAGTCGAACACCACTCCCCGCATCGAGAGCAAGGATGGCGCAGCCCGATGAGCAAGAGCGTGACAAACCAGGACACTGACCTCGTTCCTGCCGAGCGGGGCTTGTTGGAGCGGGGCCCCGGCTTCCGCTCCGGGCTCCGTGACCTTCCCCGGCGACTCAACGTGGCCACGGTGGGTGCGGGCCTGGTGGCCGCCGTGTTCGGCTGCACGGGCCCCGCGCTCATCGTCATCAACGGCGCGAACGAGGCGGGACTCTCGGCCGCGCAGACCGCCTCGTGGATCTTCGGCATCTACGTCTTCGGCGGGCTGATCTCGCTCGTGCTCGGGCTCTACTACAAGATGCCGATCACCGGCGCCTGGAGCATCCCCGGAGCCGTGCTGGTCGCCGGGGCGCTGCAGGACTTCACGTTCGCGCAGATGGTCGGCGCCTACCTCGTCTCGGGGCTCCTGGTGCTGGCGCTGGGCGTCACGGGCCTCGTCCGGAAGGTGGCGGCCTGGCTGCCGTTCCCGATCATCATGGCGATGATCGCCGGGGCGCTGATCCGGTTCGGTACCGGCGTGGTCACGGCGGGCACGACCGCACCTCTCATCGTGGGAGCGGCGGTCGTCGGGTTCCTGCTGCTGACCCGCTTCGTGCGCTCCGTGCCCGGCGTGGTGGGGGCGCTCGTCCTCGGCTCGGTCGCGGCCGCGGTCACCGGCGGCTTCGGCTCCGTCGAGGGCGGCCTGGGCATCACCAGCCCTCAACTGGTGACGCCGGCCTTCGACCTCGGCGCGATCCTGGCGGTCGGCATCCCGCTCGCCCTGCTCGTGGTGGGTGCGGAGAACGCGCAGGCGATGGGTGTCCTCATGGCCGAGCGCTACCGTCCCCCGTTCAACGTGATGACGATCATCAGCGGTGTCGGCGGCCTGCTGGCGCCCATGTTCGGGGGGCACAACGCCAACATCGCCGGGCCCATGACCGCCATCTGCTCGTCGGAGCAGGCGGGGCCGGAGCGGGAGGGCCGGTACGCCGCGACGGTGGTGAACGGCCTGCTGTTCGTCACGTTCGGGATCCTCGCCGGTGCCGCGGTCGCGGTGGTCACCGCCCTGCCGGGTGAACTCGTCGCCTCGCTCGCCGGGCTCGCCATGCTGGGCGTGCTGCTCGCGGCGTTCCGGGGAGCGTTCGGTGCTGGCCGCTACCAGTTCGGCGCGATGTTCGCCCTGGTCATCGCGATGAGCGGGGTGACGATCCTCAACGTGTCGGCACCCTTCTGGGCGCTGGTGGGTGGCGTGCTCGCCTCCCTGATCCTGGAGCCGAAGGACTTCCGCGGTGCCACCGCGGCGACGTCCGACCAGACGGTGCCCGAGGGCGACCGCGCCTAGCCCGATCAGCCGCGAAGGGCCGGTCAGCGGGGGGACCTGCTGGCCGGCTTTTCGCCCGTGCCCCGTGGGGAGCGGGCGGGGGTACGGCCTAGGGACCGAAGCCCCCGCCGGTGAGCGCGGCGAAGGCCGCGATCCAGATGACGAAGAAGAAGACGAAGATCGCCGTGATGATGCCGCCGACGATGATGCCGGCCAGCGCCAGACCGTCGCCGTCCTCACCGGTCTGACGGATCTGCTTGCGGGCGATGATGCCGAGGATCAGCCCGGCCGGCGCGAAGACGAACGCCATGACGAGCGCGAGGATCGCCATCGTGTTGGTCGGGCGGCCGAACACCGGGGCGTAGCCGTAAGCGGGCGGCGGGTAGTTCGGCGGCGGGTATCCCGGCGGAGGCCCGTATCCGGGCGGAGGCCCGTAGCCCGGCGGAGGCCCGTAGCCCGGCGGAGGCCCGTAGCCCGGCGGGGTCCCGTAGCCCGGCGGTGGGGGAGGCGGCGGCGGGTCACCCCGGTACAGGTTCTCGTCGCTCGTGCTCATGGCCGTACTCCACCACGCGGTGGCGGGTACGTGAGCAGGCACACGCCGGACTTCCCCGTGCGGTGGCTCATACTCACCGGTAACCACGGACACCGACGTCCCCCGAGGAGCTCTCGTCATGGCCCGTCTGGCGCAGACCGCCGACCTGACCGACATCCAGCAGGAGATCCTGTCGACGGTCAGGAGCTTCGTCGACAAGGAGATCATCCCGCACGCCCAGGAGCTCGAGCACGGCGACATCTACCCGCAGGAGATCGTCGACGGGCTCAAGGAGCTGGGCATCTTCGGGCTGACCATCCCCGAGGAGTTCGGCGGACTGGGCGAGTCGCTGCTGACCTACGCGCTCGTGGTCGAGGAGATCGCGCGCGGCTGGATGAGCGTCTCGGGCGTGATCAACACGCACTTCATCGTCGCGTACATGATCATCCAGCACGGCACGCAGGGGCAGAAGGAACGCTTCCTCCCGCGCATGGCCACCGGCGAGGTGCGCGGCGCCTTCTCGATGTCCGAGCCGGGGCTCGGCTCCGACGTGGCCGGCATCCGCACCAAGGCCACCAGGCAGGCCGACGGCGACTACGTCATCGACGGCCAGAAGATGTGGCTGACCAACGGCGGCAGCTCGACCCTGGTCGCGGCACTGGTGCGCACCGACGAGGGCGCCGAGAAGGCCCACCAGAACCTCACGACGTTCCTGGTCGAGAAGCCGACCGGCTTCGGCGAGGTCGTCCCGGGCCTCACCATCCCCGGGAAGATCGACAAGATGGGTTACAAGGGCGTCGACACGACCGAGCTGGTCTTCGACGGCTACCGGGCCAAGGCCGACGACGTCCTCGGCGGGACGCCCGGCAAGGGCTTCTCCCAGATGATGGACGGCGTCGAGGTCGGGCGGGTCAACGTCGCCGCGCGCGCCTGCGGCATCTCCATCCGCGCCTTCGAGCTCGCCGTCGCCTACGCCCAGCAGCGGGAGACCTTCGGCAAGCCGATCGCCCAGCACCAGGCGATCGCCTTCCAGCTCGCCGAGATGGCCACCAAGGTCGAGGCCGCCCACGCGCTGATGGTGCGGGCCGCCCGGCTCAAGGACGCGGGCTCGCGCAACGACGTCGAGGCCGGCATGGCCAAGTTGCTGGCCAGCGAGTACTGCGCCGAGGTGACCACGCAGTCCTTCCGCATCCACGGCGGTTACGGCTACTCCAAGGAGTACGAGATCGAGCGCCTCATGCGTGAGGCGCCGTTCCTGCTCATCGGGGAGGGCACCAGCGAGATCCAGAAGACGATCATCAGCCGTGGGCTGCTCAAGGAGTACGCGCTGAAGCGCTGAGCTCAGCCCTCGCGGTCGGCGGTCTCCTCGAAGCGGACCTCCACCTCGTCGACGCCGAGCGAACCGGCGAGGCCGGTGAGCATGGCCCGGGTGTTGGTCGCGGCGCGCTCGCGCAGATCGCTCTCCGCGGCGGCGGCGGCCAGCCGGTCCTCGGCCAGCGCGTAGAGCTCGCGGTCGTCGACCGGGTTGTCCCCGAGCGCGTCACCGATGCGCTCGACCAGCCCGCGGTCGCGGTCGAGGATCCGGCTCTCCTCGGGGTCGATCCGGACCTCGTCCAGGCGCGGCGCGGGCAGCGCGATGGTCGCCGACGTGCCGTCGGCCGACAGGGTGACCGCGCCGGCCTCCAGGGTCGAGAAGTCGACGAAGGCGTCCGCGGTACCCGTGGCGAAGAACTCGACGCGCTCGCCGCTGATGACCGAGGGCACGTACCGGGTGTCGACCTCGCGGTCCACGACGACCTGGAAGGTGCCGGTCGCCGCGTGGTACTCGTGCAGGTCCTGCAGGGCCAGCAGCAGCGGCGTCGTGCTCCGGTCGACGACGTCCTGCTCGAAGGGCCGGTCCGGCAGCCAGCCGGCGACGGTCACCCCGACCGGCACGAGCACGGCCAGGCCGGCGCCGGCCGCGACGAGCCGCAGGGGGACCCGGCGGCGGGAGCGCGCGGCGGGCCGGACGGGGGCGGGGCGGGACGACAGCAGCGTGGGCATGCGCGGCCTCTCGGCGACAAAGGGGGAGGTGGCGGTGCGTGGCGTTGCTCATGTCGTGCAGCGCCGCCGGAGCCGCGGCCATTCCCGACCCGAACACGTTCCGGTCGTCCACAGGTCGCCCGGCTCCGGCGGGCATGCGAGGGTCCGGGTCGTGAACGGGGCCCAGGCACTGATCAGGACGCTGGTGGCGTCGGGCGTCGACGTCTGCTTCGCCAATCCGGGGACGTCGGAGATGCACTTCGTGGCCGCGCTGGACGACGTCCCCGACATGCGCGCCGTCCTGACGCTGTTCGAGGGCGTGGCCACCGGCGCGGCCGACGGCTACGCGCGCATGGCCGGCCGGCCGGCGGCCACGCTGCTGCACCTGGGGCCGGGCATGGGCAACGGGCTGGCCAACCTGCACAACGCGCGGCGCGGTCGCACGCCCATGGTGAACGTCGTCGGCGACCACGCCCGGTCGCACAAGCGGCTCGACGCCCCGCTGGAGAGCGACATCGACGCGGTCGCCGGCACCGTGTCGGGCTGGGTGCGCCGCTCGCTGTCGCCGGCGGACGTCGCCGCCGACGCGGCCGAGGCGGTCGCGGTGGCGGCGCGGGGAACCGTCGCGACCCTGGTGCTGCCGGCGGACGTGTCGTGGGACGAGGGCGCGGGCCCCGCAGACCCCGTGCCGGCCCGCGCCACGCCACAGGTGGCGCCGTCGGCGGTCGAGGAGGCCGCCGCGGCGCTGCGCTCCGGGGAGCCGACCGTGCTGTTCCTCGGGGGTGCGGTCATGGCCGGGGAGGAGGGGCAGCTCGCGGCGGCACGGGTCGCGGCCGGCGCGGGCGCCCGGCTGATGTCGGAGACCTTCCCCGCACGCACGGTGCGCGGTGCGGGCCTGCCGGACGTCGCCCGGCTCCCGTACCCGCCGGAACTGGCCATGGCCTCCCTGGCGGGCACCCGGCACCTCGTGCTCGCCGGTGCCCAGGCGCCGGTGCACTTCTTCGCCTATCCGGGGGTGCCGGGCAGCCCCGTGCCCGGGGACTGCACGGTGCACGTGCTCAGCGAGCCCGGCGAGGACGGCGCGGCCGCACTGCTGGCCCTGGCCGAGGTCGTCGCCCCGGACACCGAGCCGGACCTGCTGGAGGCCTCGCGCCCGGAACTGCCGACCGGGGAGCTGACGCCGCGCTCGATGGCCGCGGTGATCGGAGCGCTCCTTCCCGAGCGGGCGATCGTCGTCGACGAGGCGCTCACGTCCGGCGTCGGCTTGGCCGAACTGACGTCCGGGGCACCCCGGCACGACTGGCTGGCGCTGACCGGCGGAGCGATCGGCGACGGGCTACCCATGGCGGTCGGCGCGGCCATCGCCTGTCCGGACCGGCCCGTGATCGGCATCCAGGCCGACGGCAGCGCGATGTACACGATCTCGGCGTTGTGGACCTACGCCCGCGAGCAGCTCGACGTCACCACGGTCGTGTGCAACAACGGCTCCTACGCGATCCTCGCCCACGAACTGCAGAAGGTCGGGGCGCAGGGCGACGGGGAACGGGCGGCGCGACTGCTCGACCTCGGCGGCCCGGACCTCGACTTCGTCGCCCTGGCCACCGGCATGGGCGTACCGGCCACCCGGGCCACGACCGCCGAGGAGCTGGCCGAGCAGCTGCGGACGGCGCTGGCCCAGCCCGGGCCACATCTCATCGACGCCGTCCTGCGGCAGGGCTAGCAGACCATCCACCACACGGTGGAGGAAGAGCACGGAAGGCTCCTGATCGCGCCGGACGGCTCGCGGCCCGACATCGCCGTGACGCGGCACCGCCGCCCCTCCGGTGGGTGGGGCGGCGGTGGTCAGGCGGGTCGGTCCGCTCGGTGGCTGGTCACGGTGGCCGAGTACTCGAACCACTCCCGCCCCTGGGCGTCGGTGGTCGGGGTCGGACCGGTCACCACGAGGGTGGTCCAGTCCGGGCACTCCTCCGGGGCCTGGCGGCCGAGGAGGTAGCCGAGCTCCACCAGGTAGCGCAGCTCGGCGCGCAGTCCCGCGGCGGCGCCCTGCCGGTGCTGGTACGGCAGGACCGCCGACGCGGAGTAGACGGTGGTCATGGCCTGTCCCACCAGGGGTCAGCGAGCAGCGCCGTCGCGCTGCACACCGCTGAAGGTCAGGCCGAGGGTGCTGCTCTGGCCCATCAGGGCGTTGCCGGCCGAGCCGGGCAGGCTGACGGTCAGGAGCAGGTGGTCGGTGCCGCCGGCCGCGAGGCTGGCCACGCCCGCGAGCGCGCTGTCCATGACGGCCGCGCCGCTGTAGAGGGTGGCGGCGCTGCCACCGCAGGTGTACGTCGGCGACTGGGCCGTGCCGCCCTGGGTCCAGGCCACCGAGCAGTCGCGGACGGACAGCTGCAGGCCGTTCGTCCCGTCGGAGGTCAGGGCGCCCGGAGCCGCCGCGACGCTGGCCAGGCTGACCCGGGACAGGTCGACGGAGCCGTCGTTGATCAGGTCGACCGCGCGGCTGATCGAGTCGCCGGGGACGAAGTTCGCGGTGGTCACCGGGATGGTGATGCCCGGCTGGGAGATGTCGATGGAGACGGTCCCGGACGAGATCTGGGTCGAGATCGGCGTCGTGCTGTCGGTGAAGGAGCCGAAGGTGCCCAGGCCGGCGACCGCGACCGCGGCGCCCAGCACACCGATCGAACCGACGATCTTGCGGGCGCTGCCGCTGGTGCGGGTGCTCGTGCGGGTGGCGTTCATGGTCCGTCTCCTGCGTTCGTGGAGCCGTCGGGGGATCCCGGCGGCAGTACGAACGCTGACGGGCCAACCGCACGCGCGGCGCGGGCGATCCGCAAGGGTTCCGCAAGATGCGGGAACCCCGCGAGCAGGCGGCACAATGACCCGATGCTGCGCGGGGTCCTGGTGGCCGCGGGTGTCGTCGTCCTGGTGCTCGCGCTGCTCACCGGCCTGCTGTGGCTGTTCCAGCGGTCGCTGGTCTACCTGCCCGACGCCGGCCCGGTGCCGTCGGCCGCCGACGTGCTGCCCGGGGGGCGCGACGTCGTCCTGCGCACCGACGACGGCCTCGAGCTGGGCGCCTGGTGGGTGCCCGGGCGTGCCGCCGACAGCCCCGCCGTCCTCGTCGCCAACGGCAACGGCGGCCACCGCGGATACCGCGCGCCGCTGGCCCGCGCCCTGCGGGACGAAGGTCTGGCCGTGCTGCTCTTCGACTACCGCGGCTACGGCGGCAACCCGGGCAGCCCGACGGAGGAGGGGTTGGCCCGCGACGTCCGTGCCGCTCGCGACTACCTCGTGGAGGACGCCGGAGTGCCCGGCGAGCGGATCGTGTACTTCGGCGAGAGCCTCGGCGCGGCGGTGGTCGCCGAGCTCGCCACCGAGCACCCGCCGGCCGGGCTGGTGCTGCGGTCACCGTTCGTCGACCTGGCGAGCGTCGCGGCCGTGCACTATCCGTTCGTGCCGGCTCGGGCACTGCTCAAGGACCGCTTCCCGGTGGCCGAGCACATCGCCCGCGTGGACGTGCCCACGACCGTCGTCTACGGCAGTGCGGACTCGATCGTGCCCGCGGAGCAGAGCCGTGCCGTGGCGGACGCCGCCGCGCGGCTGCACGACGTCGTCGTCGTGGACGGCGCCGACCACAACGACACGGTCCTGCTCGACGGTGCCGACGTGGTCGGCGCGACCCGAGACCTGGCGCAATGACCCTTGTTCTCTACCTAGGGGCTAGGTAGAGTTCGAGCATCATCGGACCGGGGGAGGTCGCCATGACCCGCACGTCCACGCGAGCCCCGTTCTGGCCGGGTCATGCCTGAGCCGCGGATGACGATCCCGACGCAGCGCGTGCTGGAGGTGCTGCTCGAGGATCCGCAGCGCGAGCTGTACGGCCTCGAGATCGGCGAGGCGGCCGGCCTGCGCAGCGGGACGGTGCACCCGATCCTGGCCCGGCTGGAGGGCTACGGCTGGGTCGCCTCGCGCTGGGAGGAGATCGACGCCAGCGCCGAGGGCCGGCCGCCCCGCCGGTACTACGGGCTCACGCCGAGTGGCGTCGCGGCCGCCCACGCGGCACTCGCCCGCGCCTACCGGCCCTCGCCCGTGCGACGGCTGCGCCCGCAGGTGGGGGAGGCATGACCGCCCCGCGCGCCCCGCTGCCGGTGGCGCGCGCCGGGGTCGCGCTGGCCACGCGGCCGCTGCAGTCGGCCGACCGCGCGCGGTACCGCGCCGAGTTCCTCGCCGAGCTGCACGAGCTGTCGCCGGCCGGTCAGCTCCGCTTCACCGCCGGGGTGCTGTCCCAGACGTTCGCCCTGCGTGCCGCGCTGGGCTCGCAACCGAATCGCGCCGAGGAGGCAGCGATGACCCTCACCACCACCCGGTTCCACTGGCGCTGCCGCGTCCTGCACTGGCACGACTGGATCCAGCGCAGCACCGAGGACGGCGGGCGCTACGACGCCTGCGCCCGGTGCGGACGGGACCGCGTCGAGTACCTGGGCAACGGAACCCGGTTCGGCAACGGCATCGGCGCCTAGCGGGAGCGGCGGTTCTCCGCGGTCAGCCGGGCCATCTGGGTCGGCGCGATCTGCGACGTCCGCTCCTCCTTGGCCCTGCGCTCGGCGCGCTTCTCCTTGATCGTCTTGGCCGACTTGTGCGAGTGGTGCGCGTCGTGCGGTGACTTGTCGCCCATGGCGATCTCCCTCGTCGAGGGCCGGACCGGCTCGGTGCCCCGGACGCTACGCCGGACGGCGTCCCCGATCGACCGGTTCGGCTACCGCGTGCGGCACCAGGTGTCTCCGCCGGTGCCCTCGATCCCTCCTCCCGGTGACGGACGGACCGGCGTCCACGGCCGGTCCGCCGTCCTCGGGAGGTGGACGTCATGGCGGGTCGGGCACCGACGTACGGCGAGCTGTTGCGAGAGGCGTGGGAGCTGGGGCGCGCCGACGGCCTCTTCGCCGCCGCCTTCGAGCCGCCGGGAGCTCCGACGGGCCGGGCGGAGCGCTGTCTGGGCCGCACGCCGGCGGAGTTCGCCCGCCTGCTGTGGCGGCGCACGGGAACCCCGCCGATCGGGCTCGAGGTGAACGCGCCCCTCTGGTACGCCACCGGCTACGCCGAGGGACTGGGGACGAACTGCAACCGGGTCCGCACGGTCCCCGCTGGGGAACTGCTGGGAGGGTCCTGAGTACGTCCGACAACGCCGAGTGCATCCCCCCGCACGAGGGCTCTCGACTGCCTGGGCGCTGGTGGCAGCACTTCCCCGAGTTGCACGCCGAACATCGGATCACCCTCGACGCGCCCTCTGCCGACGTCCTCCGGACCACCGGCAGGGAAAAGGGGATCGAGGACTGGTGCTCCCCTATCTCCACCGGTACCGTGTGATTCGTGCCCACCTATCAGCAGTACTTTCGCTGCCCGCCTGGCCTCGCGAGCCGGGCGGGGGTTGAGAGCGACGAGCCGATCGGTTCGTTGACCTCTTAGCCGCCGCGACTCCGAGCCCCAGGCCTATTGGCCTGGGGCTTTTTTGTATTTCGTGACCGATGAAGGGAGGGATGTGGCGTGAACGAGGCTCTCGAAATCCTCCGACACATTGACGCGCCTCGGCGTCCGCGATTCCTCTTCTTCTTTACCCGCGCGGCTGGGTTCGCGCGACATGCCTCGAAGGCCTCGGAGCTCGGCTCCGGGGCCTTCTGCCTTTTCTCGACCAGTTGCTGTCGACGGACAGCCAGCTCATGGGAGACACGATGACTCGCGCAGCGACGCGCAGGCGTTCGAGTGGCGACATGCGATCGTCGACGGTGCAGCTCCCTTGCGGAGCGTCTGGCGGGCATTCGCATACTTGTTCAGGACGCGAAGCAAAGCAGAAGCCGCCCCGTTCTCGGAGAAGGGCGCCGCGGAGTCTCCTGGACTTCCTGCACCGCCATATCACCGATGCGACGGAGTCCTTCTCTCGCCTATTTCTCTATCTTGCCTTGTTCCTCTCGGTCGCTGTCGCCGTCTCCGTCATGGTCGTGGTTGTCGTGGTGGGGTTGGCCGGGGCGATAGCTCTGTTCGATCTGCCGAAGTGGTCAGTGATGAGCGGGCTGGCGGCATTGGGCGGGTCAACAGGCGTCGTCGCGCTCAGAGGGAAGACCGGTTCGCGCCGCAGGGACTCTGAGTCGGCCGGCCACGCCGTCGATCGGCCAGGACCGTCCAGCGGGCTCCTCGATGAGCCAGCGCGGTGATCCTGGCGTCACCTGGCCGAGGGCGCACCGTCAGCGACGCTGAGAGGCCGCCGGCAAGCGACACTGCTGTTCAGGACCGGACCAGCTCGGGTGCCGGTCGGCGGCCCCACTGCACGGCCAGGACGCCGATGACCGCGACGATGACGCCGACCACCGGTGGGATGAACCACTCCGCCTCCTTGCTCCAATAGGCGGCGAGGGCGGCGATGACGTACACCGCCAGGTTGCGCCACTCGAACGCCGGCAGGGCCGACGTGCCCGGCATGCCGTGCCGCCAGCGGGCCAGGTAGTCGCCGATCACGACGCCGCCGACCGGTGGGATGAGGATGCCCAGCCACACCAGGTAGTCGATGAGGTTGTCGTAGATGCCGGTGATGGCCAGCAGCGTCCCCAGGATCACGCCGCCGATGACGAACGGCTTCTTCGACCGGGAGTTCGCGATCTCGGCACCGGCGACGCCGAAGTTGTAGGCGGTGTTGTCGTTCGTCGTCCACAGGTTGGCGATGAGGAAGACCAGGCCCCAGCCGACCAGTCCCAGCTGGTAGAGGACCAGCACGAAGTCACCCTGGCCGAACGACAGGGCGCCGATCGCGCCGAAGAACAGCATGAGGAACTCGCCGATCAGGAAGGCGACCAGGCACGCCCAGAAGCCCGACGTCGGCGTCCGGGCGAACCTCGTCCAGTTCGGCGCCTGGGTGCCGCCCGAGGCGAACGTGCCCACGATGATCGTGACCGCGGCGGCCAGCGGCAGCGTCTCGGTCGGCTCGATGGCCGCCAGGCCGCTCCAGCCGCCCACCTCGTCCAGGGACCGCCAGGTGACCCAGCCGGCGAGGACGAGCAGCAGCGGCACGGACACGACCGACAGCGCGTACATGCCCTTGTAGCCGTAGTAGGCCGTGACGCCCATGACGGCACCGCCCAGCACCATCAGGAGGATCTCGGTGCCGCGGCCCTGCCAGTCCAGGGCGCTCATGGTGAGCCCGGCGAGGGTCGCCACGGTCACGCCGTACCAGCCGACCTGGGTGCCGCCCAGCAGCAGCGACGCCAGCTTCGAACCACCGGTGCCCAGCGTGTAGCGGCACATCATCACCGTGGTCAGGCCGGTGCGGGCGCCGATGCCGCCGATGACGCCGACGTACACGCCGAGGACGACGCTGCCGAGCAGCAGCACCCAGAACAGGCTGGATGCCGGGAAGGCGGCGCCGAGCTGGGCGCCGGCGAGCATGGTGGGCGTGAAGAACGTGAAGCCCAGCAACACGATCGACAGGGAGAACAACGACCGCCGGGCGTGCGGCGGAACCGGGTCGATCGGGTAGTCCGGATCGACCTCGGCGACGGGGTCGGGCACGTCCGCCCGGCTGCTGACGCTGCTGCTCATCGCGTTACCTCCCGGTCGGCGTCGGCGGAGGCGTCGTCCTCGCCGATGTCCTCGTTCCACAGGGACGGGTGCGCCGCGATGAACTCCTCCATCATCGAGACGCACTCGGGGTCGTCGAGCACGAGCACCTCGACGCCGTTCTCGGCCAGCCAGTCGTGGCCGCCGTAGAAGGTGCGGGCCTCACCGACGACGAGCCGGGAGATCCCGAACTGGCGCACCAGGCCGCTGCAGTACCAGCACGGCGAGAGGGTCGTGACCATGGTCGTGTCGCGGTAGGTGCGCTGCCGGCCGGCGTTGCGGAAGGCGTCGGTCTCCCCGTGCACCGACGGGTCGTCGTCCTGGACGCGGCGGTTGTGCCCCCGGCCGAGGACGGTGCCGTCGGAGCCGATGAGCGCCCCGCCGATCGGGATGCCGCCCTCGGCGAGACCGGCGCGGGCCTCCTCGACGGCGACCGCGAGCCAGGACCGGGCGGTGGCCTCGTCCAGGGGGACCGTCATCGCAGGGGCCTGCCTTCCGTCTCGACCGGATCCAGAATCTGGCAGAGATCATCGCGCTGGTCCACGTCCTGCTCGTCTCCTTCTGATCACGTTTGCGCGACAGGATCGGACGACGGGCGCGCAGGATCCGCCGCGGTCGCGGTGGTCTACGACATCGGCGGCGGCCGGCTCGCCGACCGTGCGTCCACGGCCGACGAGCGGACGAGCATCGAGGCCCTGCTCGCCGACGTCGCCGGCTGAGGGCTTCACCTGACCGGGTGGTCTCGCCGTCCGTCGAGGGTCGTCTTGTCCACAGATCGGCTTCCGGCGGCCCGCCGGACTGCTCCGTTCCCTTACATTCCGGGCGAATCCGACTTCTGATCGACCGGGATCTACGGGGGTGCCGTGCCGACCGCTCTGGACGTCGTGGACGGCGAGGTCCGCGAGCTCATCCGGCGTCGCGGCCTGGACCCGTTCACCGATCCGGGCCCGGTGCGCGTGCTGGTGCGCGACGTGGTCGCCGACTACTCCGAGCGCTCGCTGAACTCGGCGCTGCCGCCCATCGCCGACGCGGACTCCGTCGTCCGCGACGTGCTGGACCGGGTGGCCGGCTTCGGGCCGCTGCAGCGCTACCTCGACGACCCCGAGATCGAGGAGGTCTGGGTCAACGAACCGGGCAGGGTGTTCGTCGCCCGCAAGGGCCGCAGCGAGCTGACCACGACGATCCTGGGCCCGGGGCAGCTGGCCGACCTCGTCGAGCGCATGCTGCGGACATCGGGTCGACGTATCGACATGTCGACCCCGTTCGTCGACGCGATGATGCCCGACGGGTCGCGGCTGCACGTCGTCATCCCGGACATCACCCGCCGGCACATGGCGGTGAACATCCGCAAGTTCGTGCTGCAGGCGCACTCCCTCGACGAGCTGGTCGCGCTGGGCACGATCACCAGCCAGGCGGCCCGCTTCCTGGAGGCGGCGGTCGCCTCGGGGCTCAACGTGCTGGTCTCCGGCGGCACCCAGGCCGGCAAGACGACGTTGCTCAACTGCCTGTGCGCGGCGATCCCGGCGCGGGAGCGGGTGATCACCTGTGAGGAGGTCTTCGAGCTGCGGGTACCGCTGCCCGACGTCGTCTCGATGCAGACCCGCCAGCCCAACCTGGAGGGTGCCGGCGAGATCCCGCTGCGCCGGCTGGTGAAGGAGGCGCTGCGCATGCGGCCCAGCCGGATCGTGGTGGGCGAGGTGCGCCAGGAGGAGTGCCTCGACCTGCTGATCGCGCTGAACTCCGGGCTGCCGGGCATGTGCACGCTGCACGCCAACTCGGCCCGCGAGGCCGTGGTCAAGATGTGCACGCTGCCGCTGCTGGCCGGCGAGAACATCGGGACGGCGTTCGTCGTGCCCACCGTCGCCTCGAGCGTCGACCTGGTCGTGCACGTCGGCACCGACGCGTCCGGACACCGGCGGGTGCGGGAGATCGTCGCGCTGCCGGGCCGGGCCGAGGGCGGCGTCGTCGAGACCGCTGACGTCTTCACCACCCGCGACGGCCGGCTGGTCCGCGCCGACGGGTACCCGCCGCACGCCGACCGGTTCGCCGCAGCGGGCTTCGACCTCGCTGCGCTGCTGGGCGACGGGCGGTTCTGATGGAGTCCGGGGCGCTGCTCGGACTGCTGCTCGGCATCGGCCTCCTGCTGATCTGGCGCAGCGGCTCCCGCGCGCCGCGGCCCCGGTCGGGCACCCGTGCCCCCGGGCGGCGCCAGGTGCTGCTCGCCGAGGCCGGCCTGACCGGCATCAACGCCGCCCAGCTGCTCGCGCTGCAGATCGGGCTCGGCCTGCTCGTGCTGGTCGTCGTGCTGCTGACCACGGGCACGGTGACGGTGAGCCTGGTGTTCGGCCTCTTCGGCTTCGCGCTGCCCCATCTGCAGGTGCGCCGGCTCGCGCACCGCCGCAAGGCCGACCTCCGCGAGGTGTGGCCGGAGGTCGTCGACAACCTCGCCTCCGCGGTCCGCGCCGGCCTGTCGCTGCCCGAGGGGCTGTCGGCGCTGTCGACCCGCGGACCGGAGGTGCTGCGGCCGCCGTTCGCCCGGTTCGCGGCCGAGTACCGCTCGACCGGCCGGTTCTCCGACTGCCTCGACCGGCTGAAGGACGACCTCGCCGACCCCGTCGGCGACCGGATCGTCGAGACGCTCCGGGTGGCGCGGGAGGTCGGCGGCACCGACCTCGGCCGGGTGCTGCGCACCCTGGCGACGTTCCTCCGGGAGGACGCACGAGCGCGCGCCGAGCTGGAGACCCGGCAGGGGTGGGTGGTCTCGGCGGCGCGCCTGGCGGTGGCCGCGCCCTGGGTGGTGCTGCTCCTGCTGGCGACGCAGTCGACGACCTTGGCCGCCTACGACAGCGCCCTCGGGACGGCGATCCTCGTCGGTGGCGGCGCCGTCTGCCTGGTCGCCTACCGGCTGATGCTGCGGATCGGGCGGCTGCCCGAGGACGTGCGGGTGCTGCAGTGAGTGCGGGCCTCACGGGGATGCTGCTGGGCCTGGTCGCGGCGATCGGCCTGGTGCTGGTGCTGACCTACGCGCCGCCGTTCCGCTCGGTGCGGCTGGTGGACCGGCTCGCGCCGTACGTGCACGACACCCCGCCGCCGTCCCGGCTGCTGGGGACGGCGACCGAGCCGGGACTGCTCTCCGCCGTCCGCCGGGTGTTCGGGCCGGCGATCGGCGACGGCGCCCGCCTGGTGGACCGGGTGCTCGGTGGCCGGTCCGCCGTCCGCCGGCGCCTGGACGCGCTGGGCACCGACACGACCGTCGAGGACTTCCGCGTCGAGCAGGTGGTCTGGGGTGGGCTCGGCCTGCTGGCCGCGTCGCTGGTCGCGACGGTGGGCTCGGTGGCGGCGGGCAGTGTGAACGTGCTCTCCGCCGGGCTGCTGTGCCTGGCTGGGGTGGTCGGCGGCGTGCTCGGGCGCGACTGGTGGCTGACCCAGCAGGTGCAGCGGCGCGAGGAGCTGCTGCTCGCCGAGTTCCCCGTGGTCGCCGAGCTGCTGGCGCTGGCGGTCACCGCGGGGAGAGCCCGACCGCCGCGATGGCACGGGTGACCCGGCTCTCCGGCGGCGAGCTGGCCCGGGAGCTGCGGTCCGCGCTCGGCCGGGCCCGTGCCGGCGTCCCACTGGCCGACGCGCTGCAGCAGCTGGCCGACCGGACGTCGCTGGACCCGCTGGCCCGGTTCATCGACGGCCTGCTCGTCGCGATCGAGCGGGGCACCCCGCTGGCCGAGGTGCTGCGGGCGCAGGCCGCCGACGTGCGGGAGGCCGGCAAGCGCCGGCTGCTCGAGGCCGGAGGCCGCAAGGAGATCGCCATGATGGTGCCGGTCGTCTTCCTGGTGCTCCCGGTCACCGTTCTCTTCGCCCTGTTCCCGGGGCTGATCAGCATCGTCTCGCTGGCGCAGTGAGCCGACCGATGGAAGGACGACCCATGCGTCTGTACGCACTCCTGCTCACCGCGTACGCCGCGCTCGCGGCCCGCGTGAAGGGCGACGATCCCGAGCGGGGCGACGTCCCCGGCTGGGTCATGATCACGGTGATGACGGCGGCCCTGGTGCTCGCCATCCTCATCCCGTTCCGCGAGGCGATCGTCGCCGCGGTGCAGAACGCGCTCACCTCCGTCACGAGTGGTGGCTAGCCGCACCCAGCCCCGGGACGGCGACGGCGAGCGGGGCAGCGCCGTCGTCGACTTCGTCATGGTCTCGCTGCTGATCGTGGCGCTGCTGCTCGCGGTGCTGCAGGTGGCCGTGTACGTGCACGTGCGGAACGTGGTGACCGCCAGCGCGCAGGAGGGCGCCCGGTACGCCGCGAACGCGGACGTCGACTCGTCGGCCGGCGCGGCGCGCACCGTCGAGGTGGTCGGGCAGGCGACGTCCGCGCAGACGGCGCGAGGACTGTCGTGCACGTCGGACGAGGAGGTCGACTCCAGCGGGCTGACCCTCGTGGTGGTGCGGTGCTCGGGCTCGGTGCCGTCGCTGCTGGCTGCACTGGGCAACCTGCTGCCGCTGGAGGTTACCGGCCGCGCGGTGAAGGAGGGGCCGTGACCTGGCTCCGCCGCCGGCTCGGCGTGCTGCGCGACCAGCGCGGTTCGGCGCTGGTCGAGTTCGTGTTCATCGCACTGGTCGTGTTCGTGCCGTTGATCTACGTCGTGGCAGGATTCTCCGCCGTCCAGCGCGGGGTGTTCGCGTCGAGCGCGGCCGCCCGGGAGGCCGGTCGGGCCATCGGGACGGCGCCCGACGCGGTCGCCGGTCACGAGCGGGCGCTGCGGGCGGCGCAGCTGGCCGTCGAGGACCAGTCGGTCGACGCCACCGACGTCCGGCTGTTCTACGTCCCGGCCGAGGCCGACTGCGAGTCCGGCGGCGGGTACTCGCCGACGCTGACGCCGGGGGAGGAGTTCTCCGTCTGCGTCACCGTGACCGTCCGGATCCCGCTGCTGCCGGAGTTCATCGACGCCAACACCGCCACCGGCGAGTTCGTCGTCGAGCGCGACCGCTACGTCGACGGCTGACTCCGCGCTACGAGGACGTCCGGTCCCGCAGCCACTGCACCCTCTCGTGGTCGAGCTGCCGCTCCTGAGCCGCCAGGTCCTCCCGGCGGACCTCCCTCACCATCGCCTCGAACTGCACCCACGCGGTGGTCTGCCGGCTGGCGAGGTTCCTCGCCGTCCTCCGGGCCTTGATGTAGGGCTCGAAGCGGGTCCAGGCGGCCAGGATGTTGGTCCCCGCGAGGGTCCTGAACACCTTGATGTCGTAGACACCGAGCCGCGCCCCCACGGCGAGGTGTTCCAGGCCGTTCAGGACGAAGAGGATGTCCTCGATCGTCTGGGAGCGCTTGTCCGGCCGGGCCTTCTTGCCGTCCCTGCCGACCAGCGTGCCCTCCTCGGTGATCAGCACCTCGGCCTGCTGGTCGGTGAGCGGCAGCGTGCCGAAGAACTCGATGAGCGCCTTGCGCTGCTCCGACCTGCTGTCGGAGTACTCCCGCCAGGCGCGGATCGTCGCCTCGCGCTTCTGACGCTGCCAGTTGAGGACGGACGCGCTCGCCGTGACCAGCAGAGAGAAGACGGCGACCGTCACGGCCAGGACCGGGCCCCAGTCCTTCGCGGCATCGACTCCGAAGACGATGACGACCGCGGTGATCGCGCCGGCGAACAGCAGTGCCAGCAGCGTCAGGCGGATGACCGACCGTCGACTGTGGAGCCAGAGCCGGAACCTGTTCATCGATCCCCCACGGTCGAACCGACAGCAGTGTTCCACCGGAACCGGGTCGTCGGACCGCCATGGATCGCGTCGGAGGAGAGCGGCGCCGTGCGAGCCGCTGACCTGAGACGATGCCGCCGTGGGCAGGGGCGCGCACCGGCGGCGATCAGGCCGTCGCGTCGGCGGCATCACGCTCGCCGTGGTGGTGGGCGCGGTCTTGTTCACGGTGGTCGTCATGTGGGGCCGGCCGGCGGCCGAACCGTCCGCCGAACCTCCGGCCGGAACCAGCGCCGTCCCGTCGGCGCCGTCGACGACGGAAGAGCCGGAGGCCGGCGCCTCGCCGTACGCCGGCGTCGGCACGTGGCTCTCCCGGTACCGGATCACCCGCGAGTTCGCCGGTGCGCAGCCGCCCGTGACGCCCGCCGACGTCGCCGCCATGGCCGACGCCGGTGTGCAGACCCTCTACCTGCAGCCGGCGGCCGACGACCCCAGGTACCCGGGCCTGCTGAGCCCCGACCTCCTGGCCGAGTTCCTCGTCGAGGCGCACGAGCGCGATCTGCAGGTGGTCGCCTGGTACCTGCCGCGCTTCGGGAGCATCGCCGCGGACCTGCGGCGACTGCAGGAGATCGCCGCCTTCCGGGCCGACGGCCGGGGGTTCGACGCGATCGCCGTCGACATCGAGTTCACCGACGAGGTCGAGCTCGCACCGCGCAACGCGGCCCTGATCGAGCTCTCCCAACAGCTCCGCGCAGCGCTGCCGGACGTCGAGCTCGGCGCCATCGTGCTGCCCCCGGTGGTCACCGACGTGCTGAACACCCGGTACTGGCCGGACTTCCCCTGGCAGGAGCTCCGCGACCTCTACGACGTGTGGCTGCCGATGGCCTACTGGTCGAACCGGTCGGAGGAGGGCTTCACCGACCCGCACTGGTACGTCACGGAGAACATCGAGCGGGTGCGGCAGCACCTCGGCGACCCGTGCGCCCTCGTCTCCGTCATCGGCGGCTACGACCTCGAGGAGACCGCCGACGACTACGCCGCGATGGTGCGGGCCGCGACCGAGCAGCGCGCCATCGGGGTCTCGATCTGGGACTGGCCGACGACGCCGCCGTCGGCCTGGCCGCCGCTGCGCGACTACGACGTCGCGGGCTGCTGACAGGCACGCTCCGTGACGTGCCGACCGCACCAGCCGGACAGCGTTCCTACGGCCGGGTGAAGATCGTCAGCGTCCTCGCTCTCCGGAGTTAGGTTCCAGAGGTGCATCTCGGCAGGCTCCGCGTCCTGGGCCTGCTGCTTCCCCTCCTGGCGGCGACGGCGTGCTCCGGTGCCGACGCGTCCTCCACCGCACGCCGGACCGACGTCGCGGTGCAGTCCTACGCCGCCCCTGCGGGGCTCCGGAGTACTGCACCCACCTGGCGAACTCACTCCACGTCACCCGTGTGCCCCGTGCCGTCGGGCTGCTGACCGCCCGGCCCCGCCACGTCGAGGCGAAGCTCCACGTGGCCGCGGCAGCCGAGGAGCTGAGGGCGGTCCGCGCCGAGGTCGGGGCCGACGGCGATCTGGCCGACGCCCTCGACGGCCTGGTCGCCGCCCTGTCCTCCGCCCGGACCGGCCCGCTGACCACGTCCGTGCTGACCTCGATCAGCTCCGGTCTCGACGACGTCGGCCGGCTGATCCAGACCTCCTGCGACTTCCCCGCATGAGACGCCTGCCCGCCCTCCTCACCGTCGGCCTGGTCGCCGGTTCGATCCCCGCCATCGCCGTCCTCGCGCCGTCGGTGGCGGTCGCGGCCCCGAGCACCGCTGCGTGCGCGCCCGACGCGGCTCGCGGCACCGTGCCGACCGGCTTCCCCCTCGATGCCTGCGTGGACGCGACGTCGGTGACCCTCCGCAACGACGGCAAGAAGCCCGTGCGGGTCGAGACCAGCGGCGCCCTGGGCAGGGCCACCGTCGTCCACGAGCGGGGGAGCGCCACCGCGGCGGTCCTGCGGTGGACGGAGGCCCCGGGCAGCGTCCTCATGCCCGGTGAGGTGGTGCGCTGGCCGCTGGGGGCGGCGACCGCCACGCTCGACGTGGCGCCCCTGGGTGCGGCTGCACCGATCGTGGAATCCCTCGAGCGCTTCCTCCCCGCCCTGGGGAGCGAGGCCGCCGGCAGCGAGGACTACCGGGCCTACGCCGTGGTCGCCCGCGAGACCGCGCAGGCCGTGGCCCAGCGGACCGCGTGCGTCGCGGAGCGCAATTTCCTCCAGGTGGCCGCCTGCGACGTCACCGCATCGATCGCCATCAGCCGGACGGCGATCGCCCAGCTGCCCGATCGTGCCGCCCTCCTGGTGCTGTCGGTCCTGCTCGACCCGGTGCGCTGGGACGACTGGGCGGCCGCGCGGGCGGCGGACGGCGCCCCCGGGGCGTCCCGGGGACTGACGCTGGCGGCCCGCCCGGCCGCCGCGCCGCCGGCCCCACCCGCTCCGCCTGCACCCCCGGCGGCCGGCCGCGCGCCGGCCGCTCCCGCGCCTGGCCGTGCCCCTGCCCCTGCCCCTCGCCGTGCCCCAGCCCCCGCCCCTGCCCCCGCCCCTGCGCCGGCCGTCTCCGTCCCGGCGGCCCCCGCGCCCGCGCCACCGCCACGGGGACCGCACATCGACCCGGGGACCGGCGCGGACGACGGCACGGCCGAGGGCGGCGACGGGAGCAAGGGCAAGGGCAAGGGCAAGGCGAAGGGCAAGGGCAAGAAAGGAGGCGGGGGGCGCGGCGGCTAGGACGTGTCTCCGAAGTCATCGGAGCCAGAGCAGGATCGAAGCCAGGACGACGGCGCCGCGGTAGACGAGGGCGTGTTTGTCGTAGCGGGTGGCGATGCCGCGCCACTGCTTGAGTCGGTTGAAGGCGCGCTCGATGACGTTGCGTTGCTTGTAGTCCTGGGCGTCGTAGTTGACCGGCCGACCGCCGCGGGATCCGCGCTTCTTGCGGTGGGCGGCCTGATCGGCGGGCTCGGGGATGACCGCGGCGATGCCCCGAGCGCGTAGCTGGGCCCGGTGGCCGCGGGAGGAGTAGGCCTTATCCGCGCGCAGCGCCGTGGGCCGACTCCGGGGCCGGCCCGGTCCCAGTCGCGGTACCTGCAAGGCGGCCAGCAGCGGCAGCAACTGGGTGCTGTCCCCGGCCTGCCCCGGGGTCACCGCGATCACCAGTGGCCGGCCACGGCCATCGACGAGGGCATGGGTCTTGGTCGTCAGCCCGCCCCGCGACCGGCCGATGCCGTGATCAACCGGCTCCTCCCGGCGGCGTGAACTCTTGTCATTCCAGGGCGCCCCCTGTGTGGGACAACGTCTTCGACGAGGACCTCCCACTCGGGCCGACCGGACGGGCCGCGGTCGCACCGTGCTGATGCACCCGCGCCACGGTGGAGTCGACGCTGACCCGCCAGTCCAGATCACCCTCGGCGTCGGCCTGAGCCTGCAGAGCACTCAGCACCCGATCCCAGGTGCCGTCGACCGCGAACCGGTGATGGCGCTTCCAGACCGTCTGCCACGGACCGAACTCCGCCGGCAGATCCCGCCAGGCGACCCCGGTCCGATAGCGGTGAATGGCCCCCTCGACGAGCTGGCGATGATCGCGCATCGGCCGCCCCCGAGCCCCCTTCACCGGCGGCAACAGCGGCTCGATCCGAGCCCACATCTCCTCATCCAGCACCGGCTCACGCGTCATCCACCCACCATTGCGGGTCGATCGCGCTCGATATTGGAGACACGCCCTAGCCGAAACCGGGGCGCGCCGAGACCTGCTGCCAGTCACGGGGGCTGAGCCCGTACGCCGCCCGGAACCGCCGGGAGAAGTGGCTCGGGTCGCGGAACCCGCACGCCCGTGCGGTCGCCGCGATCGGCCGGTGCCGGCCGGCCGGAGTGGCCAGCTCGGCGCGGGCGGCCTCGAGCCGCCGCTCGATGATGTGCTGCTCCAGGCTGCGCTCGGCGGCGGCGAAGGCCTTGTAGAGCTGCCGCACCGAGACGGAATGGACGCGCGCGATCCGCTCCGGCGTCAGGTCCGGTTCCCTCAGGTGCTGGCCGACGTAGGCGAGCACCGTGGTCACGAGCGTCTCGGCCAGCACCGGCGCGGCCAGGCGGTCGTCCTCCGCGGCGGAGACCAGCAGCGCGCGGACGAGTTCGGTGGTCGCCGTCCCCAGGGACGCCGCTCCCGGGTCGTCGGCCGTCGTGGGGGCTGCCCGCGCGAGCCGGTGGAGATGCGCGCGGACCAGGGAGAACAGGGGGCTGGCCGGCAGGCGGCCCGACGCCCGGCGGACGGTGTCCACCGGCAGGGCGAGCCGGTCGTAGGGGATCTGGAAGGCGCGGGAGCCGCCGGACCCGGTCCAGGAGAAGGTGTAGGGGGCGGTCAGGTCGCTGAGCATCAGATCGGCCACGCCGACCAACTGGTCCCGCCCGAACTGGGAGAACCGGCCCAGTCCGTGCGGCTGCACGGCGATCGCCACGACGGCCGGCGCCTGCATCCGGACGTGCTTCGGCGTCCGCACCAACCGGAAGCCGGACACGTCGGCGGTGAACAGGTTGGCGCCGCCGTACAGCCAGAGGTGCATGCGGGCGCGCAGCCGGTCAGCAGGTTCGAGGTGCTCGATGCGACAGGGCACGGACGCCTGTCCCATCGCCGCCCGGAAGGCGTCGACCCGTTCGTCGGTCGGGACCTGCGTGGTGTCGAGGAGGAGCATCGGACTCCTGCGAGGACGCCGTGCGGTGGCCCGCGCGGCCGCTGCCCCCGCTGGCCGACGGCAGTCTGGCAGTCCGACGTCCCCAGGGGAATGCGGACAGGGACCAGAGCTGTGCAGCGAGGGTCGAGTGCGGGTTCCGCCGCGCTGCCACGCTCCCCGCACCGGCAGCCCGGCCATCCCGCGCGTCCCGACGGAAGGACCTCCGATGAGCTCGCAGTTCACCGCCCCCCGCACGATCGTCCTCGTCCACGGCTTCTGGGTGACCCCCGGAGCTGGGAGCACTCGGTCGAGCACTACGAGCAGAAGGGATTCCGCGTGCTCGCGCCGACCTATCCGGGCTTCGAGGTCGAGGTGGAGGCGCTCAACGCCGATCCCACGCCGGTCGCCGACCTCACCCTGCCGCAGGTGATGGACCACCTCACCTCGGTGGTCGAGGCGCTGGACGAGCCGCCGATCCTGATCGGCCACTCGGCCGGCGGGACGTTCGTGCAGCTGCTGCTCGACCGGGGCTACGGCGCGGTGGGCGTGGTGCTCAACTCGGCGCCCACCGAAGGCGTGCGCGTGCTCCCGCTGTCGCAGCTGCGCTCGACGTTCGTCGCGTTCAAGAACCCGGCGAACCGCCACCGCGCCGTCGGGCTGACGCCCGAGCAGTGGCACTACGCCTTCACCAACACGTTCAGCGAGGAGGAATCGCGGCGGCTGTACGAGCGCTACCACGTGCCCGCCTCGGGCCGGATCCTGTGGAACTCGGTGCTGGCGAACTTCATGCCGGGCCCGCAGGACACGCACGTCGACTACAAGAACCCGAGCCGTCCTCCGCTGCTGTTCGTGTCGGGCAGCGAGGACCACATCATGCCGCCGAGCATCCAACGGTCGAACGCCAAGCACTACAAAGGCGACACGGTCACCGAGGTCGAGGTGCTGGAGGGGTACTCGCACCTGCTGCCGGCGCAGGAGGGCTGGCAGCAGATCGCCGATCACGTGCTGGAGTGGGCGCTGCGGCACGCGCCGACGCCGCGCCCCGAGGTCGCCGGGGCGCAGTGACGTGGACGGGGTGCGGCTGACCCACATCGGCGGTCCGACGCTGCTCGTCGAGGCGGTCGGGTGGCGGCTGCTGCTCGATCCGACCTTCGACCCGCCGGGCGGCGTACGCCTTCGGCTGGGGGACGTCGTCCCGCAAGGTCACCGGCCCGGCCCTGAGCCCGGCCGACGTCCTCCCTGTCGATGCGGTCCTGCTGACCCACGACCACCACGCCGACAACCTCGACGACGCCGGCCGGGCGCTGCTGCCGGCGGCCGGCGTCGTCGTGACGACCGTGCCGGGCGCGGCCCGGCTGGGTGGGCGGGCGCGGGCACTGCGGCCCTGGGGAACGACGGAGCTGACCGGCGAGGGGCGACCGACCATCGGGATCACCGCGACGCCGGCCCGGCACGGACCGCCGCTGAGCCGCCCCGTCGCCGGCGCGGTCATCGGGTTCGCGCTCCGCTGGCCGGGTCAGGACGGCGGCGTCCTGTGGATCTCCGGCGACACGGTCCTCCACTCCGGCGTCCGGCAGGTGGGCGAGCGCCTCCGGGTCGACACCGCGGTGCTGCACCTCGGCGGCGTCCGGTTCCCGATCACCGGGCCGCTCCGGTTCTCGATGACCGCACGCCAGGCCGTCGAGGTCTGCCGGCTCCTGCGGCCGAGGACCGCGATCCCGGTGCACTACGAGGGGTGGTCGCACTTCCGCGAGGGCCGCGCGGCGATCGAGGCCGAGTTCGCCCGAGCGCCCGCCGACGTCCGGGACGCCCTGCAGTGGCTGCCGCTCAGCCGCCCCGTTCCACCTCGGCCTGCACGACCCCCGCAGGGCGGTGACCAGCGACTCGTCGGAGGTGTCGCCGCGCTCGAGGGCCTCGCGTGCCCGGTCCGGCAGCAGGTCGCGCTGCACCGTGTCCAGCCACTGCACGTCGTCACCGACG
The DNA here is from genome assembly GCF_023016265.1 of Blastococcus sp. PRF04-17. Classification (GTDB taxonomy): domain Bacteria; phylum Actinomycetota; class Actinomycetes; order Mycobacteriales; family Geodermatophilaceae; genus Blastococcus_B. Next base: position 2,085,072 of record NZ_CP095412.1, on the reverse strand, counting down.
CGCCTGCCCACCTGGAGACCGTCGCCCTCGGGCCGGATCACGTACTGCTCGCTGTCGACGCGGATCGTCGTCTCTTCGCTCATGTCGGCCCCCTACCCGCCCGGGCGCCCCCTGCACGCGAGGATGTCGTCGTGGAGGAGTGCTGCGAGGTCGTCGTCACCGGCCCCGACGCCGAATGGCTCGCCGCCTACACCCGCACGCTGGTCGAGGAGGGGCTGGCCGCGTGCGGGCACAACCTGGCCGGGATCCGCTCGATCTACCGGTGGGACGGCGCGGTGCAGGACGAGCCGGAGGCGCGGGTCGCGCTGCACACCCGCCGCTCGCTCGTCCCCGAGATCGTGGCCCGCACCAGGGAGCTGCACCCCTACGACGTGCCGTGCGTGATCGCGCTCCCCCTCGTCGGCGGAGAACCCCGGTACCTCGAATGGATCGCCGCCGAGACACGCCCGCCGCGGAACTGAAACGGTCCGGACTCACCCTTTGCGGGTAGGCATCGTGCGGGGGCGGTGGAATCCGGCGTGCCCCGGCCGATGGTAGGAGGAACTGCGCGTCGCACGGGCGCCGGGGACAGGGCGGGGGACGGGTGCGACCACCACCGGGCGAGCGGGTGCTGCCCCTCGACGTGCGGCGACGCCCGAGTGCCGGGGGCGCGGACGCCGTGCTGGTCGAGGCCGTCCTCGACTCCCTGCCCTCGCCCACGGTGCTGCTCGACCCCGACGGCGTGATCGTCATGGTCAACTCCGCCTGGACGGCGGCCGGCCTGGAGCACGGCGCGCCGATCGAGATCGGCGCCGACTACTACGCCGACGCCACCGCGCTGCAGGACGACGTCGACGCCCAGCGCCTCGTCGCCGAACTGCGCGAGCTCTCCCGCGGGCTGCGCAGCGACGTGGCGGTCGACCGGGCCCTGCCCAGCCCGGCGGGCGGCGCCATGCACTGGTACCACGTGCAGGCCCGTCGGGTGGACCAGGCCGGGCACGTCGTGGTCACGCACACCGACGTCACCGCGCGCGTCGTGGCGGAGCAGGCCTCGTCCTGGCGAGCCCGGCACGACCACCTCACCGAACTGCCGAACCGTGCGCACCTGCACGAGCTGATCGACGCCGAGCTGCAGCACCCCGACGGCCCGCCGGTGGCCGTGCTGTTCCTCGACGTCGACGGCTTCAAGGACGTGAACGACTCGCTCGGCCACGACGTGGGCGACGACCTGCTGCGGCAGCTCGCCGGGCGGCTGATCGCCGGCACCCGGTCGGAGGACACCGTGGGGCGGCTCGGCGGCGACGAGTTCGTCGTCCTCTGCCGGAACTGCGACGCCGACGGCGCGCAGAAGCTGGCCCTGCGTTTCCAGGCGGCCTTCGACAAACCGTTCCAGCTCGGTGGTCGCGCGGTCCAGCTCAGCGCCAGCATCGGCATCTCGGCGGCGGACGCCATGGGCCCGCGCTGCACGCGGTCCACCGACCTGGTGCGCGACGCCGATCTCGCGATGTACGCCGCGAAGGCGGCCGGTCGCAACCGCATCCGGGTGTTCACCCCGGATCTGCGATCGGCGGCGCAGCGCAAGGTGGAGCTGGCCGGCGAGCTGCGCGAGGCCATCGACGGCGGCCAGCTGGTGCTGCACTACCAGCCGGTCGTCCACCTGCCGACCGATGCGGTCGAGGGGGTCGAGGCGCTGGTCCGCTGGCAGCATCCCGAGCGGGGACTGCTGCCGCCCGGCGACTTCCTCCCGGTGGCCGAGCAGTACGAACTCATCGCCCCGCTCACCCGCTGGGTGCTCGCGGAAGCCACCCGGCAGGCGGCGGAGTGGCGCGCGCTGGGCATCCCCGTGCTGATGGGGGTGAACGTGAGCGCGACCTCGGTGGCCACCGGCACCCTCGTCGACGACGTCCGGTGCGCGCTGGCCGCCTCTGGGCTGCCTCCCGAGCAGCTGGTCGTGGAGCTGACCGAGACCACCGTCGCGGAGGACCCGGACCGGGCCGCGGAGCAGTTCTCGTCCCTACGCATCTCGGGTGTGGAGGTCGCGATCGACGACTTCGGCACCGGCTTCTCCTCGCTGGGGCAGCTGGTCAACATCCCGGCCGGCATCCTCAAGGTCGACCGCAGCCTGGTCACCGGGGCCGCGGACGGCCGCAGCCAGTCGGCCGCGGCCATCGCCGCCGTGGTGGCGCTGGCCCAGGCCTGCGGGATGCGCAGCCTCGCGGAGGGCGTCGAGACCGGCGAGCAGCTGGCACTGGCCGCGGAGCTCGGGTGCACGTTCGCCCAGGGCTTCCACATCGCCCGGCCCATGCCGGCCGAGCAGCTGCCCGCGTGGATCGCCGGGCGGCCGGTCGTGGCGCGTCCGCGCCGGGGCGCGACCGCGACGAGTTGATTCAGCCGGGTTCGCCGCGGGCCTTGCGCCGGACGATCACCCCGATGTCGACCAGCGCGACCACCCCGAGCACCAGCAGCGCGATGCCTGGCCAGGCGGGCAGCTCGGTGGCCAGCCAGCCCACGCCGCCGGCGACGCAGACGACGAGGCCGAAGATCGCCAGGACCAGGCGCAGCGTGAGTGCCGACTGAGCCGGCCGCGCACCGCCGAACCCGGCGGTCGGGTCGTGGTAGTCAGGGAGGCCGCGCTCGTAGTCCTCCCGCGAGCGGGGGTTCCGAGGCTCGTTCATGCCGCTCCTGCCTACCCCCCGACGGCGCGCACTACCCTGGGTCGAGTGGCCGCTGACTTCTCCGTCGCCCTGGACGAACTCGACACGACCCTGAAGTCGATCGAGGCCGTCCTCGACGTCGATCGCCTCCGCCGCGAGGTCGGCGAGCTGGAGCAGCAGGCCGCCGCCCCCGACCTGTGGGACGACGTCGAGGCCGCGCAGGCCCTCACCTCCCGGCTCTCCTACCTGCAGGGCGACCTCCGCCGCGTCGAGGAGCTGCGCCGCCGGCTCGACGACGCCGCGGTCCTCCACGAGCTCGCCCAGGAGGAGAACGACGAGGCCAGCCTCGCCGAGGCCGACCGCGAGCTCGAGGGGCTGCGCAAGGAGATCGACGAGCTCGAGGTGCGCACCCTGCTCAACGGTGAGTACGACTCCCGCGAGGCGCTGGTGACCATCCGCTCCGAGGCCGGCGGCGTCGACGCGGCCGACTTCGCCGAGATGCTCATGCGCATGTACCTGCGCTGGGCCGAGCGGCACAAGTACCCGACCGAGATCCTCGACATCTCCTACGCCGAGGAGGCCGGCATCAAGTCGGCCACGTTCTCGGTCAAGGTGCCCTACGCCTACGGCACGCTGTCGGTCGAGCAGGGCACCCACCGGCTGGTGCGCATCTCGCCGTTCGACAACCAGGGCCGGCGCCAGACGTCGTTCGCCGGCGTCGAGGTGCTGCCCGTCGTCGAGCAGACCGACCACGTCGACATCCCCGAGAACGAGATCAAGGTCGACGTCTTCCGTTCCTCGGGCCCGGGCGGGCAGAGCGTGAACACCACCGACTCCGCCGTCCGCATGACGCACATCCCCACGGGCATCGTGGTGTCCTGCCAGAACGAGAAGAGCCAGATCCAGAACCGCGCGGCCGCCCTCCGCGTGCTCCAGGCCCGGTTGCTCGTCGTCCGCCAGCAGGAGCAGAAGGCCGAGATGGACGCGCTGAAGGGGGAGGGGAGCAGCTGGGGCAACCAGATGCGCTCCTACGTCCTGCACCCGTACCAGATGGTCAAGGACCTGCGGACCGAGCAGGAGACCGGCAACACCGCCGCCGTCCTCGACGGTGAGATCGACGCGTTCATCGAGGCCGGCATCCGCTGGCGCCGCCAGCAGGAGGCCGTTCCCGCCGGCTGACAACGAGACGTCGGAGTTCCCTCGCGTTGCCGCCGTGGGGAGGCGCCGGGCAGGTAGCGTGGCACCTCGTGATCGAATTGCAACACGTCACCAAGCTCTACCCGGCGAGCAGCCGGCCGGCCCTCGACGACGTGTCGACCGAGATCGACAAGGGCGAGTTCGTCTTCCTCATCGGGTCGTCGGGCTCGGGCAAGTCGACCTTCCTCCGGCTGCTGCTCAAGGAGGACACCCCGACCTCGGGCACGATCACCGTCAACGGCCAGACGCTGAACACCCTCTCCAAGTGGAAGGTGCCCAAGCTGCGGCGCACGATGGGCTGCGTCTTCCAGGACTTCCGCCTGCTGCGCGACCGCACCGTCGCCCAGAACGTGGCGTTCGCCCTCGAGGTGATCAACAAGCCGCAGCGCACCATCAAGCGGGTCGTCCCCGAGGTGCTCGAGATGGTTGGTCTCGAGGGCAAGGCGCACCGCCTGCCCAGCGAGCTCTCCGGTGGTGAGCAGCAGCGCGTGGCGATCGCGCGCGCGTTCGTCAACCGGCCGCTGGTGCTGCTCGCCGACGAGCCCACCGGCAACCTCGACCCCGAGACCAGCGAGGGCATCATGCTGCTGCTGGAGCGGATCAACCGCACCGGCACCACGGTGATCATGGCGACGCACGACTACCACATCGTCGACTCCATGCGCCGCCGCGTCATCGAGCTCAACGGGGGCCAGATCACCCGGGACCAGTCGCGCGGCGTCTACGGCGTGGGCCGCTAGGCGCAGGGCCGCCGACCGACCGACCCGGCTCTTCCAGACTCCACGACAGGGAATCCATGCGCGTCAACTTCGTCCTCTCCGAGGTGGCCACCGGGCTGCGTCGCAACCTGACCATGACGGTCGCGATGATCCTGACGACGGCCATCTCGCTCGGACTCATGGGCACCGGCCTGCTCATCGCCGGGATGATCTCCGACATGAAGGAGATCTACTACGACAAGGTGCAGGTCTCCATCTTCCTGGCCGACGACGTCACCGAGGAGCAGCGCTCGGCCATCCGGTCGGAGCTCGAGGCCTCGGACGAGGTGAAGAGCTTCGTCTACGAGTCCAAGGAAGAGGCCTACGAGCGCTTCCAGACGCAGTTCAGCCAGCAGCCCGAGCTGGTGCAGAACACCCCGGCCGACGCGCTGCCCGAGAGCTTCCGCGTCGAGCTGGTCAACCCGGAGCGCTACTCGGTCATCGCCTCGGAGTTCCCCAACGGCGAGAACGGTGTCGACCAGGTGCGTGACGAGGGCGACTTCCTCGACCGCCTGTTCAGCCTGCTCAACGGCGCCCGCAACGCCACGATCGCCGTGGCGGTGGTCCAGGCGCTGGCGGCGCTGCTGCTGATCTCCAACACCATCCAGCTGGCCGCGTTCAACCGCCGCAACGAGACCAACATCATGCGGCTGGTGGGCGCCTCCCGCTGGTACACCCAGCTGCCGTTCATCCTCGAGGCCGCGCTGGCCGGGCTCATCGGCGCGCTGCTGGCGATCGGCGGCCTGGTGCTGACCAAGGTGCTCTTCGTGGACAAGACCCTGGCCGGGCCGATCAAGGCGGGCATCATCCCGCCCGTCGACTGGGGTGCGATCGCCACGATCAGCCCGATCATCGCGGCCGCGGGCGTGGGCCTGGCCGGCATCGCCGCCTACGTGACCCTGCGCCTGTACGTACGCCTCTAGTTCCGCGCGAGATCTGCACACTCGTGGTCATCACGCCCCTGATGACCACGAGTGTGCAGATCTCGCGCCGGTAATCTGGGTCGCATGCCGCGGGAGCAGGGGCGAAAGCTGATCGCCCAGAACAAGAAGGCGCGGCACGACTACTCGATCCTCGACACCTACGAGGTGGGGCTGGTCCTCACCGGCACCGAGGTGAAGAGCCTGCGTGCCGGCCGTGCCTCGCTCGTCGACGGGTTCGCCACCGTCGACGACGGCGAGGTGTGGCTGCAGCACGTGCACATCCCCGAGTACACGCAGGGCACGTGGACCAACCACGCCCCGCGCCGCAAGCGCAAGATCCTCATGCACCGCGCCGAGATCGAGAAGCTGATCGGCAAGACCAAGGAGGGCGGGCTCACGCTCGTCCCGCTGGACCTGTACTTCAAGGACGGCAAGGTCAAAGCCACCCTCGCGCTGGCGAAGGGCAAGAAGTCCTACGACAAGCGGCACGACCTCGCCGAGCGCGACTCCCGGCGCGAGATCCAGAAGGCGTTCGGCCGCTACGTGAAGGGCCGTCGTTGAGGGGCCGCACGTGAGGGGCATCGCGTACGACCGGTTCGGCGACGAGAGCATCCTCCAGTTGCGTGACGACCTGCCCGACCCGCCCGTCGGGCCGGACACCGTCCTCGTCCGCGTGCACGCCGCCGGCGTCAATCCCGTCGACATGGCGATCCGGCAGGGCCTCCTGGCCGGCGCCTATCCGCACCACTTCCCGATCGTGCCCGGGTGGGACGTCGCGGGGGTCGTCGAGGCCGCCGGTCCCGCGGTGGTCACGTTCCGGCCGGGGGACGAGGTGTTCGGCTACGTCCGCCGGGACGACATCCAGTGGGGGACGACGGCCGAACTGGTGCCGGCACCGCAGCGGTGCCTGGCGCACAAGCCCGCGTCGCTGTCCTTCGCCGAGGCGGGCGCACTGCCCCTCGCCGGCCTGACCGCGTACCAGGCGCTGACCGAGGCGCTCGACGTCGGAGAGGGCGACCGGGTGCTGGTGCACCGGGCGGCGGGTGGGGTCGGGTTCAACGCCGTCCAGATCGCGGTCGCCCTGGGCGCGCACGTCGTCGGCACGGCGAGTCCGCGCAACCACGGATTCCTGGCCGACGCCGGCGTCGCCGAGGCGCTCGACTACGACGCCGGCCCGGTCAGCGCCCAGCTCTCCGAGCCGGTGGACGCCGTCCTCGACCTCGTCGGTGGCGACACGCTCGCCGACGCCCCGAAGCAGGTGCGCGACCCCGCCCGCATCGCCTCCGTCGTCGACCCGGTCGTCAACGAGATGGGCGGGCGCTACGTGTTCGTCCGCCCGGATCAGCACGACCTCGAGGAGCTGGCCCGGATGGCCGACGCCGGTCAGCTGCGGGTGCCCATCGCCAAGGCGTTCCCGCTCGAGCGGACCGCCGAGGCGCAGCGACTCGTCGCCGGCGGGCACGTGCGCGGCAAGGTCGTCGTCACCCTGCGATGAGCGTCCTCCCGCCGGCCGACGACGAGGACGTCCCGAGGTACTGGCGCGAGCTCGGCCTTCCCGGGCTGGTCGACGTCCACGTGCACTTCCTGCCCGATCCGGTGCAGGCCAAGGTCTGGCGGTACTTCGCCCTGGCCGAGACCCACTACGGCGCCGGTTGGCCGATCACCTACCAGCTGCCCGTCGAGGAGCGGCTCGCCGTCCTGGAGCGGCTCGGGGTCCGGGCCTTCCCGACGTTGCCGTACCCGCACAAGCCGGGCATGGCGGCGTGGCTCAACGAGTGGTCGGCGGGCTTCGCCGCCGGCCGGCCGCAGGTGCTGCAGTCGGCCACCTTCTATCCCGAGCCGGCGGCCGCCGGATACGTCGCCCAGGCCCTGGACGACGGCGCGCGGGTGTTCAAGGTGCACGTGCAGGTCGGCGACTTCGACCCGCGGGATCCGCTGCTCGACGACGTCTGGGCGCGCCTGGAGGAGACCGGCACTCCGGTGGTGATCCACTGCGGCTCCGGCCCGCTGGCCGGTGACCACACCGGCCCGGAGCCGGTCACCGGCCTGCTGGAGCGGTTTCCGCGACTGCAACTGGTGATCGCCCACCTCGGCATGCCCGAGTACCGCGAGTTCCTCGACCTCGCCGAGCGCTACGAGCGGGTGCACCTCGACACCACGATGTTCGCCACCGACTTCACCGAGCGGCTCATGCCGTTCGACCCCGCCGAGCGGGCGCGGCTGGCCGCGCTGCGCGAGAAAGTGCTGCTCGGCAGCGACTTCCCGTCGATCCCGTATGCCTACGCCCACCAGTTACAGGCACTGCACCGACTGGAGCTGGGCGAGGAGTGGCTGCGCGCCGTCCTGTGGCGGAACGGCGCACGCCTGTTCACGATCGCCGGACAGTAGGAAGCGCCGCCTTGGTCGCACCACAACCGCATCCTAGTTAGGCGCTGCTCGTGGAGAGTAGGCCCTTGGCCACTCTCGGGAACAACACGATGTGGAAGAGGCCACCGAAGAGGGTGCCTAAGGTGAGGTACATCGTGAAATCGCGCGCGTCCGCTTGGAACAGGTAAGAGAAGAGCGCGATAGAGCTCGCCGCCGCGATGAGGAGGGTGAGTAGACCGACGCCCCTGGTCGGCAGGAGAAACTCAAGAACTCCTAGGAAAAAGAATCCCACAATGAGGCCCAACAGCATTCCCCAGAGGTTGAAGGCAGGGAGGGACTGGACGTTGAAGTCCAAGTCGTCAATGCCGGGTATGACCACCACGCAATAGGCAGCGAAGAGAACGACGCCTGCCCAGAACCCTGCTCTTGCGGACAGGCGACTCTCTTCACCTTGCACCATCGCCGGCAGGCGGGCCGAGATCAGGAAATACAGGAGAAGAATCGCAGGGATGAGTCCATAGATGATTACCGCATAGAGAACCTTCAGCATGCGGATCCCCCGAGTTATCGCAGCTGTCCTGCCGCTGACTTGAGTAAACCGACGGTAGGCTGGCGTGGAGCCAGCAAAGGTGCAATACGGATCGATCCCGTACTTCGAGAACAACCTCCCGGGGAGCGTGGCGTTTCCCTACGGGCTTGTTTCGTTACGGCGAGTGCTGACGACGGTGACTGCGCCGTCCTGTGGCGCAACGGTGCACGGTTGTTCACGATCGAGGGGTGACCCCCGGGATCCGACTCGTCGCGCCAGTGCTCGGGACGCCGGACCCGCCGGGACTGGCCCGCTTCTACCAGCGGCTGTTGGGCTGGCCAATCCGCGATCACGAGCCGGAGTGGGCGACGCTGCGCCCGGCGGCGGCAGCACGGGCCTGTCTTTCCAGCTGGAGCGGCAGCATCAGCCGCCGGTGTGGCCGCCGGAGCCGGGCACACAGCAGATGCAGCAGCACCTCGACTTCCAGGTCGACGACCTCGACGCCGCGGCCGCGGTCGCCGAGGAGGCCGGCGCCCGGCTGCTGAACACCTACACCAAGCCGCACGAGATGGTGCGGACCTACGCCGACCCCGCCGGGCACGTCTTCTGCCTGTTCGTCCCGAGGTGACCATGTCACGAAGCGGGGCCGAGAGCCACGCTGACCGCCGCCGTCCTGGGTACGCCCGACCCCCAGGGCCTGGCCCGCTTCTACCAGCGGCTGCTCGGCTGGCCGCTGCGTGACGAGGGGCCGGAGTGGGCGGCGCTGCGGCCCTCCGACGGGGGCACGGGACTGTCCTTCCAGCGGGAGACCGACCACGTCCCGCCCGTCTGGCCACCCGAGTCGGGCACCCAGCAGATGCAGTTGCACCTCGACATCGAGGTCGACGACCTGGCGGCGGCGGGCGCCCTCGTCGAGGAGGCCGGCGCCCGGCTGCTGAACACCTACACCAAGCCGCACGAGATGGTGCGGACCTACGCCGACCCCGCCGGGCACGTCTTCTGCCTCTTCGCCCCCAAGTAAATCGGCTGGCCGCGTCGGGTGCGGCTGCCTAGCCTCGGGGTCCGTGACCGGACTTCCCGTGCTGCCGGAGGGCTTCGCCGTCCGTCCGATGACCCCCGACGACGCCGCCCCGGTGGCCGCACTGCTGACCGCGTCGGAGCAGGTCGACAAGACCGCCGAGCACTTCTCCGCCGAGGACCTCACCGAGTGGTGGACCGGCTGGCAGGCCGACCTGGGCCGCGACGGCATCGCCGTCGAGGACGCCGACGGCATCGTGGTCGGATACGCCCTCGCCTTCGGGCCGCCCACGTTCCGCGACACCTACCGGGTCTACCTGGAGGGCCGGGTGCGCCCGGACCGTCGGGGGCTCGGCATCGGGCGTGCGCTGCTGGGCTGGCAGCTGGAGCGCGGCACCGAGGTGCACGCCGAACGGCAGCCGGCGGCTCCGGGCAAGCTGGTCGTCGGGGTGCCCGAGACGATGCCGTCGCTCGAGGCGCTCGTGCAGCGGGCGGGCCTCACCGCCGAGCGCTGGTTCCGCGACATGGAGCGGTCGCTGGACGAGCTGCCCGAGCCGCGCCCCGTGCCGGGCGTCGACCTCGTCGCGTTCAGCTGGGACCGGGACGACGAGGTGCGCCGGGCGCACAACGCGGCGTTCACCGAGCACCACGGCTCCAGCGAGCGCGACCCCGAGAGCTGGACGCGCCTGTTCACCGGCCAGCGCGCGTTCCGGCCCGAGCTGTCCGTGCTCGCGGTCGAGGACGGCGCAGTGGTGGGCTATGTCCTCACCTACGAGTTCGAGGCCGACACCGCGGCGACCGGGTTGCGCAAGGTCGACCTGGGCCAGATCGGCGTCCTGCCCGGCGCTCGGGGACGCGGCCTGGCGTCGGCGGCCATCGCGGCGGCGCTCCGGGCCGCCGCCGCGCAGGGCTACGTGGGTGCCGGCCTGGGTGTGGACACCGAGAACGTGACCGGGGCGATGCGGCTCTACGAGAACCTCGGCTTCGCCGCCGTCCGCACCCAGGTCTCCTGGTCCCGATCCCTGGAACCGCTGCGCTGATCGTTACTGTGCGGCGCATGGTCAGCGCCGATCGGTCCGCGTCCGTCCTCGACCCGAAGGCGGTGGCCCGCGCCCACCGGGCGGTCGACCCGCTGCACTCGCAGCTGTACTTCGCGCCGGAGCATGACGCGCACTTCTCGGCGATCGGCCTCAAGCCGGGGCGCATGTCCTACTTCGCCGGGCGCGCGGCCCCGATGGGCGCGGTCGGCGCCGGCGTGGTCACGGCGACGTTCTTCAACTTCTCGCCGTCCCTGGTCGCGCACATGATCCCGCGGGCGTGGACGCTGGCGACTCCCGAGCAGGTGCTCGCAGCCCGCCTCGACGCGGCGCGGGCGTCCCTGACCCGCCTGCTCGGTGACGCGGCCGGCTCCCCGGAGGTCGCCGAGCTGGCGGACCTGCTGCGGGAGGCGTGCGCCGTCCTGACGCCCGAGGGCCGGCCGCTCTACGCCGCGCACGCCGACCTGCCGTGGCCCGAGGAGCCGCTGCCGGCGCTCTGGCACGGCGCGACCCTCCTGCGCGAGCACCGGGGCGACGGGCACATCGCCGTCCTGCTGCACGCCGGGCTGACCGGGCTCGAGGCACTGATCACCCACACGGCCACCGGTCGCGGTTTCACCGAGCCGGCCGCCAAGGCGACCCGTGGCTGGCGCGACGAGGAGTGGGCCGCGGCCTGCGCCGCGCTCGCCGACCGCGGCCTGCTCGACGACGCCGGCCTGACCGAGGACGGCCTCGACCTGCGCGCGCACATCGAGACGCAGACCGACGCGCTGTCGGCCGACCCCTGGCTGCTGCTGGGCCCGGAGCGCACCGACCGCGTCCTCGAGCTGGCCAAGGGCCTGTCCCGCCCGGCTGGTCGAGGCCGGCGCCTTCGGGGGTGGGATCTTCCCGGGTCGCTGAACGGGGGCTGCCTCCTTATCGTCTGGGACGTCCCGACAGGGGAGGCAGCCATGACCGCGACGGAGCGGGCACAGGTCCACCGCACCGACGTCGACGCGGCCTTCCGCGGCAGCGCCACGTATCGGAGCCTGGGGGAGCAGCAGCTCAGCCCGGCCGAGGAGCGCTTCGAGAAGGGCCGGCGGACCGTCGGCCTCTTCCTCGCTCCGGTCGTCACCATCGTCTTCGCGCTGCTGCCCCTCGACCTGCCGCGCGACCAGCACCTGCTGGCGGCGGTCCTGCTGGGCGTCATCGTCCTGTGGATCACCGAGCCCGTGCCGATCCCGATCGGCGGCCTCATCGGGGTCGGGGCGATCGTCGTCCTCGGCGTGGTGCCGTCGGACGACGCCCTGGCCCCCTTCGGCTCGCCGACGGTGTTCACCTTCATCGGCGCGTTCATCCTGGCGGCCGCGATGCTCAAGCACGGCGTCGCCCGCCGCTTCGCGATGTTCATCCTGTCGCTGAAGTGGGTCGGCGTCTCCACGGCGCGGGTCGTCATCGCCTTCGGCCTGATCACGGCCGTGCTGTCGGCCTTCGTGTCGAACACCGCGACCGTCGCGATGCTGCTGCCGACGGCCCTGGGCATCCTCGCCGTGATCGCCAAGCTGCTGCAGGACAAGGAGCTGGTGAAGCCCGACTTCGACCCGCTGCGGCTGCGGGTGGGGGTGGCGCTGATGCTCATGCTCGCCTACGGCGCCAGCGTCGGCGGGCTGCTCACCCCGGTCGGCACACCCCCGAACCTGATCGGCCGCGGGCTGATCGAGGAGGCGACCGGCGAACGGATCGGCTTCCTCGACTGGATGCTCATGGCGCTGCCGATCTGCGCGCTGATGTTCGTCGCGCTCGCCGCGGTCCTGCTGCTGCTCAACAAGCCCGAGATCAAGCGCATCGAGGGCGTCAGCGAGTACGTGCAGAAGGAGCGGGCCGCGCTGGGCCCGATGTCACGGGCCGAGCGCAACACGCTCGTCGCCTTCGGCGTCACGGTCTTCTTCTGGATCCTGCCCGGCATCTTCGCGCTGGTCGTGGGCACCGAGTCCGACGTCTACGCGACCATCAGCGACCGGCTCGACGAGGGCATCGTCGCCGTCCTCGGGGCGGCCCTGCTGTTCCTGCTGCCGACGGACTGGAAGAGCCGCGAGTTCACGCTCAACTGGAGCGACGCGGCGAAGATCGACTGGGGCACGGTGCTGCTCTTCGGCACCGGCATCATCTTCGGCTCGCTGCTGGCCAGCACGGGGCTCGCCGAGCGCATCGGCAGCGCGTCCGCCGACACGCTCGGGCTCACCAGCACGTTCGCGATCACGATCTTCGCCGTCATCCTGGCGATCATCATCAGCGAGACCACCTCGAACACGGCCTCGGCAGCGGTGGTCGTGCCGATCATCATCCCGGTGGCCGTGGCAGCGGGGATCAACCCCTTCGTGCCCGCGCTCGCCGCGACCTTCGCGGCGTCCTTCGGGTTCATGCTCCCGGTCTCGACGCCGCAGAACGCGATCGTCTACGGCTCCGGCGTCGTGCCGATCACGAAGATGATCCGGTCGGGCATCTCGTTCGACGTCCTCGGGGCGCTGCTCATCGTGGTGCTGCTGCCGGTCATGGTCGACCTGGTGCTGGGGTCGGTCGGCGGCTGAGCGCCGACGCGCGTTCACCCGTCCGGGGAGGCGGACTGGACACCGCGTGTCACCATGGACGACGGCCCGGCGACGGACCGGGCCCCGAGCGGGAGGAGCCGTCGCATGCGCAGCGAACCTCCCAGTACCGCTCCTCCGGTCCTCCCGGCCTGACGTCCCGCGCTGAGCGCGTGGACCCGGCGAGGACCTTCGCCGGCACCCTCGTCCTCCGCGCCCTCCGGGAGTCCGTCATGACCGAGCGCCGCCTCGCGCCCCTCTCCGCCCTCACCACGCTGACCCGCCGTCCGGCTCGGGCCGACGTCGCGGTGCCCGTCACCCGGGTCGCCTCGCTGCCCTCGCCACCCGGACGGTCCCGCATCGTCGACAACGCCGTCTACTCCGAGGGCCGGCGGGTCGCGACGCCCGCGTCGGCCGCCGAGAGCCTCGAGGAGCTCGCCGCGGGGGAGGACCGCCTCGCGTGGCTGGGGCTCTACCGGCCCGAGCCCGGCGAGCTGGGGGAGCTGGCTGAGCTCTACGACCTGCCCGAGTTGGCCGTCGAGGACGCCATCAAGGCGCACCAGCGGCCGAAGTTCGAGCGCTACGGCGACACGTTGTTCGTCGTCCTCAAGGCCGCCCGGTACCTGGACGAGGCGGAGGAGGTCGAGTTCGGCGAACTGCACCTGTTCCTCGGCGTGGACTTCGCGATCACGGTGCGGCACAGCGAGTCGCCCGACCTCTCGCGGGTGCGCCGCCGGCTGGAGAGCGAGCCGGCGCTGCTGGCCAAGGGCAGCGAGGCCGTGCTCTACGCGACCCTCGACGCGGTGGTGGACGGATACCGCCCGGTCGTCGACGGGCTGGCGACCGACATCGACGAGATCGAGACCGAGGTCTTCCGAGGCGACCCCGGGGTGTCGCGGCGCATCTACGAGCTCTCGCAGGAGGTGCTGGAGTTCCAGCGGGCCGCGGTGCCGCTGACCGGCATCCTCGCCGCGATCACCGCCGGCTTCGACAAGTACGGAGTCGACGAGGACCTGCGCAGTTACCTGCGGGACGTCGCCGACCACGTCGTGCAGGTCAACGAGCGCGCCGAGGCCTTCCGGCTGCAGCTGCGCGACATCCTGACGGTCAACGCGACGCTGGTCGCCCAGCGCCAGAACGAGGAGATCCGCGAGCTCACCGAGGCCTCGATCGCGCAGGGCGAGGAGGTCAAGAAGATCTCGGCGTGGGCCGCCATCCTCTTCGCGCCGACGCTGGTGGGCACCGTGTACGGGATGAACTTCGACCAGATGCCCGAGCTGCACTGGGCGTGGGGCTATCCGCTCGCACTGATGCTGATGGTCGGGGTCAGTCTCACGCTGTACGTCGTCTTCAAGCGCCGCGACTGGATCTGAGGGTCCGCCGGCGCACACACTCGTGCGGTGGCGGACGACGGCTGGGCGGCGGAGGAGGGCGTCGTCCGGCTGCCCGGCGGTGCGCTCGTGCGCGGCCGCCGGCTGAGCGGGTCGCCGAGCCCGGCCGACTTCGCCATCGTGCTGGGTCGGGGGCCCACTCCGCCGTGGCCCTTCCGCCAGGTGGTCTGGCCGGATTTCGGGCTGCCGCGCGATCCGGACGACGCGCTCGACGCACTGCGCGAGGTGCATGCCCGGGCGTGCCGCGGCGAGCGGGTGGAGGTCGCCTGCGGCGGCGGCGTGGGCCGGACGGGCACGGCGCTGGCCGCGCTCGCCGTGCTGGACGGGATGGACCCGGCGGACGCCGTCGCATGGGTCCGGGCCACCTACCACCGCAGGGCGGTCGAGACCCCGTGGCAGCGGTGGTGGCTGCGGCGCGTCTGAGCGACGCGTCGGACACCACCCGCCGGGGGGAACACCGTGACGCCGGGAGCCGTTAGGCTTCCTGCACAACTACACAGGGGGTGAATGGTCTCGACTTCGGTCGGGTGACCAGGGGAAGCGAGCCGAGGAAGGCAACGATGAGCTCGTTAACCACGCGTTGCAAACAACACAAGCGCCGCTAATACGCAGCGCGACTTCGAACTCGCTGCCTGATAGCAGCTAGTTCGGGTCTGTCAGCCCGGGTTTCGTCATCGGCCCGGATCCTGGCATCAGCTAGATGACTCACCGTGCGTGCCGGTCGCGGGCGTGCACGGGACACCGCACAGCGACTGGGCCCGTCACGTCGACTTGTCTGCGTGATCGACGGGGTCGAGCAGAGGCAAGGCAGACTGCGCTCGGAGAAGCCCTGGTGATGCGTCGAAGGACGCGGGTTCGATTCCCGCCACCTCCACCCCGGGGTGCTGGCGAAAAGCCAGCCCCTAGTTGGCGAAAAGCCGGGGCCACCGCGACTAGCGGTGGCCCCGGCTTTCGTCGTCTACGGGCCCGCATCATCCGGTGGTGCCCTCAACCGCATGGCTGCCCACTCACCGAGTGCTTGCACCGTCCTACCTACGTCTAGCCGGGTATGGCATTGCACGCAGCGGTGCCAGATCGCCGGGGCTGACGGCCATCAGGCGCGATGCGCTCAGGTGCTCAAGGGGGGACTTCGACACGTTGGGGTGGGCGATTTGCTGACGCCAGGCCGTGACCGGTGGGGAGTGCGGGGTCCTCTCTGACGACGAGGCGCACGACCTGGAGAACCTGATGCGCGCGGCTGGTCTTGTGCCCGAGGCCTTCGCCTCCGCCCACGATGACGCGGGGAGGAGACCGACTAACGAGCACCGTGACCCGGCTGCACCCCGCCGCGGGCCCGACGACGGACGGTATTAGCTTTCCCAGGTTTTCGCTGACATTGCTAATACCGGCAGGTCGCGGCCCCGTTGAGGCCCGATCGTCAGGACCCGGCCGTGTACGGCCGGTGCGGGAATCCGAAGTGCGCGGCGGCCCCTCGGGTTGACCTGCCAGCGGGCGGGCGACGATCCGCTTACCCCGGGCGCTTCCTTCGCCCGGGGCTCCTCGTGTGCGGAAGGTGGTCCAGTGACCGGGCCCCGCTCGGCCATGCAGGCCCGGGCCGCCCAGCGGCGGCGGGCCGCCCTGCGCCAAGCGTTGCTCGAGACGCGGGCGTTCTCCGTCGTCGAGCTCGCTAGGCGGCGCGGACAGCCCGAGGCGGCAACCCGGCTCTGGCTGGCCCGCCGGCTCGGCGACCAGCGGCTGTTCACGGTCCCGCACGACGGGCAGGAGCTGGTCCCGGCGTTCCAGCCAACCGGCCCTGGCGAAGACCTCGAGCCACGGCCGGAGCTGCAGCCGCTGCTTGTGGTCCTGGCCGGCGCCGACCTCGGCGGCTGGACGATCTGGACCTGGCTGACCCAACCGTCCGGGCTCCTGTCCGGCCAGCGCCCGGTCGACGTCGCGGTGATCGACCCGACTCGTGCGCACCGGGCCGCCGAGAGGTTCGCCTAGACCACGCCCGCCGCCTGAGACACGGAAGGCCCCGACCGTCGCGAGGACGGCCGGGGCCTCCGGGCACCCTCAGCGGGTGCGACGCCCTTGCGGGCGCGGCGGCCGGGACGAGCCCCGCCGCAGTCAGTGGCGCCGGACGGGCGGTTTCGCCGCCGCATTGGACTGATCGGCGCTACTGCCGCAGGACTTGAGCGGTGGCGGGCCGTCTCCTCCCGACGGGTGGGGCGCACACGACAATGGCCGCCGGGTCATGCCCGGCGGCCATTTCGCGTGAAAACCGGCCCGACCGTCGCCTCTCGGCGAGTGGCCGCTCGTAGCGGCAAGTAGTGGAGCCCGCGGGACTGTCACCGGGCCGGCACCGCTACCAACGCGATGCGACCCGCGGCATTCCGGCCAGCGGCCGCCGTCAGGGCAGCGGCCAGCCCATGTCGGGCTGAAGCCAGTCGGGCTGCCGCGGCCCCAGCCGGAGCCGGTGCAGCACGGTGTCGACGCCCTTGTCGCCCCATCGGTAGCGGGTCAGCGCGGCGAGCCCGCGGGCGATCTCGCGGGCCTCGGCGACGTCGCGGCGCAGCGCGGTGATGACCTCGCCCAGGGCCTCGGGCGCCGGGCCGGGTGCTCGGTGCGGGCACTGCTGGTCGGCATCGGAGGACAGCAACTGCAGGCACTCACTGGCGTCGAGGAGAACGACCTGGCAGAACGGCAGCGGGGTCGCCTCGACCTCGAGCGCATCGAATAGCCGGTCGGCAGCCTGTTTCCAGTGCTCGTCGGGCTCGGTCACGTGGAAGGTGTAGCAGCGGCCACCGACTCTACTTCGGCATCGACGAGCAGAAGATGCGCTGGGTCGTCGACCACGTAGGCGTCAAGCTCCACGGCGTCTGATCTGGAGGCGTGTAGGGCCAGCCGACCAGAGTCGGCTGGCCCCGTGCGCTCAGCGGTGGTGGTGCAGGCTCCTTGTGTGCCTGCGCGGCGTCCGTCCGCATGAGGAGGTCCGCAGATCGGCCGCAGTGGGCTCGGCTCCGGCCGACGATCACGGGGTGAGCGTCTCCGCGGCGGTGACAGCCTTGCCCTTCGTGCACCTGGAGCGGGCCACGGCCGGGCCACGGCGCGCGCAGCGCTGAAGATCGGAGGTTCGTGCGGTCATCCGCGGACCCGCAGCTCGATCGAGTGAAGCGCGTTCCGACAGTGCCGATACCTGTCGGGGGTGACGGCGAAACTGGGGCCCTTAGACCTGGACACGGGGGAGGCCTGGGTGGGGATCGCGATCTTCGACGCAGCGGAACTGGCGAAGGAGAACCAGCGTCGCCACCAGCAACTGTCGCTCCGTGCGCCCGAGCTGGAGCGCTTGGACCAGGTCGAGTTCGCCCGGCTGGACAGGTGCCGGGCCCAGGTCTACCGGTTCGCGCTGGTGCCTTTCCGCGACGCGTTCTCGCGGTTGAAGAGCGTGGACCTGGCCGAACTGGCGAGCATCGAGCCGGCCCTCGCTGCGGACAAACCAACCGTGGAGCTGCGGGAGGTGCGCATCGACGTGCTGGGCATCGTGGCGTCGATGGCCGGGGGGCTGACCGCCGAGTCCGGCACGGATTCGGCGGCCGCCGCCACCGTGGGCAAACTCGCCGCGGTCTCCACCCGTACGGCGATCTCCGCGCTCTCCCGCGCCACTGCAACCACCGCCCGCGGCAGCCGCGTCCTTGCGGCCGCGCGAGTGCCCGCCAGCCTGCGGCCGCTGCCGGCGCTGGTTGCGATGGGGGTGTTCATGGAGTTGCAGGGTCGCGTGATGCTGCGCGAGCAGCGTGAGGTCGCCGCTGGCCTCGACCAGTTGGAGATCGCGGAGAAGTCCAGCTCTGCGGCGCGTGCCCGCAGCGAGCAGGTGCGTGGCGTGCTGCGAAGGCTGCAGCAGGAAATCAACCGGCGTCTGCCTGGATTCGTCGGGCTCATCGACGGCAACGGCGAGTACGCGACCTACACCGCCGAGCAGCGCGAGCAGGTGGCGGTGATGGTTGCACTGGTCAGCACCACCGTGGACGTGTTCGCCGCGCCGCTCATCGACGAAGACGGTCTGGTCACCGATCTGTCTGCGCGGATCGTTGAGGACGCGGAGCGCCGTCTGATCGGGCTGGCCGCGTGAGCGTCCCGCCGGCATGGTGCGCGGCTGATGTCCGGCGCCGACCACTGCTGCCTGGCGGGGCCGATGCGGCGCTGTGGGAGCTGGCCGACGAGGGCACCCGGCGCTTGGCGGCGGAGACGGTGGAGACGCTGCGTATCCGCGAGATCGTGGTGGACCTGGCGGCGCGGTACGCCAACGTCGGTCTTGCCATCCGTGCGGGTCACCTGTTCGAGGTGATGCACGCGTCCTCGTTCAACCGGGACGCGATCGCGCAGGGTGCCAGCGTCCGAGCCGCGGTCACCGAGTGGATGGCCGGTGGATCGCAGACGGCGGCCGCAGACATTCAGCTGCTCGACGGTGGGCGTCTGGTGGCGGAGGCGCAGGCGAAGCTGGTCGATCGGACGACGGCGCTGGCGAGCGGGGTCGCCCGCAGCTCCTACGACGGCATGCAACGGTTAGTTGCCGGGGACAAGTTGCAGGCGGTTTCGGGCCTGCTGGACCGGCGGCTGACGCTGAACCGGGAGGGGTTGCGCTATGCCGACTACCAGGACGCCCGCGCTCATCTGACCGATCGGCTGCATGCCGCGGACGTCCGCAGCCAGCCGCTGACGAGCGACGCGGTGCACCGGGCCGCCGAGCGTCCGATCGGCTGGGCTAATGCCCAGGTCGCCGGGGCGGTCGGGCACCAGGTGCTGACTGCGGCGGGGGTCGGCGCGGCTGGTGGTGCCGCAGTGGCCGGGGTGCTGTCGGCGGCCCGTTCGGCTGCGAAGGTCCGGGCGGGGGAGACCTCGGCTTCGACCGCGGCCGCCACCGCCGCGGCAGCGACGGCTCGTGGGGCGGTCCGCGGCGGAACGATCGCCGCCCTCGGTGAGGCGGTGCGGGTCGCGGCCCAGGCCGATCTGCTGCCCGACGCGCTGGGCGGGGGCACGCTGCCGCTAGCTTTGGCCCGTGCGGTGTACGGCGTCGCCGAGGCTGGCGTCGCTTTCGCCCGCGGTGACATCGACGCCGGCCAGTTCGCCGCGCGCAGCTGCGAGTCGACGCTGACCGTCGGCCTGGTCTGGGCCTGTGGCTCCGCGGGGCAGACGGTGATCCCGGTGCCGGTGGTCGGAGCGCTCGTCGGCGGCCTGGTCGGCCAGTTCTCGGCCACGGTCATCGTCCAGGGGACGCAGTTCGCGCTGGCGGCGGTGCGGGAGGATCAGCTGCCCGAGGAGCGCATCGCTGTTCTGGAGGCCGAGACCGCCGCGGCGGTGTTCACCGCGTCCGCTCTGGGCGATGCGGTCGAGGCTCTCGGCGCAGAGCGCAATGCGTTCGTGGCGACGACCGTTCTGCCGCAAGTGGCGGGCGCGCTCGAGTCGCTGGCGGGTGCCGGCACCGACGATGCTCTGCACCAGCTGGCTGCGGTGACCCGGCAGTTTGCCGGCCAACCGGTGTTCTGCACCATGGCCGAGTTCGACGCATGGATGCGTGACCCGTTCGCCACGCTCACGCTCGACCCGAACTGGCACTGACCGTTCCGCCATTGGCCGACTTCGACACCGTGATGACGCCGATTGGTCCGCGGGTGTGTTGGTGGGCCTGCGGCCTCTGCTCGCGAGAGACGAGCAGTGGCCTCATCGCCTCTTGCTCCACCATGGCCCAATGCCTGCGTCGAGCTTCCACGTCGACGCGGGCCCCGGCCAGGCCTGCCTTGTCGTCGCGCGCGCCGGGGTGCGGGACGTGCTTGACGCCTGCCCGTCGCTCGCCGAGCACGTCTGCGACGGCGCCGAGAACGCCGAAACGGCTGAGCTGGGTGGCGCATTTGAAGGTCTGGACGCACTTGGAGTACCACCGCGCGTAGCGGTGCCGAGATGGTCGAGGACCGAGAACGCGAGGTCCGCCCGTCCGGTTCGGACGGGCGGACCTCATACGGTGTCGGCCCTACGCCTGAAGGCTTACCGCGTTCTCGATGCCGTTCGATGGAGCCGGCTCTACGTCTCGGAGCGGACCGAGTCCGGCGGTCGCGCGGCGTCCCGGAAGGGCTCCTGGGATGGGCCTGCCGTTGTGCCGGAGCCTGCATCCAGGCTCATCACCGCTTGTGCGACGACGAGGTTCTTGCTGCCGTGGACTGCCGCCCAGCATCGGGCGTTGAGCGCGGCGCGGGCGGCGTCGGCGACGAAGGGGTTCAACGAGGCCGTCATCTTCCGAAGCATGTTGCCGGGCGGTCGCAGTTCCTCGGCGAGAATGCGCCGGACTTCGTCGTGGGTCGGTGGCCTGAGCTCTCCGTTCCAGATCTCCCAGGTCACGGCTTGGATGAGGTATCGGGCGGCTGCCTGGAGCCGGCGACTCTCCAACGAGCCGGCGTTCGGCGGCAGCCAGGCATCCGCCACAGCGACCGCAGCCTCCCACGGGACGGGGGCTGCGACCTCCTGGCCAGGACCGTTCGGTTCCTGGTTCACGCGCATGGGGGCACCTCTCTCAGGCTCGGAACAGAGAGAACTTGCGGGTCAGTGGGGTCAGCAACTCGGCGCTCCCGAACACGGCGACGGCGACGTAGTCGAGATCGTCGGTTGTTGCCGTGCGCGTTGCCTCGACCTGGGCGACGGCGGAGGGGCCGAGCATCGAGGTGACGAACACGTTGTGGGGGAGGCTGGCTTCGGCGGCGCCGTCGCGGAGTCGACGGAGCTGGTTGCCGTTGTCCGCCGAGAGCACGATGAACGGGAACCGGCTGACCTTCGCGGTGAAGCCGCCGGCGGGGCAGGGGTAGTCCAGGAACTCCCCTTCGCCGTTGAGCGTGGCGGTGAGGCCGCTCGCCAGGTGGCCGAGGGCGTTCATGAGCAGCGGGAGCGGGTGGCGCCTGTTCAGCACCGCGGTGAACTTCTTCTCGTTGTCGGTGTACACCGTGTTCCTCCTGGTCGGGGGTGGCGCCCGGCGGAGACCGAGCGCCACCCCGGTCAGCTAGTGGTCAGTTCCTGGCGGTGTTCGCGTTCTCGCGGCTCATGGGGGGTGTCAGCCGGTCTGTGTAAGTGCGTGACCGGTTGATGGGTCAGGCCAGGTCCAGCCGGCCCGGGAACATGATGTCGAACTGGTTGAGTGCCTGCTTCCAAGGGACCCCGCTGCCGCGTCCGGCGGTGGATCGGGTGCTGGTGCGGCCCATCTCCTTGCAGCCCAGGTAGAGCACCTTGATCAGGGCCTCGTCGGAGGGGAAGTGGCCACGGTTGCGGGTGGCCCGGCGGAGCTGGCTGTTGATGCTCTCGATCATGTTGGTGGTGTAGATGACCTTGCGCACCTCCGGGGGGAAGTCGAAGAACGGGATGACCAGCTCCCAGGAGTCGCGCCAGCGGCGGATGATCCCGGGGTTGTTCCGGCCGAAGTCGGAGTCGGCCAGGGCGTCCAGCTCGGCGCGGGCGGCGGCCTCGGTGGGCGCGTTGTAGATCGGGCGCAGCAGGCCGGCGACCTTCTTGCGGTCGTTGTAGCTGACCCAGCGCAGGGAGGCCCGGATCAGGTGCACGATGCAGGTCTGCACCCGCGTGGCGGGCCAGACGGCGTTGATCGCCTCCGGGAGCCCGGTCAGCCCGTCGCAGACGGCGATGAGCACGTCGGAGACGCCGCGGGCCTTGAGCTCGTTCATGACCCGCAGCCAGAACTTCGCGCCCTCGGTGGTCTCCACCCAGATGCCCAGCACCTCCTTGCGGCCCTCGACGTCGACGCCGACGGCCAGGTGGGCGGCCTTGTTGCGCACGGTGCCGCCGTCGCGGACCTTGCAGACCAGCGCGTCGAGGAAGATCACCGGATAGACCGGGTTGAGCGGGCGGGACTGCCACTCGGCGACCTCGGCGTGCACCGCGTCGGTGATCTTGGAGATCAAATCCGGGCTGACGTCCACGTCGTAGATCTCGGCCAGGTGGGCTGTGATGTCCCGGGTGCTCATGCCCTTCGCGTAGAGCCCGAGCACGATCTTGTCGATGCCGTCCAGCCGGCGCTGGCCCTTGCGCACGATCTGCGGCTCGAACGTGCCCGCCCGATCCCGCGGCGTCTCCAGCGCCACCGGGCCGGACTCGGTCAGCACCGTCTTGGGCGTGCTGCCGTTGCGCGAGTTCCCCGACCCCCGGCCGGCCGGATCGCCGGGCTCGTAGCCCAGATGGTCGGTGAGCTCCTCGGCCAGCGCGGCCTCGAGCACCGACTTCATCATCTGCTGCAGCAGGCCGGAGTCCCCGGCGATGTCCAGACCCTCATCGCGGGCCTGAGCGACCAGCCGGCGGGCGAAGTCCTGCGAGACCAGCCGTGGCTCACCAGCGTCACGACGAGGACGGCCGATCCGTCCCCGAGGCCTCTTCTCCGCCGGCACGTCACCATCGTCGACCACCGGCATCTGCACTGCGTCTGTCACTGCGTCTCCTCTCCAAGCCGCGTTGGCTCAGCATCGGAGTCACGCACTTACACAGGGTTCCTGACACGCCCGGCTCATGCCGTCGAAGACGGCGTCGATCGCGTCGGCCAACTTGTAGAACTCGCGGTTCTCCATGCCCTGGCTCTCGCCTCGGTCGATGCGCTGCTGACGGACCCACAGCGACCTCGTCCAGTCGTGCTCGGCCGGGAACAGGTGGTGCAGGTCGTGCACGGGCAGGTCGCCCATGACGACGCCGTAGCGCGTCGGCAGCTGGACCAGCGCCATTCGAGCGGCCCACCGGGCCCAGCCACGGACCTTGGCCCAGCCGGCGAGGTCGCTCGCCGGAAGCGGCTCGAGGCAGAAGCGGCCCCAGGTCCGCGCGGCGTACTCCTCCTTGCTACCGGCCGCGTTCTCGGTGGTGAGCCAGGCGTGCTCCGAGAGGAACTGGAGCAGCCCCGAGACGTGGTAGAGGGGCAGCAACGGGATCACCACCGTGGCAACGAACACCCACGCCGGCATGAGCACCGCGGCCCCGGCCAGTCCTGCCAGCCACGCCGCAGCCGCGAGCCGGCGATGCCACGGCGCTGTCACGAAGTTCGTCCGAATGCGCGCCTGCAGGAAGATCATGTGGAAGCGCGGGGAGGCCACCGTGCGGCGCAGCTGACGCCACAGCGCTCGGGGGGACATCCCCGGCCGGAAGCCCATCTGCATCAGGAACGCGGCGTCGGGGTCCGCCGCGGTCGTGAAGATCTTGCGGCTGTGGTGACCCCGGACGTGGTCCTCGAAGTAGTCCTCCCAGTTGTGCACGAAGGAGGCGGAGCTGAGGACCACCTGGATCGCGTAGTTCTTCTGCTGCGTCTCGGCGATCTCGCGGTGCACAGCGTGGTGACCGAGGACCGCCTGGTCCTTGCGCAGCGCGTTCACGCTTGCCAGCCAGAGCGGCGGCAGCGACACGATGCCCAGGACTGGGTGCGTCATGAGCGTGGCCGCACCGACCGCGATCGCGGCGGGCCACTGCGCCAACGTCAGAGCGACGTTGACGCCGCCGGGTACGACCCGCTTCGGCGCGGCCTGACCGGCGGCCGCCTTGCCGGAGAAGCGGGTCACGAACTGCTGTGCGAAGGCCGGCAGGCGCTTCGCGTACTCCTCCCGGATCGACACGCGAGCGTTGCCTGTCACTGCAGACGCGTCCGCGACCGTGCTTTGTGCGAGCATGAGTGAGCTCCATTCGTGTGCTGTGGAAGGCGGGCGAGGCGGAGCACCAGGGGAGCTTCGACTGCCAGGTCGGGGCTCCCCGCTCCGCGTTCGAGGTGAGTTGGCCGGTGGTGGCACCTCCGGGGTCGGGTCGTCTGAGCGATCGGTCGGAGCGCCGGCGGCGCCCGATCTCCACGATCGCGCACGACCAGGGCGGAGTCGACCGTCACTAAGCACCTTGCATTTGACGGACTTTGCAGGCGTCGGGCAGGCCGAAGAGCGCGCACTTTGTCAGTCATTGGAGCGCGTCGTTGCCAGGCCACGGTTGATTGAGTGGCTGGAAAGTGCTGCTAGCCGGGAGGCCCCCGCTCGCCCTAGCCTCTAGGCACTGACCGCGGCGGCTCCTGTGCTCGCCCGTTCCGCTGCGGCCAACTCCTTTGCCAGTTTGATGAAGGAGGGGACGGGAGCGGGATTGCTCTGCTCGGTCCGCCAGTGAAGCCACACCGGGGTAAGGACCTCATGACCCTTCGCGTCGATGAGTACTGGATGGTGCCGCGACCGAACGACGGCGTAGTCATCAGGGAGCACCGGCACGCCCCAGCCGGCCATCCCCAAGGCTCGCAGGGCCGGGGGGCTGCTGCCCTCGTGGACGACCTTGAGGTCAAATCCAGCTTCGGCGGCGAGTTCCTGCACCTTGTCCCGCGAGAAGTAGGTGCGAGGGGCTGTCAGGAGCTGCAGATTCCGAAGCTCCTCGATCGGCACCTGGTCCGCGCTGGCACGCGGATCTTGCTCGGGGAAGAGCACCACGATGCGCGCGTCATAGGCCTTGATCCCCTCGATGCCGGGGATGTCGGTGTGCGGAGGCCCCATCGCGAAGTCGACGTCCCCGTCCCGCAGTTCCTCGAACAAGGAGCGTCCAAGACCGCGCCTTCGGTCGTCGCGGATCTTGCTCAGGTCGAGGCTCACGTCGGGGAACGAGGAAGCGAACTGTGCGATGAGCCTGGCGAGGAAGCGCTCGAGGTGCACCGGGTAAGCGGCGATGGAGATGACGCCCGTAGATCCCTCGCTGAGGCTTTTCGCGTACGACTCCAGCCGTTCAGCGGCGGCCAGCAGCTCGCGAACCCGGCCTTCGATCAGTCGCGCCGAAACCGTAGGAAACGAGCCCTTACCGCGGACCGAGTCGAACAGCTTGACCCCGAGAGCCGTCGCCAGCTTCTCCAGGTCGGACGAAAACGTCTGGGGTTCGAAGTTGCGCTCCACTGCACCCTTGCGAACGCTGCCAGCCTCTAGTACAGCCAGGAATCGCTCGAGCTGCCTGAGTGTGATGTCGTTCGCGCGCACCCATCCACCTAATGAGGAGACGTGAAGTGGCCGACCATGTGATCGAAGTTCTCGACGATGCAGCGGCCGTTGCACGCCGAGGGAAGGACATCTTCGTCGAAGTCGTGCAGGCTGCGCACGCGCGCAACCGCGAAGTTCACATTGCGCTCGCTGGGGGATCGAG
This sequence comes from Blastococcus sp. PRF04-17, assembly GCF_023016265.1. GTDB lineage: Bacteria > Actinomycetota > Actinomycetes > Mycobacteriales > Geodermatophilaceae > Blastococcus_B. The sequence continues at coordinate 2,059,505 of NZ_CP095412.1, read as the reverse complement.
TCCCAAGGCCTTGTACCGGCTCTTGGCTGCTCAGCCGGGCGCGGTGGACTGGGCTCGCGTGCACTTGTTCGTGAGCGATGACCGCGTCGTCCCCATGTCGGACGACCGCAGCAACAGTGGGATGGTCCGCCAGGAACTGCTGAGCGCGGACGGAACGCAGAAGGCTCACTGGCACCCCGTGAACGCCGACGAGAGCGCGGATCCCGACAGCGTCGCCCGCGAGTACGAGGAGCTGATCAGGCGCGAGGTTCCGCATGATGACACTGGGCTCCCTGCCTTCGACCTCATCATGTTGGGCATGGGTAGTGATCGACACACTGCCTCGCTGTTCCCCGGAAAGCCGGCTCTCGACGAAGAGGATCGACTTGTCGTCGCCTCGCCGCCTGGCGTGCTCCCGCCGCCGGTCGAGCGTGTGACCTTCACCTTCCCGCTGATCAACTCTGCTCGTACGGTGCTGGCCTTGACGACTGGGGCCGACAAGGCTGAAGCCTTCGCCGATGTCCGCGAACAGCTCGGGCAGCAGCCGTCGAAGACCCACGTGCCGGCTGCTCGTGTGCGACCGCGGTCGGGCAAGGTGATTTGGGTGGTCGATCGCGCAGCTGCCGGGTCGTAGCCGCCGACGCGTCGTGGTTAGCAGTCACACTTTGGGAACCTGTCAGCTTGCGTCTGGCATGGGTATTCGGCGGAGACCTCTGCGGTACTCAGCTTGGTGAGGCTGCCGCTGGGTGTGGTTCCAGTGAAAGCGCCCCACTGTGTTCGACTCGAGCGGAGTTAGGGCGCTGCCGATGTGCGGTCCAAGGGGATGAGCCAGCGACGATTCGTCTCACGCAAACGCGGCAGCGGTCCGGCGAGGTGGCACTTCCGGGTGTTCCTGTCGGTGGCCCGATCTACCGTCCCAGTCGTGAGCACCGACCTCGATGTGCTGCGGCGCTACGCCGCCGACCACCACGGCGTGCTCACCGGCGCGGCCGCCGCCGCGCTCGGGGTGCGCGAGGCCAAACTGCTCGACCTCGTCCTGGCCGGCGAGCTCGCGCTCATCGCCAACGACGTCTACCGGCACTACGACTTCATCACCCCGCTGAGCGAGTACGCCGAGGCGGTCGCCCTGACCGGACCCGGCGCCGTCCTCGCCGACGACGCGGTGCTGGCGCTGCACGACCTCGCACAGGTCAACCCGCGGCGCCTCCTGGTCGCCGTGCCGCACCCGCTGCCCCACGACGCCCGGCTGCCGGCCACGGTGGAGGTGGTGGTCCGCCGGCTGGCGCCCGAGGACGTCACCGAGGTCGAGGGCATTCCGACGATGACCGTTGCCGCGGCGCTGCGCGCCTGCCGGGGCCGGGTGATGGACGAGCGACTGCGGCACGGCGTGCACCGCGCGGCCGCGGATGGCCTGCTCGACGCGGGGACCGCCGAGCTGTTGCGGGTGGAGTTCACGTCCCCGGCCGTGCGCGAGCAGCTCCGCCGCAACGCCGAAGCGGAGTACGCCCTCGAGGCCGAGTTCGGCTTGCTGTCTGCCGCCGAAGTCGCCCAGCGTGCGGGAGCCACCGCGGCCGATCCCGAGCGGCTGATGCAGGACTGGCGACGGCAGGGGCGGGTGTTCGCGGTGCCGGTCGCCGACGGCGAGCGGTTGCCCGGGTTCCAGCTCGACGAGCACGGCGACGCGCGGCCGGTCATCGCCGAGGTTCTGCGCTGGTTCGACGGTCGGCTCTCCGGCTGGGGGCTGGCACTGTGGTTCACCGCGTCGAACGTCTGGGTCGACGGGCAGCGCCCCGTCGATGTGCTGGACAGCTCGCCGGAGATGGTCGTGCAGGCCGCCGCCCAGCTGGCCGCGGAGCTGCCCGGAGAGGTGCCGCCGGGCCGGCCGATGCCGGCCCCGGGCCAACCCAGCGTCCCGCCCCTCGACGATTGGGAGTCCTAGCACCCAGCGTCCCTCGCTGACCACACGTGAGGGTCCTGGGGGGCCCGGAAGGGTCATGAGCCTTCTTTACCCCTTGGGTACCTAGGTTAGAGCCTCTATCTTGGCCGTCAAGCGGAGGCAAGAGCCTCCTGCACCTACCTAGGAGCCCGTGTGATGGACATGCAGGACGTGACCGTGAAGGTCCCCACCGACCGCCTGGCCGACTTCTACGCGATGTACGGCGGCTGGCTCGCCGGCACCGACGTGCAGCCCGAGCAGGAGCCCGTGCCGGTCTCGCGCTGGCAGGACACCGACGAGGACCTCGCCCTCGCCAAGGTCGTTTGGACCAAGTTCAGCTACCGCGCCCAGGACATGTTCGGCTCGATGATCGACAACCCGGGCGAGAAGTACACCGGTGAGCAGCTCGCAGAGGCGCACGACATCCCGAACGGCAAGTACGGCGTCGCGGGCGTGTTGGCCTGGCCCGGCCGGCACTGCGCGGCCGTCAACCGCACCCTGCCGACCGAGTGGGACAGTGACTCCGGGAAGTACTGGATGAAGCCGGAGATCGCCGCACTGTTCACCAAGGCCCGCGACGCCGCCTAGCCCCACCTAGCCCGGCCCACGCACGAAGGCCCGGTCACCTGATTCGCAGGTGACCGGGCCTTCGTCGTGCCAGGACACCGGAACCCTCCTGCAGGTCGGCAGTCGCACGCCCGCGAGGGTCTCGATGGCTGGTCAACGGTGGGAGGACGCGTCGCCCGCCGGCTGTCCCACCCGAGTCCTAGGTGATGTCCACCGACAGGCAAGGGGCAACTATCGCAAAGCGGTCGGGCTGCGGCGCACACTCCACCGCCCCTGCGCATCCAGTCGTCCGTGTGAGACGGGCTTCCCGGGTCGGGGGACCTACCGTTCTCACGACGAGGCGTGAGCACAGTAGGCCCCGCGGCGCAGAGCATTCACTCAGAGTGATGTCTTCCTCTGAGCGGCCGCCGGTGGAGGTGCGGTTCTGTCGTAGGGCGGCCGTAGGGTGCGCTCCGCCACATTCACCGCCCTGTCGTCTGGGGGCTGGGGCCAACACCATGCCCACACGGGCGAGAGGAGGGCGAATGACGGGGCCGTCCGGACCCGACGCCGCGACGAACGAGCATGGCTTTCGGGTCACCGTGACCGATGCCCGTCGGGCGATGGCCTACCTCGTCGCCCCGGAGGCGGACGACTACATCGCAATCATGGCGGTGCTCGAGGCCTCGGTCACCGACATGACCCCGGCCGAGGTGGCGTCCGCACTGCGGGAGGCCAGCACGCCGCTGAACAGCGACACCGTCGAGACACGGCTGGACCAACTGCGGGACTGGACCGCCGCCTCGGCGCGCACCGACACGAGTCGCATCCTGCGCTACGCCGACCTCATGGCCCGCAACTGGCGGTGGACGGCGACTCCGGCCGGCCGGCAGGTGCAGCGCTTCTACACGACGGTGCTGGCCGCCACGCCAACGATGCGCGAAATCCCGCTGTCCAGCCTCAACCGGGTCGTCGCCTCGCTGGAGCACCTGGCCCTGACCATGCCTGCGGACGCCATGGTTCCTGACGCCGCCGAGGCAGCCGAGCACATTGGGCGCCTGTTCACCAGCCATGACGACCTGGACATGGCTCTGGTTGGCGCCGAGGACACCCTTGCCACCCTCGCCGATCGATTCGACCTCGACGACGCCGCGACCGCTGAGCTCAAGCAGCTGCTGGTCGAGTACGCCACCCGGATCGCGGGGGAGCTGGAATCCGGCTCGGCGCGGGCACACCGGGCGTTGCTGGCCCTACAGCCGTCGTTCGCCGCGCTCGCCGATTCCGCCGTCGCTGCCTCCGACGCCCGCGCGCTGATCGACCGTGGCGCGCTGACTGCGTCCCGCGGTGGGCGGCGCAGTGACTGGTTCCAGCTGCTGGCCTGGTGTGACCCGATGAGTGGGCGCGCCGCCCGGTTCGCAATGCGCCTAGTGCGAGCGCTGCCGGGCATGCACGCCAACCTGCGCCGGCTGCACGCTTCCTCGGCCACCGCGACTGGGCGTGCTCGGGCGCTTCAGCTGGCCCGTGCTTGCGCCGACCCGCGATTCGGGCCTGCGGTGTTCCTTGCGGCGGTCGGTGACCACCCGTGGCGGAAGCTGTACGGCGAGGCGGACGACGACGAGCTGATGCGGGCTCCGTCCTGGTGGGACGGCCCTCCGGTGGAGGTGCCCGACCTGTTGCGCGCCGTCGGGCGCACCGGAGCCCGAGGCCGAGCCGGCGCTGCCCGTGACCACGCCGCAGCCCGCGCGGAAGTGGCTGCCCGTCGCGCGGCCCGCCGGGCTAGGCACGCGGCCGCGGTGCGTGAGGTGCTCGCGGCCGCGCCCGGCGCCGAGTTGTCCGACGGGGCCGCCCGGGTGGCGCTGGCCGCGCTGCTCGCCGCGGCGCGTATCCGGGCCGCTGGGCCGCGGCGCGACCGGCGGTCGGCACAGCGTGACGGGTTGGCCTGCACCCTTTTCCGCGTCCCGGGCCACGTCGGGCTGGTGCGCGCCCCTACGTGGAAGGTGTGGCTGCCCGGCCGCGCGGTGGTGTTCCACGCCGTTGGTACCCGGGTCGCCGCGCCGCAGATGACAGCCCCCGATCCTGATGCCCGTGCGGGTATCCGGCTGGTGCGGGAGGACACGGCATGAGGGACGACTTCGAGGCACCCCAGCCCTCGTCGGCGGTGCGCGGCCGAAAGGCCTGGTCGGTCGAGGTCGATGCGGAGGTCAGCGCGGCGCTCCGCGCTCTCGCCGCGAGGCCCTGGCTGTTGCCCGGCCGCGACGACGAGGCCATCGCGGCCATCCGCCGGAATCTGGATGCGGTCCGTGACGCTCTCAACCGGCTCGGCTGGGTGCTCGTCGTCGAACGGGACCTCATCCGGCTGCGCAAGTCCTCGCCGGTCCGCCGCGAAGCATGGGCTGCCACGGCGCCTCCGTCGGCGACCTGCACGTGGTTCTTTCTGCTGGTGGCAGCCGCCGAGGCGATGGCTCCGCGGGTCGCACTCGCCTCCCTGGTCACCGCCGCCCGGGCTGCCGCGGCCGAGGCCGGGTTGCCGGTCATGCACGACATCGCCGAACGCCGGGCGATCGCTGCGGCGCTACGGATGCTGGACGAGCGGGGTGTCATCGAACAGGTGGATGGTGACGTCGACGGATTCGTTGCCGACGAGCAGGCCCGGGTGCTGCTGGGCGTGCACCACACCAGGCTGCTGCACGTCATCGCGAACTTCGCCGAAGGGGACCCCGCCGATGACCCGGCTGGGTGGCTGGCCCGTGTCGAGAGGGAGCCGGACCCGGCGCGGCGAATGCGACGGCGACTGGTTGACGACACCGTCGTGTATGCCGCCGACCTTGATGTTGCTGAGGCCGATTGGCTGTCCCGGCGCGTCCGTGGGGACGACGGCGCCCCGTTGGCCGCCGCGTTCGGGCTGCACGTGGAGCGCCGTACGGAAGGCGCGGCGTTTGTGGTTCCCACGGACGCGTTCCGCTATCCGCGCGAGCTCGGCCCGCTTCCCTTCCCGACTCCCGGAACCGTCGGGCACGCCGCCCTGCTGCTTTGCGACGCCGCCGCCGTCGACGGTGACCGCGATCCTGCCGTCCCCGGCTGGCGAGCCGTCTCCGAGGAGACCGTGATCTCCCGGCTGACCGAATGGGGGCAGCTGTTCGGTGCCGGCCGCGGCGGCTGGGCTGGCGAGGACGTGGACAACCCCACCGGACTGGCCGGCAAGGTTCGTGACCTTCTCACCGGCCTGGGCCTGCTGCGTGTCGACGATCCCACGCCGGACGCGGAGGGCGGCCTGACCGCGCGCAGTTGGTGGTTTTCCCCAGCCCTCGGCCGTTGGGCCTCGCTGGCCGCCCCGCCGCGCCGGACACAGCCCGCGGCTCCCCTGAACCAGACGTTGGTGTTCGACGAGCCGATCTCCCAGACCCCGGAGCACTGACCACGATGACTGCACCCGAACCCACACCGCTGTTCACCGACGAGGAGGTGATGGCGCCTCCGGTCGGGCACGCCGAACGCTTCGGCGGCCGGTGGCGGCTGGTCGGCGCCGGACTGTCGAACGTGTGGCGCTACGGCGATCTGCCGCTGAACGCCGAGTCCGGACGGTTGCTGCTGCGCGGTCCGAACGGCACCGGCAAGACCACTGCGCTCGAGGCGCTGTGGCCGTACTTGCTCGACCTCAACGCCCAGCGGCTGAATGCCGGCAAGGCCCGCACCACCACCCTGCGCTCGTTGATGAAGGAGGGCGCTACCAGCCGCCGCCGCTACGGCTACCTCTGGCTGACCTTTGCCGGCCCGGGCAGCGAGGGGCGGCAGAGCTTCGGGGTGCGACTCCAGTACTCGGAGGGGGCCTCTCCGGCGGTGAAGGTCGTGCCTTTCACTGTGCCTGGCGAGCCTCTTACCGACCTGCGGTTGCATGGACCCGATCGGGCGGCGCTGCCCATCGAACAGTTCACTGACCACGTCACCGCCGCCGGCGGCCAGGTGTTCGACGGCGAGGATGCCGAGGAGGACTACGTCACGAACCTGGCTGCGCGCGTGTGGGGTGCCGAGCCGGGGCAGCTTCGCGATCTCGCCGACCGAATCCGGGTGGTGCGCAACCCGTCACTGCTCGGCGACCTGACCGCACCCCAGGCCGCCGAGGCGCTGCGGGAGGCGCTGCCCGGTGTCGCTGACGACGTCGTCACCGCGACCGCCGACGCGCTCGCCGAGTCCGCCGCCACCCGCGAGGCTTTTGCCCGCGACAGCGCCGCCGCCGACGTCCTCGCCGAGTTCGCCGCCACCTGGGCCGGACACGTCACCGAGGTCGTCGCCGCCGCGCACGAGGTCGCGAGCGAGTCGGCGGCCGAGGTGGGCCGCGCGGCGGCGCAGACCCGCCGGTTGACCGGCGAGATGCAGGCCGCGACCGCCGAGGCCGAGAGGGCGCGGACGGCCGAGGCTGATCTCGGCACCCGGCTCGGGACGCTGCGCGCCCAGATCGAGGCGATCGAGCAGGGCGATGCCTACAAGGCCGCCGGCGCGCTGACGGCGCTGGAGGGTCAGCTGACCGCCGAGCAGGCCCAGGCCAGGACCACGTTGGAACAGCTGACCGGTGCCGTCGCTACGGTCCGCGACACCACGGTCTCGCTGACAGGCCATGCCGAGGAGCTGGCCGGCGAGCTCGACGAGCGGGTCCGGACAGCAGTTGCGGCGGACTCCGCAGCGGCCGACGATGACCCGCTGGCGACTTGGTCGACCAGGCCGCGAGCTGTGCTCACGGTCGGCACGGCCGGCGCCGACCCCGGGCCGTTGCTCACGGTCGACGCGGACCCCGACCGGCTGACCGCCCGTGCCCAGCGGTGGAGCGAGCTCGGTCGCACCCACGAGGCCCGCGCCGCCGACGCCCAGCTAGCGATCACGGATTTCGCGCGCACCGTACGGCCGGCCGAGGACGCGGCCGCAACGGCGCACGCCGCCGCCATGACCGCCGAGGACAAGGCCGACGCCGCCTCTCAGGCGTCCACGAAGGCACACGCCGCCGCCCGTGGCGCCGCCGAGGAGCTGCTCGACCGAGTCGCGGTCTGGCCGGTCGCCCCTGACGGCCTCTACGAGCCCGACATCGGCACTGCCAGCGTCGCCTTGGTCGACAGGGATACCGCGCACGTCACGAGCGCTGAGGGCGAGGAGGAGTTCGTGCTGCCATCCGCGGACGACGTCGCCGACCTGCGCGCCGCAGAACCCGGCCGCGTGCTCGACGAGGTCACCGGCTGGACCGAGCAGGTGGGGGCTCGGGCCGCCCGCACCGACGCCGATCTCCGCCGCCGGCAGCAGGACCTGCGCACCGAGGCCGAGGGGCTCACCGCCGACGCCAGGCAGCGCCGCACCGACGCCGAGGCGTTGCGTGCCGGGCGGCTGCTTCCGCTGCCCCGCCCGGCCTGGTGGACCGGTGCCGACGACGCCACGGCGCTGGCTGCCGCGGTGGACTGGGCGCCGGAGTTCACCGATCAGCGGGCCAGAGACCTGATCGAGACGGCACTGGCCGCCTCTGGGCTGCTGGCCGCGACGCTGACCGCAGACGGTGCGACAACGAGCGCCTGGCAGGTTCGGCCCGCCGGGGCGACGGTTCTCGCCAACCTCGCCGCAGTGCTCGCCGTCGACGACACCCATCCACTTGCCGACGTCGCGGTAGGCGTCCTCGAGCGTGTGGCGCTGGCGCCCAGCGCTGCCGCCACGGACGGTCCGACGGGGTTGGTGATCGGCACAGACGGCACGTTCCGTGCTGGGCCACTGTTCGGGCGCGCCCCCGGCGTTGACGACCCAGAGCAACTGCCCTCGGCCCAGTTCGTGGGGGCGGCACAGCGACGTGCCGCCGCGCTCGCCCGTGCCCAGGCGCTGGAGGAGGAGGCCGCCGCCTTGGAGGCTGCCGCTGAAGGCCTGCGTACTGCCGCCGAGCGGCTGCAGCGCCGACGCCGTGACGTGGCCGAACACGCTCGCTCTTTCCCGCCGACCCGGCTGCTCGCGCAGCGGAGGCCGGACGGGCCGAGGCCGCACGCGCCGCTGCGGAGCAGCGCGACCTCGCCGTCGCCACCCGCGCGGCGGCGCTGCGTGCGGAGGAGCAGGCCAACGCCCAGCGCCACGATTGGGCTGAGCGCACTCGAGTCCGGTCGCTGCCGGCCAACCTCGACGCGCTCGCCAGCATCCAGGCTGACGCCGCCCGGGCGGCCGAAGAGTTGCAGAAGGCGGCGGACGGCCTCGGTGGCCGGCTGCGCGCACGACTCGTCCGGTTGCTCGCTGATGTGGCACGGCTGGACGCCCTGAACGGGACGCTGCCGAGGGTGCGCGCGGCCGCCCAACGCGCGCACGACGTGGCGGCGGGCACCGAGGAGAAGATCTCACGTCTCCGCGCGAACGCCGGTCGAGCTGCCAGGGAGGCCGTTGCCGAGCACACCGCCGCCTGCGCCGAGCGCGACAGGCTGGAGGCTCGGACGGGTCCGGCGCGCGAGCGAGCCGAGGTGGCCAGCGCGTCGGTCGCCAAGCTCGAGGAGCGGCTCGCGGCCGCCCAGAAGGCCGAGCGTGCGGCCCAGCCGACCGCCGATGCCCGCCGGGGGAGATGTTGGCGCTGCTCGCCGCGCCTGGCGTCGGGGACATCCTGTTCGGCGACGACTCCGTGCCCGCAGGCCTGGCCAGTGACGACGAGCTGCTGGCCACGGTTGCCGACAGGCTGGCCGGCCGGCGCCGCTCCGGCCGCAAGCTGCTCCGAGAGCGCTACGACGAGGCCCGGGCCCGGCTGGCCGGCACCTGGACGCTCGACCCGGCCGAAAGCTACGGCCAGGGCGACACGCTGGAGACATACCTCCTCACCCACGACGACGTCCCGTACACGCCGCCCACGGCTGCGCGCCGCGCCGAGCAGCTAAAGGTCGAAGCCCAAAAGGCGCTGGCCGCCGCCGACGAGGTCACGCTGCAGAAGTTCGTCATCGGTCGGCTGCCCGGCGCGATCGGGCACGCTTGGACAGGTCTGCACGACTGGGTCGGCGACGTCAACCGCAAGATGCGCTCGGCCGCCGCCTCCTCCGGCGTCGGCGTGCGGGTTGAGGTCCGACTGCGCGACGATCTCTCCCCGGCCGAGCGGACGGTGTACGAGTTGGCCTGCCGGGTCAGCGACGCCGACCGCTCTCCGGAGCAGAAGGCGGAAGTGGGCCACGCCCTTCAGCAACTGATCGCCGCCGCGGACGCGGAGACGATGGCCGAACAGGTCGCCGTCGCCGTCGACATCCGCAGCTGGGTTGACGTGCACTACGTGGTCACCCGCCCGGACGGCACGACCGGCCGCTGGTCGGCGAGGACCCCGCTGTCCGGAGGGGAGCGGCGACTTGTCGTCCTCGCCCCCATGCTCGCCGCCGTCGCCGCGTTCTACGACAGCCTCGGACCGACTGGGCTCCGGCTGGCCGCGCTCGACGAGGTTCCCGTCGAGGTCGACGAGCGGGGGCGTGAGGGGCTGGCCCGGTTCATCGCCGAGCTGGACCTGGACCTGCTGTGCACGAGCTACCTGTGGGACGGCGCGCCCGGCGCGTGGGACGGCATCGACGCCTGGGACCTGGAGGCTGGCTCGGACGGCACCGTCGTCGCGGACCCGATGTGGATCCGCGGCTTGTTCGATCTCGACGGCGACCCGACCGGCGAGCCGGTGTCGTGACCGGTTGCCGATTCTGCGCCGACCGCTGCAACGGTGCCGAGCTCGGCCCACTGCTCATCGACGAGCTGCACTGGCTGTGGACGGCGGTCGCCGCGGCCGCCGACCGACGTGGGGACGCCGACCTCGCCACCGGGCGACTGCAGGTGGCCACCCCGCTCGCGCCGAACTCCCGCGCGGCGGCTGTAGGCCTGCTCGGGGGCGCCCGGCTGCGAGCCGGGCAGCGGCGCACGGTCGACATGGCCGCGCTTACCACCCGGCTGCGGGTACGTGGACCCCGGCTGACTCCGGGCGCGGTCGCCGCGCACGCGGTCGGCCGCCGGCTGGCGGTCAGAGCCACGGAGAAACGTGCCCGCAACCAGCTACTCGTCACCGTCCGAGAGAACCTCGAGCAGCGCCTGGCCGGTCTGCCGGGGCACGTCCGCAACCGCGTCGACCCGGCTGCCGCCTGGGAGCGCCTGCGCACGACCGGTTGGGCCGCCCGCCTCGCCGGCCAGCCCGACCCCTTCGGCCTGGTGGCCCAGGCGACGGCGGTCCTTGCGGCGTTGCCCCCCGACGGGCAGCGCTCCGACCGGCGCACCCTGGTGCCCACCCGTCCGCATGCCCTTGATGAGGGCCGCACGCTGGCCGGGCTGGTGCTCGCACTCGCAGGCCTCTCCGGGGTGCGGGCCCGCGCCGCATGGGATGTCCTCGGCGTCGACTGCGACGACCTCACCGGCGGTCTGCACGCACTCGGCATCCATCCGGCCGGATGGACCCTGCCGGCCGACGCCGTGGTCACCGTCCCGCCACGCGAACTCGACCGCTGCATCTGGCCCGCGCCCCCTCAGCCCGGGGCCTGGGTGTTCGTCACAGAGAACCCATCGGTCGTCGCCGCCGCAGCCGGCCTCGCCGCCGGTGGCGCTCAGGTCCGGCTGCTTGGCACCTCCGGCACGCCTTCGGCGCGAGAGATCGTCACCATCGCCGCGCTGCCCGCCACCGGTTGGCGCGTCGCGGTGCGTGCCGACTTCGACGCGGCCGGCCTCGCTCACGTGCGGGCGATACTGGCGGCCTGTCCGCAGGCCGTGCCCTGGCGGATGAGCGCGGCCGACTACATGGCCTCCGACCCCACGCCGGACGACACGGGGCGTGTCCTGGCCGCAGCGGCCGACACCCCCTGGGATCCCGCACTCGCCGAGGTCATCACCACGACCGGTGCGCCGGCCTACGAGGAGGCGCTCCTCGACAAGCTGCTGGACGACCTGGCTCTCGGCCATCCGTCGGCGTAGGACCCCGCCGACGGCAGCCTCGTTCTCACCGAGGGCTCTGCCGTGCCCGGCGCGATCCGGGTAGCCGACCTCGAGGAGGACCACGAGGGGCGCCACCCCGACAGCCGCGGCTGGCAGGTCGAGACCCCGTACCGCACCACCCCGCCGGCCGGGTTCGAGGCCGAGGACGGCGAGGTGTGGCTCGACGCCGTCGCACTGCGGATCCGCGTCTTCCCGCTGCTCCCCCGCTCGTCGACGCTCCGGTGAGCGGCGGCCACACCGCCGACGCCCGCACGGCCGCGCTGGACACCCGGCTCGACGAGTTCGCGGAAGGCGTGCGCGACTGCGCGGGAATCGATGAGCTCTGGGCGATCGGCTTCCAGCGCTGCGGAGACGACAAGTGCTTCACATCGGGGGAGGCCACCTACCCGCACCTGCACCCGGTGACGGTGCTGACCCGCGACGAGGACGGGAGGGTGGACACAGACAGCTACATCCTGTCCCAGCTGCCGGATGACCTGCTGGCCGACGACGGCGACTGGGCCATCTCGGCCCTCTACCGGAGCATCCCCACCGACGCCGACGGCCCGTGGCTCGACCCCGACGTCGACACTTGGATCGACGCCGCCGCACTGCGCACCCGCGCCGACGCTCTGACCTGAACCGCCTCACCGATGCGCGACCCCCGGCCGAGGGTTTCCCGGCCGGGGGAGAGCTCACTTGGCCTAGGCGGTCCCAGGTCATCTGCCGATTAGCTCGGCGCCCCCGGCCCCGGTTGGCCGCCGATGTGCTGACCGGGCGGCTCGGCAAGCACTGCGGACGCCACCGCCTCGATCTGGGCGACGTCGAGCAGTTCATCGCTTCGCAGCAACTCGAGCGCGAGGCGGCGCGCTGTGGGATCGAGGCGGGAGAGCAATCGGGCCTGCTCGGCCTGCCGGGCGCGCCTGGTGGCGAGCTTCTCGTGCCAGAAAGTGGGTTCGTCGTCCGCGCGGAGGGCATCGGTGAGCCGGGTGAACACGGCGGCCACATCCGACCAGTCGGCGGGCAGCGCGCGAACGGCATGGTCCCGGCTGCAGCCGCCGACGATGGCATCCAGGGCGCCAGGGAACGGCTGGGGCAACGCGAGCGCCGCCTGCCACAGCCGCCCGCGCCGACCGCAGACCGGGCAGCGCCCGCGGAGCCCGTGTGGGCGACCCACGACCACCACCGCACCGTCCTGGCCGAGCGGCCCGGGCCACTCCGCCGCGTAGGACGCCCAGCCGACATTCATCCGCCGCCACCGCAGTCCGCGAGTGGTCATCGGACCGCCCGGCCGGCGGCGGGGTCGGCCGACCGGACCCGGCCGCAGCGGTGGCACAGGTTCTGCTGGGGGCCATCGGCGGCGCGCACGGAACGCCGCCGCCGGGGGCGGTGAAGCACCGGAGCTTCGGGGCGGACCGGCAGCGCAGTGAGCCCGTGGCGCGCCTGGACGCTGCGGAGGCACCCGGTCGCGGCCGAGCCGGGGTGCTTTTCGGCGCCGCCGGTGCGCGACGAGCGGGGGCGCCGGCCCACATCGCCGTTGATCTGGCGCAGCCACCCGTGGAGGTCTCGAGGGCTCATGCGGCAGCCGCCTTCGCCGTCTCGGCGGCGGTCACGAGGTCATCGCCGTGCAACCGCCGGTCGTTGCGGCACATCTCGGCGAACAGTCGCGCGGCCGCCGGGGTCATGTCGGTGTGCGTGAGCAGCGCCGTGCGTAGTTCCTGCAGGCGATGGTCGAGTTCGGTCATGAGGGCGCGCTTAGCCGGTCGGGGGTCGCGGCAGCCGGGCAGGTCGGCGGCGGGCTGACCCGGCGGACATCGCAGTCGGCGTAGGTGAGCACGTTGGTGACCATCAGCCAGTCCGACGACCGGTTGCCGAGGACCTCGCCGTAGTACAGCCCTTCGGATTCCACCCAGTGCGTGGTGCGGCCACCTCGCGGGTGGCTGGATGGGACGCGTTGCCACGGCCGCGGTCGGCTTTCCTCCGACAGCAACAGCTTGAGGCAGACCAGGTAGAACACGGCAGGTGCCCGGGTGCTCATGGCCGCCACGGTGCCGACGCGGGCGGCGCCCGGCAATCACCGGCCACCCGGGTCAAGCGCCCGGAGGAGCTGCGCTCAGGCAGCTGTCCGGGGCGGCGGAAAGGTCTCGTCGACGGTCGCGGCCTGCTCGGCGGTCAGCAGCGCGTAGCCGTGGAACGCCGGCTCGGGCTGGAGCAGGGGATGGGTGCTGTCGCCGTTGCCGGTGCGCTCGTGCCAGTTGCGCAGCTGTCGGACGTTGGACACGGTCACCGCGAACGCCATCGCCAGCGTCACCAGCGGCAGGCCGGTGAAGCGGAAGTACCCGCGAGTCATGTTCTCGGTGTCTGGGTTCTTCAGGTTGCCGAAGGCGCCCTCAACGTAGGTGCGGCGGGACCAGCTCGCCGTCCACCTTCGGTCACCCCAGTACTCGTCCTGGCTGTGCTTCATCGCCTGGGCCAGGCGGCGCTTGGAGTCCGCGGCGTGCTCACTGTCGTGATCGGCGGGCTGCTCCACCCGGATCATGAACGTCCGCTGCGTGCAGCAGGCCTCACGTTCGGCCTCGGCGGGCGGGTCGGCGATGACCGGCAGCTGCAGCTCCCGCGCTACCTGGACGGTCCCGGCGACGAGCGGGCAGCCGATCTTGCCGGCCCGCGCGGGGCATTCCCAGCGGGTGCGGCCGTCGGGGACGTGGCTGCCGACGCGCCGCATCGCGTAGGCGAAGCGCTCGCCGATGCGCTGCCGGAACGCCGCCTTGTCCGCGGCGCCGGCGTTGGGGGCCGGGCGGGGGATGGTGCCCAGCCGGTCGGGGGTGGCGGGGCAGTGCGGCCAGCTGGCGGCGATGCGCGTGCTGTTGTAGTCGCGGAAGCCCTGCTCGTCGGCGCGCAGGTCGATCACCGGGTGGATGCCCCGGGCCCACAGCTGCCGGGCCCAGCGGCTCCATTCCTTGTAGGAGTAGTGCCGGTCGGAAGCGAGATCGCGGACCGGCCGCCGGGCGCGCACCCGGTCGAGCAAGTCGAGGCTGACCTCGACGACGTCGGTGGAGGCCGGGGTGACGGCGATGGCCTCGATCAGCGCCGGATCGTCGGTGTCGGTCGCCGCCGGCCCCGGCCGGAGATCGGGGATGCGCACCAGGGCGTGCATGGCGTAGCCGAAGTAGGGGTGCGGGGTGCCGTCCTTGCCGGTCTTGCTGCCCCAGCGGGCGTCCGGGCAGACCGACACCGCCCGTGTCACGGGCTGGGGTTGCGTGTCCTCGCTGGGCTGCTCGCCGGTGCCGGTGCCGGTGCCGGTGCCGGTGCCGGTTCCGTCGGCACCGCGCTTCTTGCCCTTGGCCCAAGCCCAGATGGCAGTCTCGTCCAGCGCGAAGGAGCTACCCGGCCGATCGGGGAGGGTGGCGGTGATGAGCCGGTCGACGACCTCCTGCAGCCACTGCGTGCGCTGCCGCCGCTGCTCATCGGACAACTTCGCAGCCCGCGGACTGGTGGCATCCAGCCGCGCGGTGATCGTCTTGGTCAGGTAGTACAGCTCGCTGACTGGCATCGTGGCCACTGCGTCAGCGGTGCGACGCAGGATGCCCAGCTCCCACTGCACCTCCCGGGGCAGCTCCCGGGTGGCTATGGCGTGCATCCGCTCCACGGTCAGCTTGCCCGACGCGGCCGCGAGCAGACCCAGGATGAGGAAGGTGCGCACCGGGCACAGCGGTCGCCGTCCGCGCCGGTCGACCCGGATCGCGGACGTCAGCACCTCGGCAGCGCCGGAGGCGTCAACGACGTGCGCGTAGAGCCGGTAGCGGTGGACCGCCTTCACCGGGCGCCCCCAGCGTCGCGCAGCACGGTATGCGTGTCAGGGCCAGTCGGCAGGTGGGGGAGCAGGTCGACCAGCGTGCGCGCCGAGCGCAGCCCGGCCGCGGTCAACACCACCTGCAGCGGCACCGCCGCGGTCATCAGCCGCGCGAGCCAGGTGGCGCGCAGACGGGACTGCTCGATGTGCGGCACGTCGCCGAGCACCACGGCGTGGCCGATCGCCCGGGCGGCGAGGTTGCGTCGGTCCTCCTTACGGCCCAGCAGCAGCGCGTGCGGCTTGAGATCTCCGAGACCGATGCGGACCAGGCCCTCGTAGTCGCGCAGCACGACCACGGCGCGCGGGCTCGGCTCGGGAACCTCGACGGTGATGCCGCCATCGCCGGTGTCGCGCACGTGGGCGCGGGTCAGATGCCGCAGATCCTGGGAGTCCAGACCGGCACCGGCGCCCAGCCCGACGCACAGGCACAGCTGCCGGCGGCGCGCGGCTGTCGGCTGCGTGAGCGCCACCCGGCGGATCTGCGCCATCTCCCGCTCGGTGTAGGGCGGCTTGACGCTCGGCCGCTCGACCGTGACGCCCCGGTCCGGGGCCTGGTCGGGGTTGATCTGGTCGGCCAGCCGGCGCAGCCGCGCCCGCCGGTCGGCCCGCGACTTCGCCGAGCTGTCCGGCATGCCGGTACGGGTGTACTCGTCGACGTACCGGCGCTGCACGGTTTTGGGCGTGAGCGGCAGGTCGTGGTCGTCCGCCCAGGCGAGGAAGTAGGCGACGTGGGTGACGTGCTTGCGGAGGCTGTCGGCGCCGCTGATCGCTGAGCGACTCAGCACCTGCGCCACGGCCGGTTGCAGGGCGGCCCACCGGTGCTTGATGGCGCCCTGCGGGCGGAAGCCTTCGAGGAGATGGTTCAGCTGCGGCGGCACCAGGGCGTCAGGCCGCAGGACGGTGGTCTGCAGCTCGCGTAGCCGGCGGCGGGCGGCGGCCGCACTGCGACCTGGCGGGGTGTTCGGGGCCATGTGGTCTCCCAGTCGAATGGTCGACGGCCTGGCGGACGCCAGGCGGCCGGACCGTGCCGGGACACACAGCGGTGGCATTTAGCCTGCATGCGAAATGCTTTTCCGATCCATCCCTTGCAGGCGCAGATTGCTAAGTCGCTCAGCGACAACGTCGTAGGACCGGTGCTGGGTCAAGCGCAGCAGCAGATTGGCTTCAGGTGCAGTGGACCCGATGCCGAGCAGTTCCAGTAGAAGTCCTGTTGCTCTTTGCCCAACGCTCCATCCGTTCCCCGACGTCCATGCCTGGGCGGCCGTGGCAGGCAGCAGATGGCTGAATCGACTGTGGTACTGCTGCAGCGCGAGGCAGTAGCACGGGTAGTCCGCGTCTAGCATCAGTTCTGTGGTGACGTCGTCAATGAACGCTGGATAGCCGAAGAACCGGTTGAATGAGGCCTCCGACCATGCGCGCGTAGGTGGCCATTGCAGGACGTCATTGTGGTCGTAAAACAGCCATGTATCCGCGACTGACGGTCCGGCGAGTGCCTCGCTGATCAAGTGCTGCCACCCGCGATCGCGTGGCGACAAGTACCTCAAGCCGGCCCACCAGGCTTCCTGAACGCGGTCGTGCATGCGGGTGTGACCGAGAAGGAACTCGCGTAGGGCGACGTGGTCCGCGCGGAACTTGGTCTGGGCGATCGGCGTTCGACCGACCCGTCTCGCGATGCGCCGCACGTCCGTCCGTGGGCTACCCGGCGGGCTGAGCCGGTTGAGAACTGGGAGAAGCTGCCTGACCGCTTGCGCGTGGCTCCAGGCGCGGTAGTGATCCCGGGTGCACCCGTTCCTTCCGTCCGGCCAGGTGACGCCGAGCGGAAAGGGGAGCAGTAGCGAGAACCACCACGCGCGGATGTGCGCTGACGGCTGTGGGCCAGTCTGGCTACCTGGCGGCATCGACCGAGCATCTCGCTAGCGAAGGCGCTCAGGTAGGCCGTCGCGCGCGTCAGAACGGAGCCCTTTCTCGGGCATTCGGAGCCTTCTGCCTGCCAACGGAGCCGTTTCTGCGTCTAGCTGACGCGGTCGCGCTACACATTCCGCAGCGCGGTAGGGCTTGATCGCGAAGCCTTCGACGCTGCGAGGCCACGGCCAGCCAGCCCTGCGCCCGTGCCAATCGTGGCGGGAACTGCACGGAGGTGTGTGGTGGCGAAAGTGCGACGAGCAGATGTCCGGCCGCGACGATCGCCTCGTGTCGTACGCGATGCGGTGATGGAGATGACTTCGCCGAAGCTAGTCAACGCGGAAGAGCTCAGTCTGGTGCGAAGCACAGTTCTAAGGCGGTCTCCTCAGCGTATCTCCGAGGCGTCGAATCAGTTCGACGGCCTCGCTGACTACGCCGGGTACCTACGCCAATCAGGGGTCGTGCTGCACGCGACTACGAAGCCGTCAGTTTTCTTCAAGGATGAGTACGTCATGGCCTATGAGATGGAGCTGACGCGACGCGTCGAGCGCACGGAGATAACAGCGGGCACCCAAAGGACCTTGCTCAGCAGGAATCTCGCACTGGCCCGGGACTTGAAGGTGACCGGCATCCAGGTGGTGCGAGGAGGCCACACGAGCCGCACAGCGGTCGGGGAGCCCATGGCGGATGCAGACGTCGCCTCATGGGAAATCGTCGCAGACGCCCAGACGCGTCTTGTACGACTTCATCTCAAGGCGCTGATTTACGGGGCGCGCGGGGCGGGCATGGACAGCGCAGACTTCAAAGAGACCCGCGGGGTGCACGTCCACCGACGCCGGGACGGCGCCGTTGTCGTCGAGATTCAGGGAGAGAGGTCGCGCCTGGTCGTTGTTCTCGACCGCTACGGTGATCGACTGCTGGCATTGGCCCGGGAGCTCGGCGACGAGCTGCTGATCGGACGTTGGCCGCACCGTGAATCGCCGGTCTCCGACCTGCTGTTGGCAGTGCGTGGTGGCACTGGGTTGCCCAGGCCGCTGCCGCGGTCCATGCGCCGTGCCTACGTGGCAGAGTTGCTCTCCACCGACGTCTCCGTGGTCGTCCTCGTGCGGCAGCTGGGCCGGCACAGCCTCACCGAGATCCAGAACGCGCTTCCCTATGCGCAGACCGAGCACCTCGACGCGGGCCCGTTGCGCCGCGGAGTGCTCGCCGGTGCACCTCGCCAAATCCACCCCGGCAGGGCCAGTGACTGACCCGCACGTCCCCTTCGCTGCCCAGTTGGTGTGGTGCCGAGAGCTCGTCCGGCGCAGCGGTGTCGGCGCCAGGATGGAGCCCATCGTCCGCGCCCACGCTCAGGGGATCGCGAGATCTCTCACCGTCGAGAGCTGGCTGGCCTATCTCGCCTACCTGCTCTCGGTGTTCGACTCCATTCGCGCCAGCGAACTACGCGACGGCCTCACCGAGCTCCTCGGCCCCGCTGGCTGTCGCTGGCTGAATCTGGTGGATCAAGCCGGACAGCAACTGCCGCCCGAGCGCCTGCGGTACATGTGTCGGATCACCGAGTACAACCTCGGCTCCGATCGGCCCCGCCGACCCGGCGAAGAACCACTCACCGAGGCCGAGCGTCAGCTACGGCACCAGCAGCTGCTTGACGTCATGAACGACATCCTCGTCGGGTGGATCCCGGCGGACCTGCCGCACGGCGATCTTCTGGTGTTCGACGCGACCGGCCACGAAACCCCGTCGCGACCGCTCGACAAGGAGCTGCGCGAAGCCCTGGCGGCCGAGGCGTCCCCCGACCTGCTCCTGGTAGAGGAACGACGGTTGCCGGCCGAGCAACAGGCTCGGCTTCGGCGCCAGCGGACCCATCGCGCCGTGGGCGCCCGCTACGGCCACGCGACGCCGACCAACGCTCAAGCGAAGAAGATGATCGGTGGGCTGCACATCCACACGTCCCGACTGGGCACCGTCGAGCCGACCGACGACCCCCCACCCCTCTTCATGCCGGCGGTCTACGCCACCCCTGCGGCCGGCTACAGCCCGTGGCACATGCTCACTGACCAGGTGGAGCGCGTCGAAGTCAGGTTTCCCGGTGAGTACACGGTGGGCGCCGACCGCGACTACAGCAAGGCAATCGACCTGTTTGGCTGGCTCCGCGAGCGCGGCACGCAGTTCGTCCTCGACTTGACCGAGCAACTGCTCGAAGGCCGCGGGGCGTTCAGAGGCGGCCTTCTCTACCAGGGGAACATCCTCTGCCCGGCGACGCCGCAGCACCTCCGCAACCCGGGGCCGCGCCCCACCGCGCGGGAGCACGGGCAGCCGAACCCGGAGAAGGCTGCGTGGGAGGCACGCCTTGCCGCGCAGATGCCTTACCGGGCGCACATCCGCAGCGTGCGCGACGACGGCATCAACGTCAGCTGCCCGGCACTGGGCCCCAGTCCCAAGTGTCAGTGCCGTCTGCGCGGAACCGTCGATCCACGTCTTGACTTGCCGGTGGTGCTGGACCCGCCACCAGCCCTGGAGCACACAATCTGCACCCAGAGCACGATCTTCGTTCCGGACACGGAGAACCCACTGCGGCAGACATTGCCCTGGGGGCGAGCCGACTGGGACCGCCTCTACGGTCGGGCGCGCGCGGCTATCGAGGGCGTGCACGGTGAGCTCAAGCACCCCGACGGCCGGAACCTCACCCGGTGGGTCACCGGAACCAGCTACGTCACTGTCATCGCCATCGTTATCGCCCTGGACCTCGCGCTGATCAACCTGGCCAAGATCCAGGCGTGGGTCGCGACGCATCGCGACACCCATGCCGTGGCCAGGCGCCTGGCTGCGGATGTTCTGTTCGCACCGCCGGCGGACGCACGGGAGTGGCTGTACAGCGAACTTCGCCGGCAGCGGTGAAATCGGTGAGCGTTGCAGGCATCGGCCGCTCAGCTCGCTCCGGGGGACCCACCTGCAGTCAACGGAGTGTCTGACGGCGTCACGGCGCCCGGGCCCCGGCCGCGGTCCTCTGGGGGTATCACCGAGCCCGTCCTGTCACCCGGAGTGAGTCGTACCGCGCGTTCTGTCGCACCGGTCCGGTAGACAACTCGGGTGCTCCATGTCCACCGGGCCGAACGATCGGCGCGTCTCGCCGACGGGTTGGCGGCTGTCCTCGCGACGCCGTTGGCCGACCCCTTCGCGTCCGAGGTCGTCGCTGTCCCGGCGAAGGGCGTGGAGCGGTGGTTGGCGCAGCGGCTGTCCACCGTGCTCGGCGCCGGGCCTGCCGGCGATGGGATCTGCT
The DNA here is from genome assembly GCF_023016265.1 of Blastococcus sp. PRF04-17. GTDB lineage: Bacteria > Actinomycetota > Actinomycetes > Mycobacteriales > Geodermatophilaceae > Blastococcus_B. The sequence continues at coordinate 2,039,093 of NZ_CP095412.1, read as the reverse complement.
CGGGCGTCGTCTTCCCGTCGGCGGGTCGGCTGGTCGACGAGGCTCTGGCTGCGGCGCGCGGCTCCGACCTGCGAGACGACCCCTGGGTGGACCCGGTGTGGCCGCTGCTCGAAGTGGTCGACGCGCACCTGGGTGAGCCGTGGTGCCGGGTCCTCGCGCAGCACCTCGGCCACGGCGCCGACGATCACCGCCGCGGCCGCCGGTGGGCCGCCGCGGCTCGGCTCGCGGGACTCTTCCGCTCCTACGGGGCGCACCGCCCGCAGATGCTGCGGGACTGGGCCGACGGTCGCGACACCGATGGCCACGAGCCCCTGCCGGAAGACCTGATCTGGCAGGCGGAGCTGTGGCGGCGGCTGCGCGATCGGCTGGGGCCGAGCCCGGCGGAGCGGCTCGAGGACGAGTGCGGCGCGCTGCGCGCCGACCCCGCGCTGTCCGACCTGCCGGAGCGGATCAGCATCTTCGGGCCGACCCGGTTGCACGCCGATGCGCTGGCGGTGCTGGGCGCGCTCGCCGAGCACCGCGACGTGCACCTCTGGCTGCCGCATCCCAGCCCGGTGCTGTGGAGGCGGCTCGAGGGCCGTGCCGCCGGTCGCCGGCGCGAGGACGACACGGCGACGCTGCCTGACCATCCGCTGCTGCGCAGTCTCGCTCGCGACGTCCGTGAGCTGCAGCTGCGCCTTCCGCCGCACGAGGACGAGCACCATCAGGACGCCGACCGGCCGGCGACCCTGCTCGGCCGCCTCCAGTCTGACCTCCGAGATGACGTCTCCCCAGGCGGCGCCGACCTCGACGACAGCCTGCAGGTGCACGCCTGCCACGGTCCGGGCCGGCAGGTCGAGGTGCTGCGTGAGCTGCTGCTGCGCATGTTCCAGGACGACCCAAGCCTCGAGCCGCGCGACGTCCTCGTCATGTGTCCTGACGTCGAGACGTTCGCGCCGCTGATCTCGGCCGCCTTCGGCCTCGGTCCGGAATCACCACACCCGGGCGGCGCCCTCCGCGTGCGGCTGGCCGACCGCAGCCTGCGCCAGACGAATCCGCTGCTGGACACTGTGGCCGCGCTGCTCGACCTCGCGCAGAGCCGGGTCACCGCCAGCCAGGTGCTCGACCTCGCGGCCACTCCTGGCGTGCGGCGCCGGTTCGGCTTCACCGACGACGATCTGGAGCGCATGCGCGACTGGGTGGCACAGTCCGGCGTCCGGTGGGGCATCGACGCCGCCACCCGGCGTCCGTTCGGGCTGGACTCGGTCGCGCAGAACACCTGGCAGGCCGGCCTCGACCGCGTCCTGCTCGGGGTGACGACGTCCGAGGACGAGCCTGTCTGGCTCGACCGCGCACTGCCACTGGATGACGTCGACAGCAGCGACATCGACCTGGCCGGGCGGCTTGCCGAGCTGCTCGACCGGCTCGAGGACGTGCTGACGGCGTTGAGCGGCGAACACCCGGCCGGGCACTGGATCGACACCCTGACCGGCGCCCTCGACCTGCTCACCGACACCGACCCCGCGGACGCCTGGCAGCTCGGGCAGGCCCGGCGTGAGCTGGCCGAGGCCGGGGAGGGCGGCGTCGCCTTGATCCGGCTCGCGGACGTGCGTGCGCTGATGGCCGATCGCCTGCGCGGGCGTCCCACCCGGGCGAACTTCCGCACCGGCAACCTGACGGTCTGCACGCTGGTGCCGATGCGGTCGGTGCCGCACCGCGTCGTCCTGCTGCTCGGCCTCGACGACGGTGTCTTCCCCCGCACGGCCGGCATGGACGGCGACGACGTGCTGGCCCGCGACCCGTGTGTTGGGGAGCGGGACGTTCGCAGCGAGGACCGCCAGCTGCTGCTCGACGCCCTCATGGCGGCCGGCGAGCGGCTGGTCGTGCTCTACACCGGCGCCGACCCGGTCAGCGGCGCCCGGCGGCCGCCGGCCGTTCCGCTGGGTGAGCTCCTCGACGTGGTCGACGCGATGGTGCCCGGCGCCCGCACCGACATCGTCACCCGGCACCCGCTGCAGCCCTACGACGTCCGCTCCTTCACCGGCACACCGCCGCCGAGCTTCGACCCGGTGAGCCTGGCCGGCGCCCGCCGCTCGGTGCGGCCCCGCGAGCCGGAGCCCGAGCGCCGCCCGCTCGGGCCGCTGACCGGACCGGTCGCCCTGGAGGACCTGGTCGCCTTCGTCGAGCACCCGGTCAAGGCCTACCTGCGGCAGCGGCTGCGCATCACGCTGCCCGGTGAGGACGACGAGATCGCCGACGCGCTCGCCTCCACCCTCGATGGCCTGCAGGAGTGGGCGGTGGGCGAGCGCCTGCTGGCCGCCGGTCTGCGCGGCACCCGCCCCGAGGACGCCCGGCTGGCCGAGTGGCTCCGCGGCACGCTGCCACCACGCGGCCTGGGGGAGCAGGTGCTGCAGCGGGTCGGCGGCCGCGTCGACGCCCTGGTCGCCGCCGGCCGCACCGCTGTTGCCCCCATGCCCCGGACGGTCGATGTCCGGCTCGATCTGGGTGGCCGGGAACTCTCCGGCACGGTCAACGGGGTGCGCGATGGCGCGGTGGTCACCGTCACCTACTCCAGCCTGTCAGCGAAGCACCGGGCGCGGGGCTGGGTGCTTGCGCTGGCCCTGGCGGCCGCGGAGGGCGCGGGGCGGGCGATCACGGTTGGCCGCTCCCGTGACCGGGCGCGTACGTCGACCATCACGGCGCCGCCCGACCCGGTGACCGCGCTGACCGATCTGGTGGACCTGTACGACCGCGGGATGTGCGAGCCGCTTCCGATGGCCGTGAAGACCTCCTGGGCGTACGCCGGGGAGCGGCTGGACGGCAGGCCGCCCGAGCGAGCGCTCGACACCGCGCGCAAGGAGTGGAACCGCGACTCCGGCGGAGAGCGCGAGGACCGGTCCCACCAGTACGTGTGGGGCGACAAGCCGGCGTTCGAGCAGCTCGTCGCGGCCGAGCCCGGCGACGGGGAGCAGTGGGCCGGCGAGACCACCCGCTTCGGCGCGCTGGCCTGCCGGCTCTGGACGCCGATCCGCGCGGCGGAGCAGTTCTCGTGAACGCCTTCGATGTCTGCGGCCCGCTGCCGACCGGCACGACGGTGCTGGAGGCGAGCGCCGGCACCGGCAAGACGTTCACCATCGCCGCGCTCACCGCGCGCTACGTCGCCGAGGGAGCGGCCGAGCTGTCACAGATCATGCTGGTCACCTTCGGAAACGCCGCGTCACGCGAACTCCGTGACCGGGTGCGTGAGCGCCTGGTGTCCGCCGAGCGCGGCCTGCGCGACCCCGACACCGCCCGGAGGAACGAGCGCGACCCGATCCTGCAACTGCTCGCCGACGTACCCGACGACGAGGTGGAGCGCCGGCGGCAGCGGCTCGCTCGGGCGCTGGCCGGCTTCGACGAGGCGACGATCGCCACCACCCACTCGTTCTGCTCGCAGATGCTGGCTGGGCTCGGCATGGCAGCCGACGCCGACCCCACTGCCGTGTTCGTCGAGGACATCGACGACCTCGTGCGCGAGGTAGTCGACGACCTCTACGTGCGCACCTTCGCCGGCTCCGCCGACCCGCCCTTCCTCTCCCACGCCGAGCTGCTGGAACTCGGCCGCCGTGCGGTGGGCAGCGACCGGCAGGCGACGCTGTGGCCGCTGACCGACGAGGGGCAGGCCGGCCGGCGCCGCCGCGCCGCGGCCGCCGTCCGCCGCGAGGTGGAGCGCCGCAAGCGGGCCGTGGGGCTGGTCGACTACGAGGACTGGCTCTCGCTGCTGCGCGACGCCCTCACCGACGACACCTCGGGGCCGGTGGCGTGCGAGCGGGTGGCTGCCCGGTACCGGGTGGTGATGGTGGACGAGTTCCAGGACACCGACCCGGTGCAGTGGGAGATCCTGGAGCGCGCGTTCCACGGCCGCACCACGCTCGTGTTGATCGGCGATCCCAAGCAGGCGATCTACGCCTTCCGCGGGGGTGACGTCACCACGTACCTTGCCGCCGCTGCCGAGGCGACCACCGAGGCAACCCTCGGCACCAACTGGCGCAGCGACGCGCCGCTGCTGGGCGCGCTGGACCTGCTCTTCGGCGGCGCAGCCCTCGGGCACGAGCGGATCGTCGTCCGGCCTGTCGACGCGGCCCATCCGGAGGCGCGGCTCACCGGGGCCGGTGCACCGCTGCGTCTGCGGCGGCTGGAGCGCACCGGCCACGGCCGGATGTGGCAGGGCCTGCCCTCGGTCGCCCGGCTCCGCGACGCCGTCGCCTGTGACGTGGCGGCCGACGTCGTCGACCTGCTGTCCGGCGACTCTCAGTACGAGGGGCGGCCGGTGCGCCCCGGCGATCTGGCGGTGCTCGTGCGCACCAACGCCCAGGGACACCTCGTGCGCGAGACGCTGGGGCGCGCCGGGGTGCCGGCCGTGTTCGCCGGCGGCGGCAGCGTCTTCTCCACACCGAGCGCCACTTCCTGGCTGCGCCTGCTGGAGGCGCTGGAGCAGCCGCACCGGGCCGGCCGGGTGCGCTCCGCAGCGCTGTCGATCTTCCTCGGGCACGACGAGCACTCCCTGGGCGCCGTAGGCGATGAGATCGCCGACGAGCTCGGCCCGCAGCTGCGCCGGTGGGCGGACGTACTGAGCGACCGCGGGGTGGCCGCCTGCCTCGAGGCGCTGACCGCCGAGACCGGTCTGCCCGAGCGCGCGCTGGCCCGGCCGGACGGAGAGCGGGTGCTCACCGACCTGCGGCACATCGGCCAGGTGCTGCACGCGGCGGCGCAGCGCGAGTCGCTGGGCCTGACCGCGCTCGTCGAGTGGCTGCGGCGGCGCATCGCCCAGGCCTCGGTCGAGGGCGCCGATGAGCGCAGCCGGCGTCTGGAATCCGACGCGGCCGCCGTCCAGATCATGACCGTCCATGTGAGCAAAGGCCTGGAGTTTCCCGTCGTCTACGTGCCCTTCGGCTGGGACCGGTGGACCCCGGACAACCCGCAGGTGCTGCGGCTGCACGACGACCAGGGGCAGCGAGTGCTCGACGTCGGCGGGACGGCCGGCCGTGGCTACGCCGAAGCGCGCGGCCGGCACGAGGCCGAGGAGTCCGGCGAGGACCTGCGGCTGCTGTACGTGGCGCTCACCCGCGCCCGCTGCCAGGTCATCGCCCACTGGGCGCCCAGCAGCAACACCGCCGCCGCTCCACTGAACCGGCTGCTGTTCGGCGCGGCCGGTCCGGGCGCCGAGCCGGCCGCCCGCGTGCAGCCGCCCGCCGACGACGACGTCGCGGCCGCCCTCGCCGCGCTGTCGGCCCGGTCCGCCGGCCGCATCGAGGTCGCCGACGTGAGTGGCCGCGCGGTGCCGCGCTGGGAGCCGCCGCGCACGCCGGCTCCCGAGCTGTCGGTCAGCAGCTTCACGCGCACGCTCGACGACGACTGGCGGCGGACCTCCTACAGCGCGCTCACGCGCAGTGCCCACGACGCGGCGCACGAACAGCACTTCGCCAGCGAGCCCGACCTTCCGGGCACGGACGACGAGCGCGACACGGAGACCTCGCTCGAGGCGCCGCCCACCGACGCGCTGGCGTCCCCGCTCACCGATCTTCCCGGCGGGGCGGCCTTCGGCACCCTCGTGCACGCCGTGATGGAGGACCTCGACCCCAAGGCGCTGGATGAGCGGTGCGCCCAGGCGGTCGCCCGCCACCTCGTGCCCGGCGTCACGGCCGAGGCGCTCGCGGCCGGCCTGCGGCCGGTGCTCGCCACCCCGCTCGGGGACCTCGGGCTCCCACTGGCCGCGATCGCCGCCGCCGACAGGCTGGCCGAACTCGACTTCGAGCTGCCGCTGGCCGGTGGCGACGACGCCGTGCCGCACGCAACGTTGGCCGACGTCGTGGACCTGCTGCGGCGCTACGACCTGGGGCCGCTCGCCGGCTACCCCGACCTGCTGGCCGCAGTGACTCCGCAGGCGCTGCGCGGATTTCTCACCGGCAGCATCGACGCCGTCCTCCGGCTGCCCGGACCGGTCTTCGCCGTCGTCGACTACAAGACCAACCGGCTCGGCGCCGAGCCGTTGACCACGTGGCACTACCGCCCAGAGGCCATGGCCGAGGAGATGCAGCGCGCTCACTACGTGCTCCAGGCGCTGCTCTACTGCGTGGCCCTGCACCGCTACCTGCGCTGGCGGCTGCCCGGATACGACCCGGACCGGCACATCGGGCCGGTGCTGTACCTGTTCGTCCGTGGCATGGCGGGCGCGGCCACCCCGCTTGGTGCGGGTGTCTTCACCTGGATTCCACCGGCCGGGCTGGTGCCTGAGCTCTCGGACCTGCTGGCGGGGCGACCGTGATCCCGGTCCGTGCCGACGGTCTGCTGCGGCAGTTCGCCGAGGCCGGCGTGCTCACCGCCGCCGACGTGCACGTCGCCCTGCGGCTGGCCCGGCTGGGTGGTGAACAGCACGAGACGGTGCTGCTCGCCGCAGCACTCGCCGTACGCGGTGTCCGCGCCGGCTCGGTGTGCGTGGAGCTCGCCACCGTCGCCGGCTCCGTGGTGCCCGACGAGGACGCCGAACCGGTCGAGCTCACCTGGCCGCAGGACTGGTCACCGCTGCACGACAGCCCGGTGGTCGCCGTCGGGGCTGATGCCCCGTGGCGGCCGCTGCGGCTGGTCGACGGGCTGCTCTACCTCGACCGGTACTGGCAGCAGGAACAGCAGGTCCGCCGCTCGCTCGACGAACGCGCCGCCCGGCCGGCGCCGACGGTGAACCTCGCGTCACTGCCGACGCTGTTCGCCGGACCGGCACCGAACCTGCAGCGGCTGGCGACCGCGGTAGCCGCCGGCCGGTGGATCAGCGTGATCACCGGAGGGCCGGGCACCGGCAAGACGCACACCGTCGCCCGGTTGCTGCGGCTGCTGCTCGACCAACCCGGTCCGCCGCCGCGCATCGCGCTGGCCGCACCCACCGGCAAGGCAGCCGCCCGCCTGCAGGAGTCGGTGCTGGAGCAGGCTGCCGCGGTGGGCCTGCCGCTGGACCTCACCGCGCAGACGCTCCACCGCTTGCTCGGGTGGCGGCCCGACAGCCGCAGCCGATTCCGGCACGACGCGACCAACTGGCTGCCCTTCGACATCGTCGTCGTGGACGAGTCCTCGATGGTGTCGCTGACGATGATGGCGCGGTTGCTCGAGGCGCTACGGCCCACGGCGCGGCTCGTCCTCGTGGGCGACCCCGATCAGTTGACACCGGTGGACGCCGGTGCGGTGCTCAGCGACCTGGTGCAGCGGCCCGCACCGGCCGGCGCAGTAGACGGCGTTCCCGCGGAGGCGGCAGTCGACGCGGCCGACCTCTCCGACGACGACCGTCGGCAGCTGCGCAACGGCGTCGTGCGGCTGCGTGTGTCGCAGCGCTACGGCGCGAACATCGCCGGGCTTGCGGAGGCGGTGCGCACGGGCGACGCCGATCGGGTCCTGGAGCTGCTGGATGGCGGTGACGGTCTCGTCCTGGATTCGAGCACCGCGGTGCTCGAGGAGCAGGTCCGTGATGTGGCCGGAGAGATGCGTGCCGCGGCGGAGGCCGGTGATGCCGACCGGTGCCTCATGCTGCTGGGCCGGCACCGGCTGCTGTGCGCGCACCGGCACGGACCCTTCGGCGTCTCCGCGTGGAACGACCGCGTCGGCAGGCTCACCGGTGCGGCGGCGGGGGAGTGGGGGCCCGGGCTGCCGCTGATCGTCACCGCGAACGACTACGAGAACAAGCTCTGGAACGGCGACACCGGCGTTGTCGTGCGCACGCCCGACGGGCCGCGGGCCGCGTTCCTGCGGGGCGCCGGACCGGCTCTGGTGCCGCTGTCCCGGCTGTCAGCGGTCAGCCCGGCGCACGCGCTGACCGTGCACCGCAGCCAGGGCAGCCAGTTCGAGGCAGTCACCGCACTGCTGCCCCCAGCCACGTCGCCGCTGCTCACCCGCGAGCTGCTCTACACCGCGGTGACTCGGGCCAGTCGTCGCGTGCGGGTCATCGGCTCGGAGGACGCGGTGCGCGCGGCCGTCGGCCGGCAGGTGGTGCGTGCCAGCGGCTTGCGGCGCCCCCTGTCCGGGGAGGGGACGTGAGCGACCAGTCGACGTTCCCGTTTCGCGGACCTGCTCCCGATCGCCACGCCGTTGTGCTCGACCAGGCGACGACCGTGTCGCTGGCGGCCTGGCGGGCCGGGCTGCCTCCGCAGTGGTTGCCGCCGGCCTTTCGCGACACGGGCATTCACACAATCTCGGTGCGGCGCCGTGATGTGTTCGCTCTGGCCGAGGAAGCGCACACGCCGGTCGGCGCGGTACACACCTACGTCGCCGCGGCCGCGTGGGGCAGCGCGTCCGGCCGTGAGGTCAGCCGCCGACTCCGGGCCTTTACCGACGTCGAGGAGATCGCGCGCAAGCTCGCAGCCGTGACCGGAATCCTGGCCACGAAAGGCACGTCCGACGCCTTCACGGCGTTGCTGCACGGCGATCAGCGGATCGCGCACCTCGGGCCCGCGTTCGGCACGAAGTTCCTGTACTTCGCCGGCTACCGGCGTGTGCCGTCGGAACCGCAGCCGCTGATCCTTGACAAGAACACCGGCATCGCGGTCCAGCGACTCACGGGCCAACGCTGCCCCTACGTGCAGGTGAGCACCCAGGACTACCTCGACTACCTGCAACTGCTGCACGGGTGGGCGAGGGCCTGGGGCGAGTGTGAGCCGGACGTGGTGGAACGCGCCGCATTCGACATCGGGAAGGCCAGCCCGCTGACGGTCAGCGTTCTCGCCGGAGTGCCGGGCAGCTGAGATCCCGGACCCGCCGGGGAAGCGAGTGTTGGCCCGGCGTAGTTGAGCGGCTGGATCGCGGCCACCTAGGGCGGTTGGTCATGGTCAGCGGGCCAAGGCCGTGTGAGGTCCTGAGCGCCGCGCTGAGTCCAGCGCCGGTGGATGCGGATTGGACTGGTCGCGGCTGTCGACAAGGCGAGGTGGCTAGACGAGATTTGGAACCGGTCCGGGGGCTGTTCCGAAACTGTCGTCCCCACGTGATGTGCTGATCCCGTACGGCGGCCTGGGTGACTAGCCTGCGCTTGTCGCAGACAGGCACCCCGCCGCGACGGCGGGTTCGGAACGCGGGGGACGCTGTCAACGGCCAAGCTGAGGTCCCCGCTCGTGGCCAGGTGAAAGTCCCCGCCCCTCGCGGTTGATCAGCGTGTGGTGGGGCGGTCACCTCCTCGGGTGCGGGCTTGGCGCATCCGGTAGGACTCGCCGTCGGTGGCGATGACGACGCTGTGGTGCAGCAACCGGTCGAGCAGGCTGACGGCGGTGGTGTGCTCGGGCAGGAACCGGCCCCACTGGTCGAAGGCCCAGTGCGAGCCGATGCCCAGAGCGCGGCGTTCGTAGGCGGCGGCGACGAACCGGAACAGCAGCTGGGTGCCGGTGTCGTCCAGCGGCGCGAAGCCGACCTCGTCGACGATGATCAGGTCGTTGCGCAGCAGTGTGTCGATGACCCGGCCGACGCTGTTGTCGGCCAGGCCGCGGTAGAGGTTCTCGACCAGGTCGGCGGCGGTGAAGTAGCGGACTCGGTGCCCGGCGAGCACGGCGGCGTGGCTGAGGGCGAGCAGGGTGTGGCTCTTGCCGGTGCCGGCCGGGCCGACCAGGCAGAGGTTCTCCCGAGCGCGGATCCACTCCAGGCTGGTCAGGTAGGCCCAGGTCGGAGCGGGGATGCTGCTCGCGGTCAGGTCGAACTCCTCGATCGTCTTGAGCATCGGGAAGCCGGCGGCCTTCAGCCGCAGCCGGGTGTTGGAGGCGTCCCGGGCGCCGATCTCGGCCTCGACCAGGGCGCGAAGCAACTCTTCCGGTGCCCAGCGCTGGGTCTTGGCGGTGGTCAGCAGCTCGGGGGCAAGTGAGCGCATCGCGGCGAGCTTGAGCCGGCGCAGCCCGCCCTCCAGGTCGGCCGGCAGCGGCGCCGGTGCGGTGGCGGTCATGCCCCCGCCCCGGTGGCCGCGGCCGAGCCGTCAGTGGAGTGGTCCCCGCCGCGCAGGCTGTCCAGGGAGTAGGCGGCCAGCGGCCGGGTGGCCGTGGCTGGCAGCGGGATGACCAGGGCTTCCCCGGCGGGGCGGACATCGGCGACTCCGGCGCCGGCGGCCAGGATCGAACGCACGTCGGCGGCGCGCCAGCGGCCGAAGGCGACCGCTCGACCGAGCGCGGCGGTCAGCGCCTCGCGGCCGTGGGAGGCCTCGAGGGCGGCCAGCTCGACCAGTTCGGGGCCGAGGCGGGTGTTGCCGGCCGCGGCGGCGCCGACCAGCCACTGCTCGGCGACCGGGCCGAGGGCGCAGAACGCCTTCTCCGCCGCCGTCCTCGGGCGGGCCGCCCGCTGCGGTGCCCGGCGGGGGCCGCCGTAGTGCTCATCCAGCACGCTGGCCTCGCCCGGCGCGACGAGGGCGTGATCGGCGGCGACCTCACCGGTGCCCGGCACCACCACGGTGAGTCGGCCGTCGGCGGCCAGCAGTGCGACCTGGGTGCCGATCAGCGCGGTCGGCACCGAGTAGCGAGCCGAGGAGAACCGCACGCAGGACAGCTTGTCGACCTTGCGCAGCGTCGTGCGTCCGATGCTGGGCCGCAGCGAGGGCATCGCGCCCAGCAGTTCCCGTTCGGTCTCCAGCCGAGCCGCCGGGATCGCGGCGATCTCCGAGTGCACGACGCCGTTGACCTCGTCGCACCAGGCGGCCGCCGCCGCGTTCGCCGCGGTCAGGTCGGCGAACGGGGCCTGCGGGATCATCAGGTCGGTCTTGGCGTAGCCGACCAGGTTCTCCACGATGCCCTTGCTGGCCGGATCGGCGGCCCGACAGAAGTCCGGACGGAACCGGTAGTGCGCGGCGAACCGCACGTAGTCCGGGGTCGGCACCACCACGTCGGCGACCACGCCGCCCTTCAGGCAGCCCATCCGGTCGGCCAGCACCACCTTCGGCACCCCGCCGAGGACCTCGAAGCACTCGGCTAGCAGCCCCAGGGTGGTCTCGGCGCGCTCGTCGGTGGCGAAGCGGACGAACCGAACCCGGGAGAACGCCAGCACCGCGCAGAACACGTGCAGCCCGCCGAGGGTGCCCCAGTCGATGGCCAGCACCTCACCCGGCGCCCACACCGCCGGCCGGCGGCTGCGGGCGTTGGCCTGCCGCCACGCCTTCTTCTCGGCCGCGATCAGCCGCCGGAAGTTGCGCGCCGACCCCTCATACCCGGCCGCCCGCGCCGTCGGCAGCAGCCGCTTGGCGCTGATCCGCCCGTGCGTCTTCTTGACCGTGCCGCCACCAGATCGCGCACGACCTCATAGTTCGCCGGCCGCGGCGGCCGGACCGGGCGCTGCCCGCCGGCCTCGTGCCGTTCGATGATCCGCTTCACCGTCTTGTGGGTGGTGCCGCAGATCGCGGCCGCTCCCCGGTAGCTGCCCACCTCGCGGTAGGCGGTGATGACGTCCAACTCATCCCTCGCAGACTTCAATGGAGCTCCCCTGGGCGGTGCGGTGACTGGCTAGACACCGCCACCGTCACCGCCCAGGGCCTCAGCTCACGATCGACACGACGAGCGAGGGACGGGGACCTTCACCTGGCCATCAGCGGGGACTTCTCGATGGCCACCAGTGGGGACTTTGGCACGGCCACGGACAGGACGCAGTGGGTTTTCGGGACTGGTTCAAGCGAAGCGCGCCCTCCGTAGCTCCCGCGGCGCCTCCGGTCTCCAATGTCAGGCCGTCGACTCCGGACTCCAACCTCGGGTCGTCGGCACCGCGTTCTTCGGTAGCTGCGGCGCCACGGTCACCCAGCCCGCCGCCTCCGTCAGCGGTCGGTAGGGCTGGCAGGGACGGGTGGGTCCCGCCGGGGGCTGCGGTGACAGTGGGCTCGCTGACCCTGCCGGGCGGGATGCTCTACGTCGGTCGCCAGCTGCCGGCCGCCGTCGGCCACGGCCCGGACCCAGCGCTCATCGACCCGCGGCTGCCGCTGGATCTCCGCCGGCCCGACTGGGCGGCTGCCAGCGTCGGGTACTGGCCCTCCTACAGCGACATCACGCCCGGCGCCCGGGCCGCCTACCTGACATGGCTGGCCGACGGCCGACGCGCACCGAACGCGCCGATCAGCTGGCCGTTCCTCTTCTTCTACGGCCTCGAACGTCGGGTGCTCGTCGACGCTGCACGTGGCCAGGACATCAGTGGGGAGCTGCCGGCCATCGCTGCAGAGGTTCGGCGACTGCTCGACCTCTACGGGCACAACGGGTCCTTTCGCGGCTACGCGACACGGTTCCTGCAGTTGCTGGACTTCTACGCGACGAGCACCGGCGATGTCTCCGTCCCTGCCCGCACCGGCAACCCCTGGGACGTGCCGATGGCCCTGCGGGTCGGTCTGGGAGAGCTCGCGGTCGACGGGACACCGGTCTCGGCCGATTGGGCGCTGGCGTGGGCCCACTACCACCCGGAGATCTACCTGCGGACCCCAGCAACCCGCTGTGCGGCCGAGTTCGAAGCGCTGTTCCGTGCCAGGTACACCCAACAGCACGGACCCGGGCTCACCGTCAGGGCGACGACCAAGATGCTGAAGCTCGACTACTACTCGGCCAGTGCAGGAATCGGCCAAGCTGAGTTGTCGACAAAGCTGCCCGACGTCCTGACCCAGGCGACCCCGAGCAAGAAGCTGGCCGCGCTCGTCGAGGAGTGCACCGCGGACCTTGACGCCTACAGCCGCTACCTGGGACGCAATCCTGACGCGCGCGGAACGCTGCCGGCGGCCGCGCTCCTGCCCCCGGAACTCGCGGACAACGCCGGCGGCGACGAGCTGGCCCGCCTCAACTCGTTCGTCAACGCCGCTCTCGACGGGCAGGCCAGCGCGGTCGTTGACGCCGGTGAGCTGCTCGCGTTCTGGCCCCTGGCGACACCGGGCAAGGTCGCGAAGGCCGAGGCCGTCACGCTGGCACAGCTGCTGAGCGCCCGCGGCATCGGCTTGGAACCCGACGTGCGCCACGGCGGGCCGGTGCCGGACCCGGCGGGCGTTGTGGTGCTGTTCCGCGCCGAACCCGGCCAGCCCGCCTCTCCGAGTCCTGAGTACCAGGCCGCGACGCTGCTGATGCACCTCGCGTCCGTAGTCAGCACCGCCGACGGGCACGCCTCCGATGCCGAGATCTCCCATCTCGTGGCGCACCTGGAGGCCGCGATGGGGTTCGGGGCAGCCGAACGCGCCCGATTGCAAGCTCACCTGCGCTGGCTGCTGGCCACTCCGGTGAAGCTGACCGGGCTCACCAAACGGCTCGCCGCACTGGATCAGGGGCAGCGCGAGAACATCGGGGACTTCCTCACCACGGTGGCGGCCACGGACGGGCACGTGAGCCCGGAAGAGATCAAGATCCTCACGAAGATCTTCAAGCTGCTCGGCTTGGACCCTGCATCGGTCTACAGCCGCGTCCACGCGGCTACGACCGGTGGCGTGAGGATCGCCGCGGCCGGGCCCGTCACCGTGAGGGCCTCCGCGCCGGGCGCGCCTGCCTACGCCATCCCACCGGCTCCGGCCGCCCGACCCGACCTCGGCGCATCCCGCGATCCGGCCGCGCCCGTGCAGCTGGACGCGGCCGCGGTCGCGGCCAAGCTCGCCGAAACCTCCGCGGTCACCGCGCTGCTCGGGTCCATCTTCGCCGACGAGGAACCGACACCACCGTCGCTGCCCGCCCCGACGGGGCCCTCGATCGCTGGACTCGACGCTGCCCACTCGACGCTGCTGACGGTGCTGGCTGGCCGCGACCATTGGGCCCGAGCCGAACTCGAAGCCGAGTGCGCCGGTCTTGGCCTGCTGCCCGACGGCGCTGTCGACACCCTGAACGAAGCTGCCTACGAGCGGGTTGGTGACCCGCTCGTCGACGGCGATGACCCCATCACGATCGACCCCGGCGTAGCCCAGGAGATGCAGGCATGACGAGCTCGACCCCCGCCACTTCCGTGGGCACGACGATCCGGCCGCGGGAACGTGACGCGATCCTGCAGGCGCTCCGGGCCGGTGTCGTCCCACGTGTCGGTCAGCAGCATGTACAGGTCGGCCGGGCCGAGGAGGTCAAGGCACTGCTGAGCGATGTCGACCGGATCGCCGACGGCGGCTCCGCCTTCCGCCTCGCCATCGGCGAGTACGGCTCCGGCAAGACGTTCTTCCTGAACCTCGTCCGGTCGATCGCGATGGAACGCAAGCTCGTCACGGTGCACGCCGACCTGTCACCTGATCGACGGCTGCACGCCACCGGCGGCCAGGCACGGTCCCTGTACACCGAGCTGATGCGCAACATCGCCACCCGCGCGAAGCCCGACGGTGGGGCCATGGGCAGCATCGTGGAGCGGTTCATCACCGCCGCGCTCACCGAGGCGCGGGACACCGGGACGACGCCGGACGCCGTCATCCGCACCCGGCTGGCATCGCTGTCGGAGCTGACCGGCGGATACGACTTCGCCGAGGTCATCGGCGCGTACTGGCGCGGGCACGACACCGGGAACGAACAGCTCAAGAGCGACGCCGTGCGCTGGCTGCGCGGCGAGTTCAGCACCCGAACGGACGCCCGGGCGGCGCTCGGCGTGCGCACCATCGTCGATGACGCCAACTTCTACGACCAGCTCAAGCTCTTGGCCAGGTTCGTCGTCATGGCCGGTTTCGGCGGTCTGCTGGTGTGCCTCGACGAGATGGTCAACCTGTACAAGCTGGCGAACACGCAGGCGCGCAACGCCAACTACGAACAGATCCTGCGCATCCTGAACGACAGCCTGCAGGGAACCGCCGCCCACCTCGGGTTCATCCTGGGCGGCACCCCGGACTTCTTGCTCGACACCCGGCGCGGCCTGTACTCGTACGCGGCGCTGCAGTCACGCCTGGCCGAGAACACGTACGCCACAGGCGGCCTCGTCGACTACTCCGGCCCCGTCCTGCGCCTGGCCAACCTGACGCCCGAGGACTTCTACCTGCTCCTGACCCGCCTGCGGCACGTGTTCGCCGGCGGCGACGCCAACGCCTATCTGATTCCCGACGACGCCCTGACCGCCTTCATGACCCACTGCTCCAGCCGCATCGGCGACGCGTACTTCCGGACACCGCGAACCACCATCAAGGAGTTCGTGAACCTGCTCGCCGTACTCGAGCAGAACCCGGGAACCGACTGGGCGCCGCTGGTCGGCGCGGTGAATCTCGTGGCCGAATCCAATCCCGATCTTGCGCCGCTGGCCGAGGAAGACGGCTTCGCGCGCCCGGACGCCACTGAGGCGTCGGACGGCCAGACCGAGCCACCAGTGGGGTCGAGCTCCGCGTCCGCATCGTCACCGGAGAACGACGACCTCGCGACGTTCAGGCTGTGACAGGCCGCTGCGCATGACCGGCACAGCGGGCGAGGCCGCAGGCCATCAATCGTCGGCCTTCGTCGAGCTGCACCCGCGCATCCAACGATGGATCTGGGAGCAGAACTGGGCCGAGCTGCGCGACGCGCAGGAACGCGCCGTCCGACCGATCCTCGCCGGCGACCGGGACGTGATCATCTCCGCGGCGACGGCCGCCGGGAAGACCGAAGCGGCGTTCCTCCCGATCTGCTCAAGCCTGCTGACCGCGCGAGAAGGCGCGGCAGACGCGCGTGGGCGGAGGGAAGCGCGCACTGAGCAGCAGCCTGCGGTCACCGGAGTGCAGGCGCTGTACGTGAGCCCGCTCAAGGCGCTCATCAACGACCAGTACGGCCGGCTCGACGTCCTGTGCGAGCACTTGGACCTGCCGGTCCATCGCTGGCACGGGGACGTTCCCGGCTCACGCAAGGCCAAGGTGCTCAGTGATCCCGACGGGATCCTGCTCATCACGCCGGAGTCCCTGGAGGCGCTCCTCGTCGTTCACGGCCCCAAAGTCGCGAGGATCCTGGGCGGACTGCGCTACGTCGTCATCGACGAGATGCACTCGTTCCTCGGAACCGAACGAGGTATGCAGCTGCAGTCGCTCCTGCACCGGGTGGAGCTGGCCGTGCGGCGGCGCGTGCCCAGAGTCGGGCTGTCGGCGACGCTCGGTGACATGGACGGTGCGGCGGCGTACCTGCGCCCCGGCGGTGGGCCTCGCGTCACCGTGATCACCTCGGTGGACGACACGCACGAACTGAAGCTGCAGGTGCGCGGCTACGAGGCGCTGCCGCCGCAGCTGTCGGCACGCCAGGCGGAGCACGTGGAGGCCAGCGGGCGGGAGGTCGAAGCGGAAGAGGTGACCGAGGGGCATCAGCTGGCGATCGCCGATCATCTCTTCCGGACGCTGCGCGGGACCGACAACCTGGTCTTCGCCAACTCGCGACGTGACGTGGAGATCTACGCGGACCTGCTGCAGCGTCGATCCGAGCGTGAACACGTCCCGACCGAGTTCATCCCGCACCACGGGAGCCTCTCCAGGGAACTGCGCGAGTTCGCCGAGGCCCGGCTGAAGGACCGAGACGCTCCCGTCAGTGCGATCTGCACGTCCACCCTGGAGATGGGGATCGACATCGGGTCTGTCACCTCCATCGCTCAGCTAGGTGCGCCCCAGTCGGTGGCGAGCATGCGGCAGCGGCTGGGCCGCTCGGGCCGTCGCGGTGGCGCCGCGACGATGCGGCTGTACGTCACCGAGCCACAGGTGAGCCCCCAGACACCGCCGTCTGACGCGTTGCGCACCGAGCTCGTCCAGAGCATCGCCATGGTCAACCTGCTGCTCGATCGGTGGAACGAGGCGCCGAACTCAGGCGGACTCCACCTGTCCACGCTGGTGCAGCAGTTGCTGTCGTTGATCGCTCAGCACGGTGGGGTCGCACCGCTCGAGGCATACCGGGTGCTGTGCGAAACCGGCCCCTTCGCCGGCGTCTCCCGCGACACGTTCAAGCGACTGCTGCGTGCACTCGCCGATGAGAGAGTTGACCTGCTGATGCAGGCTTCTGACGGGCTGCTGCTGCACGGGCAAGCCGGCGAGCGCTTGGTCAATCACTACTCGTTCTACGCGGCCTTTCGCACCGGCGAGGAGTACCGCCTCATCGCCAGCGGTCGCACGCTCGGGACCTTGCCGGTCGACTATCCGCTGATGCCCGGCTCCTTGCTCATCTTCGGCGGACGACGCTGGAAGGTGCTGGCGGTCGACTCGCACGAGAAGGTCATCGAACTGATCCGGTCGTCTGGAGGACGGCCACCGACGTTCGCCGGCGCCGGCGCCGCGGTCGCCGACCGGATCCGCCAGGAGATGCGGCGCGTGTACCTGAGTGCCGATGTGCCGGCCTACCTGGACGCGACGGCTGTCCAGTTGCTCACCGAGGGCCGCAACAACTTCGCCAGGTACGGGCTCGGGGCCGACCCTTTGCTGACCATCGGCGCGGACACGTTGATCTTCCCCTGGCGCGGGGACCGCATCTGCTCGACGCTCGCGGTGGCCCTGACCGCTGCCGGCGTTGAGGTGGCCCAAGACGGCGTCTGCCTGACCATGAGCAACTGCACGCGAGAGCAGGCGTTGAGCCGCCTCGCCGAGCTGGTCGAGCGGGGCGCCCCCGAGCCGGCCGAGCTGGCTGCCAGGGTCGACAACAAGATCGTGGAGAAGTACGACGACCAGCTCAGTGAGGAGCTGCTCAACGAGGGCTTCGCCGCACGCAGCCTCGATGTCGAAGGCGCCTGGGAGGCGGCACGGCAGCTACTGCAAGAGGCTCGCGACGTCGCCGCTGATCGATCGGACGACGCACGCAGCGTCTACGCAGCGGCGCCATCGTCGGTGCCAACCGCCAACGCGTCGGCGCACGACGAAGTGGCCCGGCCCGCCGCGGCGGACGCGCCCCGCCTGACAGCGACGACCTCGTCTGCTGGAGGCCGCCGACGACCGCACCGCCGCCCGGAGCTCGGCACCACGCCCTTCGCGGTGGTGGACGTGGAGACGACGGGCTTCTCTCCGCGACTCCATGACCGGATCGTGGAGATCGCGATCGTCCGAACCACACCGGACGGCGCCATCGAGGACTCCTGGTCGACGCTGCTGAATCCGCAGCGCGACCTCGGCCCGACGCACGTGCACGGAATCCGCGGAGCCGACGTTCGCGACGCGCCCAGGTTCCTGGACGTGGCGGGGGATGTCGCGGACAGGCTCGACGGGGCCGTGGTGGTCGCCCACAACGCCCGCTTCGATCTGGGGTTCGTGTCATCGGAGTTCTCGCGCCTGGGGGCGGTGCCGCCCACCTGGCCGGCGCTGTGCACCCTCACGCTGTCGTATCGGTTGGGAGCCCTCGGGGGCGGCCGGCTGATCGACTGCCTGGCAGCAGAGTCGCTCACCCACCCGGGCGAGCACACGGCCCTAGGAGACGCCACCGCGACAGCCGACCTTCTGGCCGCCTACCTGCGGCGCGCCGGCGAGGGCACACTGACCGACCTCGGCTGCGTGCCCGACGTGTGGCCCGAGCCGCCGAACTGGTCCGTCTGGCCGACCGGCGGCTTGGTGCGACCCCGCTCTCCGCGACCCCGGCCGGAGGCCTCACCACTCGTCACCCTGATCCGGCATCTTCCGGCGCCCAACGTAAGCGGCGCGGCGGTGCCAGCCGATACCGCGGCCTACCTGGATGTGCTGTCCCGCGCGCTGGAGGACCGGCGCTTGGACTCTGCGGAGGTACGCAGCCTCGCCGACACAGCCCGGGAATGGGGCCTCTCACGCTCGGACGTGCACCGCGCGCACATGAACTACCTGGAGGCGCTGGCCCTGACGGCGCTGGCGGACGGTGTGGTCACCGACCTTGAGGCCGAGGACCTCGCGGACGTAGCGGCTGCACTTGGATTCGGAGTCGGCGAGATCGCTGCCGCCCTGCATGCGGCACGGACCCGAACCCCGAACCGAAGTCAGAGCGAGGATCTCCGCGGGCTCGGCGTGTGCTTCACCGGCGCACTTCAGACGCGCATCCAGGGGCAACCCATCACCCGCGACCAGGCACATGCACTTGCGCGAGCAGCAGGGCTGATCGTGCACGAACGCGTCACGAAAGCGCTCGACGTGCTCGTTGTCGCCGACCCGGACTCGCTGTCAGGAAAGGCAGAGAAGGCGCGCTCGTACGGAACCCGGATCATGACCGAGACCAACTTCTGGCACGCGATCGGCCGATCGTGATCCCGGCCGTGGCGGGCAAGGGCACGTCTCGTTGTCGGCTTGTCACCTCGTCGGGTTAGGCGGCTGGCAACCAGAAAGCGAAGATCTCGGGGAGTCGGGTGAGGTCCTCCACCGTGAGGGTTATCAGCCGGATACCGGTGTGTTCGGCCAACTCGCGCTTGCGGGCGACCTTGGCCGCGTATGCGGGCTCGTCGGGCATGCCGAGCGCCTCGACGTAGGTGCCGTCGTCAAGGAGCCAGTCGGCGCGAAGGCCAGTGGTGTTGAGGTCCGCGTGCCGCGGATAGGCAGGCTCGATGTCGTGCGCGATGCCTCGGTGGTGCAGGAAGTCGTCGATGTGGCGCTCGAACATGGACCGGCAGGGGTGCCCGTCGGTGGCCACGGTGATCGTGCCTCGGGAGGTGCGAGGCCCTTCCCCAAGAGTCCGGCCAGGTGGAGCCATTGGGCCCAGGTGCGCGCCGTCTTGTAGTAGCGGGCGCGTTCAGTTGCCAGGGCGGGGCGGGGGATGAGGAAGCGACAGAGCATCGCTGCGTCGGCGGTGTCCGGGTCGCTGATGTGCAAGCGATTGAGCTGCGCCACCGAGGGAGGGCCGGAGAACTCCATCTCGACCAGGCGGCGCAGCGCCCAGACCACTGAGTGAATCCACGGCCCGTCGGTGCCGGTGTCGCGGAGCAGGCGGCCCTGGGCCCATCGGACGCAAGCGAAGCAGTAGGCCAGGCCATGCGGGTCGGCCAGCGCGTTGTTGTAGCAGAGTCGGCAGCGCGCGGACCGCAGTTCGTCGGCGGCGGCACCGAGCAATGTTCCGAGTTCGCGCACGTAGTACGGGTTGCCGCGTAGCTCCTTGTGTGTGGAACGGTCCCTGACGGGCCCCTTGCCCCACTGCACCGGAAGTACTTCGGCGTGCTCGGCGGGAAGGTGGCCGCGGACTCGGCTGCGAAGCCGCGGCTGGATCGACTCGAGAAGGACCTCCGTACCAGCGGCGTGTTCGTCGCCGGGCTCAACCGGAGGATCGACCACCCAGACGCTGTCCGCCTCGACGCCGTGGCGCCGTAGCAGAGTCTGGACGGGCTCTCGGTGGGGTCTGGCGTAGACCGTGACGACCTCGGTGTACTGGTCGTAGCGGCCGATCTCCGACAGCTGGTCGGGGAGAGCCCGTCCTGGACGCTGCGCACCGACCACCTGGACCCGCGGATCATGACGGTGGCGTTCGGGAAGTCCTCCAGGCCATCGAGATCCGCGCTGGGGCGGCTGGTGATTCCGTGTGCCTCAAGCGCCCCTTGTGCGTCTGCGCGGAGGCGTTCGTCGACGAGGGTCAGGGGACCGTGCGGCATGTGCCACTGACCGAGTTCAGCGCCCTGGTGGTCAAGGATGAGGACGCGGCGGGCGCCGGAGCTGATTCGGGTGGTGACTGCGGAGAGGCCGCGACGCCCATGCGGTTCGCTACGCCAGGTGGCCCAGACTCTGCCTTGCTCTGCTGCTGCCGCGTCCCGGGCCGCCCGTATCTCGCTACGAGCGTTGCTCGCAGCGGTGTGGGCGGTTCGAGCGTCCACCAGCCGGGAGTCGCGTCGAGCGAGATGAGCCTGACGTAGCTCAGCCTCCGTGCGACCACGTCCTGCGTCGGCTGCGGGGCCACCCGCGTACTCCTGCCGGATCTTGTCGTCGATGTAATCGGAGATCACGGGCTTGAGGTCGTCGCTCCAGGCCCAATGGAGCCGGACGGCCCCAATGCGGTAGCCGAGCGCTTCCTCCTCCGGCGGGCTGAGGGGGACAGTCCGTGGACGGCGTCCACGGCTCGTCTGCGTTGTCCCAGTCACGGAGCTCGTGCAGCTCGATGTAGCCGTGGCAGCCGACCGGGACGGGGGAGTAGGTGGTGAGGTCTTGGATGAGTGGACTCATCCGGTGCAGCCACTTTCCGTAGAGGTAGCCGAGGTGGCGGTCGAGGACGTCGCCTTCGTGGCTAGGTGGTGCAGTGACGGCGATGGCGCGGCTGTCGTAGTCGTTGTCGGGCCGGGGGACGAGCGCCAGCAGCGCCGGGATCAACGCTGCGCAATCCGCCTCCTCGGGGGCGGGGATGATGCGGTTCAGGTCGTGTGTGTGGGCCAGGATGAAGCGGCGGAACGCCGGCGCCGCGTCACGCCAGACGGCGAAGCCGAATCCGCGCTGGAGGTCACCGGGCGGGAGGACGGTCAGCTGCGCCTCTGCGTCGAAGTAGAGGCCTGTTTGCGTCGGTGCCACCGTCGAATGGTCGCAGACGGTGCTGACATCACTCCGCTCTGCGACTGAGGCCTCGGGCGAGGGCTCCGAGCGTGGCTGTTGCGGATCCGGCCGCGGCCGGTCACTCCGGCCGTCCGCACCCGCTCACGGTGCAGTTTCTGTCAGCGCGCCGTGGCATCCTCGGGCCGACGTCTAGGAAGGGACGCGTGTGGCAGCTCGACTGGCAGCGATCTCGGTTCGAGGGCTGAGGTGTCTGGATGGGCTCGAGTTGTCGTTCGAACCCCTGACCGCGCTCATTGGCGCGAACGGTGCGGGCAAGTCGAGCACTGTTCGCGCGTTGCAGTTTCTCTTCGGCGAGGTGGACCTCGATGACGACGACGTCACGGACGGGATCGCCGATCCGGAGGTGTCCGTCACCGGCGTCTTGACCGACCTGCCGGCGGAGTGGGCGGAGCGGCTGCGGCCGTGGCTGTCCCCGGACGGCACCCTCAAGGTCACCCGGTCCCGCGTGCTAGGCCCTGATGGCCGTGCGGTGGTGCGCTGGTCCTGCGAGCGCGCGCAGGTGCCGCCATCGCCGGGGTGCGTGCGGCCGTGGCCTCCGGCGTGCCGGCCGCGAGGCTCAAGGAGCTGTACGGCGAAGCACGCGTGGAGGTGGGCGACGGGCTGCCTCTCTACAGCAACAAGCAGGCAGCCCTGGAGGCGCTGGACGCGTTCGAACGGGACCACCCGGAGGCCGCGACCCAGATGGCGCCGGACTCCACTTTGCGCTTCGGCGGCGGCGGCGACTGGGACCTCAGCAGGATGCTGGAACTGCTGGTCCTCCCGGCGATGCGCGACGCCGCCGATGACGCCTCGGACGGCAAGGGAAGCACCCTCGGCCGGCTGGTCGAGATCACCGTCCGCTCCGGTCTCGACCTCGATGGCGATCTCGCGGGGCTGTCCGAGCAGACCGCGCGGGCGTACGAGCAGATTCTCGCAGAGCGCGCGGGACCCCGCCTTCAGGAGTTGTCCGCCAGCATCACCGAGCAGATCAACGCGTTCGCACCGGGCACCCAGGTGACCCTGGCCTGGCACCCGCGAGTTCCGGCGCTGGCGCCGCCCCCCGTCCGCGCCCGCATCGTCGAGTCGGGCCACGAAGCCGACATCGGGCGGCAGGGGCACGGAGTGCAGCGCGCGTATGTCTTCTCCCTGCTCCGTGCTCTCCTCGACGCCCGGCGCGGGAGGTCAGCACGGACCAGCCAGGGCTCCTGCTGGTAATCGAGGAACCCGAGGTCTACCAGCACCCAGTCCGCGCCAGGTACGTCGCCCGGGTTCTTGCAGATCTTGCGCGAGACCCCGCTCGGTCAACCCAAGTCGTGTACACCACCCACAGTCCATTCTTCGTGTCGGTGGACGACGTCCCTTCCGCGCGGCTGCTGCGGCTCTGCCCGACAGGCGGCGAGGGAGGTCCTGCGGCTTGTACCCGGGCGTTCACCGCTTCCCTCCCGGCGATCGCTGAGCGGCTCGAGGCGGCCCGTCAGGGAAGCGGACAGCGCTGGACCGCCGAGCGGGTCGCCGCCCAGCTGCCCGCGCTGCTCGGGTCCAGGCTGTCGGAAGGACTGTTCGCCGAAGCGGTGGTGCTCTTGGAGGGCGACGAAGACCTCGGGCTGATCGACGGCGCCGCGATGGCCGCCGGGGTGGATCTCGCCGCCGCCGGGATCGCCCTTGTCGCTGTGCAGGGCAAGTCCAACCTGCTACTGGCGGCTGAGGTCGTCCGCGCGCTGGGTGTGCCGGAGTACGTGGTGTTCGACACCGACGAGAAGCCGAGTGGCCAGGTGAGCGACCCTGGAGCCCTGCGGCTCAACGGGATGCTCGCGAAGTTGGCCGGCGGTCCGGACGAGGAACGACCGTTGACAACCGTCGAAGCCAGGTGGGCCGCGGCAAAGCCGACGCTGCGCGCCGTGCTGAACGACGAGGTCGGCGATCAAACTGTGCGCGATGCCTATTCGCGGACCGCGCGGTCGATGGGTCTGCCGGAGTCGACGGACAAGAACGGACACATGGTCCGGACCGCCATGATCGAGCTGTACCGTGCCGGCAAGCGCTCCGAGACGCTGGACCGGATCGTCGAGGCCGTGACCCACCTCACCGTAAAGGGCTGACGGCGGCGGCCCTGGCTGAAATCGTCGTCGGGGACCGCTACTCTCGCTCGTGACGGACTGCGCATGCGGGAACCGTCACCCGGAGCCGGGACTGCGTATGCGGGAACCGGCCCGGGGAGCCGGCCAGCTGGCCGGAAGTGGAGGCGCCCTCCCAGCTGGGTGGGCGCCTCCGCCGCTGACAGGAGGATGGCCCGGCGTGTACTTGCTCGCCCTGGACGAGTCCGGGACGCACAACGAGGCGCCGGTGCTTCTGCTCGCCGGACTCGCCGTTCACGAGGCCGACGTCCGTCCCCTGGAGCGGGCGCTGCACGCCGTCGTGGCGAAGCACCTCGTGCCGTTGCGCCTTGATCCGCACATGCACGAAGTGCACGCGACAGACCTGAAGACGCCGTCGCGCGGCAAGCCGGCGCGGGGCCGCTATCCCGCTAAGCGCCCCAGCGAGTGGCTTACCGTCGACGCGTCGGTCCGCCTCGCCGTCTTGGAGGACGTGTACGCCGCCCTGGCCACCTTCGAGCCCGCTGACCCGGCGTACCCGCTGCGGCTCCTCGGAGCGGTGATCGACCGCGGCCACAAGCGGTACGGAGGGGTCACGAAGGCGGAGGCGAAGGCATACGACCACGTGCTCCACCGGTTCGACGAGATGCTGCGTCGCATCAACAAGGCGGCCCCGGTTGAGCAGCGCGGAATGGTTCTGCATGACCGTCGGATCGAGCACGAGCGCAGAATCCAGGACCAGGCCGCCGTCTGGCAGCGCAGCGGTGCCCGCCTGGATGCTCTGATCCAGGTGCCGGTGTTCACCGACAGCCGAGCCAGTCGGGTCATCCAGGCGGCAGACCTCGTTGCTTACGCCTTGTGGCGGCATTACCAGCCGAGGACCGACGACGCGCACTCGACGGCGCTGTGGCAGCTGGTGGACACGAACGATCGAAATGAGATGAGCGGCGTCATCCATGTGACCCCGAAGTTCGGGGCGTGTCCGTGTCCGCCCTGCACCAGTCGCACCAGCTGACCACGTTCAGGGCGACACGCCGATCCGGTCGTTAGCCGGCGCTCACCGGATTTGCTGGGGAGAGCCCCCTCCCGGATGGGCCGGTGGAAGGGGTCAACACCGCGTCGCACATGCCAGTGGCCGCCAGCGGCGACGGGCAACCGACGACCAGGTAGCGACGTGTGCAAACTTCCGGCATTTCGTGTGCAAGCCCAGAGTCGTATGCCGCATCCAATGTTCTGACCTGCGGTTTCTCTTTTCGCCAAGATCCCACCCCTGGGCCAGAGCCCCGGCAGGACGACGTCCTGCCGGGGCTCTGGCGCGTTCCGGCCTTCCGGCAGCCGAAGGACGCCAGTCCTGACATCCTTTCTGCATCGACGCGCCGTGGACGACGCTCGACGTCGCTCGCGCGCTCGGCGGATCAGGACACAGGAGGTCGCATGAGCACCACGGCGGGGAGTGCCCCAGAGCAGGCCGACGAGCAGCAGCGTCGCGGCGCCTTCAGCAACCGCAAGGTCTTCATCCTGGCGGCGATCGGCTCGGCCGTCGGGCTCGGCAACATCTGGCGGTTCCCCTACGTCGCCTACGAGAACGGCGGCGGTGCCTTCCTGCTGCCCTATCTGGTCGCGCTGCTGACCGCCGGCATCCCCTTCCTGCTGCTCGACTACGCGATCGGCCACCGCCACCGCGGATCCGCGCCGCTCTCGTTCGCCCGGCTGCGCCGCGGCACCGAGGGGTTCGGCTGGTGGCAGGT
Organism: Blastococcus sp. PRF04-17; assembly: GCF_023016265.1. GTDB lineage: Bacteria > Actinomycetota > Actinomycetes > Mycobacteriales > Geodermatophilaceae > Blastococcus_B. The sequence goes on along the minus strand of NZ_CP095412.1, from coordinate 2,013,939 downwards.
CGCGATCTGCTTCGTCATCGCCGTCTACTACGCCGCGGTGCTGGCCTGGGCCCTGCGCTACACGTTCTTCTCGCTGGACCAGGCGTGGGGCTCCGACCCCGAGGCGTTCTTCTTCGGCGAATTCCTCCAGGCCGGGGACGTCGAGGTCGCCGCCAACGTGGTGCCCGGGGTGCTCGTGCCGCTCGCGCTGGTCTGGGTGGCGGTCCTGGTGATCATGGCCCTCGGCGTGCAGCGGGGGATCGGGATGACCTCGCTGATCTTCATCCCGGTGCTGGTCCTGACCTTCGTCGCCCTCGTCGTGCGGGCCCTGCTGCTGCCCGGCGCCGGCGCCGGGCTCGACGCGCTGTTCACGCCCGACTGGGGGGCACTCGGCGAGGCATCGGTCTGGGCCGCAGCCTTCGGCCAGATCTTCTTCTCGCTGTCGATCGGCTTCGGGATCATGATCACCTATGCCTCCTACGTCCGCCGTCGCGAGGACATGGTCGGCTCCGGACTCGTCGTGGGGTTCTCGAACTCCGGCTTCGAACTGCTCGCCGGCATCGGGGTGTTCGCCGCCCTCGGCTTCATGGCCCAGGCCGGCGGGGTCGCGGTCGGCGAGGTCGCCAGCGGCGGGATCGGGCTGGCCTTCATCGCCTTCCCGACGATCATCAGCGAGGCCCCGGGCGGCGCCCTCATCGGCGTCCTGTTCTTCGGGTCGCTGGTCATCGCCGGCATCACGTCGCTGATCAGCGTGATCGAGGTGGTGATCTCCGCGGTCCGGGACAAGCTCGACACCAGCCGGCTCACCGCCACCCTGGCGGTCGGCGTCCCCGCGGCGGTGCTCAGCCTCGTGCTCTTCAGCACGACGAGCGGCATCTACGTGCTCGACGTCGTCGACCACTTCGTCAACCAGTACGGCATCCTGGTCGTGGCGCTGCTCAGCATGCTGGTGGTCGCGTGGGTGGTCCGGGCCTTGACCGGCCTCAGCGCTCACCTGAACGTCCACGGCGGCCCCGGGTCGGCACCGGCTGGCGGCTGCTGACCAGCGTCGTCGCCCCGGTGGGCCTGGCGATCGTGCTCGTCCTCGCGCTGAAGGACGATCTCGACGCGCCGTACGGGGACTACCCCACCTGGCTCCTGCTGACCTTCGGCTGGCTGATGGTCGTGGCGCTGCCGGTGATCGGCTTTCTGCTGGCCCGCCTGCCGTGGCGGGCCGGCACACACCTGGACGGGCCACCACCCGGCTCGGATCCGGCGACGCCGCTGCAGGCGGGAGGAAACCGATGAGTGCGAGCGCGATCGTGATGATGCTCGTGGCGATGGTCGTGATCTGGGGCGGTCTCGCCCTGGCCGTCGCCAGCCTGATGCGCCACGGCGCCGTCGAGGGCCGCGCCGAGAACCTGCGCCGCCCGGATCTCTGACGTCCACCGGGTGACCGGTCGAGCAGTCCGTGTGCTCGCCCTGGACGTCGTGTCGGTGATGGTGCCGGGGCTCGTACACCGCGGGACCGAGCGCCTTGTCCCCCCGCCGCCGGCGGAGGACCCTCCTGGACCAACGAGCCGTCCGGGCAGGGGGAAGCGATGGACGTGTACGGCAGCGCCCTCCGACAGCCGCTGGGCTGGGACGTGGTCGGCCGGCTGGATGGGGCTGCTCGAGTCGTTCGAGCTCTTCGGCGACGACCCCTCGGGCGACGGGGACCCGGGCCTCGACGTCGCCTCGGTCGCGATCGCGGTCATCGGCGGGACGCAGGGCTACCAGCTGCACCAGGTCGTGCGCGGCGACACCGTCTCGGCGATCGCTCGGGACACCGGCTCCACCGCAGAAGATCGCGGTGGCGAGTCGGCTGCGTGACCCTGACGAGATCCAGGGTGGGGCAGGTGCTGCGCGTCCCCCTCTGACGCGCCGGTGGAGGTCATGATGCCCAGGGACGTCGACGTGGTGACCGAGACGGTCATCCGGCGTCCCGTCGCGGAGGTCGCCGCCTACGCGAGCGACCCGACCCACGCGCCCGAGTGGTACGTCAACATCGCCTCGGTCGAGCAGGAGACCCCGCCGCCGCTCGCCGTCGGCTCCCGCATGGCGTTCGTCGCGACCTTCCTCGGGCGCCGTCTCGCCTACACCTACGAGATCACCGAGCTGGTGCCCGGCGAGCGACTGGTGATGCGGACGGCGCAGGGTCCGTTCCCGATGGAGACCACCTACACCTGGCAGGCACTGGATGCGGGGACCACCCGCATGACGCTGCGCAACCGAGGTCGGCCGAGCGGCTTCGCCGGCATCGCCGCGCCGGTCATGGCCGCGGCGATGCGCCGGGCCAACCACAAGGACCTCGCCACCCTGCGGACGCTCCTCGAGCAGCGCTGACGGGGGTCGCCCGGCTGGGGGACCGGAGGGGCGGCCGGGCGACCGCTCCGCGATCATCGATGCGTGACCAGCCCCGACGGCCCCGCCACGGTCCGCCGGAGCGAGCCGTGGACCTACTGGGCGCCCAGCGGCCGCAGCGCCGTCCCGGCGATCGTCCTGCTCGTCCTCGTCGCGAACCTCGTCGGCGTCGCGACGGTCGCCATGCTGCTCATCGGCGTCGAGGACGGCGGAGGGGACGACGGCCGGACGCCGGTGCTCTACGCCGTGGCGGCCTACCTTGCGGGAGCGCTGCCCGTGGCCACCGTGGTCGGGCTCCGTCGGCAGCGCACCACGAACCGGTGGCTGGTGGCCGGCCGCGCCCCCACCAGCGACGAGGCGGGGCAGGTGCTCCGGCTGCCGCTGGACACCGCGTTCATCGCCGGTGCCGTCTGGCTGCTCGGCGCCCTGGTCATCGGCGTGGTCGCCGCGGTGGCCTTCCCCGACGCCAGGGTCGGGCTGCGCGTGGCCGTGGCGACCCTGCTCGGTGGTCTGGCCACCGCCGGTGTCACCTACCTGCTGGTCGCCCGCGCCGCCCGGACGGTCACCGCGACCGCGCTCGCCGCCCACCCGCCGGCCGGCGCGCTCGTGCTCGGCGTGCGCCCCCGGCTGCTGCTGACCTGGGGGCTGACCAGTGCGGTGCCCATGCTCGGCGTCGTCCTGCTGTTCCTCGACCCCAGCAACCCCGACGGGCCCGGCGAGGGGGCCGTGGTGTTCCTCGTCCTCGTCGCCCTGGCCGTCGGCGGCCTGGCCACGCTGCTGACCGCGCGCGCCGTGGGTCAGCCGTTGCGCGACCTGCGCGAGGCGGTCCGTCGAGTCGGCGAGGGCGACTACGAGGTCCGCGTCGTCGTGGACGACGCCGGCGAGATCGGCCTGCTGCAGGAGGGCGTCAACACCATGGCGGCCGGCCTCGCCGAGCGGGAGCGGCTGCGCGACCTGTTCGGCCGGCACGTGGGGACGACGGTCGCCCAGCAGGCACTCGACACCGGGGTCTCGCTGGCCGGCGAGGAGCGCACGGTCGCCGCCCTGTTCGTCGACGTCGTGGGGTCCACGTCGCTGGTCCGGCGGACCGGACCCGCCGAGATGGCCGGTCTGCTCAACCGGTTCTTCGAGGTGGTCGTCGCCACCGTCGAGGAGGCCGGGGGCTGGTCAACAAGTTCGAGGGCGACGCCGCGCTGTGCGTCTTCGGGGCGCCCACCGACCACCCCGACCCCGCCGGGGCCGCGCTCCGTTCCGCGCGGCGGATCTGCGACGCCGTGCGCAGCGCCGGCGAGGTCGACGTCGGCGTCGGCGTGGTGTGCGGTCGGGTGTGGGCCGGCCAGGTGGGCGCGGCCAGCCGCCTGGAGTACACCGTCATCGGTGACCCCGTGAACGAGGCCGCCCGCCTGACCGAGCTGGCCAAGGACCACCCGGGCCGGGCGGTGGCCAGCGAGGCCACCGTCATGGCCGCCGAGCCCGCCGAGCGCGAGCACTGGGTCGAGGACGGCGAGGTCGAGCTCCGGGGGCGGGGCGAGGTCACGAGGACGTGGGTCCGCCGCGAGCGCTGACGGTTCTCAGGGGGCCGTCGCCGCCGTGCCGGGCCACCGCCCGAGGAAGTCGCGGGCGGTCCGACTGCCCTCCTCGACCAGCCGCCGGCGTTCCTCGGCGCCGATGCCGAACTCGGTGATCGCGGTACCGGCCGTGTCGACGGTCATCGTCCGTTCCCGCACGCCGGGCCGCTCCAGATGGGTCTGGTCGCGGCCCACGATCGCCGTCACCACGACCTGCTCGAGCAGGCGGACGGTGGGCAGCATCGGGACGCCGAAGAACGGGACGACGTCCCCCAGACCGGCCGGCAGATCGGGCAGCAGGCGGACGCCGAAGGTCGGCCACCTCGGCGGCACGCCGTCCGTGCGGTCGAAGATCTCGATGGGGAAGTTGGACAGCACACCGCCGTCGACGATCGTGGCCACCTCGCCGGTCCCGGCGTTGCGCAGCTCGCAGGGCCGGAAGTAGAACGGGATCGACAGCGACATGCGCACCGCGTCGGCGACCAGCTGTTCGTCCGGGTCGAGCCCGAAGCCGACGTAGTCCCAGGGCAGCCGCAGCAGCCGGCCATGGGTGACGTCGGTGGCCATGACGACGAGCGAGTAGCGGTGGTCGGGCGTGGCCAGGGCCGGGTCGGCGCCGGGGTCGTCGCGGCGCAGGTCGGCGAAGGTGCGGACGCCGAGCCGGTCCAGCTCGCGCAGCAGCCACTCGCGGATCCAGTCGCCGGCGTAGGCGCCCCGACCGGCCACCAGCGACAGGCCTTCACCGAGCAGCGGCACCGGCACCCGCCGGTCGGGGATGCGGCGCAGGTCGAGCCGGCCCAGGACGTCGCGGAGGGTCGCCGAATCGGCGCCGGCCGCGGCGAACGCCGCGGCCAGCGCGCCCACCGACGTGCCGGCCACGCGCGGGAAGGTCCAGCCCTCGTCGAGCAGGCCCATGACGGCGCCCGCCGTCCCCAGGCCCTTCACCCCGCCGCCCTCCAGGACCAGGTCGGCCCGCCGCTCCGTCATCCGCCGCCCCGGATCACGCGGGCCCGCTGCTGCAGGAGCGGATCGCCGGCCCCGAGCGCGAACGCCTCGTCCAGGGTGGCCCGTGCCTCCGTCGTGCGGCCGGCCTTGTACTGGCACCACGCGAGCAGGGACAGCGTGCCGCCGGTGCGTCGCAGCTCGACGTCCTGGCGGGCCCAGCCGAGGGCGGCGGCGGCGTGCGGGTGGACGTCGGCGTAGAAGCTCGCCAGGTGGTGGAGGTGGTGGACCTCGCCGCGGGCCGCGGAGACCAGATAGGCGGCCACTGCGCCGGCGTGGCACGCCGCCGCGGCGTCGGCATCGCCGGCCGCGGCCAGCGCGGTGCCCAGGGCCTCGCGGACGTCGGGCCGGTCGACCGCCGCCAGGACCGAGCGGTACCCGGCGACGGCCCGGCCGTGGCGGCCGCGGGCGCGGTCCAGCTCGGCCCGGTGCGCGGCGACGTACCACCAGCCGGCATAGCTGCGCTCCGCGTCGTCGAGGAACCGCGCCGCCTGTTCGCCGTTCCCGAGGGCCAGCGCGAGGGCCGCCCGCCGCACCCGGATCCAGGCGTGGGCCCGCCGCTGGGTGGCGGTCAGCTCGCGCTCCGCGGCCGAGTAGAGCTCCGCGGCGTCGTCGAACCGGCCGGTGGCGACGGCCACCTCGGCCAGCCGGGCCACGGTGTCCCAGCGCGGCTCGGCGCGCAGCGCCTGCTCGTAGCCGGCCCGGGCTCCGGCGTAGTTGCCCTCGAACAGCGCCACGTCGGCGGTCACCACCCGCCCGGCCGGCAGCTGGTCCAGACCCGGGACGGCGGCCAGCGCCCGACGGGCCAGGTCCCCGCGGTGCACGGCCAGTGCGACGGTGGCCCGCAGCAGCCGGAGGTCCGCGCAGTGCGGGAACCGGTCCACCGCCCGGTCCACCGCCGCGCCGAGGGCCAGCAGTTCGTCGGGTCGGCCGCCGGCGAGGAGGATCTCCCGATGTCGCAAGGTGAGCACCTCGGTCGCGGCGGAGGGGCTGGCGAGGTCCGCCGTCGCCTCCCGCTCCATCCGGCGCCGGCACATGGCCGCCAGGTCCGCCTCGTGCTCCGTCCCCGAACCGGGCGGGTCGGAGGGCGTGACGGGGCGCAGGACCATCGGCAGCGCGATCACCACGGCTGCGTCCTCCGCGTGACGACGTCCGCCGAGCTGCTGTTCCGGTCGTCGTGGTCGGCCACGGTGTCCCCCAGACGGTGGTGGTCGGGCTGCTGGCGCCCGGCCACCCCGGGCGAGGTGGGCTCAGGACATCGAGCGCTGGCCGGCCTCCGGTCGGCGCAGCGACCGGCGCAGGTCACGGGCGAACCAGGCGCTGCCGCCGAGGGAGAGCAGGAGGTCGAGGACCCGGCCCCTCGTCGTCGAGGGGGCCCGCACGTTCCCGGGCCCGAAGGCGTTGCTCTCCAGCACGATCTCGCTGCGGCCGGGCCCGAAGTCGGGCAGCGCTGCCACGAACCGCTCGGGTGGGACGGCAGCGTGCGCGTGTACGTGGGCCCTGCCCATAGCTGCCCTCCTGCCGGGCCTGGATCCGTCGTGGGAAGTCGCCGGACGTGGCGCAGGAACTGCTCATTCCGGGCGATTGGTCATCAGGATTACCACTGCCCGGAGGTGTCGGCCAGCGTGCTGCCGGGCCCGATACATGTCAAGGGTTCGCTCGAGTTCCGGGAGGCCGTGGACCGTCGCCGCCGCGACGTGCCGGGCGCGCGCCGTCCGTGACGGGACAACTCCGCCGCGGCGCGCAACCCCCTTGTGATCTTGATGCGCCCGGGAGGAACGTGGGCGCCGCCGGAGCCACTCCGGCGCGTCGAACGACCAGGGGGAACCGACCGGAGCCTGCGGGTGCCGGTCATCAGCGGCCGTGCTTCGACGGGGGAACGTGCAACGTGCCTTCTCTCGACGGACGTCCGGTGGGCACTCCTCCGCGAAGCGCGCCCGGCACGTGCCGGGTGGGGGAGGACCGCAGTGTCGGCGATCGGGATCCTGGGCACCGGAGCGCGCTACGCGCTGGGCGGCGTCCGTCTGGCTGCTGGTGCCACCGGCCTGTTCGCGCCGAGGATGATCATCAGCCGATTCGGGGACGACGCCCCGACCGGCAACCCCGCGGCCGTCTACGGACTGCGGCTGTTCGGCGTCCGGACGATCCTCATCGGGCTGGACCTGTGGCGGCTGGAGGGGCGTGAGCTCGACCGCGCGCTGCGGGCGGCGCCGCTGATCCATGCCAGCGACACCGCGACGGTCCTCGCCCTCCAGCAGAGCAGGCAGTTGTCCCCGGAGCGGGCGCGTCCGCTGTTGCTGATCTCGGGAACCAACACGCTGCTGTCGGTGCTCGCCCTCCTGGCCTCCCGCCGGAGCGCCAGGTGACCACCGGCTCGCCGGACGCGGAGGTCTTCGACTACGTCGTCGTCGGCTCCGGGGCAGGCGGCGGCCCGGTCGCGGCCAACCTGGCCGAGGCCGGCCATCGGGTGCTGCTGCTCGAGGCCGGCGGCGAGGACGAGGACGACGACTACCGCGTGCCCGCCTTCCACGGGCGCGCCAGCGAGCACGAGCAGATGAACTGGTCCTTCTTCGTGAGGCACTACGACGACCAGGGCCGGTGCGAGCGGGACGAGAAGTACCGGGCGCAGCCGGAGCCCGGCGGCGTCCTCTACCCCCGTTCGGGCACCCTGGGCGGCTGCACCGCCCACAACGCGATGATCACCGTCTACCCGCACGACGCCGACTGGGACCTCATCGCCGAGGAGACCGGGGACCCGAGCTGGCGGGCGCAGGAGATGCGCCAGTGGTTCGAGCGCCTCGAGGCATGCCACTACCGGCCGCGGCCGCGGGTGCTGCCGAAGAACTCCCTGCTCGCCCGGTTGCTCTCCGCGCTTCCGCTGGTCAGCGAGAAGTACGTCAACGCCAGCCGGCACGGGTTCGACGGCTGGCTGCACACGACGCTGGCCGATCCGAAGCTCGCCGTGGCCGACCCGCAGCTGCGCGAGGTGCTGTTCCGCTCGTTCGCCAGGAGCCTCGGCGACTTCTGGGGCCGCCCGCTGCGCCCGTGGGAGGGCCTCAACTCGGCCGTCGACCCCAACGACTGGCGGGTCCGGCGGAAGGGCGAGGGGTTGTGGCAGATCCCGATCGCCGTCCGGGACGGCTGCCGCAACGGCAGCCGGGAGCGCATCCGCGACGTCCAGCAGCGGTTCCCCGACCGGCTGGTCGTCCGGACGGGGGCCCTGGCCACCCGGGTGCTGTTCGACGAGGCGGGCACCATCGCCCGGGGCGTCGAGTACCTGCCGCAGCCGCACGCCTACCGCGCCGACCCCCGCCCCGCCGCGGCGGCCGCTGCGCCCGTGCAGGTGGCGGTCCGCCGCGAGGTGATCCTCTCCGGCGGCGCCTTCAACACCCCGCAGCTGCTCAAGCTCTCGGGCATCGGCCCGCGGGAGGAGCTGGAGCGCTTCGGCATCCGCTGCCGGGTCGACCTCCCCGGCGTCGGCGAGAACCTGCAGGACCGCTACGAGGTCGGCGTGGTCAGCCGGATGGCCAAGAAGTTCAGCCTGCTCGAGGGCCTGACGTTCTGCGGTCCCAAGGACGGAGCGGACCCCGACCCGGGATACCGCGACTGGCTCGAGCGCACCGGCGTCTACACGACCAACGGCGCGCTGCTCGGCCTGGTCAGCCGGTCGCGGGAGGACCTGCCGACGCCGGACCTCTTCGTCTTCGGCCTGCCGGCGCACTTCACCGGCTACTACCCGGGCTACTCGTCGTCGCTGGCCCAGCAGTCGGACTGCTTCACCTGGGCGGTGCTCAAGGCGCACACCGTCAACCGGGCCGGCAGCGTGCTGCTGCGCTCGGCGGATCCGCGCGACACCCCCGACATCCGCTTCCGGTACTTCGACGAGGGCGACGACACCGCCGGCCAGGACCTCGACGCCGTGGTCACCGGGATCGAGCTGGCGCGGTCGCTGATGAAGAGCCTCGGGGACGACGTGCGCGAGGAGCTGGTGCCCGGGCCGTCGTTCGACACCCGCGAGCGGTTGCGCGAGTTCGTGGAGGACAACGCCTGGGGGCATCACGCCTCGTGCACGGCCGCGATCGGCTCGCGCAAGCGCGGCGGCGTCCTCGACGGCGACTTCAAGGTCCACGGCACCCGCGGCCTGCGGGTCGTCGACGCCTCCGTCTTCCCCCGGATCCCGGGCTTCTTCATCGTCACCGCGGTCTACATGGCGGCCGAGAAGGCCAGCGCCGCGATCCTCGCCGACGCCGCCGGTGCCGCACCCCGGACGGTCGTCTCCCATCTGCTGCCCCGCCCCCGCAGGCCCCTCCGCCCGACCGTCCAGGAGAAGCGATGAGCACCCAGACCCCGCGCCCCACCAGCCTCTCCAGCGGCTCGGTGCCCCAGCCGCGCGCCGACTCCGACGGGCACCCGGGAGCCGGATCCGCCGCACCGTCGACCCGCTCGCGGGTCCCGGGCGCCGACTACCGGCGCACGTTCTTCTGGCGCGTCTTCGGCAAGGTGGCGCAGACCGTCGACCACAGGGTCGGCTGGGACAAGCTGCCGCTGCCCGGGGGCTCGCCGTCCTGATCGGCATCCGCAACATCCTGCGGCAGGAGAACCTCTACGACCCCTCGACCGTGGTGCCGATGGTCGGCGGGCCGACGGCTCCGCCGCGGACGCCGGAGCACCTGGTCAACCGCAGCGTCGACGGGTCGCACAACGACCTCGACTTCCCGGACATGGGCATGGCCAAGGCACGGTTCGGACGGAACATCCCGCTCGACGAGGTGCTGCCGGTGACCGACGCGCAGCTGCACGAGCCCAACGCGCGCACCGTCGCCCGCCGGCTCATGACCCGGGAGACGTTCAAGCCCGCCGTCACGGTGAACACCCTGGCGGCGGCGTGGCTGCAGTTCATGATCCGCGACTGGTTCGAGCACGGCGAGGGCGACACCTCGCGCCTGGTCGACATCCCGATCGAACCCGGCGACGACTGGCACGAGAACCCGATGCGCATCCCGCGCATCCACCCCGACCCCAGCCGCCCCCCGGGCGCCGAGGGCCCGGTCACCACCGTCAACGAGGTCACCCACTGGTGGGACGGGTCCTCGATCTACGGCTCGACGCTCGACCAGCAGCGGTTCGTGCGCAGCGGCACCGACGGCAAGCTGCGACTCAACGACGACGGCACGCTGCCGATCCCCGACGACCCGCAGTACGACTTCACCCGGGTGCCCGGCTGGTGGAGCGGTCTGGGCATGCTCGCCACGCTGTTCGTCCGCGAGCACAACGCCGTGTGCGACCGGCTCAAGGCCGACTACCCGCACTGGGACGACGAGGAGCTCTTCCAGCGCGCCCGCCTCGTCATCGCCGCGCTGATGGCGAAGATCCACACCGCCGAGTGGACGCCGGCGATCATCAGCCACCCGACCACGGTCTACGCGCTGCGGGCCAACTGGTTCGGCGTCGCGGGGGAGCGGATCGCCCGCACGTTCGGCCGGATCAGTGACAGCGAGGTCATCAGCGGCATCCCCGGCGCGGCCACCGAGCACTACGGCGCCCCGTTCTGCCTCACCGAGGAGTTCACCAGCGTCTACCGCATGCACCCGCTGCTGCCCGACGACTTCGACATCCGCTCGCTGGACGGCGACCGGCCGCTGGCGCAGCTGGAGTTCCCCGAGCTGGCGGCCCCAACTCCAAGGACGTCGCGGCGCGCTTCAGCCTGCAGGACCTCTTCTACTCGTTCGGCACCACGCACCCGGGCGACATCGTGCTGAAGAACTTCCCGCGGTTCCTGCAGCAGTTCACCCGGCCCGACGGCGCGGTCATCGACCTGGCGACGACCGACATCGTGCGCATCCGCGAGCTGGGTGTGCCGCGCTACTGCCAGTTCCGCCGGCTGCTGCACATGACGGTGCCGCGCACCTTCGCCGAGCTGTGCGAGGACCCGGAGCTGGCCGCGGAGATCGAGGAGATCTACGGCGGGGACATCGAGCAGGTGGACCTGATGGTCGGCCTGTACGCGGAGAAGCGGCCGACCGGGTTCGCGTTCAGCGACACCGCGTTCCGCATCTTCATCCTCATGGCGTCGCGGCGGCTCAACAGCGACCGCTTCTTCACCAGGGACTTCCGGCCCGAGATCTACTCGCCGGCGGGGCTGCAGTGGGTGCGCGACAACGACATGCGCACCGTGCTGCTGCGGCACTTCCCGGAGCTGCGGCCGGCGATGCGCGGCCTGGACAACGCCTTCGCCCCGTGGAAGCGCGTGACCGAGGCCTGATGCGGAGTGGGAGGGCGCGGTTTCCGCGCCCCTCCCACTCCGCTCAGAACACTTCGGCGTGGCCGGAGCTACAGGGTTGGCATGAGGACGCCGGAGCCCCGCTCGGACGGTGACCTGCTCCGCGGGATCGCCGACCGTGACCGGGCCGCGCTGCGCGACCTGTACGACCGGCACGCACCGTGGCTCCGGGCGCGGCTGCGTCGCCGGTGCGGCGACGACGACGTCGTCGAGGAAGTCCTCCAGGACACCTTCCTCGCCGTCTGGCGCAAGCCGGAGGCATACCGGGGGACGGGCGACGTCCCCGCCTGGCTGTGGGGGATCGGCATCCGCCGGCTGCTCGCCGCCGTGCGCCCGCGGCGGCCGCTGCCGCTGCGGCTGCTGCTCCCGGCACCGGCGCCCTCCGCCGAGGACGTCGTCCTGCTCGGCGTCGAGCACGGCGACCTCGCGGCGGCGGTCAACGGGCTGTCGCCGGAATTGCGCGCCGTGGTCCGCGCCGTCGTCCTCGACGGGCTGACCAGCCGCGAGGCGGCGCGGCTGCTCGGCGTCCCGGCAGGCACGGTCCGCACCCGCATGGCCCGCGCCCGCACCCAGCTGCAGGAGGCACTCACATGAGCTGGCACGTCGACGCACCGATGCTGAGCGAGTACCTCGACGGGCGGCTGCCCGAGGCCCCGGCCTCCTCGGTCGAGTCACACCTGATGAGCTGCGCCGGCTGCCGGGAGCAGCTGGCGCGTGCCGACGCGGGTCCGCGGCACGGAAGTACCCGGCACGAGCGAACATGGCACCGGCTGATCGACGCCGTGGACGACGAGCCGGTCACGCTGCTCGAGCGGGTGCTAGGGAGCGTGCTCCCGTCGCACGTCGTCCGGTTGGTGGCGGCCGCGCCGTCGCTGCGGCGGGCCTGGTGGACGGCGGGCACGGGGCTGCTCGTCCTGGCGCTGGTCGCCGCTCACCTCGGCACGGGCGCGTTCGGCACGGCGCTGTTCCTCGTCTCCGCTCCGCTGCTGCCGCTGGCCGGGGTCGCACTGGCCTACGAGGGCAGCGACGAACTGGCCGGGGAGGTCGCCGGGACGACGCCGTACCCGCGGTTCCGGGTGCTCCTGCTGCGGACCGTCGCGACCGCCGCCACCACCCTCCCCGTGGCCGGCGTGCTCTCGCTGGCCCTGCCGGTCGGCGTCCGCCCGGCGTCGCTCTGGCTGGTGCCGGCCGTGGCGCTCTCCGCGCTGGCCCTGGCGCTCTCCGCGCGGTTCGCCATCCGTCACGTCGCCGTCGTCCTGACGCTGGGCTGGCTCGCGGCGTCGTGGGGCAGCCTCCGCAAGCCGCGCCTCCCCTGCCGATCGACGACCTGCTCGAGCGGGCCGTCGTCTTCCGTCCGGCCGGCCAGGCCGTGCTGCTTCTCGTGGCAGCGGTCGCCGTGGTCGTCGCCGTCACGCGTCGCAGCACCTGCGAGGACAGGAGAGGGACATGAGGACAACCGTCGACCTCGCGGGCGTGACCAAGCGCTATCGCGGCACGGTGGCGCTGCAAGACGTCTCGCTGGGGATCGGGGCCGGCGTCACGGGGCTGCTCGGCCCCAACGGCGCCGGCAAGACGACCCTGCTGCGGATCGTGGCCACCGCGCTCGGCCAGGACGCGGGCGAGGTCCGGGTCCTGGGCCGCGACCCCGCCGATCCGGCCGACCGGCTGCAGGTCCGCCGGCGACTCGGCTACCTCCCGCAGGACTCCGGCGCCTACAGCGGTTTCACCGCCTTCGCGTTCGTCGACTACGTCGCCGTCCTCAAGGAGATGACCGACCGGCGCGCCCGGCACGAGGAGGTGCGCCGGGTGCTCGACGCCGTGGGTCTGGCCGATCGGGCGCACGCGAAGATCCGCGCGCTCTCCGGTGGCATGCGCCGCCGGGTGGGCCTGGCCCAGGCGCTGCTGGGCCGGCCGGAGCTGCTGGTGCTCGACGAGCCGACCGTCGGTCTCGACCCGGAGCAGCGACTGCGCTTCCGCGAGGTCCTCGCCGGCCTGCCCGACGACACCACGGTGCTGCTCTCCACCCATCTCACCGAGGACGTCGCCGCGCTGTGCTCTCGCGTGGTCGTGCTCGACCACGGCCGTGTCGTCTTCCAGGGCTGGACGTCGGAGCTGGCCGGCATCGCCGACGGGCACGTGTGGGACGCCGACGGCCCGGCGCCGGACGTCGTGGTCGCCTGGCGCACCGCCGAGGGCCGCTTCCGCAACGTGGGCAGTCCGCCGCCCGGCGCCGACCTGGTGCCCGCGGGCCCCGAGCACGGCTACCTGCTGCTGACCGGTTCACGCCAGACCGAGGAGGTCCTGTCATGACCACGACCAGCGTCCGCCCGGCGGCCGTGGTGGGCCGCCGGACGCTCGCCGAGCTGGTCCGGGCCGAGAGCCGCTACGTGCTGCGCAATCCGGTGCTGTGGCTGGGCACCGCCGTCTACGGCGGCACGGCAGTCCTCCCGATGTTCACCGGGACCGGATCCACCGACACCGCCAGCGACCTGTACCTGACGTACTCCTACTCGGCGGGGGCGCTGGCGATGGCCGCCTTCCTCGTCGCGGTGTGGGCCGCCCAGCGGGACCGCCCGGCGACGACGGCCGAGATGTTGATCAACACCCCGGCCCGGCGGTGGGAGCGGACCCTCGGTCTGCTCGGCGCGGTCGTCGTCCCGTTCGGGCTGGCGCTGTTCATCGGCTGCGTGCAACTGGTCGTCATCGAGTCCCTCGGCGGGATCCCGGTCGGGAACCAGCCGTACGACACCGTCTTGGTCCCGACGCCGCTCGAACTCCTCGGGCCGCCGCTGGCCGTGGCCTGCTCGTTCGTCGCGGGCGTGGCCGTCGTGCGGCTCGTGCGGTCGAGGGCGGTGGCCGCCGTCCTCGGCCTGATCGGCGGCGCTTTCCTCTACCTGTTCTTCTGGATCTGGTACGTGGTGCCCTTCGCGCTGTTCGCCGTCCACCGCACGGCGCTGACCGCGCACACCCTCGGCGAGAACCCGACCGACGCCGAGCTCGGCCGGCACCCGGCCGCCAGCATCCCCACCGAGCACGAGCCGAACTTCATCGGCATCGACCGCGACCTGGGTTTCTACGGGCTGCACCTGCTGTTCGTCCTCGGGCTCACGGGGGTCCTCGCTGGGATCGCCCTGCTGCGCAGCGGCCGGGATCGGCGCTCCTGGGCCGTCTTCGCCGGCGGGGCGGGACTCGCCGCCCTGGCGGTCGTCGCCCAGCTTCTCTTCGTCGACGGCGCCACGGACTGGATGGGGTTCCTGTGACCACCGGCGTCCGGCCGGGATGGGGCCTCGTCCTCGCGGTCTCCGTTCCGGCCGTCGCCTGGCCGACCGTGCTCGGCACGATCGGCGCCGCCCTCGCGGTGACCGGGACGCTCGCCCTCCTCCCGGCAGCGGCCGATCCCGTGCTCCCCGTGCTGGCGGTCCTGGTGCTGGCCTGTGCGGCGGCCGTGGCCGCGGACGACGACACGAGCCCGGTGACGACGAGCGCGCCGGTTCCGGTCCGTCGCCGGCTGGCTGCGCGGGTGGGGCTGGTGCTCCCGGCGTCGGCGGTCGGGCTGGGCGCCGTGCTCGCGGTCGCCGGCCTCGCCGGCGCACAACCGGATCGGGGACTGGCGCTGCTGTGGGCGGTGCTCACCGTCGTGGCCCTGGCCGTCGGCGTGGCCGCACACCGGGCGTGGCCGGACCTGCCGGGGATGGCCGCGGCAGCCGTGGCCCTGGTGGTGGGGCTGGTCGTGGCCCTGCGCCTGCCCGCCGCGGTGCTGACCGTGGCGGCGTGGGACTCGACGCCCGAGCGCGTCGGCATCGCCGTCGTCCTGTCGGCGCTGGTGCTGGCCGTGGCCACCCGCGACCCGGCGGCCTAGGAGGGTGCGGCTTCGGGCCGCGGTGTCGGGGAGGAGGCGGCCCGGAGGATCGCCCTTCTACTGGTGCGAGCGGACCACGACGAGGATGTCGCCGCCCTCCAGGTTGCCGATCAGCGGGTCGTCGAAGCGGAAGGTGATCCCGCCCCGGGTCACCGACAGCACGATGTCGCGCAGCGATCGGGGGTCCAGCCCCACCTCGCTGGTGGTCACCGGGCGCTGGTGCAGGTCGAGGCCCTGCCCGCCGGTGACCAGGTCCTCGACCACCGCGACGACGCGGGGGGCGTCGGTCGACAGGCCCAGCAGCCGGCCGGACGTCGCCGAGGTCGTGATGACGGTGTCCGCGCCGGACTGCCGCAGCAGGTTGGCGTTCTCCTCCTCGCGGACACTGGTCGTGATCGGGACGTTCGGGTTGAGCTGGCGCACCGTGAGCGTGATGAGGACGGCGGCGTCGTCCCGGTTGGCCGCCACGATGACCGCCCGGGCGCGCTCGATCGACGCGCGCCGCAGCACCTCGGTGCGGCCGGCGTCGCCCACGAGCCCGGTCAGGCCCATCGAGTTGGCCTCGTCGATCGCCCGCGGCTCGGTGTCGACCACGACGATCTTGTCCAGCGGCGTGCCGAGCGCCTGCAGGGAGCGGATGGCGGCGCGGCCCTTGGTGCCGTAGCCGCACACGATGACGTGCTGGCGCACGCGGGACCTCCAGCGTCGGATGCGGAACTCT
This sequence comes from Blastococcus sp. PRF04-17, assembly GCF_023016265.1. Taxonomy (GTDB): domain Bacteria; phylum Actinomycetota; class Actinomycetes; order Mycobacteriales; family Geodermatophilaceae; genus Blastococcus_B. The sequence goes on along the minus strand of NZ_CP095412.1, from coordinate 1,998,148 downwards.
TCCCGGGAGCGCGCGGTGAGCGCCTCGAGGGTCGTGCCGATGAGCACGATCAGGAACATGATGCGCAGCGGCGTGATCAGCAGGACGTTGGTCAGCCGGGCCTCGGGGGTGACCGGGGTGATGTCGCCGTAGCCGGTGGTGGAGAGCGAGACCGTCGCGTAGTACGCGGCGTCGAGCACGGAGATCTCGCCGCCCTTGCTGTCCTCGTAGCCGTCCCGGTCGAGGTAGACGATCAGGATCACGACGACCAGGACCACCGCCGCGATCAGGACCCGACGCAGCACCTGCCGGACGGGCGAGGCCTCTTCGTGGGCGATCTGGACGCCGGTGTGCTCCGTCTCCGGTCCGACCGGCTCGAACTTCACCCCGGGGACAGTAGTGAGCGAGGTGCGCGGTTGCGCGCCGCCGCACCCGTTCGGGTCAGCTCACCTTCTCCCGAGCCTGTCGAGGGGTCTGTGAGGATGGCGGCATGAGCGACCAGCGCAGGGCCCTCGTCCTCGGTGGTGGAGGCATCACCGGCATCGCCTGGGAGATCGGCGTGCTGGCCGGGCTCGCCGAGGCGGGCACGGACCTGTCCGGCGCGGACCTGGTGGTGGGCACGTCGGCCGGATCGGTGGTCGGCGCCCAGCTGACCTGCGGCGCTGAGCTCGAGGCCATGTACGCACGGCAGCTGGAGCCGCCGGCTCAGGAGAAGGTCGCGCGGATGACCCGCCGGAACCTGGCCCGGTACGGCTGGGCGATGATCGCCAGCCGGGGGAGCGACGTCGACTTCCGCCGCCGGATCGGCGCGCTGGCGCTGGCCGCCGAGAAGGCCGGTCTGACCCCGCCCGAGCAGGAGCGCCTCGACGTCATCGGTTCCCGCCTGGTCAGCCGGGAATGGCCCGAACGGGAGCTGGTCGTCACCGCGGTCGACGCGGAGACCGGCGAGTTCTCCGCCTTCGACCGCGAGTCCGGCGTCCCGTTGCTCCAGGCCGTCGCGGCCAGCTGCGCCGTCCCCGGCGTCTACCCGCCGTGCACCATCGGCGGTCGGCGGTTCGTGGACGGCGGCATGCGCTCGGCCGCCAACGCCGACCTCGCCGAGGGCTACGACCGGCTGGTGGTGCTCGCCCCCATCCCACGCGGCGTCGGCCCGCTGGCCGGCGTCGACGCGCAGGTGACCGGTCTGGTGTCACGGGTGGCCGTGGTCTCGCCGGACGAGGCGAGCCGGCGGGCGATCGGCCGCAACGTGCTCGACCCCGCCGCCCGGGCGGGTTCGGCGCGCGCCGGCCGGGCACAGGCGGCCGTGGTGGCCGAGCGGGTCGCCGACGTCTGGACCGGCTGAGCGGAGTGGGAGGGCGCGGAATCCGCGCCTCTCCCACTCCGAATCAGCTCAGGCGCGGCGCCAGAGCCAGATGCCCACCCCGGCGAACCACAGCGGCATCAGGTAGGTGAACGCCCAGCCCACCGGCGGCAGCGCCAGGCCGACGGCGAACACGATGCTGAACGCCGCCAGCCCCCGCGACCGGCGGCCGGCGACGGCCACCGCCACCAGGAAGGCGATGCCCACCCACGCCGACATGGGGTGCGCCAGGTTCATGAGGACCAGCGCGGTCTCCGCCCCACCGGGGGTCACCCCGCCCTCCAGGACGAGGTCGCCGACCGTGACCGCCGCGGCCGGCGCCGCGAAGGCAGCGGTCAGGAGCAGCACGTGGCCGGCCCCCAGCACCGGCATCAGCCGCACCGACGCCGGATCGCCCGAGCCGCTGAGGTGGGCGGCGAGGTGGGCGGCGAGCCGGCCGGTGACGGCGATGGCGAGCAACGCATAGCCCGCCAGCAGCACGGCGGCGAGGCCGACCGGCGCACCGGCCATGGCCTCGGCCGCCTCCGCGGCGGTGGTCGCTCCGGCGAGCGGATCGTCGAAGACGACGACGGTGCCCGCGAACGCGAGCAGTCCGCCGATGCCGGCGAGCGCGGGCAGGACGGCGCTCCCGCCGCGCGCGCGGGCGGGCGCTTCGGAGATGGCTGTGGTGGTCATGACCGGTCCTCCTCGGGGTGGCGCGACCGTCGCGCCGGACGCGTCCACGCTCGCCGGGCGCGCAGCGGCGCACGTCCCCCGGCGGCGGGAACTGCGTCGCCGTGCGGCAGACGGGGAATCGGTCGCGCGACAGACGTCGGGGAGCCGGTCGCCGTCCTACGCTGCCCGCCATGTCAGGCATCCGGGCCAGGTGGCAGGGGCTGTCGCTGTGGGTGCGCGACGGCCTGCTGGCACTCGTGCTGAGCCTGGCCGCCCTGCTCGAGCTGGTGGTGCTGGCCGGCGAGCCCATCCCGCAGCTGCCGCTGCAGATCGTCGCGTTCGGGGTGATGACCGGCTGTCTGGTGCTCCGACGGATCCGGCCGCTCACGGCGGCGTGCACGGTGGCGGTCGGGCTCGCGTTCCAGACGGTGCTCGGCGACGCCCCGGTGCTGTCCGGGTTCGTCGCCGTCCTGGTGGCCACCTACTCGGTCGCCCAGTACGCGGGACGGCGGGACGCGGTGCTCGGCCTGCTGGCGATCGTCGCCGCGATCGAGGTCTACCCCCTGGTCCGACCGGAGGTGAAGCTCGTCGACGAGATCGCCAACGCCGCCATCCCGGTGGTGGTGTGGGTCTTCGCGCGGCTGGCCCGCGAGCGGCTGGACCGCGCCGTGGCCGCCGAGCGGGAGGTCATGGCGGCCCGGGCGCAGATGCGCGAGGAGGACCTGACGCGGGCCGCGGCCCTCGCCGCCGAGCGCCGGCGGATCGCCCGCGAGATGCACGACGTCGTCGGCCACGGGGTGACCCTGATGCTGCTGCACGCCGATGCGGCGCAGGCGAGCCTCGGCGGCCGGGAGCCCGCGACGGCGCACGCGCTGGACGTCGTCCTGGCGTCCGGGCGCACCGCACTGGAGGACCTGCAGCGGCTGCTGCGGGTGCTCCGGGACGACGCGGTGGACGACGGCGAGCCCGGCACGCTCGCCGCCCTCGACGGGCTCGCCGAGGCGGCGGTCGCGGCCGGCCGGGACGTCACGGTGACCGTCGAGGGCCGGGTGCGGGAGCTGCCGACGGCGGTGGAGGCGACCGCGTACCGGATCGTGCAGGAGTCGCTGACCAACGCGTTCAAGCACGCCCCCGGCGCCCGCATCGAGGTGCGGGTGCGCTACGGCGAGCTGGCACTGGAGGTCGACGTGACCGACGACGGCCCCGGCGCGGCCGGCTCCTCCGACCGGGGCGGCTTCGGGCTCGCCGGGATCCGCGAGCGGGTCGCCCTCTTCGGGGGCCGGGTCCGCGCCGGCCCGCGTGCCGACGGCCGCGGCTGGTGCACCTCCGCCGTGCTCCCCGTCCCCGCCCCGGAGCCGGCGCACGCATGACCGTGCGGGTGCTGCTGGCCGACGACGAGGCGCTCGTGCGTGCGGGACTGCGGATGATCCTCGAGGCCGAACCGGACGTCGAGGTGGTCGGCGAGGCCGCCGACGGGGCCGAGGCCGTCTCGATGTGCCGTGAGCTGCGCCCCCACGTCGCCCTGGTCGACATCCGGATGCCCCGGGTCGACGGCATCTCGGCCGCCCGCCGGATCAGCGCCGATCCTGCCCTCGGGACGGCGGTCGTCATGCTCACCACGTTCGACGCCGACGAGCACGTCGTCGAGGCGCTGCGCGCCGGGGCGAGGGGGTTCCTGCTGAAGTCGATGCCGCGCGACCAGCTGGTCGGCGCCGTCCGTACGGCGGCGAGCGGCGAGGCACTGCTCGCGCCCGCCCTGCTGCGCCGGCTGCTCGACGACTTCGTGACGCGTGCCGGCACGACCGCCACACCGGCCCCCGGGCTCGACGAGCTGACCCCGCGCGAGGAGGAGGTGCTGCGGCTGATCGCGCGCGGTCTGTCGAACGCCGAGATCGCCGACCGGCTGGTGCTCGGGGAGGGCACGGTCAAGACGCACGTGGCCCGCGTGCTGGCCAAGCTCGGCGTCCGCGACCGGGTGCAGGCCGTCGTGGTGGCCTACGAGTCCGGCCTGGTCCGCCCCGGGCGCACGAGCCCCGACTCGTAGGCGGTGACCACGGCCTGGACGCGGTCCCGCAGCCCCAGCTTGGTCAGCACCCGGCCGAGGTGGGTCTTCACCGTCGCCTCGCCGAGGAAGAGCTCCGCGGCGATCTCGGCGTTCGACAGCCCGCGCCCGACCAGGGTGAGCACCTCGGTCTCGCGCTCGGTGAGCTGGGCGAGCGCCGGGGGCCGCGCGCCCGGCGGCGGGCCCTGCACGAACCGCTCGACCAGCCGGCGGGTCAGCGCCGGGTGCAGCAGCGCGTCCCCGGCGGCCACGGTCCGCACGGCGCCGGCCAGTTGCTCGCGGCGCACGTCCTTGAGCAGGAAGCCGACGGCGCCGGCCTGCATCGCGTCGTAGAGGTACTCGTCGGCGTCGTAGGTGGTCAGGATCAGGACCCGCGAGCCCAGCCCCGCCTGGGTCATCGCACGGGTGGCACCGAGGCCGTCGAGCACCGGCATCCGGATGTCCATGAGGACGACGTCGGGCTGCAGCCGCCGGGCCTGGGCGACCGCCTCCCTGCCGTCGCCCGCCTCGCCGACCACCTCGAGGTCGGGCTCCAGGTCGAGCAGCAGCCGGAAGCTGTCGCGGATGAGGGCCTGGTCGTCGGCCACCAGCACCCGGATCACCGCTCGTCCTCCGGCACGGGCAGCCGGGCGTGCACGGCGAAGCCGCCCGAGGAGGACGGGCCGGCCTCGAGGGTGCCGGCGAAGACGGCGACCCGCTCCCGCATGCCGAGCAGCCCGCGACCGCCGCCCGGGGCGGTGTCGGTGCGGCTGCCGCCGTCGTCGACCACCGCGACGTCGACCGCGTCAGGCTCGTAGCGCAGGCTCACGCCGACCGTGGATCCGGCCGCGTGCCGGGCGGCGTTGGTCAGCGCCTCCTGCACGATGCGGTAGACGGTCAGCCCGAGACCGGCCGGCAGCCGCCGCGGCGTGCCGGAGACGGCCAGCCCGACGTCCAGCCCGGCGGTGCGGGCGGAGCCGACGAGGCCGTCGACGTCCTCGACGCCCGGCTGCGGGGCCAGCGGCCGGTCGGCGTCCTCCTCGCGCAGCACGCCGAGCAGCCGGCGCATCTCGCTGAGCGCCTCGCGGCCGCTGGCCTCGATCACCCGCAGCGGCTCGCGGACCTGCTCCGGATCGCGGTCGAGCAGCCCGGAGGCGGCCATGGCCTGCAGGACGACGAGGTTCACGTGGTGGGTGACGACGTCGTGCAGCTCGCGGGCGATGCGGGCGCGCTCCTCCGCGACCGCGACCCTCGCCTGCACCTCGACGAGCTCTTTCTCCGTGGCCAGCGCGCGGGTCCGCCGGGTGCCCGCGACGAGTCCCCCGATCAGGGGGGCCACGAAGAGCACGAGGTTCCACCACAGTGCGGAGAGCACGCCGTCGGCTCCGGCGCGGAAGCCGTCGGTCATGTACCACTCGTGCACGAACAGCGACACGACGGTCACGCCGAGCCCGGCCAGCAACCGCCGACCCGCGCCGTACGCGCCGAGAGCGTAGAGGCTCACCCAGGCCGGCCACAGGACGAACAAGCCGATGGCGGCGTCCTGGGTGAGCAAGGCGTGCAGCGCGATCGGCACCCACACCCCGGCGACCGTGGCCAGCGGGTTCCTGCGCCGCCAGAGCAACGCCGCGGAGGGGATCAGCATCATGGGGACCGCCCACCAGCGGCTGCCGGCGAAGGACTGGTCGCTGGCGGCCGCGAGCCCCTCACCGAAGGCGACGGCCGTGGTCAGCCCGGCCGACCCCACGGCGAAGAAGACGTCCAGCACCCATGGCGGAACCTTCACGAAATCGGACGGTAGCGACGGCGAGGGGTGGCGAACATCCCTCCGGGGGCGGAACCGCATCCCCTCGGGGGTGGAGCACGAACGGCGCCCGGGCCGATGCGCGGAGGCGGAGGTGCGACGGAGGCTCGGCCGGTCCGTTCCGCTGCTCCGGAGGTTCCCGTGTCCAAGATCCTCGACCGTGTCGCCGACGCCGGCGGCATCCTCTACTTCGTCCTCGTCGCCGTGGGCTACGTCGTCCTGGTCTCCCCGTTCCTGCCCGAGACGCTGGAGTCGCCCGACGCCGTGCGGGCCCACCTGGTCGCGCACCCGCCGACCGCCTCGCTGTGGCTCGGTGCGTGGCTGGAGGCGGCGGGTCTCCTGGCGCTCCTGCTGCTGGCCGCGCGCCTCGCCGCCCGCATCCGGGCCGCCCGGCCGCTGGACTGGCTGCCGACGGCGGCCGTCGGGGTCGCCGTCGCCGCCTTCGCGGTGAAGATCGGGTCGTTCGCGCCGGTGCTCGCCGCGCTGGACGTCGACCGCTACGACGCCGGGACGGTCACCGCGCTGCTCGGCATCAACGACGCGGCGCACGGGCTGGCGTGGGCACTCGACGGGGTCTTCGTCCTGCTCCTCGGACTCGGCGCGCTGGCGTCGCGGGCCCTGCCCACCTGGTTGGGTGCGCTGACGGTCGCGGCGGGGACGGCCTGCCTCGCCGCCACCGCTGCGCCCGGGGTGCTCGACGCGCTGCAGGTCGTCTTCCTCGCCTGGGTGCTGGTGGTCAGCGGCTGGCTGCTGGTGCGCGGCGAGCGCGCCGTGGCGCCCGAGCGGAGTCGGAGGGGCGCGGAAAGCGCTGCCCTCCCACTCCGCTAGCCGCCGAGGCCGGCCTCGCGGGCGCGGATCATCGCCTCCGCGCGGTCGGCCACCTGCAGCTTGGCGAAGATCGCCGACACGTAGTTGGCCACCGTCTTCGGACTGAGGAACAGCGTCCTGGCGATCGAGGGGTTGGGGTGACCGGCGGCGATCAACGACAGGATCTCGCGCTCGCGGTCGGTCAGCTCGGGGAACACCTTCGGCGCCGGTCGCGGCTGGGCGAAGAAGGCGAGCACCCGACCCGCGACGGCCTGGCTGAAGATCGCCTCGCCGCGCGCGACGGCCCGGATGGCACCGATGATCTCCTCCTCGTCGGCGTCCTTGAGCACGTAGCCGCGGGCGCCGGCGCGCAGCGCCAGGAAGACCGAGTCCTCGTCCTCGAAGAGGCTGAGCACCAGCACCCGCACGTCCGGGTCAGCGGCCACGATCCCCCGGGTCGCCTCGATGCCGCTCATGCCCGGCAACTGGAGATCCATGAGGACGACGTCGGGTCGCAGCTCCGCCGCACGCGCGACGGCATCCTCACCCGACACGGCCACCCCGGCGACCGCGACGTCCGGCGTCGCCTCGAGCAGCGCCACGACGCCCTTGCGGAAGAGCGGATGGTCCTCGACGACCAGGACGCGCAACGGCTCCACCTCAGGACCTCTCCGGCAGGGGCAGGACGGCGCGCACGCGGGTGCCGCCGGCGGGAAGGGCCTCGACCGTGCAGTCGCCGCCCATCTCCGCCGCCCGCTCGCCCATCGAGGAGAGTCCCACGCCGTGCGTCGCCGAGTCCGGAAAGCCCGTGCCGTCGTCGGTGACCTCGACGGTCAGCCGGCCGGGCGCCGGAGCGAGCCGCACGGTGCAGCTCCGCGCCGAGGCATGCCGGACGACGTTGGTCAAGGCCTCCTGGACGATCCGGTAGGCCGCCACCTCGACCGCCGCGGGCAGTGGCGGCAGCACGGCCGGGACGTCGACGGCCATCCGCGTACCCCCGCCCTCGGCGCCGATCTTCTCGGCCAGCCGCTGCACCGCGCCGACCAGGCCGAGCTCGTCCAGCGCCGGCGGTCGCAGCTCGTGCACGAGCCGGCGGATGTCGGCGATGGCGGCGCGCAGCTCGGTCCGGAGCTCGCCGGCCAGCGCGTCGGCGGCCTCCGGATCGCGGGTGATCATTCCTCGGAGGACGCCCGCCTGCACCGTCAGCCCGGCCAGCTGCGCGCCGAGCCCGTCGTGCAGGTCGCGGCGCAACCGGCGGCGCTCCTCCTCGCGGGCGGCGACCAGGCGCTCCCGGGAGCGCTGCACGTCGGCCGTCAGCCGCACGGCGGAGACGGCGACACCGGCCTGCCGGGCGAGGTCGGTGAGGAGACGGCGGTCGGCGGGGGAGAACGACGACTCGCCAGGGCGCAGGCCGACCACGAGGGAGCCGACGGGCGCACCGTGATGAACCAGCGGGAGCGTCTCGACCGCCGTCGTCCGTGTGCCCACCTCGACCGGCGGCGCGTCGTCGCCGAGCCGGACCGCCGCGTAGGGCAGGCGGAGCGACACCCGCAGCGTCCGCACGATCTCCGGGAGGACGGCGTCGGGCGCCAGCGTGTTCTCCAGCCGCTCCCCGAACTGCGCCAGCGCCGTGTACGGCTCCGACCGGCGTCCGTAGAGCAGCCGGTCGACCGCCCGCTGCAGCCGGTCGCGGGCCGGGGCGAACAGCACCGCCACCACCCCGGTGGCGACCAGCGAGACCACGAGGTCGTCGTCGCGGTGCAGCGCCGCGCCGAGGTACCCCACGACCAGTACGTACACGCCGATGACGAGCAGGGTGAGGACGCCGTACACCAGCGTGCGGCTGATGACCAGGTCGATGCCGTCCAGGCGGTACCTGAGCACGGCGACGGCCAGGGCCACCGGCAGGGCGAGGACGACCCAGGCGAAGGCGATGCCGCTGAGCCAGGGAGCGGCCGCCTCGAGCGGAAGGAACACCAGCGGGGCCACCGCCCACAGGAACCACTTCATCTGCTGCCGCTCGTCGCCGCGGGAGCGGTGGAAGCGCACCCCCACGGCGGCCAGCCCGCCGGCCACGCCGATGAGCAGGAAGCCGCCGAGCACCGCGAACGCCGGATGCTGCTCGGCGTGTGCCAGGCCGTCGATGCCGATCGGGTTGTCGATCCGGTAGTCGACCTCCTGGCCGGTCAGCGTGTCGGCGACCATCCCGAGCCCGACGACGCCGACGAGGAAGATGCCCGGTGCCACGGCGACCGGCCACCAGCGGCGGGACGGCAGCCGGCCGTCGGGGAAGAGCAGCGGCAGGTACACGAACGTCAAGGCGAGGACGACGTACCAGTACCAGCTCTGCAACCACGCGCCGATCACCGCCAACGCGTCCGGCTCGCCCCGCGTGGTCACGACGTAGGCGGCGTACATGTCCAGCGCCGGGACGATCCCGATCAGGAGGGCGAGCGCGGTCACGATCCAGCCGACCGCGTTGCGCGGTCGCAGGCCGACGAGCAGGGCTCCCACGACGGCGAACGCGCCGAAGCCGACGGAGATGATCACGCCTTCGACGTGGTCGTCGCCGACGCCGCCGAGCCGGGCGTCGAGGATCCACATCACGGTCAGGCCGGTGACGTACACCGGGACGACGGACCAGGCGAACAGCCGCAGCTTGATCGAGCGGGCACCGCGGTCGGACGTCGCCGGGCGCACAGCCGCGGTGTCGGTCGTCGCGGTGCGGGTCGCCACGGTGTCGCTGGTCACGGTGTCACCTCGATCCTCCGGCTCGGGCACCATGCGCGTCGCCGTGGCCCGCGTCAACGGCGCGGGCCACGGCGCACGCTTCCGGGAGGACGGTCAGGCCCGCACGTCGGCCGCGCCGCGGTGCCGGATCAGCAGGTAGCGGCCGAGCAGCAGCCACGCGGCGCCCGTGGGCACCGAGATCGCGGCCCAGAACGCGGCGTCGTTCTCGGGGGCGAGCATGGAGCCGAGGAAGCCGATGCCGGCGCCGAGCGGCAGGGCGAGGACGAGCAGCCAGCCCGCCGTCCGGGCGAGCACGTCCTGGAACCGCCGGACCACCGTGCTGCCGACGAGGACGCCGCCGACGATGCTGACCAGGAATCCGACGAGGAAGATCGCGTGGCCCACGGCGACCTCGCCACCGCCCAGGCTCATCGAGCCGACCTCGATGCCGTTGCCCACCGCCACCGCACCGAGGCCCAGGGCGCCCAGCGCGACGCCGGTGCGGCCGATCCGGCTGACCCCCGGGCCCAGCGACGCGCGCAGCGCCGTGTGACCGACGACGATCAGCACCGGCGCGAGCACCAGGAAGATCCAGTCGGCCACGGCGACGGCGACGAAACCGAGGCTGCCGAACTCCTGCTCTCCGAGCTCGGCGGCGGCCCACACTGCGGGCAGCAGCAGCCACAGCCCGCCACCGATTGCACCGCTGCGGGCCCTTCGGGCGACGGTGTCGGTCGAGGGGGTGGACCGGACGGTCGTGCTGGTCATCGTGCGCTCCTCCGTGGTGGTGGATCGGGTGGGTCCACGGTGGAGGCGGTGCGATCACGGGCGGCAGGGCGCGGGTTCCCGATCCGGCCGGGAGGTTCGTCCCGCTCGGCGATGGCTACGGTGCGCAGGCATGCGCGGGGCGACGTCCGGGTCGCCGTCCACGGGTCAGACGGGAGTCGTGCCCATGTCCGATGAGCGAGCACCCGACCTCACGGTCGTCCCCCCGGGACAGGGGCGCACGGCCGATCTCGGCGACGGCGTGGGTGTCGCGTTCAAGCTCTGGGGCGAGGACACCGGAGGATCGATCGCCGTGGTCGAGCACCCGTTCGACGTGGGCGCGTACGTCTCGGCGCACCTGCACACCCGCGAGGACGAGTACTCCATCGTCACCGAGGGCGAGATCGGGTTCCGGTCGGGCGACCGGGAGGTGGTCCTCGGTCCCGGGGGTTACATCACCAAGCCACGCGGCGAGCTGCACGCGATGTGGAACGCCGGCCCGGTCCCGGCCCGCATGATCGAGATCATCAGCCCGGCCGGCTTCGAGGGCTTCTTCCGCGACATCGCCGACCTCGCCGAAGCAGGTGTCACCGAGCCGGCCGAGTTCATGGCGCTGGCCGAGCAGTACGGCCTGGAGTTCGGCGACCCGCCGTGGCAGGCCGACGTGATCAGGCGCTACGGCCTCACCTCCCCGGAGTGGTGAGCCGGAGGGCCGCCGACGTCAGCGTGGGCCGAGGTGGCGCAGCAACGTCTCGCCGAAGTCGCGCATGTGCGCGACCTGCTCGGGGGTGAGCTGGTCGAACAGGTGCAGCCGGACGCTCTCGACGTGCACCGGCGCGGCGGCCTCCAGCGCGGCGAAGCCCTCGTCGGTCAGCACCGCCAGCTGGCCGCGGCCGTCCTCGGCGCAGGTCTGGCGGCGCACCCATCCCCGCTCCTCGAGCCGGGACACCGCGTGCGAGAGCCGGCTGCGGGAGGACAGGCACCGGTCGGCGAGCTCGCTCATCCGCATCATGCGGTCGGGCGCCTCGGAAAGGGCCACGAGGATCTCGTAGTAGGCGTGGGAGATGCCGGTCTGGTGGATGAGGTCCCGGTCCAGCCGGTCATGCAGCAGCTGCGTGCTGTACAGCCACGCCCGCCACGCCTTCTGCTCCTCGGCGTCGAGCCAGCGGGGCTCGCCGGCGGGCGCTGCGGGCGGCTGTGAGGCAGCCGACACCTGCGATGTCATGCCGTCATCCTACTGGCGGAATAGTTGAGCTATCAACTACGCTACGGTCGGGCAGAAGGTCAAACGCTCAACCACCTTGGAGATCCCCATGACCAGCAGCACCGCCATCCAGATCCCCGGCTACGTCGTCGGCACCTGGGACATCGACGCCAGCCACTCGACGGTCGGCTTCTCCGTCCGCCACATGATGGTCAGCAAGGTCCGCGGCTACTTCCGCGACTTCTCCGGCGTCCTCGTCACCGCCGAGGACCCGACGCAGTCCTCCGTCGAGGCCCGCATCAACATGGACTCGATCGACACCCGCCAGGAGCAGCGCGACGCGCACATCCGCTCCGCCGACTTCTTCGACGTGGGCAACTACACCGAGATGACGTTCCGCTCGACCGCGGTGAAGACCGACGGCGCCGACTGGACCATCGAGGGTGACCTGACCATCAAGGGCATCACCAAGCCCGTCGTCCTGGAGCTCGAGCTCAACGGCTTCGGCCCGGACGCCTACGGCGGCACCCGCGCCGGCTTCTCCGCCAAGACCGAGATCTCCCGCAAGGCCTTCGGTGTCGACATCGACATGCCGATGGACGGCGGCGGCGTGGTCGTCGGCGACAAGATCAGCGTCGAGCTCGAGATCGAGGCCGTGCTCCGCACCGCCTGATCCCCGAACTTCCTCCCCCTCCTCCTGCCACGATCAGGTGACCTGATCGTCGAGCGTCCTCCCTCACGGTGGACCGCGAGGGAGGACGCATCGTGATCAGGTCACCTGATCATCGCCGAGGGCCCCGGACACCTCCGTCCGGGGCCCTCGTGCTGTCGACGGGGAGACTGGGCGACATGTCGACCGCGTCCCTCGTCCGCAACCGCCTCCCCTCGGCCCTCCTCGTGGCCGTCGGCCTCGCATCCGGCTTCGGCATCGCGCAGGGCACCGGCGTCCGGGCGCTGGGCGGTGCCGTCTTCGCCGCCGCAGGGGTGGCGGCGGGCGTCCTCTGGCTGCGCCGTAGAGGTATCGCCACCGCCGTGGCCCTCGCCGGGCTCTACCTCGGTGCGTTCGTGCTCGCCCACGTGCTGGCGATCGGGCTCGGCTGGCGGCGTGGGTCGCCGTGGCCCTGGTCGTCCTCGCCTCGGCGGGGGTGACGTTCGCGGTGGCCGACCGACCGGGGACGGCGATCAGCCCGCGCTGACGCGCGCGGGAGCTGCCGCGGAGGACCCGGAGCGCCATCCGGGGCGCCATGAGGCTCTCGGGCCGGTCCATCAGGTTGACCACCCGGAGGAAGGCCCGCCCCACGACCGGATCGCTCTCGGCCGCGACGTGCAGCCGCTCGAGGTAGGCGTTGACCGCCCGAACCTTGGCCGTGCGCGCACCCGCCACCTCGGGGAAGCGAAGGTCCGCGCCGACGGAGATGTCCCACGGGATGTCGACGACCCGCGCCGCGGCCCGGAGGAAGCGGCGGGCCAGGCCGTCCGTCCCCTCCGCCAGGCAGGCCCGCAGCGCGAGGGCCTCCACCGCGGCGACGGTCATGCCCTGCCCGTACACCGGGTTGAAGCTGCAGACGGCGTCCCCGAAGACCGCGTAGCCGGCAGGGAAGCGGCGCAGCCGTTCGTACCGGCGTCGCGAGCTGGCGGGGTAGCGGAAGAGCCGGGGGTCCGACAGCGGCTCGGCGTCCCGGATCACCTCGTGGATGGCCGGGACCGGCAGCGTGGCCGCGTAGGCGGTGTAGCCGTCGTGGTCCAACGGGGGGACGTCGCCGAGCATCCCGCCGAAGGTGACGATCCAGCGGTCGTCCTCCTGCGCGATCATGACGCCACCCCGCGGATTGGGAACCGTCCCGGCGACGGCCGCGCCCTCCGGCCCGGACGGGTCGCGGCGGTAGGACCGGGAGGCGTAGGCGAGGCCGATGTGCACCTGCTCGACCTCCGGCTCCGGGTAGCCCAGGGCCGCGAGCCACTGCGGTCCTCGAGAGCCCCGGCCGGTGGCGTCGACCACCAGGTCGGCGGAGAGCACCTGTGCACTGCTGTCGGCGTCGCGTCGCAGGACCCGCAGCCCCGTGACCCGGTCGCCGTCCGCCGACGCCGCCAGGCCCAGGGCGTCGCAGCCGTCCACGATCTCGACGTCCGGCAGCGCACGGACCCGCGCCCGGACGCGGGCCTCGAGCAGCGGCCGGCTGACGCCGAGGCCGAGCAGCCCGGACGGCGCCTGTCGCAGCAGCCGGCCCCCGTTCACCCAGCGGAACCCGGCCTGGAGGTCGACCGACGGCACACCGAGTCCGATGAGCTCGGCGGTCAGCCCCGGGAAGAGCTCCTCGAGCGCCTCGCGGCCCCGGGCCAGGAGGCCGTGCGCGTGCCGGCCTTGAGGGACGCCGCGGCGCGGCGCGGCATCCTCCCCGAGACGGTCCCGCTCGACGACGGTGACCGAGGCGTAGGTCTCACTCAGGACGCGCGCGGCCAGCAGTCCACCCATGCTGGCCCCCACGACGACGGCGTGGTCGGTGTGCTCGGACATCGGGTCCTCCTCCGGTGATGGGGAGGCCACGGTCCGACGGGCGACTGCTCACCCGACAGGTCGGTCGCTGCTCACTTCCTGCCCGGGCCCGGGGAGCTCGCGCTCCCACAGCCAGGCGGTGATCCGCTCGATCGCCGCGCCGAGGTGACGGCGGTAGGTCGAGAACGGCAGCCCCAGGCGCTCGGCCGCCGCCTCCTGGGTGGGCACGCCGCGGAAGAAGGTGGTGGCGGCGACGCGGTGCAGCTTGGCGTCCCGCGGGTCGGCGGCCAGCGTGTCGGTCGCCGCGACCAACAGGTCGGCCAGCGTCTCGGCGGCCGGTCTGCCGCGCGCGGCGTCGGTCACGAGGCGGGATCGGCACAGCGGGTTGCGCGCCAGGTCGGCCGGGCGGCGGGCGTTGCGCAGCGCGTCCTTGACGGCCGACTCGAACTCCTGCTCCGACAGCACGGCGAGCAGCCGGGCCGGTTCGGGCTTCCGCGGCACCGCGGCGGGGCCGCCGGCCAGCTCGCGGTCGGCCAGCCGGCCGAACCACTCGGCCACGGGCATGGCGCGCCAGTCGTGGGCGAAGAGCGTGAACGTCCGGTCCCCGACGGTCGCGGTGCCCGCGGGGAGTGCTCGATGTAGGCCATCTGGGCCGCCCAGAACGCGGGTTCGGCGAGGACGAGGAAGGACATCGCCAGGCCCGACCGCGTGGTCCACGAGTGCGCGCACGTCACCTGGATCAGGTCCATGACCGGCGAGGGTCGGTGGTAGGCCCCCGGGACGACGAAGGTGCGCAGGAGGTCGACGTGCTCGCCCGGGCGGAGCCGGCCAGAGGTCTCGACGTGCGACCAGGCGGCCGCGACCACCGGGTCGGCGGCGAGGTCCGCGGGATCCGGGCAGCTCAGCGCGAGGTGCAGCGCGAAGCCGGCCGGCTCGGACCGCCCCGCCCGGCGGTACACCCGGCAGCCCTCCGGCCGCCGGTCGAGCCAGTGCTCCAGGACGGCGGCCGACGCCTCCCCCTCCGCGGCGCGGGTCATCGCCACCACCGCCGCACGGTCGCCCGGGCCGGCGGCGTCCTCGTAGAAGCCGCCGTCGGCGTCCCAGGTCATGAAGGGCGCGTACACCGGGTTGCGGCGGTGCAGGAACATGAGATCCCGCCAGATCCGGGGCCCGTCCGCCGGGCTCCGGCGCAGCCGGTCGACCAGGTACTGCCGGATCCGCCGGTGCAGATCGGCGTAGCGGTCGGGGTCCCGCCAGCGCAGCTCCGCGTCGAGGACGTCGCGCGCCAGGTCGTGCGGATGGAGGCCCTCGGTGGCCCGCTCGACAAAGGACCGTGCGGACAGCCACGCGAACAGCTCGTCGCTGCCCGGGCCGCCGAGCACGGCGCGCAGCAGGGACTCGGTGGTGACCCGCGCGTGCGCGCACACCTCGAGCGCCGCGCGGTGCCGCGGGGACGGCGCCTCGTCGACGATCCGCTCGAGCAGCGGACGCAGCAGGTCAGGCGCTCCGGGGTCCGGCAGTGCGGCAGGGGCGCCGTCCCGCGCCGTCGCCTCGGCGACCAGGCACAGGGCCAGGGGGTGCCCACCGGCGAGCGCCAGCGCGGACTCCCGCAGGCGGGGCGGGACGCCGCGCGCGGCGAGCAGCCGCCCGGCGTCGTCCGGTGGCAGGTTGCGCAGGGTCACCGCCCGCAGCAGCCCCTCCCACGACGGGTCGAACCGCCAGGCGGCCTCGGGCGGCTCCCGCCCGGCGATCACGGTGAGCGCGTCGGCCGGGAGCCGCGGCAGGAACCGCTCGCGCAGCCAGCCCTGCAGCCCCGCGCACCGCTCGAACGTGTCGACCACGAGCAGCAGCCGGCCGCAGTCCTGCAGGACGGGGAGGGGGTCCTCGTCCGCCGGGACGCCGAGCTGCTCGCCCACCGCGGCGAGGAAGCCCTCGGGGTGGGGCGCGAACGTCCGGGCGTCGACGGCCACGGGGGTGACGCCGGCAGCCTCGGCGTCCAGGGCCATCCGGCGCAGCAGCGCGCTCTTGCCGATCCCGCCGGGGCCGTGGACGAAGAGCACCGCGAAGTCCGGCGTCCCGGCGAGCGACGCGGCGACGAGCTCGCGTTCGGCGGCCCGGCCCACGAACGTGCCCGCCGTCGCCCGGCCGAGCCGGGCGGCGAGATCCCCGGCAACCCGGCCGCCCACCCGCGCAGGCTATCCGCGCAGGGGGCGCTGCGGGTGAGTCTGGTCACCCTCCCGGCCGTCGGGGTGACGTTCGGGGTGGTCGGCCCGTCGCAGCGGGCGGCCCCCGCCCGTGGAGCGACTACCCTGGGAAGGTCGCCGGTCCGGCGGCCGTTACACCAGATGCCGCGAGCTGACGCAGCGGCCTCCCCGAATCTCCTGAGGTGCCTCTCCGCATGCCCACCCGCGACGACCTGCGCAACGTGGCGATCATCGCCCACGTCGACCACGGCAAGACGACCCTGGTCGACGCCCTCCTCCGCCAGGCAGGTGCCCTGGGGCGCGCCAAGGGCGAGGGCACCGACGCCGACGAGACGCAGACGCGGGTCATGGACTCCATGGACCTCGAGCGCGAGCGCGGCATCACCATCCTCGCGAAGAACACCGCGATCCGGCTGGCCGACGAGAACGGCAACCCGGTGACGGTGAACATCGTCGACACCCCGGGTCACGCCGACTTCGGCGGCGAGGTCGAGCGCGGCCTGTCGATGGTCGACGGCGTCGTCCTCCTGGTGGACGCCTCCGAGGGTCCGCTGCCCCAGACCCGCTTCGTGCTGCGCAAGGCGCTGGGCAAGGGGATGCCGGTCATCCTCGTCGTCAACAAGACCGACCGCTCCGACGCCCGCATCGGCGAGGTCGTCGACGAGACCTACGAGCTGTTCATGGAGCTGCTCGAGGACTCCGGCATGGACGTGGACAACCTCGACTTCCCCATCGTCTACAGCAACGGCAAGACCGGCCAGGCGTCGCTGACCCGGCCCGAGGACGGCACCTCGCCCGACAGCCCCGACCTCGCGCCGCTGGTGAAGACGCTGCTCGACACCATCCCGGCCCCGGTCTACGACGCCGAGGAGCCCTTGCGCGCGCAGGTCACCAACCTCGACGCCTCGCCCTACCTCGGTCGGCTGGCCCTGCTGCGCATCCACTCCGGCACGATGAAGAACGGCCAGCAGGTCGCCTGGTGCCGGACCGACGGCACCATCAAGAACGTCAAGATCACCGAGCTGCTCGTGACCGAGGGCCTCACCCGCACCCCGGCCGAGAGCGCGGGCCCCGGCGAGCTCGTCGCCATCGCCGGCATCGAGGACATCATGATCGGCGACACCCTCGCCGACCCGAACGACCCGCGTCCGCTGCCACCGCTGACCGTCGACGAGCCATCGATCTCGATCACCATCGGCATCAACACCTCGCCGCTGTCGGGGAAGTCGGGCAAGAAGCTGACCGCCCGTCTCATCAAGAACCGCCTCGACCAGGAGCTGGTCGGCAACGTGTCGGTGCGGATGCTGCCCACCGACCGCCCCGACACCTGGGAGATGCAGGGCCGCGGCGAACTCGCGCTGGCCATCCTCGTCGAGCAGCTGCGTCGCGAGGAGTTCGAGCTCACCGTCGGCCGGCCGACCGTCGTCACCAAGGAGATCGACGGCAAGCTGCACGAGCCGGTCGAGCGCGTCACGATCGACACCCCGGGCGAGTACGTCGGCACGCTGACGCAGGCGCTCGCGGTCCGGCGGGGACGGCTGGAGAATCTGGTGCACCACGACACGGGCTGGGCGCGGATGGAGTACATCGTCCCGTCGCGCGGCCTGATCGGGTTCCGCACCGAATTCCTCACCGAGACCCGCGGCACCGGCGTCCTCAACCACAACCTCGAGGGCTACGAGCCGTGGCTGGGTGACATGCGCGCCCGCCCGACCGGCTCGCTGGTGGCCGACCGCCAGGGCGTCGCCACGACGTACTCGATGTTCTCGCTGCAGGAGCGCGGGCAGCTGATGGTGCAGCCGGGCACCGAGGTCTACGAGGGCATGATCGTCGGTGAGAACTCACGCCCGGACGACATGGACGTGAACATCACCAAGGAGAAGAAGCTCACCAACATGCGCAAGAGCACCTCCGAGGAGCTCGAGCGCCTGATCCCGCCGCGGATCCTGAACCTCGAGCAGGCGCTGGAGTTCTGCGCCGAGGACGAGTGCGTCGAGGTCACGCCGGCCACGGTGCGCATCCGCAAGGTGGTGCTCGACCAGACCGAGCGCGGCAAGGCGAAGAACCGCAAGCCCAAGCCGGTCTGATCCCGCCGCCCAGCTCACGGTGATCATCGGCGAGTGGTGGTCCGACACGCCGGCGGGTTCAAGGGGTTGTTGCAGCGAGGAGCTGGTTGAGCGCCTCGGCGGGAGTTTGCCAGTCGAGGGTCATCCGCGGGCGTTCGTTGAGCTCGTCGGCGACGGCGTCGAGGGCGTCTTGGGGCCACGTGCGGAAGTTGGTGCTGGAGCGAGGGAAGTAGTCGCGCAGCAGCCGGTTGGTGTTCTCGTTGGAGCCGCGTTGCCAGGGCGAGTGGGGGTCGCAGAAGAACACCGGGCAGCCGGTGGCGACCCGGAATCGGGCGTGGGCGGCCATCTCCGGACCGCAGTCCCAGGCCAGTGACCGGCGCAGGTGGGCGGGCAGCCGCTGGGCGAGGGCGGAGAGCACGGCGATGACCTGCTCGGAGGCGCGCGAGTCGGGTAGGGCGCCGAGCATCACGTAGCGGGTCTTGCGCTCGACGAGGGTGATGATCGCCGAGGAGCCGCGGGCGCCGACGAGGAGATCGCCCTCCCAGTGCCCGGGCACCGCCCGGTCGGCGGCTTCGGCGGGGCGGGCGGAGAGGTGAAAGTCCGGGGTGATCCAGGCGCGTGCCGAGCGGACCGCGCCGCCTGCCGCGGGTCGCCTGCGCCGGTGCGCGCGGCCGGAGCGCAGCGCCACCTGGTTCCCCAGCTCGGCGCGCAGGTTGCCGCGGCCTTGCACGTAGATGGCCTTGTAGATGGTCTCGTGCGACACGCTCCAGGCTGCCTGCCCGGGATGCTCGCGGCGAAGCCGGTCGGCGATCTGCCGCGGCGAGTGCCGCTTCTTCAGTCGACGGAGCACCTCTGCGCGCAGCGGGCCGCGGACGGCCAGTTTGGCCCGCTTAGGCCGCAGCGCCCGCAGTCGGGCGCGCTCGTGGGCACGGTCGGCCAGATAGCCCCACCGGTAGAGCCCGCCGGGGCCCGGACCGCCGCTGCTGCCGTGCCGGCCGGCGGGGTTTTTGGGGCCGTGCCGGTAGGAGTGGTTGCGGTTCAGCTCGCGCCACACCGTGGAGGTGTGCCGGCCGATGTGCTCAGCGATCTGAGGGATCGATCGGCCCACCCTCCACAACGTCTCGATCCGCAGCCGTTCGTCGTGTGTCAGTCGTCCGCCGGGCATCGCGCCACCCTCGGGCTAGCAGGGGCGCTGCAACAACCGGTTGACTCCGCGGCCGTCGGGCCCAGCCATTCGCCGATGATCATCTCCGGGGGTGGGAAGGGCAGCCGTGGCCGGGTGGGCACGGGTCGTGACGACGGGCCGGGGGACGGCGACCCGCCCGCATCCGCCTGCGCGAGCCGGGCGCCGACCTCGACATACGTTGCCGATGGGTCCGTGTGTCGAGGAACGAGAGGCGGCCGAGCGCTGATGACGACGATCACCCGAACGGCTCCGGGCGGTGGGTTCCGGGGCGGCATCGACGTCCGGGTGAGTCTTCGGGAGAACGCGGGTGACGGGGCCTCGGCCTTCGACGGGGCGTGGTTCCCGCGCTGCCGGGACCTCGCCGTCGAGCTGCCGGAGCTGATCGCCGAGCTCGACCGCCGCGGCGTGCGGGTGGAGCGGTTCACCTACCCCCTCGACGCGTGGTCGACCGTGCCCCGCAAGCTCCTCGTCCAGGACCGGGTGGTGCGCACCGGCGGTTTCCGCAGCATGGATCCGGGCGTGGTCTGCCTGACCTGGGACGGCGGCCTGCGGCGTGCGGACCTGCTGGTCGTGCCGCCGGAGACCGACGTCCTCACCGGCGCACGGGCGCTGCGGCTGTGCACGCGGCGCGGGCTGCCCCGCTCGCCGCAGATGGTGCTCGCCGCCGCGCGGTCCACGCCCCTGCCCCAGGTGCCGGAGTACCGCCGGGCGGTCTGAACCCGATTCCGCCGGCCGCGAACCGGCTGGACGGCGGGGGAGCGGCTCGGCTGGAGTGAGCGCATGCGGCTCCTCGTCCTCGGCGGCACCCACTTCCTCGGCCGGCACGTCGCCTCCGCGGCGCTCGAGCGCGGCCACGACGTCGCCACCTTCACCCGCGGCGTCTCGGGGGAGCCCCCCGAAGGAGCGCGTCCCCTGCACGGCGACCGCGACGACCCCGACGCCCTCCCGAAGGCGCTGGCCGACGGGACGCCCGACCTGGTCGTGGACACGTCGTGCCAGACGCGCACCGCGGCCCGCAACGCCGCCGAGGTGCTCGGCGACGTCCGCGCCTACGCCTTCGTCAGCAGCCTGAACGCCTACGCGAACTGGCCGCCCGGTCCGATCGGTCGGGAGGACGACGAGCCGACCTGGACGACGGACGACGAGGAGTACGGCCCCATCAAGGCCGCGAGCGAGCGGATCCTGGGCGCGGCGCTGGGCGATCGGTTCCTGACCGCCCGCGCCGGGCTCATCATCGGCCCGTACGACCCCATCCACCGGCTCGGCTGGTGGCTGGAGCGCATCGCCCGGGGCGGCCGGGTCGTCGTCCCGGATGCACTGGAGCAGCCGATCGCCGCGGTGGACGCCCGGGACCTGGCGGAGTGGCTGATCGAGGCGGTCGAGCGCGGACTCTCCGGCGCGGTGAACGCGACCGGGCCGACCGGCATGAGCACGCTCGGCGGGCTGCTGGAGCTCTGCCGCGAGGTGACCGGCAGCGACGCGGAGTGGGTGCCGGTGCCGGAGGCCGCGCTGCTGGCCGCCGGGGTCGAGCCGTGGGTGCACCTGCCGCTGTGGCTGCCGGCCGACGTGGCGCGCACGGCTTGGGACGTCGACACCTCCCGTGCGCGCGAGCTCGGGTTGCCCAGCCGCCCGCTGCGCGACTCGGTGGCCGACACGTGGGCCTGGCTGCGGGCAGACGGGCGCCCGCCCAGGGCGGCGCACCGCCCCGAACCCGGCCTGCCGTTCGAAATCGAGGCCCACCTGCTCGCCGGCGTCCGCGATGATCAGGTGACCTGATCGTCGAGCGTCCTCCCCCACGTTCTGCGGTGAGGGAGGACGCTGCGGGATCAGGTCACCTGATCCCCGCATGCGGTCGTCAGTCGCGCGGGGCGCTGGGGCGACCGGCCGGCACCGACTCGGCGACGGGCGCGGCCTCCTGCTCGGTCCCCACGTTGCGCTCGGCCACCGCGTTGCGCTCGGCCAGGGCGGAGACGGCCTCGGCCGACTCCAGGTCGCGGTCCTTCCGGTACTCGATGAACGACCACACCACGGCCGCGGCCCAGATCAGGTAGATCGCCCCGTACACCAGGTAGCGGGTGCCGTCGGCGGCGTCGATCCAGTCGCTCCTCAGCAGCGTGCGGGTGTTGGTCAGCACGATGATGCCGCCGACCAGGGAGCCGAGCAGCCGGGGCGGGATGTGCCGGACCAGCCACGCGGCGATCGGCGCGGCGATCAGGCCGCCGATCAGCAGCCCTGCGACCCACGTGAAGTTCACGCCCTGCGAGCCGAGCGCGAACAGGAACCCGAGGCTGGCAGCCAGCGCCACCAGGAACTCGGAAGTGTCGATCGAGCCGATCACCTTGCGCGGCTCCATCCGGCCGCTGGCCAGGATGGCGGGCGTGCCGACCGGGCCCCACCCGCCGCCGCCGGTGGCGTCGACGAAGCCGGCGACCAGGCCCAGCGGGCCGAGGAAGCGCTTGCGCATCGGCTTGCCCAGGTGCCGGCGGTCGATGCCCCGGAGCGTGAATCGCACCAGGATGTAGACGCCGAGCGTGAGGAGGATCAGCGACATCACCGGGGCCGCGACCGCGGTGGACAGGCTGGCGAGGAACGTCGCGCCGGCGAACGCGCCGATCGCGCCGGGGAGGCCGATCTTGGCGACGACCTTCCAGTCGACGTTGCCGAACTTCCAGTGGGAGAGGCCCGAGGCGAGCGTCGTCCCGATCTCCGCGAGGTGCACCGTGGCCGAGGCGGCCGCGGGACTGGTGCCGATGGCGAGCAGCAGGGTGGTCGAGGTGACGCCGTAGGCCATGCCCAGGCTGCCGTCCACGAGCTGCGCACCCAGGCCGACGAGGGCGAGCAGAACAAGGGTCTTCACGGGACTGAACTCCGAGTCTCAGGGGACCGCGGGCGCGCGCGGGCAGGGCGCAGCGCGGCGGAAAGCAGGGGAGCGCCTCAGGCGCGGGAGTCAGCGGCCCGGACAGCGGCTGGCGCAGACGCGCAGCAGGTCGACATGGATGCGCCCCACGAGGAGCACCGTCGTCTCTGCCACGGCGCTATGTCTACCAGATCGGTCGGGATTGCTCACAACACGTCTCACTCAGCGGGATGTGGTCTGCAGCACGTCGGACCGGATCGTCGACCAGGCCGTGAGCCCGCCCGCGGCGAACAGCCCCGCACAGATGATCATCGCCGTGGAGAAGCCGCTGGTGAAGGCGACCGGGTCGGTGTAGTCGTCGCCGGAGAGGCCAACCGCGACCGGCAGGGCCGCGACCGCCAGCAGCTGGGCCGCGCGGGCGACGGCGTTGTTGACGCCGCTGGCGACGCCGGCCATCGCGTCGGGCGCCGCGCCCAGCACGGTGGCGGTCAGCGGCGCCACGGTGAGGGCGAGGCCCAGCCCCTGCAGCACCGTGCCCGGCAGTACCTCGACGACGTACGGGGCGTCGCCGTCCACCCAGGCCAGCAGGAGCGTGCCCGCGGCGATCACCAGCGGGCCGACGGTCATCGGCAGCCGCGGGCCGATCTGCTGGGCCAGCGCCCCGGCCCGGGGCGAGAGCAGGGTGAGCAGCAGGATCGACGGCAGCATCGCCGCCCCGGCCGCCGTGGCGCCGTAGCCGAGCACGTTCTGCAGCTGCAGGACGAGGAACAGGCCGCTCCCGCCCAGCGCGCCGTAGACGGCGAGGGTCGACAGGTTGGCGCCGGTGAACTGACGGTCGGCGAAGACGCCGAGCGGCAGCATCGGGTCCGCGGCCGCCCGCTCACGGACGACGAAGCCGACCGCCGCGGCCACGCCGAGCGCCGCGGAGACGACGACGTCGGTCCGCGCGAAGGTGTCCGCCCCGGCGATCAGCGCGTAGGTGACGCCGCCGAGCGCGACGGCGCCGAGTGCCGCGCCGGCGACGTCGAACCGGCCGTGATGGCCGCCGTCCCGGCTCTCGGGCACGTGCCGGCCGGCGACCGCGACGATGACCACGGCGATCGGCACGTTGATGAGGAAGACCAGCCGCCAGCTCACCGCGTCGACCAGCAGCCCGCCGAGGAAGGGGCCGATCAGCGCGGAGATGCCCGACAGCGACGACCACAGCCCGATGGCCCGGCCGCGGTCACCGGGACGGAACGAGGCCTGGATCAGCGCCAGGCTGCCCGGCGTCAGCAGCGCGCCGCCGATGCCCTGCAGCGCCCGGGCCGCGACGAGCTGCCCGGTGTTCTGCGCCAGGCCGCACAGCAGGGAGGCGGCGGCGAACCAGACCACGCCGATGACGAACACCCGGCGCCGCCCGTAGCGGTCGCCGAGCGATCCGCCGAGCAGGATCAGCGCCGCCAGCGCCAGGGTGTAGCCGTTGACCGTCCACTGCAGCCCCGACAGGTTGGCCTCGAGGTCGCGGCCGATCGCGGGCAGCGCCACCTGCACGGCGGTCCCGTCGAGGAAGGCCATGCCCGACGCGAGCACCGTGACCGCCACCAGCCAGCGCCCAGCAGCGGTGCCCAGCGCGACCGGCGCGGGTGCGGTGGCGCCGGTCACGCGGTCATCTCACCCCACGACCAGGTCGGTCAGGAAGTAGGTCACGGCTGCCACGGCCGCGGCGGCCGGCAGGGTCACGATCCAGGCGCCCACGATGTTGCCGGCCACGCCCCAGCGGACCGCCGACAGCCGCCGGGTCGCGCCGACACCCATGATCGACGTGGTGGTGATGTGCGTCGTCGACACGGGGACGGCGAAGACGGTGGCGGTGGTGACCATGACGCTGGAGGCGACCGTCTGCGCGGCGAACCCGCCGGTCGGCGTCAGCTGGATGATCCGGCGCCCCATCGTCCGCATGATCCGGAAACCGCCGGCGTAGGTGCCCGCCGCGATCGCCGCCGCGGCGGACAGCACCACCCAGAACGGCACCTCGAAGGTGTCGATCTCCCCCGCGGTGAACAGGGCGAGGGTCATGATGCCCATCGTCTTCTGGGCGTCCTGCATCCCGTGGCCCAGCGCCATCGTGGCCGAGCTGACGATCTGCGCCAGCTTGAAGTTGCGGTTGGCCCTGGCGACGTGGGACCGCCGGAACGCCCACAGCAGGGCGAGCATGAACAGGTAGCCGAGCCCGAAGCCGACCAGCGGCGAGACGATCATCGGGACGATGACCTTCTCGAACACGCCCATCCACTGCACCGAGTGGGCCGCGGCGAGGGCGGCGCCGACCAGGCCGCCGATCAGGGCGTGGGAGGACGACGACGGCAGTCCGTACCACCAGGTGATCAGGTTCCAGACGATCGCGCCGACGACCCCCGCGAAGACGATCTCCAGACCCCCGGCGCCCTCCGGTGGCTCGATGATCCCGGCGCCCACGGTCTTGGCCACCTCGGTGGACAGCAGCGCGCCGACCAGGTTCATCACGGCGGCCAGCGCCAGGGCCACCCGCGGCGTCAGCGCCTTGGTGGAGACGGCGACGGCGATCGCGTTGGCCGCGTCGTGGAAGCCGTTGGTGTAGTCGAAGGCCAGCGCGACCAGGATGATCACGACGAGCCCGAGGAAGGCCGGATCCATCAGCGGTACACCGGGGTCAGGACTCCTTGACCGCGATGGTCTCGACCACGTTGGCGATGTGCTCGAAGGCGTCGGCCGCCTCCTCGAGCTGGTCGGCGACCTCCTTGAGCTTCAGGATCTCCAGGGCGTCGAACTCGCCGCTGTAGAGCCGGGAGAGCAGGCGGCGGTAGAGCTTGTCCGCCTCGTTCTCGATGCGGTTGACCTCGATCCAGTAGTCGGAGAGGTCCTTGAGCGTCCTCAGCCGCGGCATGGCCTCGGCGGTCGTCTGCGCGCAGCGCTGGAGGAGGGCGACCTGCTGGCTCATCTCGGCGGGAAGGGTGCCCAGCCCGGTGAGGACGACGAGGTCCGCGGCGGCCTCGACGAAGTCCATGACGTCGTCGAGGTTGCTGGCGAGCTTGTAGATGTCCTCGCGGTCGAACGGCGTCACGAAGCTGGTGTTGAGGTGCCGGAAGATCGCGTGCGTGGTCTGGTCGGCCTCGTGCTCCAGGTCGCGCAGCCGCGCGGCCAGCTCGGCGCGCCGGGCGTGGTCGTGGATGAACTCGCCGAGGACGTCGGTGGCGGCCACGAGGTTCTCCGCGGACGCGGCGAACAGCGGATAGAAGCTCGAGTCCTTGGGCGTCAGGCTGAAGGGCACGCGTCGGCTCCGTCTCGGGAAGGTGAACGGCCGGGACGCCACGGGCGGCACGGGGCCGTCGGGCAGCATAGGTGCCGCCGCCGGTACCAGGTACCTGCGGGCGCTCACGCGTGCGCGGCGTCGCCCTCCTCGTCGGCGGTCCTCACTCCGGCGAGGTCTCGGACCAGGTCGGCGCGGGCGCGCGCCACTCGGGAGCGGATGGTGCCGACGGGGCAGCCGGCCACCTCGGCCGCGTCGGCGTAGGGCAGCCCCAGGAGCTGGGTGAGGACGAACGCCTCGCGCCGGTCGGGGTCCAGCCGGGACAGCAGGTCGGCGACGGCGGCACCCTCGCCGACGGAGTCGTCCGGCCCGCCCTCGGCCGCCAGGAGCTCGAGGTCAGCGGTGTCCCGGACGAGGGTGAGCCGCCGGCGCCGGCGGGAGCGGACGGCGTCCGCGCAGACCCGCCGCGCGATCGCGAGCAGCCACGTGCGGACCGACGACCGGTGCTCGAACCGGTGCAGCGAGCCGAAGGCGCGCAGGTAGGTCTCCTGCGTCAGGTCGTCGGCCGACCCGGGATCGCCCAGGGCGGCGCACAGCCGCCAGACGTCGGTCTGGGTGGCTCGGACGAGCGCCGCGGCAGCCAGCGGATCGCCGCCCGCGGCGTCCTCCGCGATGCCCTGCAGGTCGTCCACGTCCCCATGTTCGCCTACCGACCCGCAAGCGGTGGGAACCAGAGGGCCCCGGCGGACGACCAATACGGCATGCCGTGCCCACCTTCGGTCCGTGAGGCCATCTCCGCCAGGCTCGACGGCGAGCCGCTCGGGATGCCTGCCGCGCAGCTCGACGCCCATCTCGCGGCGTGCGCCGACTGCGCCGGCTGGGCGGAGCAGGCCGCCCGGGTCACGCGTCGCGCCCGGCTCGCGCCGGCGGCTCCTGTGCCCGATCTCACGGCGGCCGTGCTCGGCGCACTGCCGCGCGAGCTGCCCGGGAGCGCCTCCGCCGCACGCGCCCGGCTGGCCGCGACGGCACTGCGCCTGGCCCTGCTCACGGTCGGCGTGGCCCAGGCCGGTCTGGCCTGGCCGACGTTGACGACCGGCGCCGGGGCGATGAGCGCGCCGGTGCACATGGCCCACGAGACCGGTGCGTGGAACCTCGGCGTGGCCGCCGCCTTCCTCGCCGTCGCGGCGGCGCCGCGGCTGGCGGCCGGGGCGCTGCCGTTCCTCGGCACGTTCGCGGCGCTGCTCGTACCGGTCACCGTGGCCGACCTCGGCGCCGGCCACGTGCACCTCGACCGGGCGGTCGCCCACCTGCTGCTCCTGGCCGGCGCCGGCCTGGTGGCCGTCGTGGCCTGGCGCGGGCGCAGCCGGCAACCACGGGCCGTGGTGTCCCGACGGGTGACCGCGTGACACGCTCGGCCGCGCTGCTGGTCCCCCTGATCGCCGGCTGGCTGCTCCTCGGTCTGCTCACCGCAGGGCCGGCCGCGGCCCACGCCACCCTCGTCGCCACCGACCCGGCGGAGGGGGCCCGGATGGACGAGGCGCCCGACGAGATCACGCTCACCTTCAGCGAGCCGGTCTCGCTGGGCGCCGGCTACGCCCGCCTGATCCACTCGGACGGCACGGTGCACCTGACGGAGACCTCCGTCGACGGCGGAACGGTGACCGTCGTCCCGCGCAGCGAACTGCCCGACGACCAGGGCTACCTGCTCACCTACCGCGTCGTCTCGGCCGACTCGCACCCCATCTCCGGGGCGTTCTCCTTCACCGTCGGCGACGCGGACCTGGTCGCCGCCGGCACGGCCGTCGATCCCACCGACCCGCTCGTCGCCACGGCGCTGCCCATCGCCCGCTGGGTGGGCTTCGCGGGTCTCGCCCTCGCCATCGGCGTCCCCGTGCTGGTCCTGGTGTGCTGGCCGGCCGGCTGGGCGGCCGACCGGCTGCGCCGGCTCGCCGTGGGGGGCGCGCTCGCGGTCGCGGTCGCCGCAGCGGTGAGCTTCCTGCTCCAGGGGCCATACGCGGCGGCCACCGGGCTCGGCTCGATCGCCGACACCTCGCTGCTCGCCGCCACCGCGTCGTCGGCCGCCGGCTGGGTGCTGCTGGCCCGGCTCGGGCTCGCCCTCGCGCTGGCCGCCCTCCTGCGGACCGCCTGGCGGGGCGACGCGCCGACGCTGCCGGCGGTCGTCGCCGGCGGGCTGCTCGCGGCGGGCTTGGTCGTCAGCACCGCCGCGATCGGTCACCCGGTGGCCGGGCCGTGGCCGGGCCTCGCGGTCGCGGTCACCGTCGTGCACGTGGCGGCGATGGCCGTGTGGCTGGGCGGGCTGGCCGGCCTGCTCGCGGGGGTGCTGCGGCCGGGCACGCCCGCCGACGACCTGGCGACCGCGGTGCCCCGCTACTCCCGGCTCGCGTTCGCCTCGGTGTCCGCCCTCGTCGTCAGCGGCGTCGTCCAGTCGGTCCGCGAGGTGGAGTCCCCCACCGGGCTGTTCTTCACCACCTACGGCTGGGTGCTGGTCGCCAAGCTGGTCCTGGTGCTGGTCGTGCTCGCCGCCGCGGGCGTCTCGCGGGTGTGGGTGCAGCAGCGGCTCGGCGTCCGCCGCTCGCGGCCGGGCCCCCGGCGCAGCCTTCCCGCGCACGCCTTCGCCAACGCCGGTGGTGGCCCGCCGGCGCAGGACGGGCCGGCCGCCGTGCGCGAGCACCTGCAATCGGAGAGCGCCGCGGAGCACGTGCCGGCACTGCGCCGGTCGGTCCTGGTGGAGGTCGTCGTCGCGGCGGCGATCCTGGCACTGTCGGCCGTCCTGGTCGGCACGCCGCCGGCCCGGTCGGCCGTCGCCGAGCCGGTCGACGTGGTGCTGCCGCTGGAGGGCAGGGCCGGCCCGTCGGGCAGCGTGCAGATCTCGCTCGATCCCGCCCGGCCCGGACCCAACACCCTGCACGTCTACCTGTTCGACGACACCGGGCGGCTGACCCAGCCGGCCGACCTCGACGTCAGCCTCACCGAGCAGGCGCAGGAGATCGGTCCGCTGGACGTGGATCTCCAGCCCGCCGGTCCCGGCCACTACGTCGGTGACGGAACGGCCATTCCGGGCGCCGGCACCTGGACGCTGTCGGTCAGCGTCCGCCTCGACGAGTTCACCGCCACCACGGCGAGCACCACCTTCCCGGTGCGGTGAGCGGCCCCGCTCTGTCCCGTTGGTCCCAACCATGAGGAGTTCCGTGTCCGTCCGTCGTGCCCCTGCCCGCCTGACCGTCGTCGTCGTGGCCGTCCTGACCGCCGTGGTGACCTGGGCGGGGGTGGCGTCGGCCCACGTGACCGTCTCGTCGCAGGACGCCGCCCCCGGCGGCTACGGCAAGCTGACCTTCCGCGTGCCGAACGAGAGCGAGGCGGCGTCGACCGTCGGGCTGCGCATCCAGATCCCCGAGGAGGCCGCACTGGCCTCCCTGCGCACCCAGCCCGTGCCCGGCTGGACCGCGACGCTGACCACGGCGGCGCTGGACGAGCCGCTCGAGAACCACGGGCAGGAGATCACCTCCTACGTGTCGGTCGTCGAGTTCCGCGCCGTGGACGGCGCCGGCATCGCGCCCGGCGAGTTCCAGGAGTTCGCGCTCTCCGGCGGTCCCTTCCCCGACGTGGCCTCGGTCTCGTTCCCGACGGTGCAGCTCTACAGCGACGGCACCGAGGCCGCCTGGATCGAGCCCACCGTCGAGGGCCAGGGCGAGCCCGAGCGCCCCGCCCCGGTGCTGACGCTCGCCTCGGACAGCGGAACCGGGACGGCGGCGACCGACAGCGACCACTCCCACGCCGAGGCGGCCGCGGAGAACCCGGGCGCGCTGGCCCTCTTCGTCGCGATCGTCGCGCTGCTCACCGGCATCGCCGGCGTCGTCCTCGGCTGGCGGGCCGGTCGACGTACCGTGTCGTCGTGAGTTCACCGCGCTACCTGACCGCCCTCCTGCTCGCCGCCGGCGTGGCGCTGGCCGGGTGCGGCGGCGAGGCGCCGGCGGCGGAGTCGGGGCACGACCACTCGGGTGGCCACTCGGGAGGCGTGGCCACCTTGGAGGGGCCGGGGGACCGGTATGCGGGCCTGGACCTGGCCGAGCCGTACCGGCGCCCGACCTTCACGCTGACCGACACGACCGGGGCAACCTTCGACTTCCGGGAGGAGACCGCCGGCCGGCCGACGCTGCTGTTCTTCGGCTACACGAACTGCCCCGACATCTGCCCGACGACGATGGCCGACGTCGCCGTCGCGTTGCGCGGGCTGGAGCCGGCGGTCACCGACGACCTGCAGATGATCTTCGTGACCACCGACCCGGCGACCGACACCCCGGAGGTGCTCGCCGAGTACCTGGGCCGCTTCGACGCCGACCTGCCCATCCGGTTCACCGGGCTCACCGGCGACCAGGAGGCGATCGACCGGGCGCAGCTGGCCACCGGCGTGCCCCTGGCGGAGGACCAGGGCCGGCTGCACTCGTCGTTGCTGCTCCTGTACGGGACCGACGACGAGGCGCACGTCGCCTTCGACGCCGGCAACACCGCGCGCGACATCGCCGCGGACCTCTCCGTGGTGGCGGGCGCGGCGTGAGGCGGGCGCCGGCCCGGCTGCTCGTCGTCGTGCTCGGCGTGCTGGCCACGCTGTCGGTGGCCGGCCCGGCGGCGGCGCACGTCGGGGGCGGGGCGGCTGGCAGCAACTACGACGCCCGCGTCACCTCGGTGACCCCGGACGTGCCCGGCATCCGGGTCCGGGTCCTGCAGTTCGGGGACGAGATCGAGCTGGCCAACGACACCGCCACCGAGGTGGTCGTGCCGGGTTACGACGGCGAGCCGTACCTGCGCATCGGGCCCGACGGCGTCTGGCGCAACGCCAACAGCGCCGCGACCTACGTCAACCTCGACCGGTTCGCCCTGGTCGACGTGCCGGCCCACGCCCGCGAGGGGGCGGCGCCGGACTGGGAGAAGGTGTCGACGAAGTCGGCCTACGTCTGGCACGACCACCGCACGCACTGGATGAGCGAGAAGCAGCTGCCGCCGCAGGTGGCCGCCGATCCGGGTGCGGAGCACACGGTCTTCGAATGGACGGTGCCGGTGCTGCACGGCCGGACCCCGATCGCCATCGAGGGCGTGCTGACCTGGTCCCCGCCGCCCCCGCCGTGGCTGGTCTGGCCGGTGCACGTCGGCCTCGTGCTGGTCGCGCTGGCAGCCGGGCTGCTGGCCCGTACGCCGCGTCCGCTGGGCGTGCTGCTGGTGGCCGGTGCCACCGCGGCGGTGTGGCACGCCGCGGCCACGCCCGCGCCGCCGGAGTCGCTCTCCTCGCACGCGGGGGCGCTGCTGTCGGCCGCCATGCCGGCCCTGCTGGCCGCGCTGGTCGCCGGCCTGGGGTTCCGCGCCGCCCTGCGCGGGCGCGGTGCCATGGCCGGCCTGATGGCCGTCGTCCTCGGCTGGCTGCTGCTGGTGCAGGGCCTGCCGGACGTCGACGTCCTCTGGTCGGCGAACGCCCTGTCGGGCGGGCCGCAGCTCGCCGCCCGGATCGCCGTCGGTCTGCTCGTGACGCTCGGCTTCGGGCTGGTGGCCGGCGGCATCGCCGCCGTGCGGCGGTTCCGCGAGACCCCTCGCCCGAGCGGAACGACCCCGAGCGGCGCGACCGATCCCGTCCCGGTCGGCTGAGCCGACCGGGAGGGGACGTCGGTCAGCCGGCCTCGGCGGCCACCCCGTCCAGCGCCGTCGCGGTGCGGACGCCCGGCAGCAGGGTGTTGGCGCGCTGGAGGTCGGTCTCGAAGTCGACCTCGACCGCGGCGAACTGCGAGATGTCGATCGGCCGGAAGCGCAGGCCCCGGTGCTCGATCGCGGTCTCCATGCCGCGCTCGAAGTAGTCGTTGGCGTCGCACGCGGTCAGGTGCTCGGCGAGTGCGGCCTTGTCGGCGGCGGAGACGAAGTTGATGCCGACGGCCTCGCCCAGCCCGCCGACGACGGTCTTGGAGAGCTCGCGGACGAACCCGTCGCCGTCGAGGGTGTACTTGACCTCTTCGTCGGCCACCGTGTTGGTGTCGACGCAGACGAAGCTCTGGTCCGCCTTCAGGCTCGGCAGCGCGAGCTCGAGCACGGCCGGGTCGAAGACGACGTCGCCGTTGAGCCACAGGACACCGCCGTCGCGGGAGGTCTGCAGCCCGCGGAGCAGGCTCTTCGACGTGTTCGTGACCGCGAAGTCGGGGTTGTAGGCGAAGGTCAGGTCCGGCGCGGCCTGCATGATCATCTCGCAGCGGTATCCGACGACCGCGGTGATCGGCACCTCCGGGCCCAGCACCGCCCGCAGCCCGTCGAGCTGGCGGCGCAGGATCGTGCGGCCGTCCTGCAGGGGCGTCAGCGGCTTCGGGTGGTCGCGGCCGAGGCGGGTGCCCATGCCCGCCGCGAGGATCACCACCTGCAACGGCGCGGGAGCGGCGTGCAGGCGCGAGGCTCTCGAGGAAGAACGGCCCTTCAGTGCACTGGTCAGAAGCCGGTCAGCGTTCCGCACGGTTCTCATCTCCCTCGGTCGTTCCGGTGGACCCGGACGCGGGTGCGCCGGGGAAGAGCAGCTGGAGGACGCGGTCGGTGGCGTGCCCGTCCTCCAGGTGGGTGAAGGTCTCGCGGAACCGGGCGTACCGGTCGCGCGTCTGCGCCGTCAGGTCGTCGATCTCCGCGATCGCGTCGACGATCTCCTTGCTGGTGCGCAGCAGCGGGGTGGGGGCCGCCTCGGCCAGGTCGAAGTAGAAGCCGCGCAGCTCGTCCCGGAAGTAGTCCAGGTCGTAGGTGAAGAACAGCAGCGGCTTGCCGGTGATCGCGAAGTCGAACATGGTCGACGAGTAGTCGGTGACCATGAGGTCCGCGGCCAGGTAGAGGTCTCGGATGTCGGGATGGCTGCAGACGTCACGGACCACCGAGCCCTCGGCGACCTCCAGCCGGTCCATCACCATGTTGTGCAGGCGCAGCAGCAGCACGTGGCCGGTGCCCAGGCGCGCGCCGAAGTCGTCGAGGTCCAGTGGGAACTCGAAGTCCTGCGGGCCGGTCTTGTTGAAGACGAGGTCGTCGCGCCAGGTCGGCGTGTAGAGGACGACCGTCTGGTCGTCGCGGATGCCGAGGTCGGCGCGGACCTGTGCCCGAACCTGGTCGCGCTGCGGGCTGCTGAGCAGGTCGTTGCGCGGCAGGCCGGTCTCGTGGATCGGCCCGGAGAAACCGAACGCCTTGCGCAGCCGCTCGGTGCTCGCCGTGTTGGGCGAGAGCAGCAGGTCCCAGCGGGCGATGTCGTGCTCGAGGTAGGCCAGCCGGCCCTCGGGCGCCCAGAGGACGTCGTTGTGGATGCGCTTGAGCGGCGTCCCGTGCCAGGTCTGCAGGTACGTCGCGCCGGCCTTCTTCTCCCAGTCGAGGGGGATGTGGTCGTTGGAGACGACCAGGTCGGCCGCCTCGAGCGCCGCGATGCACTCGGGGGAGCCGAACTCGACGGTCGCGATGCCGGCCGGGAACGTCGCCTGCAGGTGCGGCGCGGCCAGCCAGGTGTGGGTCGCCCCGGCCGCGGGGGAGTCCGGTC